>NZ_QRAN01000024.1 GCF_003457605.1 Seongchinamella sediminis
CGTATTATGATGTGCCAAGGCTTGAATCTCCCGAGTTTTACAGTGTTTGTTCGCACTTCCATTGTACCAACTTGTTGAGATTCAAGCCTTTTTTATGTCTGATTTATGGGACAGCAGTGATATCGTGTATTTTAGCCACTTCGGCATGGCTTCAATAAAACTGGATGGAATCATCCAGCCGCCCATAGCGAGGTAGGATCGCATCTGAGCGTAGTTTTTCAGCGGAACGTCTCGACGATATGGCAAACCGCCGACATTGTCGTAAAACTCTCGCACCCGAGCCACAGTCAAGCTACTGAAAACGAACTCCCCTGCCCTCGGTCCATCAGCAACGCGCTCCAAAGTAATTTCTGTATTAGGAATAGTCCAGCTAATCCGCCGCCCAATACTCTTTGCCTCCTCGTCGTCGGCTTCTGCAAACACCGACGCATCGGGTATTTGATCCCAGGTTGGCAGCTCAATTCGAGAAAGAACATCGTACAGGTGATGAATAGCATCACGACCCAACTCGCGACGGGCCGCTGGTGGAACGGCACTCAAGTCAAGCATTCTTTCCAGATCCCGCTCAAACTCAAGCTTACGAAAATAACCCGCGCGTGTAGGGACTCCACGGTACTCCTCAAGAAGAAGATCTGAAAGTTCATCGGACGTCGTCAGAAAGGTATTCAGCGTCGCCCTGGGACTGGATAGATCAGGCGGTTTCAGTGGGAATTGGGTATCGGCGGCATAGACGGCGGGCGCCAACACCGCCAGAAACGGAAACAATACACAGGGTATCAACATCGCCAGGAAATTCTTCATGACACATTACCGTGAAGCAGCCAAAGCTGATAAACGTTGACGGACACACCAGCTCCTTGCACGTCTTTTGTGCTCAGGAATAATTATTGCGTTCCCAATATGCAGGCACTCCCCGGGGGCGAGTGGACTGGTATTGTAGAAACGCGAATTCTCTTGTTTTCATTGTCGGTGATTAGAAGCGTTGAAGGTAGTCATTCATCGCAATACCGATGCCAAAACGCTCCATATCGTAATCGTAGTCCAGCAGGCTCTCGCCATAGCCATTATAGTATTGTGCGTAGATGCGAAATACTTTGCTGATGGGGTAGCTCCAGGTCAGCTCGAAGGACGTCTCCTGCGTACCGGGCCGCAGCATTGCGGTAACCGTATTGCGATTCGGTGCCCAGACCGCGCGCAGATCACCGTATCCGTAGTAGCGATGCATTCCGGGGTTGTCGTCGTCCTCCTCGTCTTCAGGAATCCGGTACCAGGCCCTGGCAAGAACCCCCAGATCGTCGGTGATGGAGATAGCGCTTTTGGCCATTATGCGATTCCAACTCCTGGAATACCGCTGGCTCTGCCCGTTCGACTGGTGGTTGAAGCCCAGTGACCACCCGGCAATCTTTAAGCCCAGTAAATCGTATTCGCTGAAGTCTCGCACGAAAACCTCCGGTTCATAATTCGTCTCGCGAAACGGCGCAGAAAATTCGTCATTGAACAACTGCCAGTAAGACCTGGAAGTGTAAGAAACGAATGTGTCGAAATTGGTTCCGAACATTTGCCGCCATACTGGCGCCTTTATGCTGACCTGAAACTGCATTTCATCGTCCTGCACTGGATCCACTGAGTCGGTCTGGTCTTCAAACGGGGCTTGGTTGGGTTGGTCCATGACCGTGTACAGGATGTAGTTGGGCAGGTTCGCCGTGATAGCGAAGGGACGCTCCTCGATTTCCGACTCAACTTCGTAGCGAGAAGCAATAACGTCCTGTTGTTCGTATACAGGCAAAGACGTTAGAACTTTCTCTTCTTCTATAGACACTCTGTCCAGGGCAGTCGCACAAGCCTTGCGAAGTTCCCCAATGCTGGTCGACTCGTCCGCAGAGGCAATGGCCTTTAGCATGCACCTATCCAGATCGCTTGCCAATACTGGCGAGGGTGCAACTACAGGGCTGGCAATCAGCAAAGCCAGAGCCCAAGCGGCAAACTGAGGTGCTCGAAATTTCATTTTCATCGACTGCTCCTGCCGTTCGGTAGAAAGATTCAGATTGACTGACGCCAGCCGTGACATCCAGGCGTGTGGACTCGGGTTGTTATTCTTCATCGCAAGACCTCCTACCAGGGAAGTGGAACCACGGGACCCAGAGAAAAGCGAATCTGGAAGTCAGGCCCAAGACTGTCAGCCTGCTTTACGAATTGCCAATACTGCAGGCTCAACTTCCAGGGGGTTTTGCCAAAGCGGGTGGTCTTGGAAAATCCGACTCCAACCGGCAGGGTCCATTTCTCCTCTCCAGGCGACGCCTCATGGTTGTAGCTGAAAGTAGGTGAACCGGTAATTTGCCAGCCGTCGCTCAGGTTCACGACATAGAAATACTGCCCCCCCGTGATACTGGTGTCGAAGTCATCGTTACCACCCACGTCCCATTGATGAGTTACCAGCAGACCGAGAACACCCCAATCGAAGATCTGGGCGACAGCCGCCTCGGGCCCCAACAGATACTGACCCAGGCCGACGGCATCGTCGGTGGCAGTATCCAGGGTCCCCACCACGCCACCGACCAGGACCAGTTTGCTGGGCAGTGTTTTACCGATAGCCACGTCAAAACCGATGTCACCCAGTTCTACATCAGAATCGTTGAATGCCCCGGACAGAATACCGAACTGGCCGTCTTCTGTAGGAAAAACATCAGCGCCGCCAACCCGTGGAATCGGCTGCTTATACAATACTGGAATGTTGGGACGAACGAAGAGGTTCACTCCTTCCGCCAGCGGGTAAGGCAGCACGGGCTGGAAGCTGACGCGGTATGCCTCCTGACCGTCGGCCCCGGGCAGATCGCCCTTATAGCTTGTGTAGTCCAAGTTAAAATTGAGAGTACCAAGGGTGGTGTTGGGATTAGCCAGCTCTCGCGCGATCTCCTCATTGCTCTGCTCCTCCTGCGCTGAAAGGCCCGAACCCGTCAATGCGAACGCCAGTCCTGCCAACAATGATGTGTGTCTTTTCATCTGATTTCTCTCATTTTTTTCGTGACATGGATGGTGGTTTGTTTTTGAACTGAATCACAATGCGGCTCTCAGGCGGAGGCCGAAAAAGGTGCTCCAGTCGTCAGTTGCATTGAGGGCTGGATTCCGGATGACCTGGACACTTGGCGTAAGCGCGATTTCCTGAGTGAGTTGAAGATGCTGGAAAAGTTCGAGGGAATACTGGTCGCCGAGATTCGTTCCGTAGACGGAAGGGTTGGGACGATTCCAGTTCAATCCGACACCGAACACGGAATGTCCCGGGTTCCAGGTAAAGTCAAAACCGGTGCTGAGCGAGGCTTCGTAGGGGCTGTCCCCATCGTCCGCCCATCCGGCCCGTAGAAACTGCGTGAAGCCGCTATCGGCGCTTGTTGTGATCGAGGCGCTGATGCCCCAGCCGTCGGGAGTTCCGGCGCGGCTGCGCTCGTCGACTTGCCAGAGTGTGACGTGCGCGTTGTTGAGGATCACTTCCTCTCGACTGGAAGCCCAGCCCAACTCAAGCGACTTGAAGGTCTCAAAGTCATTGACCAAGCTGTCAAATCCATCGCCGAGATTGGTGGCATCGCCATTAGCATCGGCGATTAGTCCCCCGAGGTAGAGGTGGTCTGTCAGGAATCCCGCGACAACGGCGCCGAGAGCACCGTCAGGGATGCCGCCCATGGCTCCGGATCCATTCAGGAAGGCGTTGTTGGTGAAGCGGGTCCACGGACTGGCAAGCGGGTAAACGTCGACGTAGTCGCTGGTGTCCAGGAAACCGATGTTGAGAGCTCCACGCCCGCCACCAAACAGCTGACTCCAGAACAGGTGGGTAGCCCTGAATCCCTGATCGTTGAATCCTACGCTGGTGACCCCGGCGTAACCAAGCTCGTCGGCGAAAGCTCCTGGAGCCTGGTCGGTGTAGGCATGGCGGTGTTCGAATTTAAAGACGAGGCTACCGTTGTTCTTCTTACCGCGATTGAACAGCTCCCAATTGCCATAGCCACGGAAGACCCCGCTTGCCGCAGTGCTGGCACCAATACTGTCGGTCGCGACCAGTCCCAGTGACGTATAGTCAATCCCGAAAGTCAGACCGGTCCGTTCCTTCACACCCGTCTTCCACGAGTCAATGTCGTTCTGCAGGTCAACTCCGAGAAGATCAGGCTTGTCTATTTCGTCTGCCGCAAGCTGGGAGCTCACCGCGGCTGGACCGGCGAGTTCCCTGGCGCTGTCCTGCGCGTGAAGCAGTGGAGCAGCAGCCCAAAGAAGAGCAAATGCAACCATGCCTCGAAGTGACATTTTACGACATGTAATAAAGAAACAAATCATCAGGCTCCAGTTTCGGGACTGAGACCGCCAGCAAGTGTGCGACGATAACGCCGCATCGCTTGCAAGAGTCCATCCATCAGATCGGCCGCGAGCATCACTCAGAACGTATGCATAGAACATTGTATACTCGATAAGCTTGTCTTAGCGGGATGCAACTTGCCCTCAAACACCGTGCCACCAACCTGGCCCACGTTCCGAAGCCTTTTGCCACGATATATCCTGGCTATCCTGAGTCTATCCATAAGTTTACTGAAAAGCATTGTGCATCATGCCTTCTTTGTCTGACGCGAGAGCACCGATTGATCTACAAGTGTCTTGGGTTTTTGCCATAGACCTCTAATGCCGTAGCTTGGACAGGGCTCGAAACATTACTAACCAGCATCTTAGTGAAAAGTGTTTTTTGATATGTTCGCTAACCCACAATACTAAACTTTGCGTTTTCATCGAGAGGGTAAATGGGATACGTTAACTGGGTGTGCTCGAAAAGCGTAATATCGCGACTGGTGGTTCCGGGAACATCAGCGATCAACAACTTGTCGGTGAAGTTTTCATAGAACGCTCGAAAGTGCATCCCGCTTTTGACACCGATGACGTCATATTCCTGAATGATGATGCCATGTGGCCGTCCCTGCGTATCATCGTAGGTCTGGCATAGGCCGGAAATAACGATGACATCCACCGTATTCTCGGCTTCGATGACCAACCTGGCGGTAGGGCCAAGCTGGAATGGGCCGTTGAAAGCGGTCCCCCCGCGAACGATCTCATTCCCATCCGAAAGGGACTTGACATAGGCTTTGGTCTTGATCGGTTCGCCCGCCAATTTCTCAAATTTGCCACCGAGGTCCACATCGATTGTCGCTCCGACACCGGCGGCGACTGCGGCCTTTGCGGTTTCCGGATCGTGTATGGACATGAAAGCGACTTTCCCCAAGCCTTTGGTCTCCATAAGGGCCTTCAGCAGGTGGGTGCCGCCACCGCCGGCTCCGCCACCCGGATTATCCGCAGCGTCCCCAATCACGATCGGGGTATGGTCGATGACATCGCCTTTCGTTGGCAATTCACGAACATAGTGGCCGTCCCTCTCGAGCATGACCAGCACAGAGCCCATAGTTTTATCCAAAGGTTCTAAGGGGATGATGGACTCTTTCCGGTGATCCCATATCCACTGCGCCAGTTCGTCCACCAGTTGTTGTGCCAGCTCGAGGTTATTTTCGGTCGTGACCATCGGGTACACGCCACAAAAATTGCTGTCCTGGTATGGGAAACCATGCATCACAGAGCAGTTGAGAACACCGGGCCGCTTTTCTATTTCAATGCACTTTTCTTTAAGTCGATTTGCAAAGGTGCCCTCCTCTTCGGTATTGCTCATCCCCATCATCAGGGGCACTTTGCGATAGGCGGGCGTAGGATGCGATTCTCCTGCCAGGATTGCAGCGCCGCGATACATGGCATCACGTGCACATGCATTCATATCCATATGAGGATATTGTTTGCAGGCACTGAAGAAATTCATGTTGTCCACCATTTTATCGGTGATCTTGCCATGCAGATCGCCCGACCAGACGATCATCGTGTCCTTTCCTACGAGTTTTCTGACTGACTCCGCCAAGTCTCCTTCAAGATCGGGCGTGCTATTCACCATGCCGGCACCGTGAACAGAGAGGTAAACGATGTCCATCGGTAACTGTGTTTTCAGCGTGCCCAAGATGTCCTTTTTCGCATCTTTCCAGGCCTGATCGTTCACCGTGCTAAAGCACCAGTCTACATAGAACATGACCCCCGGGAGCAGTTCCCAGCCCTCTTCCTCGCAGACATCCACTGCCCCACCAATGGCAGTCCCTTTTATCTGCTTCTTGATCTGATCGCCGCGGAAAACGCGCATTCTGTCCAGCGTGGTTTCGCCCATGCCTTCGGTGAGGTAGGTGTTGGTTTCATGGAAAAAACCAACATAGGAGACTCTCAATTTTTTTGAACTTGTCATTTCCCTCTCACTTTTCCCCGTTAGCGCAAACAAGGGTGTTGATGCTGCAGCAACACCTGCAGACCCGGCTAGCGAAATAAATTTTCTGCGTTTCATGAGCTTTGGTTGCTATCTATACGATGTTTTAGTTTAGCGTAGAAACCCACGTCCTTAGGACGTGGTCATGAGTGACAGGCTCGGCCTGTTACGAAAGGAACGGCCCATGCTATATCTCCAAGTTGAGTTGTGCCGACAACTGAACTAAGGAGAAATAACGATGAGCCGTTTTGAGAAGTTAACGCATGTACTCTGGCATTGCCAGTACCATATTGTATGGGTTCCCAAGTACCGATTCAGGGTACTGAAGGGTGATATAGCGCGGGAGGTGAACAATTGCATTCAAGTCTACAGCAGCAGAATCGGTTGCCAGGTGGTAGAACTGAATGTGCAGCAGGATCACGTTCATCTATTGGTGAAGGTGCCGCCGAAAGTATCGATATCCCGATTGATGGGTGTAGTGAAGGGGAAAAGTGCCCTGAGGTTGTTCACGAGATTTCCGTATCTGAAGCAGAGGCCTTATTGGGGAAACCATTTCTGGGCGAAGGGCTATTGCGTCGATACGGTGGGGTTAGATGCGGACATGATACGCAAGTATGTAAAGTATCAGGAGAAGCAGGAACAGCGCCAAATCCAGATGAATCTGAGCAGATGATGAGTAATGGCACGACTCGAGCCAGCCTTCTCAGAAGGCTGGCATTACTGCCCCCTTATAGGGGGCATAAGGCAAGTCTGCGTTCTATGAACGCAGATATTTAGTTCAAAGTGTTTTTATAAATTTTCCCATCTTTCATGATCAGCGCGAGGTTCTTTTCAGGGTCATGGAAGAGGGTTAGGTCTTCCAGCGGATTACCGTTGACCAAAAGAATGTCGGCTAATGCGCCTTCCTCGATTACGCCCAGCTTGCCCGGATAGGGATTGCGCGGACCGCTCAAGTACAGGATCTCGGCGTTGCCGGCCGTCGCCTGGTTGAGGATTTCGGCAGCCGTGAACCATTTCAATCGATTGGTCAGTTCATAGGATTGCTCTTTTTTCTGTTCAGCGTTGTCGACGAAATCGCTCCCAATAGTGATTTTGGCTTTGTACTTCTTGGCCAGCTTCATCATGTTGTCGAGACCTTCTTTAGCCTGTCTTTGTCGACTCTTACTGCCTTCACTCCAATTGTCCGGTGGATCAGACAGAAATACACCGGTCTGGGTGTTCAAGAAGGCGCCTTTCTCCACCAGCAACTTCATCGTCTCTTCAGTCATCAGGTTGCCATGATCTATGGCCATCGCACCGGCTTCCAATGCCAGGCGCGTGCCCTTGTCGTTGTAGCTGTGGACAGCGAGGTACGTATTCCATCGCTTGGCCTCTTCCGCGGCCGCCTTGATCTCCTCGAACGAGTACTCGCCTATGTCCAGCGGATCATACATGCCGCTCACCGCCCCGCTGGTGAACATCTTCAGGAAGGCTGCCCCCTGGCGCATCTGAAGACGCGCGGCGCTCAGCACCTCGGGCACGCCATCGGCGATCACGGTACCCCCGTTGTACTCGCCCTCGGTCCACGCAGGGCCGCCCAACTGACGCGGTCGCTGTGTCGGCGGCCTCAGATCGCCATGCCCTGCGGTCATGCCGATTCCGGCGCCGGAGGCCCAGATGCGTGGTCCGGGGAAGTAACCTTCATCGATGGCCTTCTTGGCGCCCAAAACCTGCCCCCCGGTGTCTCGAACACTGGTAAAGCCGCGCATCAAGGTGTTCTTCGCTTCAGCCAGGGTTCGCGCCGCAACGTAATCAGGCAGCTGGTTGAACATGACCAAAAAATTCATGTTCAACGACAGATGAACATGGGCATCGATAAGTCCGGGCATCAGCGTGCGCCCGCCGCCGTCGATCACCGTGCCACCCGCGACAGCAAGCGGTTCGGTCGAAACTGCGGTGATCTTGTTGCCCGTCACCACGACATTGGCATTCTCGATCAGGGCTTCGTTCACCCCGTCAAAGACATTGACGTTGGTGAACAGGATCGGCCCGTCGGCGTCCTGAGCAGCCGCCGGCATCGCGAAGTTGAGGGCGAGGGCAAGCGCTGCGGTCAAAACTTTCAGGTTCAGTTTCTGCATTTCTTTTTCCTCTTTGCTGCGGGCTCGGTGGAGCGTTCATTTAGTACTGTAATCCGGGGGCCCCGACAGTGTTCGGGACAAGCAAATTATTTATGACCAAAGAAGTAGGCCAGCCCCAGGTTCACGCCAAAGGCCGAGGCATCGTGAAAATCGACGTCGGAGTTGATGTCAGCGTAGACCAGCGAGCCGAATGCTCGCCAGTTGCCGTGACCCATGGCCAGGTTGCGGAAAGTTGTCACGTTAAACACGTACCCGTCGCTATCGAGCTTGCGTCCGTATACAGGATTGGCCTGATCGAAGTCCGAATTTAAGAATTGCGCTGTGGCAGCCAGGTTCCAGTCCATGCCGACATACCCGTAGGTGAGCTTTGCCGAGGATGTATCGGCAGATAGCGCATCGCCATCCCGGTCAGTGGCACCGACGATTAACTCAGGTTGCAGTATGTGGTTGCCATTTTTCCAGCGGTACCCCAGCGCAAACCGGCTATCATTGCCGTCCCGGCGCAGGAGCTGAATTTCTCCGGTTGTCAGGCCCAGCGCGGGATCCGTACCACTGCGCTCATTATCGATGTCAATATCCCGGGTGCTAATCTGGACATAGATGTTGGAGCCAAAAATGCGCCGCCAGTCAAAACGCAGGCCACGTGAGTCTCGATCAGCATCATTTCGCGGCGAACCTGCCAGGTAGGGGTCTTCCCAGACTTCTCCCGGGATACCGCTGAACAGCAGACTGATGCCGGTTACGCCAGCTTCGTCCCACTCTTTGCGTATGCCCAGGCGGCTGGAGAGGTCCAGGGTCACCAAGTCCTCCAGGCTGCTGCCGAAAAACGCTTCCATGCGGTTGCCGAAGGCATAGTTCACCTCACCCGAAAACGACGGATAAACATCACTGTTGGAATCGGGCGATTGGTTAACAGACTGTATGGTGTCATCGCCGATGTCGATCAGCTTATTACCGCTCACGAGGTTGCTCTTCAAATCCAGATAGCCGCCACCGAAAAGCAAGTTGCCGTAGAAGCCCTTTTCGGCGCGGACCTTATCATCGGTGGCATGCACCCCGGTTGAAACGCAATACAGTGCCATCAACACCAATTTTCTTACTGAGTTCATTCGGACCATTGCCTGGATTCTCCATTAAAAGATTAGGGCTTTCGTTGCCCACGGAATATTCGTTGTTTCAACATAGCGCCACCGCACGATATTGAGCAGCAACTGCTCATTGTGCGTCTCACAAATCGAGTCGTTCAGTTCCCAGTGGTGATGCTCCATGACTTGGGTGTGAAAGGAGGCACAACCGTTCAATCCGACAGCTGCGCTGCCGAGCATCATCAGTACCAAGGTCTTTTTGATCGATTAAACCCGTTCAATTAATCGTGTTCTTGTTTGCTGCAGGTTCGGTGGAAAGTTCAATCTGCGCCGTGCAGGAACGCCCCTCCACCGAATCCGTGACTGTTGCCGCTCCGGTTAGTCGAAGACAGAACCGGTGGGCGGGAAATAGTCGACCGGCCCGTCGCCGCGAATAAAGATCCGGTGGTTGAACCGGACGAAGTTGAGTTCGCCAGACGGATCTTCGAGCAATTCACCAAGGGCGCCCTCGTTCGGACCTTCGGTGATGATGAAATAGCCATCGGCCGTGTTGGCCACATTGGCAGGCGCGGGATCCTGGCCCTTGGTCAAGGCGGAGAACTGGACAAACACATATTTGTCGCCCTCTTTGCGAATCTCGATGTTTTGGGAGTTACCCTTGAAGACGCCGACGAAGGGATCGAGCACAGCCGGATCCACGCCCGCTGCGACCGGAGAGTCGGCCTCGATTCCCGTGAAGGCTTTGACCGCTGCGTCCGTAATTTTACTGTAGGCTTCGGCACCGCGATCGCTGTGGACCATGACCACCACGGCAAAGTCGCGATCCGGGATCAGCTTCAGAAAAGAACGCGTGCCGGGCCAGTTCCCCCCGTGGTAGGGGCTGGTGACCCCGTCGTAATCGTGGATGAACCATGTCAACCCTGTAAAGTCGCCGGCCTCAGCCTCGACTGCCGGAGCGTGGGCATAGTCCAGCGCTTCCATGGACAACAGCTGGTTCCCGGAGGCATCCTTGCCGTCCAGCTGAAAGCGAGCGTATTTCAGCATGTCGGTAACCGTAGACCGGAGCGCGCCGGAGGCTGCGGACTCTCTGATCAACGGAATGTAGTACGGCTTGAGATCACTGATGCTGCCTTCCCCGTAGATCGGCGGATGACCCCATGCGTAATCTTTAGCCGGCGGAGTGGGGTCGTAGTTAAAGGATGACGAATCCATGCCGAGCGGAGTCAACAGGTTCTCTTCGATCAGGTCCTCGATCGGCTTTCCGCCGACATGCGACACCACATGGGTAGCGAAGGTGATACTGGTGTTGTTGTACATCCAGGTTTGACCGAACGGATAGATCTGCGGAATATATGCCCCCTGGAGCATGACCTTCTCGCTGATCGACCCGCCCGGAGGAACACGAAGGAACCCATGGTCGCCATACCAGCCAGCGCGATGGTGGAACAGGTCAACGACTTTTGCTTTGGAAGTGGCCTCGAAATCCGCGACCCTCCACCACGGCAGGATGTCGACGACACGCGCGTTCAAATCCAGTTTGCCCTGTTCCGACAGCTGCATGGCCACCGTCGAAAGGAAGGTTTTTGTCACCGAGCCAATTTGAAACTGCGTATCAGGGGTAACGGCCTCGTCGGTGCCTACCTTGGTGACACCGATTCCGGCGCCGTAGGCGTTGGGCCCGTAGATGACACCGATCCCGAGCCCTGGTATGCGCATTTCTTTCGCAATTTCAGTGGCTTCGGCGACAACTGCGTCAAAGACTGCTTGTCCCTCTTCCTTAGTCATGGGCTGTTGGTTCTCCTGTGCAAGTGCCGGTTGAATTGCACATAATGACGAAATAATTAAGGCAAATGATAGTTTCATTAGATTCTTCACTGGATTTCTCCTGTTGCTATAACAATGGTTCTTCCTGTAGAGCCCTGTCTTCGCCGTGCAAGATCGCATCGGCAGAACCCGCGCTCCGCAACGTTTTCCGGTTTACTGCTTCGCCATCTGCCCAACATAGAAGTAGTCGAACAGCGAGCGGGCGACCTCTGCAATGGCCCGGTCCCTGTCCGTCTCGGATGTCTCGCTGCTCTTGGTGAACACGGCGATGGCAAACCGACGACCGTCGGGGAGCGTGATATAGCCGACGTCATTGGCCACCCCGCCTATGGTTCCGGTCTTGTGCGCCACGGGCGTTCCCCTGGGCAGCAGCCCCTTGAGCCGGCCAGCGCCGGTGCGCGTGCGCGACATGACATCAATCAGGAAGTCGCGGCTCTCGGGGCTTGTCGCCGTGCCACTGTCGATGGCAAGCAGGAGCAGCAGCATCGCAAGGGGCGTTGCCTGGTCGCGGGGATCTGCCTCGAAGTCCAGATTGCGGTCACCCTGGATCTTCAAGAGCTCCGGCCGGGCCCTGAAGGCCTCTGTGGCGAGTTTTTGCGTGGCCGGTCCCGGCAAACCATAGAACTCCCCGATGATCTCGCCGGTCAGCCGATCGACCCTGAAATCAGTGATCCCGAGCCTGCGCAGATATTTGGTCACTGCCGCGGGTCCACCGGCCAGCCCCATCGAAATGTCGGTCGCCGTGTTGTCGCTCTCTGTGATCATCACCTCGATCAGGTTCGCGATCGACAACTGGAGCCCAGGGTGAACGAATGTGCCATTAAGCGCAGCGTCCCCGATCATCATCATATCGAGTGTGACATCGACCATCTGGTCGAGCCGCAGCTCCCCCCTGTCCACGCGATCCAGCACGGCAGCGGCGATTGCGACCTTGTAGGTGCTGGCCATGGCGAAGGTCTCATTGCCATTCAACGCGATGACTTCATCGCCGCCGATTTCCTGCGCCGCGAAGCCGATGCGCCCGGCAAGCTTCGTCACGACCCGTTCGATCGCGGCTGCAACGGGCTGTGCCTCTGTTGTCTGGCTGTATGCCGGGCCGAGGGTGGACGCTGTGGCAAGTGCCAGGGCCATAATGACGTTACGATATTTCATTTTAGGTTTCTCCTTGAGAATTACGAGCCGTCGGTGTGTCAACGCCTGGCTCCGGTGGTGACGGTTTTCGCGGACGCATCAACAACGCCATTCCCGCCCAAGTCTTCCCGTCGCTCGACGGTGTTGGCATATAGGGTCCAGCCGCTGAGCATGCGCGCCTCTCCATCGAGGATGTATATGGTATTGTCGCTTGCTTCGACTCGCAGCTTGCCGGACATCTGAACCGGCACATAAAGAGACTGGCCCTGCGGATCGTCCAGCAATCTCACCCGCACGAGCGTGTTCGGCGGAGGGGTCGGAAGATGGCTGCACATTCCCACCTGGGAGACGAGATAGCCGAAGTAGGTGCCATCGGCGGCCTGCGGCGCGGGGATCAGATAGCCCGATAGCGTAACCTCGGCCCCGTCCAGAGCGGGGTTCGTGGCCATGAGCGCGGTCTTCCGCTTTTTGGCGACCTCCCAGCGCTGGCTTAAAAGCGAATCGACATCTTGACCGTTGATCTCAAGCATGACCTTCGCCGCGTTGCGCCGGGCCGTGAGCCGGGCACGCTCATCTTCAGCAAGATCATCTTGCGAGAGCTTCTGATCCAGCTCGACCAAAAGCTTCAACTCATTGAGCAAATGTGGCCCCATGTCTCTGTAGGGATCGTCGAAGACTATGGCCAAAGGGTCCGCAAGGTCTGAAAACCTTATCTCTTCAGGCTGCGCAGACGCCTGTGTGGCGGCCGACATGGCCGCCACGAAGACGGAGGCCAAGAAGCGCATGTTCACGCCTCGTTCTTTAAGCGTCACGATCACTCGCCGCCCTTCGCCGGGAGGGCCGTGAAGTCACTGGGCATGCCGGTCGAGAATTCGGCATTCCATGCCTCCACCGAGATCGGTACGAAGCGCGGCTTGGCTTCGGGCTCAAACCGGATTGGCTGACCGGCGAAAACGGGAAGTACTTTGTCATCACGCAGCGCAACCTGACCATTGACGAGCACGGCTTTCATACCCGTTGAAGGGACGGCACCCTTTTCGTAGGTTGAATTGTCGGTGAATCGTTCGGGGTCAAACACGACGATATCGGCAACCATGCCGGTCTGCATGCGCCCGCGTTCCTGCATGAACTTCAGACCGGTATCGCCGAGATGCCTGGCGGCGTTGTAGCTGAGGATCGAGATCAGCTGCATCATCGGAATGTTGTTTTCGCGACCGAGGCGGATCGTTGTTCCTCGGGTGCCAGCCGCCCGGGGGTGGGTGTTGCCGAGCTGGTCCAGCGGGATATCCCACGGGCCGAGAAGCGGTTCGGGAGGAAGCGCGTCGCTGGCCACGGTGACGCCCTTCAGCGTCAGCCATTTCGGCGCATCTTCGGCGGGCATCTTGAACACGACGATCGGCTTGGTCGGATTGGCAACTGTGTCGGCCTTGAATGTCTCCAGGGTGTAGAAATCACCCGTAACCGGATCCTGCACGGTATCCTCATAGCGGTTGCCCAGGTCGTCGATCCAGCTCTCCGGCTGCAGGAACGACGCATTCAACGTTGTGGACCCGGCTGCGTAGGGATAGATTTCACCCCAGATGTTGTGGCCCTGTTCCTGAAGCCCAACAATCATTTGCTGGGCAAGCCGCCAGCCGGGGTTGTTGAAGTGAAGAACGATCGCCGGGGCACCCAGCGTCAGGGCATTAGCGATGAGTTCCTGCGCACCGTTGTTCTCGGTCGTGTCGGTGCCAAGCGTATAACGTGTATGTGCGCCCGTCGGGCGGCCATAGCGTGCGCCAACCTTCTGCACCTCGAACATCTCGCGGGAAGAGACGCCCTCCCTCATATAACCCACGGTGCTGCCAATGCCGGGTGCTCCCGCCTGCAGACCCTTGTCAATCTCTTCGAGAATCGCGTTGCCCTGTTCCAGGGTCGGGCGCGTTACGCTCCAGCCCGATTTCTTGCGGGTTTCCAAAGCGGCAATGGGACCGTTTACCAGGAAATCCCCCTCTGCCCCGTCGAGCACCACCGCGCGAGCCAATTCGTGGCTGACCGCGCAGCCATAGTTGGCCTGGGTCACACCGGCGCGCGCTTCGTACCAGGCGGCGACATAGGATCCCGCGCAGCCCGCCTCGAAATCAATGCCGCTGGTCATGCCGTCGCGCAAGCCGACCCGGTAGCCGATTGGCGTCTGCCAATGGAAATGGGTGTCGATGAAGCCCGGCGCCACGATATGGCCGCTGGCATCTATTGTCTCAGTGCCCTCAATCTTTTCTTTGGTGATCGCGACGATTCGACCGTCTTTTATGCCAACATTGGCGATGTCGTCATACAGGGTTTCAGGGTCCATGACCCGGCCGTTGTTGATGACCAGGTCATAGTCTTGAGCCAAGGCCGGCGCAGCACTCATGACGCTCATCAAGAGGGTTCCGATCAGTAGATGTCGTTGCTTTTTCATTGAAATGTCCACTTTTACTTTGGTTTATCTTGCTTGCCGCCGTCCTTAGGGAAGGCGCCTGTGAAGGTATCTGGCATACCGGTCGTGAATTCGGAATTCCACGAGTCTAGCGAGATCGGCACGAAGCGCGGCTTGGCTTCGGGTTCAAACCGGATCGGTTGACCGGCGAAAACGGGAAGTACTTTGTCATCACGCAGCGCAACCTGGCCGTTGACAATCACAGCCTTCATGCCCGTCGACGGGACGGCACCTTTCTCGTAGGTCGAATTGTCCGTGAAGCGTTCGGGGTCAAACACCACGATATCAGCTACCATACCTTTCTGGATGCGACCGCGTTCTTGCATCGCCTTCAAGCCGGTATCGCCCAGATGCTTGGCCGCGTTGTAGCTGAGGATCGACATTAGCTGCATCATCGGGATGTTGTTTTCCCGACCGAGCCGGATCGTCGCAGCTCGGGTGCCAGCCGCCCGGGGGTGGGTGTTGCCGAGCTGGTCCAGCGGAATATCCCACGGGCCGAAGTGCGGTTCGACCGGAGGCGCGTCGCTGGCCACAGTGACGCCCTTGAGCGTCAGCCATTTTGGCGGATCGTCGGCGGGCATCTTGAATACGACGATCGGCTTGGTCGGATTGGAAGCGGTGTCGGCCTTGAATGTCTCCAGGGTGTAGAAGTCGCCCGTGACCGGGTCCTGCACGGTATCTTCGTAGCGGTTGCCCAACTGCTCGACCCAGCTCTCCGGCTGCAGGAACGAGGCAATCAAAGTGGTGGACCCGGCAGCGTAGGGATAGATTTCACCCCAGATGTTGTGGCCCCTTTCCTGCAGCCTTGAAATCAATTCGTGTGTCACGCGCCAGCCGGGGTTGTTGAAGTGCAGGACGATAGCAGGCGCGCCGAGCGCGATTGCGTTTGCAATGATTTCCTGCGCGCCGTTCACCTCGGTCGTGTCGGTGCCGAGCGTATAGCGTGTATGTGCGCCAGTCAGGCGGCCATAGCGTGCCCCGACCTTCTGCACCTCGAACATCTCGCGCGACGAGACGCCCTCTCTCATGTAGCCCACGGTGCTGCCGATGCCCGGCGCGCCTGCCTGCAGACCCTTGTCAATCTCTTCAAGAATCGCATTACCCTGTTCCAGGGTCGGGCGCGTCACGCTCCAACCCGATTTCTTCCGGGTTTCCAGCCAGGCAATGGGACCGTCTATCAGGAAATCGCCCGTTGACCCGTCGAGTACCATCGCTCGGGCCAATTCGTGGCTGACCGTGCAGCCATAGTTGGCCTGGGTCACACCGGCACGCGCCTCGTACCAGGCGGCGAGATAAGATCCCGCACAACCCATCTCGACATCCATGCTGCTGGTCAAGCCGTCGCGCAAGCCGACCCGGTAGCCAATGGGCGTCTGCCAAAGGAAATGGGTGTCGATAAACCCCGGAGCCACGATATGGCCGGTGGCATCGATCGTCTCGGTGCCCTCAATCTTGTCTTTGGTGATCGCGACGATTCGACCGTCTTTTATGCCAACATTGGCGATGTCGTCATACAGGGTTTCAGGGTCCATGACCCGGCCGTTGTTGATGACAAGGTCATAGTCTTGAGCCAAGGCCGGCACAGCACTCATGACGCTCATCAAGAGGGTCCCGATCAGTAGATGTCGTGGCTTATTCATTGAAATGTCGACTTCGATTTTGGTTTCTGTTATTTCCCGCCATCCTTGGGGAAGGCGCCTGTGAAGTCACTGGGCATGCCGGTCGTGAATTCGGAATTCCACGAGTCTAGCGAGATCGGCACGAAGCGCGGCTTGGCTTCGGGTTCAAACCGGATCGGTTGACCGGCGAAAACAGGAAGCAGCACATCGTCACGCACCGTAACCTGACCGTTGACGATCACAGCTTTCATGCCCGTTGAGGGGATCGCGCCCTTTTCGTAGGTTGAATTGTCCGTGAAGCGTTCGGGGTCGAACACCACGATATCGGCAACCATACCGGTCTGGATGCGGCCGCGTTCCTGCATCGCTTTGAGGCCCGTATCGCCAAGATGCTTGGCCGCGTTGTAGCTGAGGATCGACATCAGCTGCATCATCGGGATGTTGTGTTCCCGACCAAGCCGGATCGTCGCACCACGGGAGCCTGCCGTGCGGGGGTGGGTACCGCCCAGTTTATCCATCGGGTAATCCCACGGGGCGTCGTACGGCATGGCACCAACGCCATCGCTGGCCATGGTCACGCCCTTCAGCGTCAGCCATTTCCACTGGTCGTCAGCGGGCATCTTGAACACAACGACCGGCCGGGTCGGTTCGGAGGCGACGGTGGACTTGTAGGTTTCCTGGGTGTAGTACTTGCCTGTGACCGGATCCAGAATGGAATCTTCATAGCGATTGCCCAGGTCATCAACCCAGCTCTTGGGCTCCAGAAACTCCGCATTGATCGTGGTGGAGCCCGCAGCATAGGGATAGATTTCACCCCAGATGTTGAAACCCCTTTCCTGTAGCCCTGAAATCAATTCGTGTGTCACTCGCCAGCCCGGGTTGTTGAAGTGCAGGACGATCGCAGGCGCGCCGAGCGCGATTGCGTTTGCGATAAGTTCCTGTGCGCCGTTAACCTCGGTCGTGTCGTTGCCCAGCGTATAGCGTGTATGTGAGCCAGTCGGGCGGCCATAGCGTGCGCCAACCTTCTGCACCTCGAACATTTCGCGGGAAGAGATGCCCGCTCGCATATAGCCCGTGGTGCTGCCAATACCGGGTGCGCCAGCCTGCAGGCCCTTGTCAAGCTCCTGGAGAATCGCGTTGCCCTGTTCCAGGGTCGGGCGCGTCACGCTCCAGCCCGTTTTTGCCCGGGTTGTGTAAGCGGCTACGGGGCCGTTCAGCAGGTACTCGGCGCCGTCCGACCCATCGAGCACCATCGCACGGGCAAACTCGTGGCTGACCGCGCAGCCATAGTTGGCCCCGGTCACACCGGCACGCGCTTCATACCAGGCGGCAACATAGGATCCCGCACAGCCCATCTCGAAATCCATGCTGCTGGTCAGACCGTCGCGCAACCCGAGCGAATAGCCGATAGGCATTTGAAAGTGGAAATGGGTGTCGATGAAGCCCGGCGCCACGATGTGGCCGGTGGCATCTATCGTCTCGGCTCCGCTAATCGCGTCCGGGGTGATCGCTACAATCCGGCCATCCTTGATACCGACATTGGCAATGTCGTCGAACAGGGTTTCCGGGTCCATGACCCGGCCGTTGTTGATCACCAGATCATAGTCTTGCGCCAAGGCCGGCACGGTACACATGACGCCCATCAAGAGGGTCACGATCGTCAAATGTCTTTGCAGTTTCATTGGTATCTCAATTTTGAGTTTGGTTTTCAGTGGGGGCGAACCACGCGCCATCGCTCAGCCCCCACTTGTCCTCGTATTACGACTGGTCAGGGACAAATGTCCTGGGTTCGATAGAAATCTGGTCCAGACGGCCCTTTTCCATCACCGGGAAACGAATTGGCTTGCCCGGAAAAACCTTTTGCACCACGGAATCTTTCACCACCACGACGCCGTTCACCAGCACGTAGGGAATCCCGGTTGAGGGCAGCGCGCCCTTGCCTGGCTCGTAAGTGCTGTTGTCTGTGACCGTATCCGGGTTGAAGACAACGATGTCGGCATCGGCACCTACCTGCACCCGTCCCTTGGTCCTGAACTGGCTGATACCGCCCAGCTCGTCAAAGTACTTGGCGTGTAAATAGCTCAGCTTGGAGATAGCCTCCATCAAAGGCATGTTCTTTTCTTCGCGCACCATACGCAGTACTTTGGCCCGGGTACCTGCGCTGCGCGGGTGTACGGACTTGCCTTCATAGGGAGAATCCCAAGGGTAGTAGTTGAGGTTTTCATCCTGGATAGCCATACCGTCAGAGACGACGACCACTCCTGGCTGAGCCAGCCATTTAGCGATGGCTTCAGGCGAGTTGTTGTAAATCACAATCGCCCTGCCGGGATCATTCTTGCGTACGTCCTCATACATCGCTTTGTCCCAACGGGTGCCATCGAGATTCGCAACGTCTGAATAGGTGATCCCCATTTGAGCCATGCCTGCTTCCGTAAGAAGATCGGCAGAAGCAATGGTAGAACCGGCAGCATAGGGGTAAACCTCACCCCACACCTTGGCGCCTCTTTTTTCTCTTGCGTCGTTAATCATGGGAATGGTGTATTCCCAGTCCATGTTGCTGTTCAGGTGTGAAGCCATGAAAGGCGCATCCAAAACCATGGCATTGGCCAGCATTTCCTGAACGCCCAACTGCCCCTCATTGGGCGGACGAACACCAGCAAAGCGTACATGTCCATTTGTAACCCGGCCGTATTTTGCCGCCAACTCCTGGTATTTATACAATTCGTATTGGGTAACACCCGTGGTCATATAACCGACGGGAACGCCCACGCCCAAGGCTCCTTGGCGAAGGCCTTCGTCGACATAGCTCATAATCCGGGTCATTTGCTCTTTATTGGGCAAGGTGGACGACCAGCCCGGCTTGCGCCCTTGTTTCTGTGCCTTTGCGGCTGCGGCACCTACCACACTACGGAACAGTTCGCCCATGTCATTACCCATAGCGGCAATTTCAGGACCGTCCAAAACCGATACACGGGCAAGCGTTGCGAGCACGACCATGCCGTAGTTGCTCTGGGTTTTGCCCTCGGCTTCTGCATACCATTTGGCAATATCGCCGGCGCCTGACTCGAAATCCATCTGGGTGGTCAAACCATCCCGCAAATTAACCTTGCGACTAAATTGATCCGTGGCGTGCTGGTGCCCCTCGATAAAGCCCGGTGCAACAACGTGACCCTTGGCATTGATGGTTTCTTTGCCCTTGATTGCGTCCGTGGTAATGGCAACAATCTTGCCGTCTTTTATCCCAACATTGCGCACACCATCAAAGTTGGTCTCCGGGTCCATGACCCGGCCGTTGTTGATCACAACATCGTAGGTCTCAGCAAGAACCTGTGGCGAGATAGCCATCGCAATAATAGCAACAACGGTAAAAAGGGCCCGCTGGATATTCCCTGCTTCCTTTCTACGGCGACTTCGTTGCATAAATCTCCTTAAAGTGTATCCAGTAATTGTTGTGGTCATTTCGACTTACTTCCGCGTGAGCTTGCGTTAGTGGGGCGCCCGCTCTGCCGGGGCGCCCCCAAGAGCGTTGCCTGTTTACTGCTTCGCCATCCGCCCAACGTAGAAGTAGTCGAACAGCGATCGCGCGATCTCGGCAATCGCCCGGTCCCTGTCCGGCGAGGGGCCTGAAAATCACAAACAGATTGCCAGCAAAGTTCTGAACATAAGTTTCGCACTCTTCGTCATCCTGGTTTCCTCAACTGCTTGGATTCCATATTGCCTTGTGACACCTGGATCAGGGATACACCTGGCAAGAGTGGCAGCGCCCATGCGGTAGGCATAGACACCGCAGGCGTGCAATGCCTCTAAGGGGCCTCTTGCAGATAAGCCATCCCGGTTTTACTTCACACCAACGGTAATAGTACGCAGGATATTGTACCTCAATCGTGAAATAACTTGATGAAAAGTTAACGGATAGAGTGGTCAAAACTCTGTGGTATTATGCTGTTACTGTACCGGCACCGCATAGGACGGCCATTTACCATTGAGCGTCTTGCAAGCCACTAAATTCAAGGGATTTAATAACAGCCTGTTCCGCGAAGGCAACGTCAAACTGATGAAAAACAGTACGGCTTTCATGTTCGGATCCTTTATGCTCGATTCGTCAGCGGGTCTGTTTCGCGATGACAGACTTGTGCCACTGCCGCCCAAGGAATTGGCTCTGCTGCTGTTACTGCTGGAGGCTCAAGGCCGGGTTGTAAGTCATAGGGAGATAGAAGAGGAGTTATGGCACAACCAGGTCGTGGCCTATGCCTCGCTTGCGCGCTGTGTCTATTCGCTCCGAAAACTACTCGGTGCCGACGGCAAGAGCTACGTGGAAACAGTTCCCAAGCGCGGCTACCGCCTGGCCGTGGCGGTGAAAAAATTCGAGCCTTCCCAAACCAAATCTGCGCTCTCCGAATGTATCTCCACATTGCCTCTGGCCTATTCACATTACGCTGCGGGCGACAGGGAAGCCAATGATCCCAGCCCTGCGGGGCAGGCACGGGCCGTTCTGTTGTTTCAAGAAGCCGCCAGAGTGGACCCCAATTTTGCGGCGGCACATGCGGCCGTGGCTGATACCAGAATGTACCAGCTTTTGCGTGGCGACCTGGTCCCTGCCGAAGGTCTGAAGCTTGGTTTGGAGGCTTGCCGGTGTGCCCTTGAAGCGAACCCCAAGCTTGTTCAGGGCTTGTCCATATTGGCCTGGCTCAAAGGCGCTATGCTGGGCGAGCTCGATGAGTGCATATCCTCCTCAATGAGGCGCTGGCAATCGATCCCGGGTATTCCCGCGCCTACGTTTATCGCTCCTGGATATTCCGGAACCAGGGTCTCGCCCGGGATAGTACCGTCGCCGCTCAGCGGGCGGCGGAGATAAATCCTCACGCCTTGCTCAACCGGCACAGTTACAGTTGGGCACTCTTTTGCAACGACCGTGTTGCAGAGGCGCTGGCGCATGAGGTGACTTTGCAGCGAATGTACCCGCTGGACGACGTCTCTCCGGCCTATGCGGGCATCTTCGCCGCGTATCTTGGAAGATATCGGGAAGCGCTCGCGGCAATTGAAGCGGCGATACACATCTCTGCAGGAAGGCCCGCGGTTTGCGCTGGTGCTGCCTATGTTTTCGCAAGGGCGGGTAAAATCGAGCGGGCCCTGCAGTTGGCAGAGGCCGCCGCGGCGGCCATTCTTCCTCGCGCACCCAGGCCAATACTGGCCCCGGCGTATGCCGAACTGGGCGATGTGGACCGCGCTTTGGAACTTTTGAGTGAGGCGCGTGATGAAGGTTGTGTCTGGTTCGGCCCCGCACGCCTGGATCCGCGGCTGGCCTCCCTGAAATCGGACGACAGATTCCTGGCCCTGTTTTCCTGAATCCTGAAAGACGCTTATCACAAGGAGCCCGGGACGACCCTCGCCCACAGCCGGGCGTTGCAGACATCCATATCAGTGGATATGAATGTCCATGTCACCCATTTGGACGGGCTGTGAGCCGGGCACGCCGCCGCCGCCAAAATCTATCGGTGATGCATAGTAGGTCTTATACCAGCCTTCAAGGGTGATAGGCTCAAGGCGGCTTTTGACTGGCTCAAAGCGAATCGGCTGACCGGGATTGACCCCCTTGAGTACCAGGGAATCCTTGACCACAATCACGCCGTTGACCACGACATACGGAATTCCGGTGGAGGGGAGTGTTCCCTTTTCATAGGTGGCATTGTCGGTCACCGTGTCGGGGTCGAAAACAGTGATGTCGGCAACCATCCCCTCCTGCATGCGGCCCCGTTCCTGCATGCTTTTCAGACCCATTTCCCCGAGGGGACGAGCCGAGTTATAGCTGGACATTGCAACGATTTGCATAAGAGGAATGTTGTTTTCCCTGGCCAGCCGCAGGGCCCTGGCGTAACTGCCCGCCCCGCGCGGATGGGTGTTGGGCAGCTCGTCATAGGGCGTGTCCCAGGTCAGGTCGTCATCGGGGAGCATCGGCATGCCATCAGTGACCAGCGAGACGCCCGGCAGCTTGAGCCAGTCCACCACGGCCGACTCGGGCATCTTGAAAACAAGCACGGGCCTGACCGGCTCCTTCGCGATCATCCGGGCGCGTGTCTCCTGCGTGTACCACTCCCCTGTCTCTACATCCTGAATGGTGTCCTCGTACTTGTACCCCAGGGTCTCCACCCACATCTCCGGCTCCAGGAAGACCGCGTTCAAGGCGGTGGAGCCGGCGGCGTAGGGGTAGATTTCTCCCCAGACGTTCATGCCGCGCTCACGCATCCGCACCAACAATTCGTGCACCAGGTTGTAGCCAGGGTTGTTGAAATGGTTGGCCAGGGCCGGGGCTCCCAGGGCCGCCGCGTTGGCCAGCAGCTCCTGAATGCCGTTGGCTTCGGTGGTATCGGTGCCCGGGGTGTAGCGGAAATGGGCGCCGACCTGCCGGCCGTAGTGGCCCGCCAGGCGTTGTAGCTCGAAAAACTCACGCGCAGACACACCGTCGCGCATGTAGCCGACGGTCGATCCGATACCGAGTCCGCCGGCCTGCAAACCCTCGTCCAGGACCTGCAGGATTCTGTTGGCTTCTTCGAGGGTGGGCCTCCGGCAACACCAGCCGGTTCCTGCACCGCGGGTATCAACAGCTGAGCGTGTATCCTGGGCGCCCTCGAAGCCATCGAGAACCGTGGAACGGGCGAGCTCGTGGGCAACGGCCTGCCCGTAATTAACCTGGCTGTTTCCTGCCCGCGACCTGTACCACTGATCGATATAAGGACCATTGGTGCCGACCTCGAGATCCATAACGCTGGTCCGGCCGTCGCGCAGGGCGAGCTTGTTTGACCAGGGCCGGTCGTAGTGCCAGTGGGTGTCGATAAACCCCGGTGCGACCACATGCCCGGTGGCGTCGATGGTCTGCTTGCCGCTGATCTTGTCCTGGGTGATCACGGCGATCCGGCCCGCGCTGATGCCCACATTGGCAATACTGTCGTACCTAGTCTCAGGGTCCATAACCCGGCCGTTGTTGATGACCAGGTCGTACTCCTCGGCGCCGCTTACCGAGATGACAACTGCTGCGGCTATAACGCCAACCAGAGCTCTAATGCCTATCTTCATAAGATTTATCCTCTTGAACCGGACCTTCATCAACTGCCAAGACTAACGATTTCGATCTTAACACATATATTTCGTTATCGAAATATACCAATTTGTCAGGCCGTTGCTGGAGGCAGCGGTTTTTGTGTCAACCAGGGGTCCAGAATGGCTGATTTTTACGTAAGGCACGAATACTGGTTCGCGGCCAGCCAGCTGATTCTGGCAATGCTGGCATGGGCGCCACGCGCCACGCTGACTCCAAAGTATTTTCGCGACGTGGTGCTTGAACCCCTCGCCATTTCGGTGGGCACAGCGATACAGCTGCTAGCCGTGCCTCTGGCTGCCTTCATCTTTTTGCGGTTACTGGGCGTGCACGACGGGCTGGCCGTAGGTATTGCCTTGATTGCCGCCATCCCGGGTGGCACCGTTTCCAATATTTTCACATTCTTCGCCTGCGGTAATGCCGCCCTGTCCATCAGTATTACCGCTGTCACAACCCTGGCGTGTCTTGTATCCACACCTTTGATTCTCTCGCTGATGATAAGCCAGTACCTGCCGGCCGATTTCACCATGCCCAAAGCGCAGATAACACAGGAAATCGCCCTTACGTTGCTGCTGCCGCTGGCAATCGGCATGTTATTTCTCTACCTCTACCCACGCAGCGCTCCCACCCTGTCCAAGTGGAGTATTCGCGGGTCTTTGCTGGGCATCATTGCAATTGTGGTTGGCTCCGCCATGGCTGGGCGCTTGACTATGACCGCATTTGGCTACAGCAATCTGCTGCTGATAGCGCTGTTTGTCGTATTCCTGTCTGCTGTGGGTTACCTGACTCCGAAGCTGGCGCTTTTATCGCGGCCCGAATCCAGCGCAATTGAGTTCGAAGTGATTGTGAGGAACATTAATCTGGGTGTTCTGATCAACGCCTCTATCTTTCCTGCCGCCGTTGCGGAAACAGCACAGCTGGGAAACACGGTGCTATTCACCCTTATACTGTAAGGTGCCCTTCAGCTGTTTATAGCGGCGGTTCTTATCTTTATCTATAGACGATCCTCCAGGGCATAATCCTCACATTTCGGGGATCTCAAAGCGTGATCCAGAGCCTCGCCCCCAGCAGCGCTTTGGCTGCACAACTGGGGGGACAGCTGTCCCTCGATAGTAAATAGCCG
Source organism: Seongchinamella sediminis (assembly GCF_003457605.1). GTDB lineage: Bacteria > Pseudomonadota > Gammaproteobacteria > Pseudomonadales > Halieaceae > Halioglobus > Halioglobus sediminis. Next base: position 24,770 of record NZ_QRAN01000024.1, read on the forward strand.
CGACTCTATGAGACTCTGCGTGTTACCCCGGCCGGCATTGTGCAGCTTGGCGATACCGTTGGCGAAGCCGGAGCCAACGTGCAGCGGCGTGAAGGCGGGCTTGCCCGCGCTGCCGCGGGCGGGAATTCTATTCCGGGATCAAATGGTTGAGTGGCAGGGCCGTCCGGTAAGCCACCTGTTTTATGGAAAAGCTGCTGCGGATGTTATCGATACCGGGTGTCGGGGTGAGGCTTTCATCCAGGAACCGCTGGTAACTCCTCAAATCCGGCACCACCACACGCATCAGGTAATCGAAGTCGCCTGTCATCAGGTAACACTCCATCACTTCGGGCCATTGCGCCACGGCCTGCTCGAACGCCTGCAGGTTTGCCTTGACCTGGTGATGCAGTGTCACCTGCACAAACACATTCACGGGCAAGCCCACCCTGTCCGGGTCCAGCAACATGACGCGGCCGCGGAAATAACCGCGATCCTCCAGCAGTTTTACCCGTCGTGCGCAGGGTGTGGCAGAGAGGTGCACTCGTTGGGCCAGTTCGGTGTAGCTCAAACTGCAGTTGGCCTGCAGGGCCTCCAGGATGGCGTGATCGATTTTGTCCAGTTGTTGGTCTGCAGCCATAGCGGGAAACTCCTACTAGCAAAAAGTCTATTTTTATTAGTTGCCTACTGCAATATAAAGCTATTTATTAGTGTAAATCACTAAATAATTGCTTTTCGCGCCATGTATTTAGTGAGACACCCCCGCCCATCTCATGCTACATTTTGTCCATATTTTCGTTTTCGAATAAAAAAGGAATCAGCGTGGACCCCCATCGACAACTCTCCTTACATGTCCCCGAGCCGAGCTCCCGCCCCGGCGACCAGCCGGACTTCAGTTACCTCAAGTTACTGCCGGCGGGAGGCGCTCGCCGCCCGGAACCGGACTGCCCCCCGCAGGACATGCATGACCTGGCTTTCGACCTTGTCAGGGTGCTTGACGACGAGCACGCTGCTGTGGGCCCCTGGGCGATGGAACTGGACCCGTCACTGTTACTACGAGGCCTCAGGGCCATGGAGAAAACGCGGATATTCGATGAGCGGATGCTGATGGCCCAGCGCCAGGGCAAGACTTCCATCTACGTGCAGTGTCGCGGCGAGGAGGCGATTGCCTGCGGTCAACGGCTGGCCCTCGGCCCTCACGATATGTGCTTCCCGACATATCGACAGCAGGGTCTGCTGATCGCCCAGGACTTCCCGCTAGTGGACATGATCTGCCAGATATATAGCAACGCCAGGGACAAACTAGGCGGTCGCTCATTGCCTTTCTTTTATTCTGAGCGGGACCACGGTTTTTTCTCGATTTCGGGCAATCTCGGCACCCAGTTCATGCAGGCGGTGGGCTGGGCGATGGCCTCGGCCATCAAGGGTGACAACCGGATCGCGTCCGGCTGGATCGGTGACGGCTCAACGGCCGAGAGCGACTTTCATGCGGCACTCGTCTACGCTTCCGTCTACAAGCCCCCGGTGGTCATGAATGTGGTGAACAACCAGTGGGCCATTTCCTCTTTCCAGGGCATAGCAGGTGGCCAGGCGGCCAACTTCGCCTGCCGTGGCCACGGTTTCAATATCCCGTCGCTGCGCGTAGACGGCAACGATTTCCTGGCCGTGCACGCCGCATCCAAGTGGGCCATCGATCGGGCCCGCGCCAACCTGGGGCCCACCCTGATCGAGTGGGTGACCTACCGGGCCGCCGCCCACTCCACATCCGATGACCCCGGCAAGTACCGGCCTGCAGACGAGTACGCGGCGTGGCCGCTGGGTGACCCCATCGAGCGCCTCAAGCAACACCTTATCGCGCTCGGGCACTGGAGCGAGGCGCGCCACGAGGCGATGGTTGAAGAACTCAGGGCCGAGGTGAAGGCGGCCGCCAAGCAGGCCGAATCTTTCGGCACACTGGGCAAGGGGCCGGCACCCAGTGCCAGCGAGATGTTCAACCACGTCTACAAGGAGATGCCGCCCCATCTGCGTCGGCAGCGGCAGCAAGGAGGCGTGTAACGTGGCCCGAAAAAATATGATTGAGGCTATTCGCGATGCCCTGGATGTGATGCTGGGCGCAGACGACAACGTGGTGGTATTCGGAGAGGATGTCGGCTATTTTGGCGGCGTGTTCCGCGCCACCGAGGGACTGCAGAAAAAGTACGGCAAATCGAGGGTGTTCGATGCACCGATCAGCGAGCTGGGCATCATCGGCGCCGCGGTGGGCATGGGCGCCTACGGCCTGCGGCCAGTTCCCGAGATCCAGTTCGCCGACTACATCCTGCCCGCCTATGACCAGATCGCCTCCGAGGCTGCCCGGCTGCGCTATCGCTCCTCGGGCGAATTCTTCGCGCCGATCACAATCAGGACGCCCTGCGGCGGCGGCATCTTCGGCGGCCAGACCCACAGCCAGAGCCCAGAGGCACTATTCACCCACGTCGCCGGCCTGAAGGTGGTCATGCCCTCCAACCCCTATGACGCCAAGGGGCTGCTCATTGCCTCGATCGAGGACGACGATCCGGTGATTTTCTTTGAGCCCAAGCGGCTCTACAACGGCCCCTTCGATGGTCACCACGAACGGCCGGTTACCCCGTGGTCGGCGCATCCCGCCAGCGAGGTGCCGGATGGACACTACACAGTGCCCCTCGGCAAGGCCTCCATCGCGCGCGAGGGCGAGGCGGTTACCGTCCTGGCATACGGCACCATGGTGCACGTGGCCCTGGCCGCCGCACAGGAGACGGGGATAGACGCCGAAGTGCTGGATCTGCGCTCCCTGCTGCCGCTTGACGAAGAGGCCATCGAAGCCTCGGTTAAAAAGACAGGCCGGTGCGTGGTCGTGCACGAGGCCACCAGAACCGGCGGCTTCGCCGGCGAGTTGATCGCAGTGGTGCAGGAACGCTGCCTCTACCACCTGGAGGCGCCGATCGAGCGGGTGACCGGATGGGACACACCCTACCCGCACGCGCAGGAATGGGACTATTTCCCCGGCCCGGGCCGGGTGGGAGCAGCACTGCACAAGGTGATGGAGGCGTGAACATGGGTAACTACCTGATCAAAATGCCGGATGTCGGCGAGGGCATCGCCGAAGTCGAGATCGTTGAATGGAGCGTGCAGGTCGGCGACACCATCGTGGAAGACGACCTGCTGTGCGTGGTGATGACCGACAAGGCGACCGTGGAAATCCCGTCTCCAGTCGACGGCGAGGTGACCTGGACGGGACCCGAGGCGGGCGCAACCATGGCTGTGGGGGCGGACCTGGTCCGATTGCAGGTTAGCGGGCCGGGCAATATCGCGGCCGAAACTCGCGATGGCCAGACCGCTAGCGCAGCCGACCAGCACCCGCCGACATCCCATCCCAACGACCCGGCGCCGGTTCCAGAACCGGCACCCGGCGTGGCCGAAGTGCCGCCCCCGACACCGCAGCGACCCGCCCCGCCGCATGATGCCAACCCACCGCCAGCGGTACCCCGTCCCGAAGGTGAAAAACCTATTGCATCACCTGCAGTGCGCCAGCGCGCACGTGAAGCAGGCATCGATCTGCGCCAGGTACCGGGCAGCGGGCCTGCCCGGCGCATCTCGCACGCAGATCTCGATGCATTCATCGCCAACCATACGGCGCGGAGGGGCATGGCTGCGGGCCCAATTGCCGACACCTCCGTCAGCGAGACCAAAGTCATTGGACTGCGCCGTAAGATCGCCGCCATCATGCAGGACACGATGCAACGCATCCCGCACTATACCTACGTCGAGGAAGTGGATGTCACAGAACTGGAGCTATTGCGGGCCCGCATGAATGACCAGCGGCGCGACGACCAGCAAAAACTCACCATGCTGCCCTTTTTCATTCGGGCCATGGTGAAGGCATTGCGGGCGTTCCCGCAAATGGGCTCATGCTACGATGATGAGAACGAAATACTGCGGCAGTATGGCGCCGCTCATATCGGCATAGCCACCCAGACGCCGGCGGGGCTGCTGGTGCCGGTTATCCGACACGCCGAGACTCTGGATGTGTGGCAGGCTGCCACAGAGGTCAAACGGCTCGCCGAAGCGGCTCGCGCGGGTACCATCGGGCGCGACGAACTCAGAGGTTCCAACATTACCATTACCAGCCTGGGACCACTGGGCGGGATCGCGACGACACCGGTGATCAATTCACCCGAGGTCGCGATAGTGGGCATTAACAAGGTGGCGAAACGACCGTTGTGGCAGAACGGTGGATTCGTGCCCCGGGACATCATGCATCTGTCCTCGTCCTTTGATCACCGCATTATCGATGGCTGGGAAGCCACCCAATTCATCCAGTGCATCCGGAGCCTGCTCGAGTGCCCGGCCATGTTATTCGTGGAGGCAGCGTGATGGATTCCCTGTCTTGCAAGGTGCTGGTGGTGGGCGGCGGACCTGGCGGTTACGTGGCGGCGATTCGCGCCGGGCAACTGGGCCTCGACACCGTGCTGGTCGAGGCGGACCGCCTCGGGGGAACCTGCCTCAATCGCGGCTGCATCCCGTCCAAGGCGTTGATCCATGGCGCCTCGATGTATCAGGAGATGCTCTCCCACAGTGAGCGTGAAAGCCTGGGCATCTCGTTGCCCGCCGCCCCGGTTTTGAACCTTGGGGGCATGGTCGAGTGGAAAGACGCGGTGGTGGACAAACTGAACCGGGGGGTCGCCGCTCTGCTGAAAAAAGCCGGCGTGAAGGTCGTCCATGGCTGGGCCAGGTTCTCCGACGGAAAAAACTGCGAGGTGGAATGCGAACAGGGCTCGCTGCATATAAGCGCCGAGCACGTCGTGCTGGCCAATGGCTCCACCGTCAGCCCATTGCCGGGCATCCCCCTGGGCGGCGATGTCATCTCGTCCAGCGAGGCCCTCAATCTGCAGGCCGTTCCCGACGAGACGGTGATTATAGGAGCCGGCTATATCGGCCTGGAACTCGGCATAGCCCTGCGTAAAATGGGAGCGAAAGTGACATTTATCGAGGGGCTGGAACGCATCCTGCCACTGTTCGACCCGGAAATGACCCAACCTATCGAGAACTGGCTGAAGCGGCATGAAGTGGAAGTGATCTGCCGGGCGCGCGCCGAGCGGGTCGAAACTCAAGGCGGCAAGCCGGAGCTTGTCTATACCGACGAGCATGGAAAGCAGGGCAGGATAAAGGCAGACAAAGTGTTGATGACCGTGGGCAGGCGCCCCAATACAGCGGGCTGGGGCCTGGAAAACATGTGCATCGATATGCAGGGCGCCGCGGTCAAGGTGGACAGCCAGTGCCGCACCTCGATGAAAAACGTATGGGCCATCGGCGACCTGGTGGGTGAACCCATGCTGGCGCACAAGGCGTCGGCCCAGGCGGAGATGGTGGCGGAAATCATTGCCGGCAAACGTCGCGAATTCGACCCGAAGGCCATCCCGGCGGTGTGCTTCACCGAGCCTGAAATCATCGGGGTGGGACTCTCGCCCGCTGAGGCTGCCAACCAGGGCATCGAGACCGTGGTGGGAAAATTCCCGTTCGCGGCCATCGGCAGGGCGCTGGCCATGAACAGCGGCACGGACGGCGGGTTCGTGCGGGTGACGGCGCGGGCCGACAATCACCTGGTCCTCGGCATGCATGCTGTCGGGACCCACGTCGCCGAACTCAGCAATCAGTTTGCACTGGCACTGGAGATGGGCGCCTGCCTGGAAGATATCGCCGGCACCATACATGTCCACCCCACCCTGGGCGAAGCGACCATGGAAGCGGCGCTGGCGGGACTGGGAAAGGCCATACATGGCTGAAGCGCAGGAACAATCATAATACTCGCGGGAGCAGGATCTGGCGGAACTTTAGGTAAAGTACGAATACTGGATAGCCGTATGGCAGCTGGTGCTTGCCATGCTGGGAATGGGCGCCACCCTGGCGTACCTGCTAACCGCACCCGTGATTCTCTCGCTGATGATAAGCGAGTACCTGCCGGCGGACTTCACCATGCCGAAAACGCAGATAAGGTACCGTGTAGCCGGGAAACCAGGGCAAACGACTCGCGAAATCGACCCGGTTTGGGCAGGGCAGAATGGCGTATATGGTAGTTCAGGCCCAGGGAGGTGTCCTTCTCCCAGTAAAGCGGTCCCAGCATCCCGCGCGGGCCAACCTTCAATTTTTCTCCGAAGGGCGACTGCAGCTCATGTGCAGTGCGCAAACCGTCTGCCAGGCCGTGCAGGAACTCCTGCTCGTCAGCTCCCTCGGGCAGGGTAAACAGATTAAAACTGCTCGTGTGCATGGGCGTTTCTCTGCTCTCCATCATCAGGAATGCGCTGTCGATAATGCTTAACTTTTTCAATTGCTTATCAGCTCCATTATTCAATACCAAAGACACGCTTTTCGCTGCTCTTGATTAGAAAATGGGCGATTCAGCCATCGGTGGGAAGGCGTTCTCTCCCGTATACGGGTTGGCATCTGCCAGCGCTTCGTTGAGTTCAAAACCAAGACCTGGCCGGTCGGGGACGGTTACATAACCGCCCTCCCACTGAATCGGCGTGGTGAGCATGTCGTTGAAAAAACCGTCGAAGTTGTCGATGCTTTCAAGGATCAGAAAGTTCGGCAGCGTGGTTGACAACTGAATGTTCGCCGCGGCTTCGATCGGACCGGCGTACAGGTGCGGTGCAAACTGCGCATAATGCGCCTCGGCCATGGCAGCGATCTTCTTGCCCTCCAGAATACCGCCCACGCGACCCAGGGCCGGCTGCAGGATTTGAATCGCCTGCGCCTCCAGTACTTTTGAAATCTCGAAACGGCCGACCAGTCGTTCGGCACCGGAGATCGGAATAGTGGTGGAACGGGCAACGCGCGCCATTTCTTGTGGATTGCATGGCGGCACAGGCTCCTCGAACCAGAGCGGATCGAATCTCTCCAACCGGCGGGCAAGGCGAATTGCACTGGAAGTGGTTAATTGGCCATGTGTCTTGATCATCAAATCACACTTGCTTCCAGCCACCTCGCGCAAACTTTGCATCAGCTGCTCCGCGCCTTCCAGGGCCTCGAGGGAAAGCTGGCGCGGATCGAAAGAACCCATCGGCATTACCGGATCGAACCCGACAGCGGTAAAGCCCATATCCATGTAATGCTGTAAGCGTTTGGGCGCCGCAGCTGCATCGCCATGAAATTTCTCTGCGGTCAATTCATCAACGTCAGGATAAAGGTAGGTATAAGATCTCAGCTTCTCATGCACCTTCCCTCCCATCAGGTTGTAGATGGGTTGATCCAAAGCCTTGCCAATAATATCCCAGCAAGCGATTTCGATACCTGAGAGGACTCCCCCCGTGCTGACATCAGGACGCTGCACAAATCCGGCGGAGTAAATGATGCGCCACATTTTTTCAATATTAAACGGGCTCTCCCCTACCACATGGCGTTCGAATACGTTCTCGATCATCTTGCAAACAGTAGCGGGCCCGAATGGTACGCCGTAGACTTCACCGTAGCCGGATATCCCATTGTCGGTTGTTAACTTAACAAATATCCAATAGGCACCGCCTTTATGCGGTGGAGGAGTCGCTACAGCCCATGTTTTTAAATCTGTGATTTTCATTCTATTCTCCTTGGCTATTTGGCGGCCTTTGCCGCTTGTATCTACCACAGCTAAATTAAGGACTATCTGCCCGGTATGACTTCAAATCAGGCGGCTTTCACCTCACGAGCGAGGATGGCGGCTCGCAGTTCGTCACGGCTTTTGCTCACAGTATCAGCATGACGCTCACGAACATGGCCGTAACCTCGAATATGCTCTGGCAGATTCAATAGCGCAGCGATTTTTTCAGCCGATTCAGCCGAGTTATTCGAAAGGGCGAACGCAATATCCGACTCATAATCCGCAAGCAGTTTGGCGGCGAGCTTACGCTCCTCTGAATAGCGAAATGGATCCAGGATTGAACCGCGCAGAAACCGGAACCGGTTCATCATCCCGAAGAAGAACATTGCCCTGCTGCTCGATACTTCCCCCTTGGTGAACTTGCCGGTTTCTTTGTCCAGCCCACCATAGGGCCATGCACCGAAGTGGAAGGTTAGTTTTATGTCGCCGTCGAAGGTATCCGCCAGAGCTTTGCGGAACGACGGCTTCGTATAGAGTCTGGCCACCTCCCATTCGTCCTTGTCAGCCAGCAGCTTGTAATAGCCACGCGCTACGGCCTTGACTGCAGCCTCATTCAGTCCTGCGCTGCGGACCCGTTGCACCGTGTCGGAGTAGCGTTTGGCAAGGTTTGCGTCCTTGTAATCGGTCAATTCAGCGACCCGGTGTGCGACGATATCGTCCACTGACGGCTCGCGATGCATCTGCACTACAACCGGCACTTCCTCGCCCGCCAGACGGCGAGCGGCGGGCGCATCTGCATAGGCCAGTCGCCCAAGATCGAAGGCCTGCTTGTTCCTGGCAACGGCCACCCCGTTCAGCTCGATGGCACGATGAATTGCTTCCAGAGACAGGGGAATCCCTCCCTGCTGCCAGGAAGCACCCATCAGCAACATATTGGCGAAAACACGATCTCCCATTACCCGGTCTGCCAGCGTCTGCGCATCCAAAGTTCGAAGGTTGTCCCCCAATACCTGGTTCAAACGCCCTATCTGCGCTTCACTATCTACCTTCCAATCCGGATTCATGGAGAACTCGGCGGTAGGCACCACTGTTGTATCGACAACCGCAACGGATTTGCCACTGACAACTTTTGAAAGCGCTTCGTCACCAGCGGCGACAACGAGGTCACTGCCTATCATTGCGTTGGCTTCGCCCACAGCGATGCGGGTCGCTCTCATCTGTTCAGGGTTTTCCGCTATCTTGACATGGGAATGAACAGCCCCATATTTCTGGGCCAAACCGGTAATATCAAGGCTGGTTGAGAAATAGCCATCGGCATGTGCTGCGACAGCCAGCGTCTGACCTATCGTCACCACCCCCGCGCCACCAATACCTGACACGAGTATCGACCAGGTACCATCAAAGGTGTACTCAGGCGCAGGCAGGTGACTGGCATCTATCTGCACTTCGGCGGCCTGCGCTTTTTTTGGCTGCGCACCCGAGACACTGACTAGTGAAGGGCAGAAACCCTCAAGGCAGGAAAAATCCTTGTTACATGAGGACTGGTTAATTTTACGCTTGCGACCTAACTCGGTTTCCAACGGCTCAATCGCCATGCAGCCTGAAACCGTGGAGCAGTCACCACAGCCTTCGCAGACTTCAGGATTAATGAAAACGCGCTTATCGGGGTCTTGCCATTTGCCGCGTTTACGCAAACGGCGGCGCTCTGTCGCACAGGGCTGATCATAAATAATGACCGTTACCCCGCTTAACTCACGAAATTCCGCCTGAACCGCTTCCATAGCCGTACGGTGATAGACCTGAACACCGAGCGCGCGAGCGTCAAATTTCTCAGGTTCATCCGATACCAACGCAATACGCGCGACACCCTCACCTGTCAGCTGCCTGATGATCTTCTCCGGCGAAATATCACCATCGTGTTGCTGCCCCCCTGTCATGGAGACAAAACCGTTATGAAGAATTTTGTAGGTTATATTCGCCTTTGATGCCACGGCGGCGCGGATGGCAAGATAGCCGGAATGGAAGTACGTTCCATCACCCATATTAGCAAAGACATGTTTCTCATCAGTAAACGGGAATTGCCCCGCCCACATCATACCTTCAGCGCCCATATGACTCATCGAATTGGTTTTCGTTGCGTCACGTAAAATAGCCAGGGAATGGCAGCCAATGCCAGCCAGAGCGCGACTTCCTTCCAGGACTTGTGTTGAGCGACCGTGCGGACAGCCGGCGCAAAATGAGGGTGGTCGTTCGACACCGCCTGGCAGGACAGTCTGGCTTTGCAGATAGTCGGGAAGCGAAATGCCGCAATCTGGATCAACATCATTCAGCACTCGCACCAGAACCTGGGTAACCAGATTCGGGTTGATTTCCCCATAGGTTGGGAACGCGCAGTCACCCCCGCAAACAGCGCCGGCGTGAGGTTTGAAGTTTTTACCCACGATGTTGGGGCAAATATCTGAACCGTAGAGAATGGCACGTACCTGGTCTTCAAGTAGGGGGCGTTTCTCCTCTACGATCAAAAGGGTGTGCAGGTCTTTGGAAAATTCGCGAACGATATCGTAATCCAGTGGCCAAACCATGCCTATTTTTAACAGGCTTATGGGTGTATCCCGCAGTTTTCCGTCAGCATAACCCAGGCCCGAAAGGGCCTGGCTCATGTCCTGCCAGGCTTTGCCGGCGGCCATGATGCCAATTCGGGCCTCAGGGGCGCCCTCCCGACGATTTATCCCATTGGCGCGCGCATAGGTCAGCACCTTTTTTAGCTTTACGTCCCACAAAAGACGCTCCTGCTCCAAAAAAGGGGTAAACGTTTTGATCGTGGTATCGGGACCCGTGTCTTCTGGCGTGATGATCTTAGGGCTATCCGGCGACACATAGACTGAACCGCCACCCTCGACCACGTCGGTAACCAGTTTCATACCCACAAGGGTGGAGGCATAACGGCTCATCGCTATGCCATGAAGACCGTAATCAAAAACATCCTGCACATTGGCCGGGGCCAGAAAAGGCAGTCCCAGGGATGCAAAATTCAAATCGGAATAACACGCCACGGTGGATGACTTGGCGCCATGATCGTCACCCACCAGAAGCAAGGTCCCGCCCTTGGCGTTGGTGCCTGCAAGGTTGGCATGACGAATAGCGTCCATTGAGCGATCCAGGCCTGGCGCTTTCCCGTACCAGATCGAGAAGACACCATCAACTTTCGCGCCTGGAAACAACCCCACCATCTGCGAGCCCCATGTGGCCGTGGCCGCCAGGTCCTCGTTCAAACCGGGCTGAAAATAGATGTTGTGGGCTTTTAGTTCTTTCTCCGATTGCTGCAGCGACATATCGTAGGTACCCACGGGCGAGCCGCGATAGCCAGAGATATAACCACCCGTATTCAAGCCGGCCGCTTCATCGCGCATGCGCTGCTGGATCGGCAAGCGCACCAGCGCCTGCATGCCGGTCATATAAACCCAGCCTTCTGCCTGATGAAGGCGATCATCAAGTGTCATGTCTATGCGCTGCTGACGCGAATACTTATTCATCTGCTGATATCCTCTCTAAAAGGGAAACGCCCTGTAGTTTGATCATGAAATAGACAAGTCTTGTAGCTCAGTTGAATTTGGCGATCCTGTCCCTGCCGTGGCCTGGTGGGCAAACAAGCTCAGCGAAACCGGAGCGGTATTGGAGCTGGGCCACGTTATACCTTCGGGAGCAACGCACAACGCAAAGCCGGCTGAGGCTGGCGACCACATCATCGCCCGCTTCGACAATGGCTTGGTCGATATCAAGCTGAGCTTCAGCTAAATCCATATGTGACGCGTACCCGGTTCAAGCTGGTGTAAATCGTCTTCCAGACCCAGTTTTGACCGATCCGGAAAAGTCGGAGACCTAAACTTTTTGGGGCCATGCCTGAACCATTTCTATCTCAGCTGAGTTCTTCGGCATGGCGGCCGCGATTTCTTCATCCATAAAACCCAGTTCATGCAACAAGGCGTAGGTCTGGTTGCTTTCATCCACCTCGCCCCGGTTCATGGGAGATCGGCTCAAAGCAGGCGCAGGTGGCACAGATCGATCCTGGACGGACTGGCAACGAGCCTGGACCTGGGGATGTGCCCATACTTCGTCAGGCGTTAACACAGGCGCCACGCAAGCGTCAGAGCCGTCAAAGATCTGCTCCCATTCGCTACGCGTTCTGGTTTTAAATGCGGCTTCAAATTGCTTTGCCGTAGAATCCCACAATGCGGTATTCATTTGTTCAGGCACATCAGCAAGACCCAGCTTCGCACACAAAGAGGCATAAAACTGCGGTTCTATCGCGCCCACCGACATATATTGACCATCAGAACACTGGTAGCAGCGATAGAACGGAAAGTGGCCACCAGTGAAATTTTTACCACGCCCGGCCATAAACGGCGTTTCCCAGATTGGAAAATGCATTGCCATCATCGATAGGCAACCGTCTATCATGGCGGCATCGATATACTGGCCCTGACCGGATTTTTCGCGCTCATAGAGTGCTGACAAGATGCCGCTCAGGGCAAACAAACTGCCGCCCGCAAAATCGGCAACAAGATTGAGCGGCGGTAAAGGCGGTTGGCCGATAGGCCCCAGGGAACCCAGCACCCCACTCAGGGCGATATAGTTAATATCGTGTCCCGCTTCAGAGGCCATAGGGCCGGTCTGCCCGTACCCGGTCAGTGAGCAGTAGATCAGCCTGGTGTTCACCTCGCTGACCGTTTCATAGTCGAGTCCCAGGCGTTTCATCACGCCCGGCCGATAGCCCTCAATAAGGATATCCGTTGTTTTGATCATTTCTTTTAATATCCTGGTGCCGGCAGGCGACTTCAGATCCAGGGTGACAAAACGCTTCCCCGGCGAAAAGGTGCTGACGGGCCCCCCTGCCCTGCCGCCTCCAACGACAATCACTTCTGCCCCCATATCAGCCAATAGCATGGTGCAGTAGGGCCCGGGCGCATTGCCGGTCAAATCCAACACCTTGATACCCGCGAGGGGGCCAGTTTTAGTGTTTTCCTTTTCCATCATTCCTTCTCAATCGCTGCATATGCGGTATGGCTGTTAAACGGCTTGTCTGGACACGCCTGTGCAGGCCTCCAAAATTAGTATACTATCCGGATAGTATCTTTTTGTTTTTGCGGAGTCAATGCCTCCTCTATTTACGGGAAGGTCGAGGCGGCTCTTATATTTCACGATGGAAATTGTGTTTGCCGGGACTTCGCCCTCTTCGCCCGTAACGTCAGGTGGCAATCAGGGGCAAGTGAGCGCAGGCGCGCAGGTGGTGGTTGCATTGGACATCTCGCATTTGCGACCATACGCCCTCATCAGGAGTGAAAAAGCAACAATGAAGCCCAAGAAAAACCGTGAACAAAGCACCAGTAAAATAAAAGCCGCTGCCCTGCACCTGATTGCTACGAAAGGCTACTCAAACACCAGTCTTGAAGAAATTGCGAATACGGCGGGGTTTACCAAGGGGGCGGTTTACTACTACTTCAAAAGCAAAAAACGCCTGATCCTCGAAATTCTGCATGATATTGAGTTCCGCTCCATTGATTTGCTCGCACAGGAACTATCGGTGGCGGATGGATCCGCGAAAGACCTGCTGATCCGGTTCGTTAACTTTCAAGCCGATTGGGGAGCGAAACACCCGGACGATATCGGCGCAATGATTATGATGTCCATTGGCTTCACCCACCTGGATGCAGATATACATCGAAAAATTGAAGGTAGCTACGAAAAGTTAACGCGCCTGTTGACAGAGATTATCTCTGAGGGTGTGAGAAATGGGGAACTCTCATCGGGTATCAATATTGAAAACACTGTTACCTCCCTTATCGCCATTCGAGACGGCAATATGCTGCTCTGGTACCGCTCAGGCCGGGACCCCGAGGTAGGCCGCCAGCTGATCAGATCACTCAGGGATGCGTTGCTTCACCCCGTCATTTTTCGTTGAAAGTTCACCTGCAGCGATCGCGTCTCCCGCGGGCCCTGCTGCCCGCTTTTTGATGCCCTACCAGCCTGCCTCTGCATCGTCAGACCGGCAGGTCATCGAGTAGCCCTCAGCCAACTCAGCCAACTCAGCCAACTCAGCCAACTCAGCCAACGAAGTATTGACAAGCCACCCCTGCAAGAATACTATCCGGATAGTTTTTTATTGTCCCACGGAGTTTTGCACGATGAAAGTTCAGGAAATGGAACAATTGGTGAAGCAGGTAACAGCCTTTACCCTGGCAAACAGTGCTGAACGAGATTCCTGGGAAAAGGCAATTGCCATGTCCGGGTTGCTGGCCTGGGGCGACGATCATGCCTTAGAAGTAGTGCAGCGATGGCTGGATCGTGCAGTCGCGACGCAGAACTCGTCGGGGAACTTATGTTACGGCGATGCGTTTAAGGCAGCTCAAGCCGGCATTGATTACACGCCCACCGGTTCCCTGTCCTCCGCGCTGGGTATGCCACTACTGCAGGTTTACGAAAACTCCAGGAAACAAGAATATCTGGATGCCGCTGAGCGTCAAATTCAAGCGCTCGTCAATTCGCCACGGACCAGCGATGGGGGCATCTGCCCGCGTTACGAAGCCCGTGAGCTATGGGTGGACTTTACTTACCTGACCTGCCCCTTCCTGGTCCGGTTCGGCCAGATAACAGGTGAAGATAAATATATTGAAGAGGCCGTCCTTCAATTTGAGGTGCATGTAGCGCACCTGCTTGACGAAAAAGCGGGTCTGGCGCGCCATATGTGGTGTGAAGTGCCCAATTGCTACCCCCAGTCTACCTTCTGGTCCCGGGGTTGTGGTTGGTTGCTTCTGGCCGGTATTCATTTACTGGAGTTGCTGCCATCGCATCCGAAAGCAGGTCTTTTCAAGGACGTTGTAAGGCGCCTGCTTACTGCTATGAGCAAACACCAGGATCGCAATGGTTACCTGCGCAATACCCTGGACGACCCGAGATCCAATTTCGAGGCGTCCGGGACCCTGATGTTTGCATTTGCGATTCCCCGCGCGCTTGAACTGGATATGGATCTGGTTGACAAGGCATTGATTGAAAATGCCCTTAGGGCCTTCGGCGTAGTGGCGGGATCCGTTGAGCCATCTGGCAAGATTCCGGGCGTGACCGTACCGCCAGGCGGGCCGAATGTAGTTTATGACTGGGCGATGTACGGCCAGGGTTTTTTCCTGCTGGCTGCAAAGGCCTTGAAACCTTATCTGACTGAGTGACCCCGGTGATTAAGGCCGACCGCGCCTGATTTATATACAGTCTATTTGTTGAGAAAAAGTGATTTTTATGCGCAATGACATGAATGAAATTTACGAAGAGTTTCGCAGTACCGTAAGACGTTTCGCCGAGGAAAAAGTCAAGCCACATGCCGCTATGATTGATCGCGATTCCCTTGCGCCAGAGGAGGCCTTTGAGGCTGCAAGGGCTTTGGGTTTGCAGGGCATTCCGTTCCCTGAAGAGTTTGGCGGCAGTGATGGCGATCTGATGCTACAGGTTATTGCCAGCGAAGAGTTGGCTCGTGTATGCGCGTCCACCTCCCTAACGATCGCAAGCAGTTGGCTATTCAGTATTATCGTGGAGAATGGAAATGATCAGTTAAAAGAGCTGGTGCCCGGTGTTGCCAGTGGCGAGAAAAAAACGGGCTGGTGTATGACTGAGCCCCAAGCGGGTTCTGATTTGATGGCTATAAAAGCCACCGCAAAAAAAGTAGATGGCGGCTGGGTAATCAATGGTAATAAGCGTTTTATTACCAATGGTGGTTGGGCTGACTGGTATCTGGTGCTGGCGCGAACCGGCAGCAGTGATGACCGCTCTTTCGGTGTCTTCGTGGTAGGTAAAGATGACAAGGGGATATCTTTCGGTGCCAAGGAAGACAAAATGGGACAGCGCGGGAGTCCGACATGTGATGTGATTCTTGATGACTGTTTTGTGGCGGATGATCGATGTATTGGTGAACCGGACAAGGGGCTTTCTTACTTCAAGGACTATCTTCTCACGTCCCGCTTGAGTATTTCAGCTCTGGGACTGGGCATTGCTCAGGGAGCCCTGGACGAGGCAGTTCAGTACACCAACGAGCGCGTGCAAATGGGTCAGCCGATTGCACAGTTTCAGATGGTTAAGGGCATGATCGCTGACATGGCGGTCAAGGTGGAGTCCAGCCGTGCACTGCTTTATAAGGCAGTTAACATGCTGATTGACGGACAACCGGGCGTTGAGGCTTTCAGTTCCATGGCAAAAATTGCCTGCACGGACGCGGCTATGGATGTGGCAAACGATGCGGTTCAATTGCATGGGGGTTATGGCTACCTGAAAGAATATGCCATCGAGCGAATGTTCCGTGACGCCAAAATCACTCAGATTTATGACGGCAGTAATCAGATCATGAGGCAAATCGTTGCCGACCAGATTAACAAAGCGCAGGTGGGCTGATCTATGGGTATTCTAAGTGACTTAAAGGTTCTTGAATTAAGTGAAGTTTTCCAGGGGCCATTGGCGGGTCAGGTGCTTGCCGATTACGGTGCGGAAGTCATCAAAGTGGAAAAAACGCAGGGTGGCGATATTCTGCGCAACACAGACATTCATGCACTGATGAATAATTCCTTGAGCAGCCATTTTGCCGCAGCTAACCGCAATAAAAAGTCGGTTTGTATTGATATCACAACGGACAAGGGCAAAGAGGTGTTAATGGCCCTCGTCAAGGAAAGTGATGTATTTCTGCACAACTACCGCCCCGGTGTGATGGAGCGCCTGGGCTTTGGTTACGAAGCTCTTGCCAAAATTAGCCCCAAATTGATTTACGCCGTAGCCACTGGCTATGGCGAAACCGGTCCGCTGGCCTCGTTTGGCGGTCAGGAGATGGTCATTCAGGCGCTGAGTGGCTATTGCGCCAATAACTCAGGTGACAAAGCGCCCGTTATCGTCAATGCCCCGGCCATCGATTTTGGTTCCGGCATGGTTCTTGCGCAGGGAATTCTTCTGGCCCTGATGGAGCGTGAAAAGTCGGGCAAGGGCCAGAAGGTCACCACCTCATTGCTGGGAACGGCGGCTGCGATACAGGGGATTGAAGTCGCCTCCGTATTGAATACCGGCAGGTCGATCAACTGGCTTGAAACAGGCCTGAACTTTATCTTTTCGACAACCGACGGTTGGGTGCTTGCCCTGGGCTTTTTCAAGGAAAATCCATTGGGTCTGATGTGTGAGGCGCTGGGCGTCGAGGATATGAGCAAAAAGCTGGGAATTGAAGCCGCCTCGGTACTTGAACTCGCCAAACACAAGAGCACCGTCGAACCGATATTGGCGGCGGCATGTAAACACCTCAGCACTGATGAACTATTGTCCCGTTTGCAAGCCAAGGACTTGTTGTGTGCACCGATTATGAGTATTGCAGATGCCATGTCGCAACCACAGATCAAGGAAATAAACGCCCTGACTGACGTTCCCGTTAAAGGGCAAAAGAGCCTGCGGGTAGTCGATAGTCCATTGGCTTTTTCCCGCACACCAAAGCGGGAGCATAGCTCAGTACCCTTGCTCGGTGAACACACCGAGGAAGTGTTAGCTCGCCTGGGTTTGGATCAATAGTATCGAAACATCTCAGGAAAATTGATATGAAGATTACGGATCTCACGGTAACGCTGTTTAAATGGGAGAATATCCCGCTTAAAAGCTATGATCACGCAGTTAAGAGCGTGGCAGGCACCAGTGACCTGGGTTTGGTGCGGATAACAACAGATGAAGGCATCGAGGGCCATGCATTATTAGGTTTGTGCGTTCACCCTGCCAGCCTCGAAGCACCGTATATCATCCGTTTCCTGAAACCTATGCTTATGGGCCAGAACCCACTGGATCGCGAGCGCCTGTTCCAGAGCATGTCCCGCATGCGGGCACAGGTCAGCACGCTGGCGGTCTGTGCTGTCGACGTCGCCTTATGGGATCTCGCGGGCAAAATCAGCGGATTGCCTGTACATGCCATGATCGGCACATTCCGCCACAAGATCCCGGTCTATGCCAGTTCAGAGCAGCACGATTCTGTTGACGGATATGTCGAACAGGCGCTTGCAGTACAGGACGCTGGTTTGCACGGTTATAAACTGCACCCCAAACAAAACTGGCGCGAGGATATCGCCGCCTGCCAGGCCGTCCGTAAAGCGGTGGGTGACGACTTTAACCTGATGCTGGATTCTCGTTCGGCCTATGACCTTGGCGAGGCAGTGAAGGTGGGTCGCGCGATAGAGGAACTGGCTTTCCTGTGGTATGAGGATCCTCTACCCGTTACTGATATCTACAACTATGCAAAGCTCAGGGAAAGTATGGATATACCCGTGATGGCCACCGAATTTCCGGCCGGATGGCTGGATGACTATGCGCCCTGGATCATGAACAAAGCTACCGATATGTTGCGTGGCGACGTGATGATCAAAGGCGGCATTACCTCAATGCTCAAGATTGCACATCTCGCGGAAGCGTTCGCCATGAAGCTTGAAATCCATCATGGAGGCAATTCAATGAATGATGTAGCCAATCTCCATATCCAGATGGCGATTCCGAACACCAGCTTTATGGAGGTGCTATTACCCCATGAAGCCTGGTGGCATGGGTTGGTCGAAGAAATCCAGATTGATTCTGATGGCTTCGCCCACGCACCCGGCAAACCGGGGCTCGGATATGAGATTGATCTTGAACTCGTAGAGCGCCAGAAAATTGCGGTGTTGAGTTAAGGGCAGTTCAAATTTCCTTTCCAACCAGGTTGCCACCGCATGGATTTCCCCACGCGTTGTCGACAGGACTTTTGCCGGGCCGGATATTTCCCAGCCCGGCCATCTAGTTGCTGGCTGGGTGGATCAAAAAATAATCATAGAGTGTTCGCGCCACCTCGGCGACAGCACGCTCACGATCGGCCGGTGGTGTGTCGCTGCCGCGGGTGAAAACCACGATAGCGAACCGGCGTCCGTCGGGCAGCGTGATGTAGCCCGCATCGTTGGCCACGCCACCCACCGTTCCTGTCTTGTGGGCCACGGGCGTATTCCTTGGAAGCAAGCCGCCAAGGCGGTCGGGCATGGTTACGGTTCGAGCCATGGTACCCAGCAAAAACTCGGTGCTTTTCTCACTGAGAGCACTGCCGTTGTAAAGACTGATCAACAGGTTCAACATCGCACTCGGGGTCGACTTATCCAGGGGATCCGCCTCGAACCGTGGGTCTGCTGCGATGACCCTGGCCGGATCAGCACTTGCAATGCGCGCGACCTCGGCGAGATTTTCCCGTCCCGGCTCGACGCCGTAGAAATCACGCAACAGGTCACCGGTGGAGCGGTCGACCCGCATACCTTCGATGCCCAGTTGTGCCAGGCGGCGGTTGACCGCCGCAGGACCGCCCGCCAATCGCAGGCAGACATCGGTGGCGGTATTGTCACTGTGGGTAATCATAACCTCCAGCAGGTTGGCGACTGACAGCGCCACCCCCTGGTAGATAAAATTCGCCGCGATCACCTGGGAATACACCCACTCGCCATCATCGATCTCGATCATGTCGGTGAGGCTCAGTTCGCCGGCATCGACTTTGCTGAGCAGGGCAACGGCTATCGGAATCTTGTAGGTACTGGCCATCGGGAAGGGCTGATCACCATTGAGGAAGACCTGTGTGCCACCGGCCATATCCTGCGCGGCCACGCCCACAACACCGACCAGCCCGGCGGTAACGGCTTCAAGGGCAGCGGCCACCTTGCCGGATATTGCATCATTCGTGGTCGGCTGCGGTTGGCCAAGGACGTTTGCAGCAGCCAGCACCGTGCAGAAGGCTATGCCAAGCAGTCCGGGTATAACGTTTCTGTTCATTGGGAGTTCCCTCGTGTAGCAGTTTGCGACATCGAACCTGTAAGCTGGCGGCGGATTCTCAGTGAACTTGTCTCGATCACAACTTTTATGCACCCCTGACGCCCAGTCGATCCCGGGCTTCCTGCAAAAGAATACGGGCTTGCTCAGGCTCTGACAGCCGCCCCTTGGCCAATGCTCTTTCGAGGATCACTCGCGCCCGCCCCCATTCGTGGCTGGCCAGATGGCGCATGGCAAGATTCACATCGATGTCGCCACTAATCGACTTACGACATAAAAATTGGAGCATTTTTCAGCCCATTTCTGACGATTTCATTATTTTCACGAGACCCAGGGTACAAATGGGAATGATATAGACCAGCGCAAAGCCTACAGATAATGCGGAATACCCTTTGGCCACCAGGGAGACGATTCCCAGTGAGCCCAACAGTCCACCCAGGCCTAGCGTCACTATTGCTATACCGGCCCTGGCCGGATGTCCCAGCGCTTCGTCCTCGCCGGGCTTCAGCACCGCCTCAATACGCTCTATAAATCCCTGCACCAGCCCCGCACCGGTTTCTACCAGGGTGCCGAGCAAAGCGACCAGGAAAATACCCAGCAACAGGGGCGTGGTGTACTGGGACATCATCCAGTAGTTGGGTACGGGTTCATCCAGGACAGCGGGATACCCTACTGCATAGCTGACGTGAAACAGGATCGCAGGGATCATCACCGCCAGGCCGGTGACCAGGCCAGCCAGTATAGCTTCCGCCCGCGAACGTATTGCCCGGGTAGAGAACAGCAGAACAGGTGCTATGGCAAGGTTGTACATGGCATAGAGGACGCCGCCCTGTAGCCAACCCACCTCCACCGCACCATTTTCTACAGCATGTAGAACATCTACATCACCATGGTCCATCACCTGAATAAAATAGGCCACAAACACCAGGTACATGCCGATAGACCACAGGGTGAGTACTTTTTCCACTGCCTCGCGGCCGAAGTACACCAGCGCAATCACCAGCACCAGCACCCCAGCCATGCCCACAAGGCTGGAAATTCCAAACTCCTCCTCGAGAATATTGCCCGCAGCCGAACCAACCACACCCAGCACCAGCAGGAACAACAGCAGGTAAAGAATCTCGAAGCAGATCCAGAATGGACCGATGAGTTTGCCAAAAAACGTTCGGTAGTCGTAAACCTGGAACACTCGCGCGAACTCGTAAGTGCAGGCCAATACCAGGGCAAACACACAGGAGGCAACGCCTATACCCAGCAGTCCCCCCAACAGGCCGTAGCGGGTGAAGAATTCCACCACCTCGCGACCGGTACCGTAGCCGCCGCCCATAACCACAGAAACAAATACCGCGGCGGGAACAATATAGACCTGCATGCAGCGGTTCACTGGGAAGCCTCCCCCCGCTTTATCTTTTGGACCGAGCGATGTTCGGCGCAGCGGAAAGAGCTGCGCCTCGCAGACGCCCGGTGTTTATTCACATCACGATACCAGCACCGATAGGGAGTAATGCCTATTGCCCCAGGTAGTACTTGAATTCGAGCCCGTAGAGCCGCGGCATACCCCAGATGACACGTTCGACTGACGTGAGACTGGCCACACTGTGATTGATGATGTATTCATCGTCGCCGATGTTGCGAATCCAGGCTGCCACCTGCCAGCGATCACTTGGCGGATTATAGGTAACGCGTGCATTCCAAAGATCATAATCGGGAATCAGCTGGGTCTTATCGTTTTCTGGACCACTGTAGCTATCATCCTGATAGGTATAGTCAACATTGAAGGTCAGCTCACCTGCGTCACCTATGGGCTGAATATATTGTACGCCGGCGTATAGCTTCCATTCCGGCGCATAACTCAGATCATTGCCGTTGTAATTCTCGGGCTGGGTAGGGTCGATTGCCGATATGGGATTGTCGAACTTGTCATAGGTGGCATCCAGGTAGGTGGCATTCAAGGTGAGCTGCAAAGTATCAGTAGGCAGCCAGACGGTTTCCACCTCCACTCCCTGGCTGGTCGCCTCACCGGCATTGGAGACAATCTGCACCGAGGTGTTTCCAACCGGGACACGCTGGAACAGCTGGAAATCAGAATATTCCTGATAAAACACATCCGCGTTGAAGCGCACAGCACCATCAGCCAGTGTCGACTTGATACCTATTTCGTAGGCATCAACGTACTCTGAGTCAAACTGGATGGCCGGCAGGTAGGGGTTGAAGTCACCGTTGAATCCACCGCTCTGGTTACCACGAGAGTACTTCGCGTAGTACATTACATCATCGTTCACCATATAGTTAATACCCAGCGTCGGCGACCAGAAGCTGTCACTGTAGGTGTCCTTATAGGTAAGATTAAGAGCGGCCAGCGCCGAACCCGGCGCCTGGGAACCTAGAAACGCCGCGGTAGCGGGGTCGAAGCCCAGTAAATTCTCAAAGATGAACGCTGCACCGGCGGGGTCTTCCGGGGTATTCACCTGTTCGAAATCAAAGTCCTTTTCCTCGTCGGTAAAGCGCAATCCGGCTGTCAGCTCCAACTTCTCTGTCAGGCGGTAGTTGCCATGGATATATGCGGCATAGCTGGTGACATCGTTCTGGCTGGGAATCGCAATAACTCCACCGAGTTGCGGCACGGGCAGCAGTGGCGCGCCGAGCAACAGATTACGACCCGTGGAAGTACTACTCTCGAAGTAATAGAGACCCGCAACCCAATCAAAGGCGTCATACTTCGGCGAAACGATGCGGAATTCCTGGGAAAACTGGTCACCATCCTCGTCAAAGGTGGTCTGGAATGCATCGAACGCCGGTGTAAAGTCCTCGTCTCCTACCAGCGTGTATTCATTCTCCCGATAGGCTGAGATGGACGATAGTGTGTAATCGCTTTCGGTGTTGTAATTGAGCGTCAGGGCTGTGCCCCAGAACTCCACCGTGTCATTCTCTTCATCTTTGGCGGTAGTGTAAGCTGGAAAAGATTCCAGCGTATAAACCGGCATGTCGCTATCCGACTTGCCCCAATCTCCGGCCAGGATAATTTCCAGCTGCTCACTCGGCAGAGCGCGAAGCTGGCCGCGTGCGCCTTCCTGTGACCAGTCACCTACGTCCTTGTTGAGCGCGATATTATCGAACCATCCATCGCGTTCCTGTTTCGAATACGCGATAGAACCAAATACGGTGTCGGCCAACGGGCCACTCACTAACCCCGACACTGTCCAGTAGCCTTCGTTGCCAATGCCGGCCTTCACCTCTCCCGTGAGCTCGTCGGAGGCCTTTTTCGTATTCAGGTTTATCGCGCCGGACACCGTATTCTTCCCAAATAGCGTGCCCTGTGGACCGCGCAGAATCTCCACGCTCTCCAGGCCCAGCAACGGCTGGTTTGCCGATGACGAACGCCCCTGATAGACGCCGTCAATATACACACCCATGCGCGCATCGATACCAATATTGCGAGAAAAATCAACGACGCCGCGGATGCCGCTGGTCTGATTACTGCCCGGAATCCCACCAGTACTCAGAGACGGTGCGCTCTTGGCCAGGTCAAACAATTCGGTAGCGCCCAGCTTCTCCATACCGTCGGCGCTGAAGGCCTGGATGCTGATAGGCACATCCTGACTGCTTTCGCTACGTTTCTGGGCCGTGACTATCACTTCCTCCAGTGCGAAAGTCGAAGTTTTTCCTCCCTGGGCCTGTGCCTGGGTGGTGGTTACGGCAAGTGCCGCGAGGGCACCGATATTCAAAGCCAGGATTGTCTTACGCATGGTGCTGTTCCTCAGAGTGGTTTTATTGTGCAAAATTGGTTTGGGGGTGAGATTTTTTGGTTACGGTTTCAAGCCCTTCGAGTCGCCGCGGAGATACCCAGGCGGGGTCAAAGCCCACCTGTTCGAGGTCGACCGGCAAGCCGCTGCCCAGCAGTAGAGAGGCCGCCAGCCTCGCCGCGGCGGGTGCTGTCTGTATACCGTGGCCGCCCTGCCCCGCCAGCCAGAAAAACCCCTCGGAATCAGGTGCAAAGCCGATCACCGGTGTGCGGTCGGCGACGAAATTGCGCAGGCCGGCCCAGCTGTGTTTGACCTGCCGCACCTCGAGTTGCAGTGCTTGTTGGGCGTAGTGCACGGCATAGGCGATATCCAGTTCCTCGGGTTGCGCATCGCAGGCCCGCGAGGGATGTTCATCGGCGGGTGAGGCGAGGATCAGCCCCGCATCCGGCTTCAGGTAGAACGAACCGTCACTCGCCATGACCAGCGGCCAGCCCGACACATCGCACCCGGCAGGCGGATCCAGCAGCACGGCGGTGCGGCGAAGTGGGGTCAGGCCAATACCATCAACGCCTGCCAATGCCGCCACTTCATCGGCCCACGCGCCCGCTGCATTGACCAGCAACGGCGCCGAGTAGCTTGCGTCGGGGGTCTCGACACACCAGGCAGCGCCCCTGCGTTCAAGTCCGGATATAGCAACGTTACTCAACAGCCTGCCGCCCCGCTCACGCAGGGCTCGCAGGTAACCTTCATGCAGCGCGTGCACATCCATATCGAACACATCGGGTTCGTACCAGCCGGTCGCCGCATAGTCATCATTCACGATAGGCAACTGGCGCCTGATGAAGTCCGTATCCGCACGAAAGATTGTGGGAATACTTTGCTGCAATGAGGACCACTCCTGGTCCATGGCGGCTTCTTCGCCAGGTGCGCAAAGCACCAGCAGACCCCTGCGGTGCAACAGGGTCTTCGTCCGAAAAATCTCAGATGGGTCGAGCAGGAAATCGAGACTGCATTTAGTCAGTAAAGAAAGACTAGGGTTATCATGGCCGTAGGACGGTATAAAAGCTGCGGCCGAGCGGCCGGTGGAGTGGTAACCCGGCTGCTCCTCGCGCTCCAGCAGCAGTACGCGTGCCTGGCCACTGAGCTCCCCAGCGATGGAAGCGCCGGCCATTCCCGCGCCCACTATTATTATGTCAAAGGTTTCCACAGCGCCTGAATGTCCGCATCGCAACCTGCTATTTGCAGAACATAGCACATTTTTTCGTATTCGAAAACTTTATTCGAAAAATATTCTGGCCTGGGAATTTCCTTGGCCTGGAATCCAAAGGGGGAGTGCCTATACCTCAGTAGGCCGCGATGGCCTCTATCTCGACTTTTGCGCCCGGAAGCATAAGATCAGACCGCACCGTCGAACGCGCGGGGCGGTGCTCGCCAAAAAACTCACTGTAGGTCGCATTGAATCCGCTGAAATCCGCAGGATCAGTAAGCCAGATAGTGACCTTCACCACATCCTGCAGGGACAGACCCTCACCCTTCAGCAGTCGACGAATATTCTCGAGGCACAAACGCGTCTGATCGGCGATATCGCCCGTGTGCAATTTACCCGCCTCATCAAAAGCGAGTTGCCCGGAAGTGAATAAAAATCCCGCAGCGGCGTAGGCAGCCGAAAGTGGGGCGATACTGCCATCGGGCAATGCGATCTCTTTTCCTACGCGTCGTTTTTCAGTCATCGTACCTGCCTCTGTCTGGGGCGAAATGTGTCAGACACGTTCTCATAACCTTGCAGGGACATGCTGATCAGAATCTCGGCGTGCTTGCGCCCGAGCGATACATAATGGTGCCCCATCGACGAATCAAACAGGATACTGTCGCCGGCCTTGAGTTGGACCGGCTGGTAAAGCTCTGTATGCAATTCCAGGCGGCCACTGAGCACGTACACAAATTCTTGCCCCTTGTGACGATGCCAGGGTAGTTCAGGGTCAAATTCATGGGATTTCACCACGCCTTTCAGGTAACCCTGCTGGTGATTGGTCACCTCACTGCACAACACCTCATACGCCACATCGGGTGTGTCGAAGAGGGCACCTTGCCCACCAATGGTGATGGTGCGCCTGCCTTGCATGCGACTCCCCGGATTAGTCAGGTCAGTTACCGGTAGACCGAGCCCATTGGCAAGTTTATTGACGCTAGTGAAGTTCAGGTCTGTCTTGCCGTGCTCCAGTTTCGATAGCGTGCCGACGGAGATGCCGGTGCGCGCGGCAACCTCGGCCAGCGTCCAGTCGTGCTCTTTGCGCAATTCGCGCAGACGGCGCCCGATCGGGTTAACGGCTTTAGCGCTCGACCCGGGATCGGTAAGCTTTTTTTTC
This sequence comes from Seongchinamella sediminis, assembly GCF_003457605.1. GTDB lineage: Bacteria > Pseudomonadota > Gammaproteobacteria > Pseudomonadales > Halieaceae > Halioglobus > Halioglobus sediminis. The sequence continues at coordinate 50,272 of NZ_QRAN01000024.1, forward strand.
TTATTACCGGCGTCACCCAAATCTGAACTCCTCTTACATCACAGGGGCTGATCTCGCCACACGTTGCACACTACACGATTTTTTTCGATAAAGAAATATCATTATCGTTATCCCCCGATAATGGCGGCTTCCCGATTACTCGCCAAATGTACCCCGCACCTTGCTATTGCAACATCGCATCGCAAGGTGCGGGTGTGGCGAAATGAGAATGGGTGATGCACGGCGCTTCAAGGCTGGCGGATGTACACACAACCCCAGGAGAGGCTGACCCTATAAACCCTCATAGGTTTGTATCCGCACCGAGCCTAACAGGTTGCTGAAAAACTCCCTCAAATGAGGGAAAATAGCGTAATCGCAGGTTGGAGGCCAAACAATGCGCGGTGATTACCAGGAAGGCGGTGACTTGTTCAGTTATGTGTCGCTGG
>NZ_QRAN01000025.1 GCF_003457605.1 Seongchinamella sediminis
GGGAGGCGCTGGCCCCGAAGCGACTGAGCGTTGACGAGACCGCCTATCGCAAAGGGCATGATTACATCACGGTGGTGACCGAGCAGGAATCGGGCACGGTACTGCACGTTGCCGAAGACCGACTGACAAGTAGTCTCGGCAGCTTCTACGAGCAGCTTGATGAGAACCAGCTCGACGGTATTGAAGTCGTCTGTATGGACATGTGGCCGGCCTACATCAGGGCAACACGAGAGGCCATTGAGGATGCGGATCGCAAGATTGCCTTCGATCGCTTCCATGTCGCGCAGTATCTCGGCAAAGGCGTTGACCAGGTGCGCCGCGATGAGCACCGCCTGCTGCTCAAAGCCGGTGATCGGCAGCTGAAAGGCACCAAATACCAGTGGCTGCGGAGTCCGGACAACATGAGCTGGCACCAACGACGGGCCTTTACCTCGCTGCGTAACTCCACATTGAAAACGGCTCGTGCCTGGGCAATGAAAGACTTTGCGGCGCAGCTGTGGCACTACAAGCACCGGACGTGGGCGATGAAGGGCTGGAAACGCCTGATCAACTGGATGTCTCGCAGTCGCCTGGCGCCGATGAAGAAAGTGGCGGCTACGCTGAAGAAGCACCTGTGGGGCATTATCAACGCCGTTGTTCTGAATGCCGATAACAGTCATGCCGAGAGCATCAACAGCCGAATCAAGACGGTAAAGACGCGAGCGCGAGGGTTCCGCAACAAGCAACGATTCCGCGATGCCATCTACTTCCACCTCGGCGGCCTACAGTTGTATCCGGCTGGAGTTCGTCAATGATTACCCACCATGATTGGGGAAGACCCACCAAACATATCCTGAAAGATGACATCCTTTCTAACCAACTGAATTTGTTCAACAATTAACCGGACACACTGCTGTCCGGTTAACTGAGCCCATGATCCACGTAACTCCATGAATAGACTCCATTTTTTACCAATAAATTGTGGTGTCGACTTGAACGTAATAGAGCTTTCGGGCGACCTTTCGGGAAGNCCTGTAATATTATCTGTCCGGCGGCGGTGACCGACGCCTGGGAAACCTATGCGGCGATAGCGCCCGATGATGCACAGGCTATTCTCGACCTGAATCCGATGGGACGATTGGGCGATAGCGAACGCGACATCGGGCCACTGGCGGTGTTTCTGGCATCGGATGGAGCGCGCTATATCAATGGGAATACTATTCACGCGGACGGTGGCGGGCATATAAACGGCGTGCCCTGGAACTTCGATCTCCCCGACTGAGCCATGAGTGACTCCGAACCACGCTCCGCGATGTCCCAGTTCCTCGGCCTGGCGTCACTGCTGAGGCTGCTCCGTCGCTGGCCGGTTGAGCGGGGGTATCGCGCCTACGCGCTGAAGCGCCTGTTGTTCAGCGCGCTGGTGGAACCGTTTCGTTGCTACGAGGAACTGCGCTGGGGCAAGACAGTGTCACAGACGCCGCTGGCGGCGCCGCCGGTTTTCCTGCTCGGTATGGGGCGCAGCGGCACCACCCATCTGCACTACCTGTTCTGGCAGGACCCTCGGTTCGGTTTCGTCACTAATTACCAGGCGAGTCTCCATCCGGTGGCGATGATCGGCAGAGGCTGGCTGAAACGAAAGGTCGCCGCCGGCATGCCCGACAAGCGACCCATGGATAACGTGGCTGTCAGCCTCGATGCGCCGCAGGAAGAAGAGCTGGCACTGGCGACCATTTCAGAGCACGCCGCGTTCCACTCCGCCAGCTTTCCCCGGGCCCTGCCGGATATTTACGATCGTTATGTCACCGAACTGGGCCGGGATGAGAAGGAGCTGGAGCACTGGCAACAGGCCTACATGGCGGTTTTACGCAAGGCGACCCTGCTCGCGGAGGGTCGGCGACTGGTATTGAAAACCCCGGCCCATACCGGTCGGGTGGCGCTGCTGAATGAGATGTTCCCCGGGGCAAAATACGTTTATATCGTGCGCAACCCCTACAGCGTCTATCAGTCGATGCGCAATATGTATCGCCTTATCTTGCCGGGCCAGACGTTCCAGGCCATTGACTGGGACGCGATCGATCGCTGGATCGTCGATGCGTACCAGAAATTGCTGGGCAAGTATCTTGAGCAGCGGCAGTTGATACCAGCAGAGAATCTGGTAGAAATCCGTTTCGAGGACCTCGAAGCAAGGCCGCTGGAGTGTATGCAGGCCATATACAGCCAGCTGCAACTGGGGCCATTCAACGAGGTGGCGCCGCGGCTGCGGACTTACCTCGACGGCCTGCAGGGCTACACCAAAAACCGTTTTGAATTTCCCGCTGATGTTGTCGATACCGTGAATACCCATTGGGGTTTCGCTTTCGAGGCATTTGGCTACAGTAAACTCACCGGCGGCGATCAGGGCTATCAGGCACCCTCCCCCGCACCGCCTACCACGGGGCAGACCAGTGAAAAATGAAGGTTTTTGTGAGCGCTTGCAGCAACTGCTGGATGGCCAGTTGCCGATTGCCCATGGGCACAACGAGTTTATTGGTCATGCGGACACCATTCGCCAGCTGCTGGAAGTCGCGCCAGCTGCCATAAGAGACGATTTGCAGGCACTGTATGACTTGTTGGCGGAGGCCAGGGACGCCCGGGGTCTGGCGGTTCTGGGAGTATTCCCCAAACTGTGCCGGCCGGAACTCGCGGCGATTGAAGGCCGTATCGCCGATTACATTGCCGAGCACTGCGGGCTGCGGCTGGATGACGGTCACTATGTGGTTGGCGAATTGACCGGCAAGCCCCTGTCTACTGCCTGGCCAGGAGCGGGCAGTCCGCTGACCAATAACCGTTTTCCTTACCTGCTCGATACCTCCGCGTCCAACTACTTCAGTAACCGCTTCTGGTCTGGACCCGGAGCGCCACCGGATTTCGTCGCGGTGCCGGAGGGTGGCCATGTCGTTCTGCGTGGACAGTACCTGCGTTGCCGCTACTTTGCGTTCCACCCCTGCGATATCGACACCAATACATTGCCGACACTGATCGACGCAGATATTGAACCGGATGCGGGCAGCGTGAACCCCTTTCGGCAAGCGTGTGGCGAGGGCGATGATACCTGCTTCACGGTAAAACTCAGGTTTTTACCGCGTCCGGCAGAGCCGGAGCCAAATACCATTTATGCGGGAGAGAAAAAACATGGCGGCGACAATCAGGCCGTTTTTTTGCTGCTCCGAACCACCGACTCGGTGTTGGGTGCTGATCCACCCAACAGCACCGGCGTGCCCCTGCCGTCGATGACGGTAGTCGCTGCTGACGGCTCTGTGGTTGAACACCACGAAAGCTGTTTGCCCTATGCCGATGGCCAGTATCCGGTGGAAACGACGCATTTCGCCGCGCTGCCGATTCCTGATTATCGCGCCCAGGTGGCAGCGGGAAAGTTCAGCTCGCGTTCTAACTGGGGCCTGCCCTACGATATACTGGCCAGTGACGACATTCTTTACCTGGGCTGTCCCTACAGTCGTCGCCTGGGGGAGGTATTCGTTATCCGTGGAAAGGCGTTCAGGACGCCGGATACGCCTCGGGAGCCGGTCTATCTTCAGCAGGCGCAAATCCGGGGATTCACCATTACCAACTACAACTTCTGGGCGGGCATCTGCAACGACGCGATTGTCGATCGCGATCTGGTACTGGACGCAGAGGGTTACTTCACGGTGGTGGTCTCCGGCCCGGAAAACCGGCCGCGGAATGCCTCAGCCGACAATCAGGTCAACTGGATGGACTGGGGGCCCTATCTTGATGGCCAACTCACCTTCAGGCTGCTGTTGCGAACCAACCCGCTACTGTTGCGCTTGCGGGAGCTGGCAGAGGGTGGGGCCGAGGACAGCGAGCTGCAGCCCTATCTGCCGCGCATGGGGCACTGTGCCAAAGCGGAATTTGAAACGGCGGGCTGGCAGGCAGCCTGCCAGTAGTTCGCTGATGCAAAGCTCCTGGTCGGGTAGAGCAGGGCGCAGGGGGCCGCTGGCTGTTACCGCTGTTGGCCCTGGGACGGGCGTAAACCGGGGCCTATTCCCGCCGTGCCACCAACGCCTCAAAGCGCGGCAGTTGCCGCAGCCTGCCCAGGTTGGCATCTGCCAGCGCCAGGTGCCGGGGGAAACCCGCGTCCAGCGCCCGCTGCAGGGCCGCCATGGCGTCCGCTTCCTCACCGAGCGATACCAGCGCCGTGGCATTGCTGTAGTTGACGTACGCATCATCGGACGCCAGTGCCAGGGCCTCGGCCAGGGCGTCGAGGGCAGCGCGTTTTTCCCCCAGCGCCGCCCGGTAATGGCCTACCAGCGCCAGGGCACGGGCGTCGGCGCCGTTCACCGCCAACCGTTCCTCGGCCAGCCTGATGGCATTGGCATACATTGGCCCCGACATGTCGTTGCCGCTGCTGGTGTATCGGTAAACATCGCCCAGGTTGCCCCATAGCTCGTAGTCTTCCGGGGCCAGTTCCACTGCCTGGTGGTACATGGGCAGTGCCTCGTCGTAGCGCTCGAGAAAGTACAGGCTGGTGGCCACGTTGGCGTAGGTCACGCTGCTGGGCGCCAGAGCCAGCGAGCGGCGCCAGGCCGCGGCTGCCTGCTCGTACTCACCCATCATGAAACGCGCGGCGCCGAGGTTGCTGAAGGCGTTGGCGCTGTCCGGCATCAGCTCGCTGATGCGCCGGTAATAGGGAATAGCCTCTTCCGCGCGGCCCGTGAGAAACAGGAAGGCCGCCATCTTGCTCTGCGCCTGCCAGTGGTTGGGGTGGTTGTCGATGGCCGCGCGATAGTGATGCTCGGCCTGGGCGCGCTGGCCCTGTGCGAGGTAAGTGTCGGCGAGCCCGAGGTGAGCCTCGATATGCGAGCCATTCATCGCCAGCGCCGTGTCGAACTCGGCGATGGCCTGGCGGTACTGGCCCGAGGCCAGGTACAGCTTGCCCAGCCCGATGTAGACGCTGGGCGCCCGCCGGTCCAGGGTCAGGGCACGCTGGCAGGCCGCTTCGGCGCCGCGAAAGTCCTCGCTGTCGCGTGTCATGTTGTACCTGGCAAGCAGGGCTTCGCAGCGCCCGGCGTGGGCGTCCGCCAGGCCCGGGTAGCGCTCGATGGCACGGTCAAACAGCGCCAGGGCGAAGGTCAGGTGGTCCTGGTCCGTGGGCAGGCGCAGGTAGGCGCGACCGCGCAGGTAGTAGTCATAGGCCAGGGGGTCCACCGTGGTGTTGGTGCTGAGCAGCTTCTTCGCCTCCGGCGACAACAGCACCTGTAGCTGCTGCACTACCGCGCTGGCGATCTCGTCCTGCAGGGCCAGCAGGTCGCCGAGCTGACTGTCAAAGGTTTCCGACCACAGGTGGTAGCCGGACCTGGCCTCGATCAGCTGCGCCGTCACCCGCACCCGGTCGCCCTCATGGCGCACGCTGCCCTCGAGCACGTGGCCCACCCCAAGCTGCTTGCCGATGGTCTTGATGTCGGCGTCCCGGTCCTTGAAGTAGAAGGAGGAAGTGCGGGCCGCGACATCCAGTTCATTGAGCTTGGCCAGCAGGTTGAGAATCTCCTCGGCGAGGCCGTCGCCCAGGTAGTCCATCCCGGCCTGGTCACTCATGTTGACAAAGGGCATTACTGCAATGGAGGGGCGCCGCGGTGGCTGGTAAGGGGCCTGCTCCTCGGCGCCCTGGGCGGCGGTACTATCCAGGTCGGTGAGGCGGTCCAGGTAGAGGAAGCCGACCATCAGCGACAGCAGCAGGATAACGACAAACTCCACCACCAGGGCGATCGACACCACCGAGGTGCGCGGCGGCGAGGTGATCGGCGGCGTCTCCACCAGCCCCTCGCGGGTGAGATCGAAAAACCAGGAGATGGCCAGGGCGATGGGGAAGCCAGCGGCGGCGAGGACCAGCACCACGTTGATCGCCGCTTCCGGCACGCCCGCCACCGGGAAAAATATGTCGGCTACCTGCAGAACGGCCCACGCAGCGGCGCTGTAGAGTGCGGCGGCGCGATGAACACCGCGGACCTTCAGTTCTTCGATGAACTGGTGCACATTCATAGGCGTGATCGCCAGTTGACCTGAAGCCCTGCCGGGGCAAACTCCTTGGCTGCCCAATCCTTTGGGTACTTAAGGCGACAGCAACCACTCTGGCACCCTCCACGCATTTTTCAGTGTAGGCCAAACCCGGCAATTCACAACCCGCGCTGGGGCGGTGGCCTCGGGAAAGTGTCCCGTTTTCAGGCTGCCAGCGCTGAGGGGGTAAAGAGGAAGGCGGCGGCAATCACCCCTACGCACAGCAAGGCCAGGCTGGCCAGCAAGCCCCGCCAGGCGCTGCTTGCGGTGCGCAAGTTCAGGTAAACCCACATGATCTGGCGGCACTTGAACAGTGTGCTCGCCAATACCAGCAGCGGAGACCACCAGGGCAGGGGCTGCCAGTTGCCGGCACTGCCCAGGGCCGCACCCATCGAGACCAGGGTCAAGGTCACCAGCACACCCCAGTTGAGCATGAGCAGCTTCGGGCCCGGATGCGCGCTTTCGCGTTCAGTTGTCATCGCAGCAGGTAGAGCAGGGGATAGAGCAGCACCCAGATCAGGTCCACCATGTGCCAGAAGGCGGTGACAGTGACCACATTCGCCTGACTCGGTAGCCATATCGCCAGTCCCAGCAAGACCAGCCCGAACAGGACATGGGCGAAATGGAATCCGGTCAGCAGATAGTAGAAGGCGAAAAAGCTGTTGCTGTCCAGGGTATAGCCAGACAGCCAGACCGTGCGGTATTCACCTGTCTTGACCACGCAAAACAGCACCCCGAGGAGCATGGCCGCAGACAACCAGCCCCGGCAGCCCGTCACTTTCCCGCGCAGGCTGGCCTCCACCGCCAGGGCGGCGAACAGGCCGCTGGTCAGTAACACGATGGTGTTGAGGCCTCCCGTCACCGGGTGCAGCTGTTGCTGGGAGGCAATGAAAAGATCCGGCTCCAGCGCACGCATCCAGGCATAAACAGCGAAAAATGCCGCAAATACCACCAGTTCGCTGATGATGAGCACCCACATCAAGGGATTGCCAGGCAGGGAGTTCAAGGGCCCCCAGTCGTCCTGGCCGCTGGCCTGGTTCATATCCTGGTTCCAACTATCGACACGAAAGCAGCACTGTAACACGGCACAAAGCCCGGCACAGTCACCACGGTGCCCGCCCTGGCCCGGTGTCCAGGCGTCCTGGCGTTAAGGTTACTGTCAGGTCCCGGGCGTTTAATAGCAAGCATGCCAAGCCGGCATAGCGATTAGAGAAACCAAGGAGAAGCAACATGAAAATTCACACTATCGCCGCCACCGCTGCCCTGCTGTTCGCCGGAGCCGCGGTCGCAGGCCCGCAATGTACCGATGCCCCCAAGTCCGAGTGGATGACCGAGGAGGCCATGCAGCAAGCGCTGGTCGAGCAGGGCTATACCATCGACCGGTTCAAGGTGACCAAGGGCAACTGCTATGAAATCTACGGCAAGGACAAGCAGGGCGTAAAGGTGGAAATATACTTCAATCCGGTCACCGGTGAACCCGTCAAGGAGCGGAGAAATGACTGACACCCTGCAAGCGGGTGGCGTCCGCCGGGAGGACCGGATCAAGGTCTGGGACCCGGCGGTACGGGTCTTCCACTGGAGCCTGGTGACGGCCTTCGCCGTCGCCTACTTCACCGGCGACGAGGCCGAGACAGTGCATCACTGGGCAGGTTATATCGCACTGGCGCTGATTGGCCTGCGGCTGGTCTGGGGGGTGATCGGCACCCGGCATGCACGCTTCACCGATTTCGTGCCGCGCCCCGCACAACTGCAGGCTTATATGCGCCAGATGCTGCGCGGTCGGGAGCCGCGATACCTGGGCCATAATCCGGCTGCGGCAATGATGATCCTGTTCCTGCTGCTGGCCACTACCGTGATCGGGGTCAGCGGCTGGCTGCTCACCACCGACTGGGGCTGGGGCAGCGAACTGCTGGAGGAGTTGCATGAGGGCACGGTAAACATCACAGTCGTGGCGATTGTGCTGCATGTGGGCGCGGCTATCTACGAGAGCATACATCACCGCGAAAACCTGATTCGCTCGATGTTTACAGGTTACAAGCGGGCCGGTAAATAAGCCCGCACCGCCACCTGAGCTGTCGCCTGCGCTCAGGTACCGGCCAGCGGGAAGGCGACCCTGGCTTCAAAACCGTCCGCCCTCCCGGATGCGGGGGACTGGAAGCTCATGCGGGCTCCCACGCCGGCGACGATGGCCTCGGCAATCGCCAGGCCGAGCCCGGCACCCCGGGCCGCCGTGTTGGCGCGCACAAAGCGCCGCCCCAGTCGCGGCAAATCCTCCGCGGGGATGACCTCACCGGCGTTGACGATACGCAGCAGCCCCCCGGCAGACAGGCTGACTTCTACCTGTTGCCGGTCGCTACCGTGTTTGAGGGCATTGTCCAGCAGGTTCCGCACCAGAATGGCAAAAGCATCCGGATCGATTGCGCACAGGCATGTGCCGCTTTCCGGCAGCGCCAGCTCGATCCTGTCGCCTGCGGGCGACTGCCGCAGCTCGTCGACGACTATCTGCAACAGGCTGGCCAGGTCGTGTTGCTCCGTGGATAGCAGGCCTCCGCCCTCCGCCTTGGCCAGCTGCATCAACTTCTCGGACAAGTCGGATAATTTGCGCAGCGCGTTTGCGATGCCTTGCGCGCGCTCCCGTGCACTGCCCGGCGGCAGCTCGCGCTGCAGACGCTGGGCCTGAGCCAGTGCGGTGGCGATAGGGGTGCGCAGCTCATGGGCGCTGTTGGCGGTGAAAGACCGCTCGGCTTCCAGCGCCCGCCGCAGGCGCTCCAGCAACTGATTGACTGATTCTGCGATAGCGAGGAGTTCCACCGGCAGGTCAGCCACCCTGACCGGGGACAGGTCGCCGGTGCCGCGGGACTCGATCTCATCGCGATAGGCGAGCACAGGGCGCAGGCTGTAGCGCACGAAGATCCAGCTGAAGAAGAAGCAGAGGGGCGCCAGCAGGGCCAGCGGCCACAGCAGGGTCACTGCCATGGCGCGGATCGCCTGCCGCCGTTGCGCCAGCGGTTCGGCCACCTCGATATGCAGGGTGCGCTGTACCGCCCAGGCGCCGTAGAAGCGGTGTGTCGCCGAGGACGTGAAGCCATCGCGCAGCTCGCGGTTAAACACCGCCGGCTCGGCATTGTGCGACCGCAGCAGCGTCCGCCCCGTTTGATCGCGCACAATATAGACCAGCGGCTCGTCGTGGGCCTCGAAGGCGACGATATGCTGGGGCTGTCCGTGGTCCTCCCGGTTGATGACTTCAACCACCGCCAGTGGCATGATCCGTTGCGCGGTCTCCGCCAGGGCGCTGTCAAAACGGGTATTGAGCTGTTCCCTCGCGGCGAGCAGTGTGCCGGCAAGTGCGAGCAGCCAGAACAGGGTCACCCCGACGGTGAGGCCGGTGCCGAGGGTGGTCTGCAGGCTGCGCGGCAGTGGCATCAGGTCTTGATCCGGTAGCCGAGGCCACGCACGGTCTCAAGGCTGTCGCGCCCCAGTTTCTTGCGCAGGCGACTGATGTAGACTTCGATCGTATTGCTCTCGATCTCGGCCCCGAAGGCATACAGGTGGTCTTCCAGCTGCGCCTTTGACAGCACCGTGCCCGGCCGCTGGGTGAAGGCCTCCAGCAGGGCCCATTCCCGCGCCGTCAGCTGGATGGCCTCGCCGTCGCGGACTACCGCGCGTTGGTTAAGGTCGATCTCCAGGCACCCGATCCGGCGCACGGGATTCGGGTTGCCAGAGTAGCGCCGGGATACGGCCGCGATGCGCGCGGAGAGCTCCGACAGATCGAAGGGTTTTACCAGATAGTCATCTGCGCCGGCATCGAGGCCCTTGATACGATCAGAGATCTGGTCCCTGGCGGTCAGGATAATCACCGGGGTCGCCGCTCCGGAGCGGCGGATGCCCTGCAGCAGGTCGATGCCGCTGCCGTCGGGCAGCATCAGGTCCAGCAGCACCAGGTCGTAGTGGGTTGTTTGCAGGCTGGCCTCGGCGTGGGCAAGGCGCTGCACCCAGTCGACCGCATGGCCATGATCGCTAATCTCATCCCGAATCACGGCGCCCAACTCATCGGCGTCCTCTACCAGCAGTATCCGCATCGGTATCTCGCTGTTCTTCCCTGTCCCGAATCATAACCCAGTTAAGCGCGCTGTCACCCATTCCACCATTGTCCGGGGCTGGCTGACAGCACAGCCACAGCTGCGCCCGGGCCAGTGCCGGCGGGGCGCATGGGGAGCGCAAATCCGCCTGGCGTTCAGTTCACTGTCAGGAAAGGGTTTTAGTATCGACGCTGCGGCAAATTAAGGAGACGCACTATGAAACACACACTTTTTACGGCGATAGTCGCCGGCTCCCTGCTCAGCGGCCCCGCGCTGGCGAAAGACGATTGCACCGACCCCGTGGCTGACTGGCAACCGAGAGAGCAGTTGCAGGCGCAACTGGCCGCCAGCGGCTGGCAGGTCGACCGGGTCAAGGTGGATGACGGTTGTTACGAGGTCAGGGGTCTGGATCGCAACGGGCACCGGATAGAGGCCAAGTTTTCCCCGGCAAGCCTGCAGATTGTCGAGCTGGAAATCGAATTTGATTCGTCGGGCGACACTTCCGACTACCTGCTGCCGGGCGCACCCGGCGCCAGGGCCGGCGCGGAGTGAACGGCAGCTTCCCGGACGCGGGGCTTGAACGGGGCTCGATGTGACGGGGTGTGGCCCGCAAGAGGTCACACCCCAAGGGTCCTGGCATCCAGTGCTGGCACCAGTCCGCTATCGGGCAACAGCGTTGACAAAGCCATGAAGGCTCACCTATAGTTAGTTATAGTATGCTAACTAAAGGTGAGCGTAATGCGTACCCGCAAGTCTGCCGAAGCGCGCAAGGCGGAAATCGTCGATGCGGCGCTGCGACTGGCCGACAAGGTTGGGCCCGAACGCCTGACCACCGACGCCATCGCGGACGCCGTGGGGCTGACCCAGCCGGGGGTCTTCCGGCATTTCCCGAAAAAGCAGGACCTGTGGCTGGCCGTGGCCACGCGTATTGGCGCGACCATGGAGAGCCGGTGGGCGAAAGCCCAGAGCGCGAGCGCTGAACCGCTCGATCGAATCCGCGCGCTGGTCAGTGCCCAGTTGCGCCTGATTCAATCCACGCCGGCGATTCCCGCCATCCTGTTTTCCCGGGAACTCCACACCAAGAACAAGGGCCTGCGTGAGGCGTTCTTCGCGCTGCTGAGCCGGTTCCAGCGCCTTCTCGCCGATCTGGCAGGCCAGGCCATCAGCGCCGGTGATCTCCGTGAGGAGCTGCTCGCCGATGACGTGGCATACCTGGTTCTGGGACTGGTACAGGGTCTTGCCGTGCGGTGGTCGATCAGTGGTCGCGGCTTTGACCTGGTTGCCGAGGGCGAGCGGCTGCTGGCCGTGCAGCTAGCCGGGATGCTCAGCGACTCCTGCGCCAGCAACCCACGGGCCACGTCATGAACAGGCGGGTCAGGAACGTGTTGCTCGCGCTGGCCGGGGTTTGCCTTGCCGCTACTGTGGTCGCCGTGTTGCTGTTTGTTCGCCCGCTCACAGTCGAGGTGGTGCAGCCCGCTGCGAACATCCCTGTCCAGGTGTTTGGTCTGGGGACGGTAGAGGCCCGGATTAGCTCCAGCATCGGTTTCGAAGTGGGGGCGGGGCTCGTCGAACTGCACGCGGATCACGGTGACCGTTTGCAACAGGGCGAGATCATTGCCCGTCTACAGAGCGCCGAGCAACAGGCTCGTGTGGCTAAAAGCCAGGCCGGGATCATCAATGCCGAGGCCGCCGTGAAGCGCGCCCAGGCGGCGGTAGATAAAGCGATCGCGGTGCTTACCCAGAAAGAGCAGCGCAACAAACGCAAGCAGGCGCTGTTAGCCAACAACACCGTTGCCGCGGAAGTTGCCGAGGAAGCACAGATGGAGGCGGCGGTGGCTGCCGCGGAACTGGCAGTCGCGAGGAGCGACAGGGAGGTTGCCCAAGCGGCGCTCGCCGACGCCAGGTCGCAATATGACTACGAGCGAGTACTGCTCGACCAGCACGTACTGAGAGCGCCTTACGACGCTATCGTGGTGGCCCGCCACAAAGAACTGGGTTCCGTGTTGAGTCCCGGCGAGCCCCTGTTTACCCTGGTTGCGCCAGAGACCGTCTGGACGCTGGCCTATGTCGATGAAGCACGCGCTGGCGATATCCGGGTCGGCCAGGCTGCCCAGGTTCGCCTTCGCTCCCAGCCGCGACGCCTGCTGCAGGGGCAGGTGACGCGGATCGGCATTGAAAGCGACCGGGTGAGCGAAGAACGCAGGGTCTATATCGCCTGTGACGGCTGTCCGCAAAGCTTCCATCTGGGTGAGCAGGCTGAAGTGTTCATCACCACGGCCGTGCTGGACAATGCGCTGCTGGTGCCGGAAGCGGCGGTGACGGCTTTCGATGGCGCCCAGGGGCTGGTCTGGACGGTGGATGATGGCCGACTGCGGCAACAACAAGTCGTCTTCGGCAAGCGCACCCTGGATGCCCGCCTGGAGATAGTGGACGGGCTGCCCGATGGCCTGCAGGTTGTCAGTGAACAGGCACCGGGGCTGCGTGAAGGCCGCAGGGTGCGTGTTGCGGCGAAACCGGCGCCATGAATCTGGCCTATCGGGATATCCGCCACAATCTCGGCCGCTTTCTGCTCACCTGCTTTGGCCTCAGCCTCTTGCTCGGGGTGGTGCTATCGATGATCGGCATTTACCGCGGCCTGGTGGAGGACGCCCTGACCCTGGTGCGTACCCCGGGGGTCGATGTGTGGGTGGTGGAGTCCGGCACCCGCGGCCCGTTTGCCGAGTCCTCGCGCATCCCCGGCGACACGCGCGAAGCGATAGCCCGCCTGCACGGTGTGAGTGCAGCGGGCAGCATCACCTACCAGTCCATCGAAACCCGCCATGAGGGGGTGAAACTCAGGCTTTACGTGGTCGGTTATGAACCTGGCCGACCGGGCGGCCCGGACCGCATCATCGCTGGGCGCGCCCTGGGCCGAAGCCACTATGAAATGCTCGCCGACAGGCGTACCGGCCTCAAGCCCGGAGATCGGGTGACACTGGGGCGCGACACATTCACTGTGGTCGGCCTGACTGATGGGCAGGTGTCTTCCGGTGGCGATCCGGTGATTTACCTCACGCTCAAGGATTCCCAGCAGCTGCAATTCGAGCTGGCGCCCCCGGCGGCGCGGCGGGAAATAGCCCGGGGTGCCGGCCCTGGAACCACCGATACGGTCAATGCCATTGTTGCCAGAGTGCGGCCGAACGCCAGCGCAGATACCGTTGTGGAAACCGTGCAGCGCTGGAAGCACCTGGCGGCAATGACCCAGGCAGGGCAGGAAATCATCCTGACCCGCTCGGTGGTCGAACGGGCACGCAAACAGATCGGCCTGTTCACCGCGATTCTGCTGGTGGTGTCCGCGGTTATCATCGCCCTGATTCTCTATACCATGACCATGGACAAGATTCGGGAGATCGCCACCCTCAAACTGATCGGTGCGCCGGACCGCACCATCATCGGCCTGATTCTGCAGCAGGCACTCGCCATGGGCGTCATCGGCTTCGGCTTTGGGGCTTTGCTCATCATTACCATCAAGGACTACTTCCCCCGGCGCGTCGTGCTGCAGCCGGAAGACGGGCTGGCACTGGCGGCCGCGGTGATTGTGGTCTGCGTCATCTCCAGCGGTCTCGGTGTGCGCCTGGCGCTCAAGGTCGATCCCGCCACGGCGCTGGGCGGCTGAGCATGAGCACAGCGAAGCAGCAGGCACCTCTGGTCAGTGTCGGCGATGTGTCCAAGCATTTTGGCGAGGGAAGTACCCGCGTTGATGCGCTGCGCGAGGTCAGCCTGGAAGTCTATCCGGGAGAAGTGGTTGCCCTGCTGGGCCCCAGTGGTTCCGGGAAAACCACGCTGCTTAACGTCATCGGCTGTATTACCGAGCCCAGCAGCGGCAGGGTCAGCCTGGACACCGAACTGGTGTATGACGGCAGGTGGTTGCGCGATGACCTGCGCAAGCTGCGGCTGGAGAAAATCGGTTTCATATTCCAGTTTCATAATCTGCTGCCCTTTCTCAACAGCAAGGACAATGTCGCCGTGGTATTGAGCCTGGCGGAATTTGACGCCGACGCAGCGAGTCGACGTGCAGTGGAGTTGCTGGACTACCTGGAAGTCGGCCACCGCAAGGATGCCATGCCGGCAAAGCTGTCTGGCGGTGAGGCCCAGCGCGTGGCGATTGCGCGCGCACTGGCCAATAAACCCCGGATTATCCTTGCCGATGAGCCTACAGCGGCGCTGGATTCACAGCGTGCGGGTATCGTGATGGACCTGTTGCGCAAGGTTGCCGAAGAACAGCAGGCGGCGGTGCTGGCGGTTACCCACGATGAGAAAATCTTTAATCGCTTCGATCATATTTTTCATCTCAGGGATGGCAGGCTGGAAGCAGGGCACGGCTAATGCACGGAAAGTAACCGTCATAGGGACAAGAGGCCTGAAACGGACCACTGTTATCGCAGTGCCAGGAGGCTCCGCGCAAGGCCTGCGATTTATTTGTTATGCCATATGGTGCAAGATAGTGCTGCACTGTTCACCCATCCCGCCCCAGCAGGTGCGGTAATCGGAGTTTCTGTCGCTATGAAAAGCACACTCTCGATCCTACGTGTTGTCTTCGCCGTCATTGCCATTCAAGCTACATTCTGTGGCAGCGCCCTGGCCCGTGACAGCACCACGGTAATGAGCGAAGTCCTCGACAGTCACAGCCCCGCCGAACTGTACCCCGGTGCCGACCGGATCGAGCCACCCGAGGGCGACTTCCACGCCGCCAGGGTGTACCGGGGTGAGGAGCAACTCGGCCTGCTCTTCCTCAACTCCTCGGTGGTCAACTCGGTGGGCTACTCGGGCAAGCCGATTCACGTGCTGGTGGGCCTGGACAATGACGGCGTTATCCGTACCGCGCGACTTATCGAGCACTCCGAACCTATTGTCCTGATCGGGATACCGGAATCGAGGATCACGCCCCTGATCGACAAGTTCCTCGGCACCGACCTCACCGAGGTCGCGCGCACGGTCAATACCGAGCAGCCTTTCGATGCCATCAGTGGCGCCACGGTGACTATCCGGGTCATCGATGACAGTATCGTCCGCTCGGGTATCAAGGTCGCGCGGCACTATGGCCTGGGGGGGCTGGAATCCCGCCAGGCGGGCCCAAAGGCCACCATCGACGCCGACAAGATGGCGGTCAAGAGCTGGCCGACCCTGCTGGCGGAGGGCTCCCTGGGCCAGTTGACCATCACCCTGGAGAAAGTGAACCAGGCCTTTATCGATTCCGGTGACGAGGAAGCGATGAAGCACCCCGAGGAAGGGCCGCCCGACGACTTGTTCATCGACATGTATGCCGCCCAGGTATCGGTGCCCTCGATCGGCCTTAGCCTGCTCGGCGAGGCCGAGTACCGCAACCTGCAGAATGCGCTGAAGCCGGGGCAGCAGGCGATCCTGCTGGCGGGGCGTGGCCTGTATTCCTTCAAGGGCTCCGGCTATGTGCGCGGCGGCATCTTCGACCGCTTTGAGATTGTCCAGGGTGATGACGCCATCCGTCTCACCGACCTGGATCACAAGCGCCTGCGGCAGGTCTACGCCGCCGATGCGCCGGAGGACCTGCGCGAGGTCGACCTGTTCATGATCCCCGAGGGGGCGACCCTGAACCCGGCCCGGCCCTGGCATGTGCAGCTGCTGGTGAGCCGCGAGACCGGCCCGCGGGACAAGTCCTTCGTCACTTTCAACCTGGACTACCAGATCCCGGAAGCGTACCTGAAAATCGAGGCGCCGCCGCCGGCCCCCGAGACCAGCTTCTTCAATCCCGGCCCGGACGCCCCGTTGTGGCAGAAGCTGTGGGCGGAAAAGTCGACCGAAACCTTCGTCCTCCTGGCCGCGCTGCTGCTCCTCAGCGGAATATTCTTCTTCCAGAATTCCATCGTCCGCAACTCGCGCCTGACCAAGCGTCTGCGGGTCGCTTATCTCCTGTTCACCCTGTTTGTACTGGGCTTTTATGCCAACGCCCAGCTGTCGGTGGTGAATATCCTGACCGTATTCAGCGCGTTGATCAGCGGCTTCAGCTGGGAGTATTTCCTGATGGAGCCCCTGATTTTCGTGCTCTGGGGCGGTGTGTTCGCCGGCCTGCTGTTCTGGGGACGCGGCGCCTACTGCGGCTGGCTGTGTCCCTACGGCGCGATGCAGGAGCTGCTCAACGGCCTGGCCAAGTGGGTCAAGGTGCCGCAGATCACCCTGCCCTGGGGGCTGCACGAGCGGCTGTGGTCGCTGAAGTACCTGATTTTCCTGGTTTTGTTTGGGGTTTCCCTGCACTCGCTGTCGATGGCCGAGCGCCTGGCCGAGATCGAGCCATTCAAGACCACGATCATTCTCAAGTTCGTCCGCGACTGGCCCTATGTGGTGTTCGCTGTGGCCCTGCTTATTCCCTGCCTGTTCATCGAGCGCTTTTACTGCCGCTACCTGTGCCCGCTGGGCGCCGCCCTGGCGATTCCGGCACGCATGCGCATGTTCGCCTGGCTCAAGCGCTATCGCCAGTGCGGTAACCCCTGCCAGGTATGCTACAAGGAGTGCATGGTGCAGGCGATCCACCCGGAAGGGGATATCAACGTCAACGAGTGCCTGTACTGCCTGCACTGCCAGGAGCGCTACTACGACGACCAGGTGTGCCCGGTGTGTGTGAAGCAGCGTGAGCGCGACGAGCGCCGGAGCATGATCGCCTCGGACAAGACCGAGGCCCAGGGCCGGGCCATTCTTGAGGAGCTACGTTCGAAGAAGACTTGATCTGGGACATTGTTGGGCTATCCTGAGGGTGCGACACTTTGTCGCACTCCCAACAGAATTATTCGTTCGGCTATCAACTGCCTGAGGAACCAACAATGACCGACAAGAAATCGTCCGATCCGCATAGTGACCCGAAGACCAACCCCGAAACCGACGCCATCGATACCAGCAAGCGCGAGCTGCTGTCGCGCAGCGCCAGCCTGGCCACTGTGGCGGGGCTTGGCGCGGCCACCGGTGGCATCGCCACTGCCAGCCTGGGCAGTTCGCCGGCGGTTGCGGCGAGCGAAGGCAAGGGGGCTGTAGCCCCCGGCGACCTGGATGACTACTACGGTTTCTGGAGCAGCGGCCAGACTGGCGAGGTGCGTATTCTCGGCATTCCCTCCATGCGTGAGCTGATACGCATTCCGGTATTCAACCGCTGCAGCGCCACCGGCTGGGGCCAGACCAACGAGAGCCGCAAGGTCCTGACCGAGGGCCTGCTGCCCGAAACCCGTGAGTACCTAGACAAGCACGGCGATGGCATCTGGCACAATGGCGACGCCCACCACCCCCACATGTCCTTTACCGACGGCACCTACGACGGCCGCTACCTGTGGATCAACGACAAGGCCAACACCCGGGTTGCGCGCATCCGCTGCGATGTCATGAAGTGCGACAAGATTCTCGAGATTCCCAACGCCTCGGACATCCACGGCCTGCGCCCGCAGAAGTACCCGCGTACCGGCTATGTATTCGCCAACGGCGAACACCGGGTGCCGATCCCCAACGACGGTTCCATTCTCGATGAGCCGGAAAAGTACCACGCCATTTTCACCGCGGTGGACGGCGACACGATGAAAGTTGCCTGGCAGGTGATGGTCGACGGCAACCTGGACAACTGCGACGCGGACTACCAGGGGCTGTATGCGGTCTCCACCTGCTACAACAGTGAGGGCGGCGTGAACCTCGCCCAGATGACGGCCAACGAGCAGGACTGGGCGGTGGTGTTTGACATCAAGGCTATTGAGGACGGGGTCAAGAAGGGCGATTACCAGACCATCAACGGGGTGCCGGTGCTGGACGGCCGCAAGGGTTCCCGCTACACCCGCTACGTGCCGGTGTCCAACAGCCCCCATGGCTGTAATACCGCGCCCGACGGCAAGCACATTGTGATCAACGGCAAGCTGTCGCCGACAGTAACTGTGCTGGATGTGCGCCGCTTCCCGGACATGTTCGCGGACAAGATCGAGCCGCGCGGCGTGGTGGTGGCCGAGCCGGAGCTGGGCCTCGGGCCCCTGCACACCGCATTTGACGGCAAGGGCAACGCCTTCACCACCCTGTTCCTCGACAGCCAGGTCGCCAAGTGGAATATCGACAAGGCGATCGAGGCCTACAATGGCAAGGACGTGAATGCGGTGCTGGAGAAAATCGACGTGCAATACCAGCCCGGCCACAACCACACCTCCATGGGCGAAACCAGGGAAGCCGATGGCCAGTGGCTGGTGTCACTGAACAAGTTCTCGAAGGACCGCTTCATCAATGTCGGCCCGCTGAAGCCGGAGAACGAACAGCTGATCGACATCACCGGCAAGAAGATGAAAATCGTCCACGATGGCCCGACCTTCGCCGAGCCCCACGACTGTATCCTGGTGCGCACCGACATTGTCAATCCGCAGAAAACCTGGACCCGTGACGACCCGATGTGGGCCGATGCCAGGGAGCAGGCGGCCAAGGACGGGGTCAACCTCGAGTCCGACAACAAGGTGATCCGCGACGGCAACAAGGTGCGGGTCTATATGACCTCGATAGCGCCGAGCTTCGGCATGGAAAAGTTCACCGTCAAGCAGGGCGATGAGGTGACCATCTGTGTCACCAACATGGACCGGGTGGACGACCTTACCCATGGCTTGACCATGGCCAACTACGGTGTGTGTTTCGAGGTTGCGCCGCAGGCCACCGCTTCGGCCACCTTCATCGCAGACCGGCCCGGGGTGCACTGGTTCTACTGCCAGTGGTTCTGTCACGCACTGCATATGGAGATGCGCGGCAGGATGCTGGTGGAACCGGCCTGACCCACAGCCTTCCACTCATGCGGTACCTTCCCCGGGCGACGGCGGCCATTGCGGCCGCCGCTTTCGTGCTTGCCTGCCCGCCAGTGCCGGCCACCGAACAGCCGGTGGCGCCGGGTGGGCTCGGCGCGGCCCTGGCCAGTGCGGCAGAGGGCGCCGTGCTGCGGCTCGCCCCCGGGCGTTACCGCGGCCGCTTTACCATCGCCCGCAGTGTCGCCCTGGTCGGAGACAGTGATGCCGTTATCGAGGGTGACGGCAGTGGCACGGTGATCACCGTGGATGCCCCTGGGGTGCGCATCCAGGGGCTGACCATCACCGGCTCCGGGCAGACACTGGCGACTGAGGACAGTGGCATTTTTATCACCGCCGCAGGCGATGGCACGGTGATCGCCGGCAACCACCTGCGCGACAACCTGATCGGTATCTATCTGAAGGGCCCCGACCGCGCCACGGTGCGGGACAACCTGATCGAGGGCCTGCAGGATTTGCGCGTCAATGAGCGCGGCAACGGGGTGCAACTGTGGAATACGCCGGGCTCGGTGGTGGAGGGCAATCGCATTCGCTACGGCCGCGATGGCATATTTGTCACCACCAGTCGTGACAACCGCTTTGCCGGCAATCACTTCTCGGACCTGCGCTTCGCCGTGCACTACATGTATACCCACGACAGTGCGGTGACCGACAATATCTCCACCGGCAACAAGGTGGGCTACGCGCTGATGTACTCCAACCGCCTGGTGGTGCACAACAACCGCTCACTGGGCGATTCGGAGCGCGGAATCTTCTTTAACTTCACCAATGAATCGACGATCATGGGCAATATCGTCGCGCCCTGGAAAGACCACAGTAGCTCCGAGAAGTGCGTGTTTGTATACAATTCCAATTTCAACCAGCTCAGCGGCAATGACTTTCGCAGCTGCGAAATCGGTATCCATTTTACCGCTGGCTCCGAGGACAACGCGATCTGGGGCAATAACTTTATCGGCAACCGCAACCAGGTGAAATACGTGGGCACACGCGAGCTCGAGTGGTCGTCGCAGCAGCGCGGCAATTACTGGAGCGACCATATCTCCTTCGATCTCGATGGCGATGGCACTGCCAACCAGGCCTATCGTCCCAATTCCGTGTCCGACCAGATCCTGTGGCGCTATCCCATGGCCAAACTGCTGATGAACAGCCCGGTGCTGCAGATTCTGCAGTGGGCACAATCCGAGTTTCCCGCACTGCATCCGGGGGGCGTTACTGACAGCTACCCCCTGATGAGCCCGGTCGTCACAGGAGGCGAGGGGTGAATTGCGGCGGCAAGATGGCGAGCAGTGCGCTGGAAATACAGGGCCTGGAAAAACGCTATGGTGAGCAGGCCGCGGTAGACGGCGTCGACCTGCAGCTGGCGCCGGGCGAAAGCCTGGCCATTATCGGCCACAACGGCGCCGGTAAAACCACCCTGATGAAACTGATTCTCGGCCTGACCCGGCCCAGCGCCGGAGCGATCCAGCGCTGGGCCTGGCGCGGTGGAGCGCCGCGGCCGGCAGCCGCCAGTGAGGGTATTGGCTTCCTTCCCGAGACTGTAAACTTCCCCGGCGCGGTGAGCGGGGGCCAGCGGCTGCGTTTCTATGCCCGGCTCAAGGGCGCCGGCAAGCAGGAATGCGCACAGCTGCTGGAACTGGTCGGCCTCAGTGATGCCGCCCACCGCAAGATCAACACCTACTCCAAGGGCATGCGCCAGCGCCTGGGCCTGGCCCAGGCGCTGCTGGGCAGCCCCGAGCTTTTGTTGCTGGACGAACCGACGTCCGGGCTGGACCCCTTCCTGCGCCAGCACTTCTACGCCATCATTGGCCAGCGCCAGGCCGCCGGGGCATCGGTGATTATCTCCTCTCACGCCCTGACCGAGATCGAGGCGCGCACCGACCGCATAGCGATCATGCAGCGGGGGCGGGTACTGGCCCTGGGCAGCCTGGCCACGCTGCGCGAGCAGGCGGCACTGCCGGTGGAGATTAAGGTGCGCCACACAGCAGTACCGATGGCAGAACTGGAGGCGCTGGCGG
The DNA here is from genome assembly GCF_003457605.1 of Seongchinamella sediminis. Taxonomy (GTDB): domain Bacteria; phylum Pseudomonadota; class Gammaproteobacteria; order Pseudomonadales; family Halieaceae; genus Halioglobus; species Halioglobus sediminis. Next base: position 20,938 of record NZ_QRAN01000025.1, read on the forward strand.
CGGGAGCGGCCACCCTGCAGTCCATGGGCGAACTCAGCACCCGCTTCAGCTGCACCGAGAGTGAAAAACTGGCCTTGCTGCAGCGATTGAGTGCCCGCCCGGACATAGTCCAGGACCTCAGCCTGCATCCGCCGGGTCTCGATGACCTGTATGCCTACTTCGTCAATGGGGGTGAGGCGTGATGCGCCCGGTGTTTATTCTTGCCGCGGAGGAGTTTCGCGAGGGGCTGCGCAACCGCTGGGTGATCTCGGCGCTGCTGTTGCTGGGCGCGCTGGCATTCTCGCTGGCGCTGCTGGGTTCCTCGCCCATTGGTGAAACCCGGGCCTCCAGTCTTAACGTCACGACTGTCAGCCTGGCCAGCCTGAGTGTCTACCTGATCCCGCTGATTGCCCTGACCCTGTCCCACGACAGTATCGTGGGAGAGCGCAATGGCGGCACCCTGTTGCTGTTGCTGACCTATCCGGTCAGGCGTTGGCAGATTGTGGTCGGCAAGTTTGTCGGCCACGTCAGCATTATCGCCGTGGCCATTGTCTTCGGCTACGGCGTGTCGGCCATCTATGTCGGCGCGACCGCCGAGGTACAGGCGCAGGACTGGCAATTGTTTGCCAGCATGGTCGGCAGCTCGCTATTGCTCGGTAGCGTGTTCATCGCCCTCGGCTTTCTGGTCAGCGTGGTAGTGTCTTCGCCGGCGACAGCGGCCGGCGTCTCGATCAGCCTCTGGCTGTTCCTGGTGGTGGTGTTCGACCTCTTGCTGCTGGGACTGGTACTGGTCGACTCGGAGAACCTGATCAGCACCGAGTTGTTTGCAGGCCTGTTACTGCTCAACCCGGCCGATATTTACCGGCTGTTCAATCTGGCGGGCTCCGACGCCGCCAGCCTGGTGTCCGGTAGCCTGGGGGCGCTGGACGACTCGTTTCTGAGCCCTGGCTTGCTGCTGGGTGTGCTCACCCTGTGGCTGGTTCTGCCCCTGGCCAGCGCTATCTGGATATTCCGACGCCATGAATTGTAAACACCTGCTGGCGGCACTGTGCTGCAGCTTCCTGTTCGCCTGTGCTGATGACAGCATGACGGTAAAGCCCGCGCCAGAACCGGTGACGCGCGATGACACCGGCTATTTCTGCGGCATGATCGTGGAGGACCATGCCGGCCCGAAGAGCCAGATTTTTGTTGCTGGCGAGCCCGATCCTTTGTGGTTCACCACCGCGCGGGACGGGGTGGCCTTCCAGCGGCTACCGGAGGAAACCCGGCCTATTTTGGCGTTTTATGTCAGCGCCGTGGACCTCGGTGGCTGGGATCATCCAGAGCATGATCTGGCCAGCATGATCGATGCCGAGCGGGCCTGGTTCGTTATTGGCAGCGACCGCAAGGGGAGTATGGGGGCGCCGGAGGTGATTCCCTTCAGCGAGGAGCCTGCCGCTTTGGCATTTGCCGAGCAGTTCGGCGGTGAAGTGCGGCGCCTGGCCGAGATTCCCGGGGATTACATTCTCGGGGCGAGCCAGAGTGGCAGTGATCCGCATGCCGGACACCGATAGCGGGGCATAATCAGCCTGCCGTGGGTCGTGCTGCGCTGGGTTGAGACCGCCGCGCCTGCATTGCACAGGCGCGGCGTGAAGGGATGGGACTGATCAGTACTCGTAGGCCACTTCCAGGCCGTAGGTACGCGGATCGCCGTACTGCTCGGTGATCGGGCCCAGGGAACCGAAATTGATCGAATACACGGGATAGTCCTCATCGGTCAGGTTGTCGCCCCACAGGGTAACGCGCATGCGACCGTCTCCCAGCTCGATTTCCTCCAGGCTCAGGCGGGCGCTGACCAGGGTACGCTCATCCATGCCCTGGTGCGGAAAGACCACCGGCTGGTCTGATACCACCGCGCTCCACAGCGGCGACTCGTACCATTCGTCCTGCCAGTTGACCTGCAGGTAGCCGGTCCACTCGCCGAGCGCGGTACGTGCGAATACGTAGTCGGCGCTGAAGGAGACCTGGTTGTCGGGCGACGAGGCGCGTTTGGCGTACTTCTCTCCCCTCAGGCAGGTGTCGGCGAAGTCGTTGAGGCCGCAGACATCGGGGAACTCCTCGAAATCGCCGTCGATGTGGGCATAGCTCAGGCTCAGGATCAGGTCATCAACCGGCGCGACCAGGAACTCCACCTCGCCACCCCAGCGATCCGCCTCACCGGCGTTGACCACCTTGGTGGAGGCACTGCCGCCGCTGGTGTCGATAGTGGTGCTCTGGATGTCTTCCCAGATATAGGTGTACAGGGAGGCGTTGACGCGCATGCGGCCATCCCACCAGTCGCTCTTGATGCCGATTTCCCACTGTTCGACATCCTCTTCGTCATAGGGGTTATTGAAGATCTCCCCGTTGAAACCGCCGCTGCGATAGCCGGTGGAGTAGCGAATGAAGGCGTTGATGTCATCGGTGGCCTGGTAGGCCACAGTGAAGTTGCCGCTGACGTTGTCGAAGCTTTCCTCCAGGCTGATGGCCTGGCCCGGCACGGTGCCGGCGAAGGGCGAGAAGTAGGGCGGATAATCGTAGTCGATATCCTTGTCTTCCTCGGTGTAGCGCAGCCCCAGGGTAAAGGCGAAGCGCTCTTCCATCCAGCCTGGACGCCAGGTGGCCTGGCCGTAGGCGGCGATGGCCTCGGTGCTGTTGTCATAGTACTGGGCGGCGGTACCCGCCAGCGGCGCGGCAAAAATGGCGTCCCGGCGGTATTCGCCATCATCCTCGAAATAAAACAGGCCCAGTACGTAGTCCACCGAATCGGTGCTGCCCACCATCTGCAGTTCCTGGGAGAACTGCTCGTACTCGCTGGTAGTGTCCTGCTTGCTGTGGAAGGCGCCAATGGTGTCGATGGAGTCCCAGATCGCATCGAAGGGCAACTGCGGAATGCCCGGGTCAAAGCCCCCGGTAGCACCGTACAGCTGGCCCAGGGTCAGGTGCACCAGGTCGTTATAGGAACCGATGCCGTTGGCATCCAGACGGCTGTCGATGTCCTCCAGGTCGCCGAAGACATAGGACTCTGTTTCACGGTAACCGGTGATCGACTTGAAGGTGATGTCGCCGACATCCCAGGTCAGGGTCAGGGCATGGCCTTTCAGCTCGGTATTGGTAAAGGGCGCGTGATCCGAGTGGCCCTCGTCCTGCCGGCCTGAGCCGCGGGCTTCCGCGGCCTGGTAGTCGGCAATGGTTTGCTGAATGGAGGGAATCCAGCGGGAGCCGATGCGGGGGTCGGTGCCGGGCTGTGAGGCCCAGAACTGGGCGCCGGCCAGCACGCCCTGCAGGGCGGCGATGCGCGGGACCAAGCCGGCGGCATCCACGGGCGTGAAGCCGACAACCTGCTCGAGGGCGTTGGCCTCGTCCAGTTCGCTGTGATCGTAGGTGTAGTCGACAAAGAAGGAGTCGGAAATATCCCACTTGAGGGACAGGCGATAGGCCTCGCGATCCCGGTCGTTAAAATCCTCCTGGCCGGGGCTGTCATTGTCGTACAGGTGGTCGCGTTTGCGGGTCTGGTAGCCCACGGCGGCCGCCAGCGATCCCAGGCCCTCGCCGACCTCGCCGATGGCTGGCAGGTCGACATTCAGCTTGAGATCGCGCTGTGAGTAACTGCCGATACCACCGGTCGCGCGCACCCCGAACTCACCGCTGGGCTTGCGGGAAATGAAGTTCACCGCACCGCCGGTAGAGTTGCGGCCGTAGAGGGTGCCCTGGGGGCCGCGCAGTACCTCGACCCGCTCGATTTCGGCGACGTCGGTAGCCGCACCCACCTGCTTGCCGAGGAAAATGCCGTCCAGGTAAATGGTCACCGCCGGGTCCAGTGACAGGTTGGCGGGTGAACCACCGGCCATGCCGCGCATTGACAGCACGGTAGTGCCCTTGGCGCCGGGGGCCTCGAAGCCGCCCATGCCGGCCACTTCACCGATCAGGTCGCCAGAGTTGCGGATGCCGCGTTTGTTGAGGGCAGATTCGGACAGAGCCGTGATCGAGATCGGAATTTCCTGGTTGGTTTCCTCGCGCTTTTGCGCGGTTACGATGACTTCTTCCAGTGCGGAACCGCCCTGTGCCATCGTCGGCCCGGTGAACCCGGCGACGGAAGCAAGGGCCACAGCGACCGCCAGCGGACGGTATGATGTAAATGTTGGGGTTTTCATAGCAGGCATACTCCCTGGTGCTTGTTATAGTAGTGGAGTTCGTGGCGACACTCATGCATTTTGCAGTGCACTGCAAGCAGGCGTTGAACTCGCACACGGTTGAGTGTAAACGCGGCGCCTGGCAGAAAAATGCGAAGTTTTACCGATCCGCGATAATTGTCCGCAGGGTGCGGTTTTGCATACTGCATTCGCCGGGGATGCAGATTCATTGGCGAGCTTGCCCGGTATTTCTCAAACCGATGCGCCTCTGCTACGCTTCCGGCAGTAGGCTTGAAGGAGTCACCATGCGCTGCGTCGCCAGGCATTCCATTTATCCCGCGTTCACTGTCCTTTCCTGCCTGACACTGGGAATGTTACTCATCGCTAACACGGCGCAGGCCCAATACCGCTGGCCAACGATGAAGTTCGAGGTCTTTGCCGGCAATCCCTACACCGGCACCACGCTGTACGAGATGTTTGGCAGCTACGACTGGCTGGAGTCGGAAAACCTGATCTACCCGGTGGATGACGAGGTCGCGAAGGACATTGAACGGGCCTTTAACGAGGCGGCGGTGTGGTACCAGCAACGCGGCTTCCCGCCACCCCTGCTGGAACCCATCGTGGATACCGATGACGGGCCGGCTTATCGTGTCTACGTGTGCAGTTACAAGTGGGAACAGCAGCTGTGGGACCGGATCACCGAGGCGACGGGAACGACACGCACATCCCTGGTGACGGCAGACCAGATTGAGTGGTCGCGTTGTGGCGGTAATGAAGAAAATGATGATTTGAATGCGGGCGCCTATGTCTCTGACTGTAACGTGGGCTCACGCAAGCGGGTCATCTACATCAACCGGGATGTGGCCATCGGTGCTGACAATCGGCTTACTGAACTTGGTTACCAGACCCTGGCGCATGAGTTACTGCACGCCATCATACCTAACACCGTGTTCGGCAAGTCGGAGCTTTACTGCGGTGCGTACAGCTGGATTACCGAGGGAATTGCCGACGCCCTGGGCTGGGATATTGCCGAGGAATTGTGGGCCCACAGATACCGGCCAAGCACACAGGACTCGGACCTGGTGAAGAGCTGGGGATATAGACCCTATTTCGAGCCGCTGCCGCAGAACGGGAAGTTGAGTATCCCCGGACTCCCGGCCAAGGTGAAACTGAATGCTGGTTATGCCAGCAGTTCCTTCTGGCGCTTTGTGGCCGATGCCTATCCCAAGGGCTGGAATATCATGGTTGCGGCCGGGCGCAGGGGACCGCCCGGCCTGCTCGACCTGCCCCTGTCGGGTCCCGGCTGGCGGGCCGAGGTGGACTGGCTGGACCAGGGGCTGCGTGCTCGTTTCAATTACGGCCTGGATGCCATCTACGGCAGTTTCGCGGGGCATTTTGTGCATAGCGTACCGCCCTACGCTCGCTACAAGGGAAAGGGCGCGGAAAGCCAGGCAGTGATGGACCACTGGACCAATCTGCTCTATGAACAATGTGCTTCGGTTGACCTCAGCAGCGGTCGGCCACAAAAGGTCTCGCTGGACATTGCAGAATTAGGCGCGCGATGCCTGTGGGTGGAACCCACGGGCAAGGCGGGCGCGGTACAGGTGACCTTCCAGGCGGCGCACGATGATCTCGGCCTGCTGCAGGATGTGTGGATCAGCCGTCCCGGTACCACGCTGCTGGTGCGGGCCTCCAGCACCGGCGAATTGCCGAACGGATCCCCCCGCTACATTTCGAGCTGGAAGGATTTTCCCCAGGAGGGCAGCGAGCGCACGCTGTATGTGATCAGCAATGTGGCGAGAAAGCCCTCTGAGAGCAAGCCCAGGAAGATCGAGCTGACGGTGTCCCTGCCGAACAATCAGAATTCGGCGCGCCCGCCCATGCCGCCACGCAAGTACGCGACTGCGCCGGGCAAGCCCGCCTTCAACAAGCACGCCAAAACCCTGGGCCGCCGGCAAAGCGAGACCCGGAAAATGATCAATCAGCAAATGAATTACGACAAGAAAAGCCTGAGTGACGAGGTTTCCACCGCCACCGAGGTGTCGCGTCACCCGGACAAACCCGACTGTGCCGAGCCTTTCAAGTACCAGGCCTGCGGGCCGACGACGAGCATCCTCCTGACCATCATGCCGGGCACCTACAGCGCGCCGGGGCAGGTGAATGCCCAGGGCGGAATGGCGTCCCAGGTGATGGGTGGCCTGCAGGCGATGGCCCAGACCAGCGCCTTTGACTCGATGGAGGTGATGACCGAGCTGAATGCGCGAATCAAGACCATAAATGGCAGCACGGTGAATATCGCCACGCCCTTGTTTGACTATGGATTCAGCGGCACTTTCGACAATGCCCAGATCAGCGTGATGATGCGGGATGAAAAGCGGCTCAGCGCAATCGGGCCGCCGGACGCAAACGGCCGCACGCGCCTGACCGGTCGGGTGACCATTACCGAGTACACACCTTTTACCCTGCGTGGCAGCTTCGTCGCGCCTCTGGCGGAGTTCGTTGAATCACCCAGTGGCCCCGCCCGGTACCGGCGACGGGAGACGGTGACGGGCACATTCACATCGGTGGCACCCTGGCAGGCGGACGAGCGGGTCAAGGTAGTGGTGGAATCCCGGGAAGTGCTTAAGGAAGACATCATGAGCGGCCTGGGTGTGCCTGCGGGTATGGGCTGGTCGCTGGAACAGGGCGGCAACACTGCTGCCCAGGACGCGGCTGGCGCTGCTGCCGGTGGCGGTGGGCAGGGCCAGGTGCTGGAAACGGCGGAGTGCACCTGCGCCTGCGACACCAAACCCTTCGTGGATGATCTGTGTGCGCTATTGTGTGAAGATGAGTTCGCGGCCTGTGAGGCTCCCTGATCGGGCGCAACCGCAGGCCTTGTGCTAAGGTGAAGTGATTTATAACAGAGGTGATGGAGAAAACATGAAATACATGGAAAGTGACAAGCCGACACGCGGTATCAGTTTGCCGGGGCGCATGGCGACATTCGCCCTGTTGTTGCTCGGCCTGACGGTCAATGGCCCGGCCTGGGCCTCGCACCCTTACCAGAAGTGGGCCGACGAACTCGGTATTGACCTCAACGTATCCTACGACGGCACCCGGGTCATGGAATTTGAGGGTGGAACGATCGAGGCCACCGAGCGGCGCGCGCCCGGGAAAATGTATACGGAAACCCATGTACAGGGTATGTCGTCTGCGGTCATCTTGCGGGAGGATCTCGGCAAGAGCTACCTGGTAATGAACTCCCTGGGGTTCTACAAGGAGGACACGCTGGAGGGGGGTATGCTGCAGGCCGCCAACGGCATGGAATTCAGCAGGATCGAGAAAATGGGCCGGGAGCCCATCCTCGGTTTCCCGTCCACCAAGTACCAGACCCGATTCAAGGACAATGACGGCAAGGGCGCCGGCTTCATCTGGGTCACCGATGACGGGATTCCTATCAAACTGGACATGATTTACTCCAACCGCGACGCCAAAGGCATGCGCATCGGCATGGAGTTCACCGAGCTCAACATCCGGCCCCAGGATCCCTCGGTGTTTGAGCTGCCGGCGGGCCTGAAGCCGATGTCCCTGGGGGGCTTCGGTTCGATGATGAAGCTGCCCGGATCCGCCCCGGCTGCGAACACGCAAGCGGCACCGGCGACAGCTGGCAACAGCGGTGCGTCCTCTGCCCAGGAGGCCTGCCTGAAGGAAGCCGCCGCGAAGGCTGCCGCGCAACGCGATGCGCAAGAGAAGAAAAACAGCTTTGGCCGGCTGATGGGCGCCGTGGCCCGCACCGCCTCACGCTTTGGCGTGGGGTCGGACATCCAGGAAATTACCCGGGGACTGTACGATGCCAATGCCACCGCGGACGATGTGCAGGTGGTGGCCGATGAGTTGGGTATCTCCACTGACGACGTAGAGCGCTGCCGTGAGGCAAACTAGCTTTGCGGGCCTGCTTGCTCGCGGGGTGATTGTTTTCCTCATGGCGGGCTTGTCCAGTCTGGCCTCAGCCCAGTGGGCGGCCAGTCCCGGCGACACCGTGCGCAACGCCTTCGGCCCGCAGAAAAACGCCAGTGCCCCGATGTGCCGCGGCGCCTGTGGCATGGATTGCCCCTCAAGCTGTGAACAGGATGTAAACTTCGAGTGTGCCGGCAACGGCAAAATGCGCCGGGTGCTGAGCCTGAGCTGTGGAACCCACAAGGCCTGCCGCGAGCATGACGATTGCCTGGACCGCTGCTCGCAGGAGCAGGGTGCGGGCTACGACTGCCAGGCCTACTGCCACACCGATGTCATGGGGCAGTATCCTCCCGAGCAGGCGGTTTCCTGGGCCGCTGGCGGCGGTCCCTACGACGGCGAGCCAATCCAGTTCGAGTACACCCGGCAGCGCCCGGATGACCCGGAAGCCATCTACCGCTGCCCCGATGGGGCGGAACAGACCTGCATCGCCGGGCTGGCCCTCTGCCAGGCAAAGGGCCGCAGCGTCGACCCGGTGTTCGTTGCCTATGAGGGCGGCGCAGGCGGCACAATGCGGGTGGCGAATTTCCGGTCTGGCGGGGTCTGCCTCGAGGGCGCTGAGCCCTCGTCGGTCTGCCGGGCGGGGGTTGCCATTCCGGTCAAGGGCGAAGCCCAGTGCAGGCAGGCAGGCGGCAGCAGCCGCTGCAGCTGGTACGGCTTTGAATTTGATTACAGTAACGCGATACCCGGTGAACCTCTTTACTGCAGTTCATCAGGAGCCGAGGGCGACTTCCTGGGCGGGGTTGTCACCAAGGTCATCGAGTCAGTCAATGCCGACTCTGCCGCCAACAGCGAATTCGGCGAGTTGCTCAGCGGCCTGCAGCAGGAACTGGGCAAGGGTAAGTCGCTGGACCAGGTATTCTCGGGCATCACCATCACCACGGCCGACGGCCAGACCCTCGGCGGGGAACAGGCAAAGCCGGAGTTCGCTGCGCCCGGTGTGCCCCAGGAAGTGGCGCTGGCGGGATCTTCCGGGCATGTGCTGGTGCCGATCTTCGAACTGCAGGGAGCACAGCCGCGCGGCACCCGTGCGGAGCATTATATCCGCTGTCTCCAGCAGGGGCGGCCCGTCGTCGAAACCACCTTCGTGCTGCAGTATTGAGAATCGGGCGACACGAGGGGGCAGGTCCCTCACTGTGGAGGCAAGTTTGAACGAAGCAGATACGATGCGCGCGATCCTGCGCGATGCCAGGATCATTGCCGTCATCGGCGCCTCGGATAAAACCAGCAGGGCCTCCTATGAGGTGATGGAATTTCTGCAGCACAAGGGCTTTCGCTGCCTGCCGGTAAGCCCAAGGCTGGCCGGCAGCCAACTGCTGGGTGAAACCGTTTACGCCAGCCTGGCTGATATCCCTGACCCCGTCGACATGGTCGACATGTTCATCAATTCCGAGGCAGTGGGTGCCATCGTCGATGAGGCCATCGCGGTCGGCGCAAAGGCTATCTGGATGCAGCTGGGGGTGGTCGATGAGGCAGCGGCGGAACGCGCCCGGGCCGCTGGCCTGAACGTGGTCATGGACCGCTGCCCCCGCCAGCAGTGGGCGGGGCTGGGGCTGGATGACGCGGCCGGTGCGGACAATGTTGGCAGCGGCAGTTGACTCCCGATCGCTGAACAGGCCATCGGCCGCGTGGAGATCCGGTTTCCCGGGCTCCTGCGCTTTGCTGGAGCATTGCTCCAGCGTTATGCTCTGCTGGCTACTCAGTTTATCAATCACCCGGGAGCAATAGTTCATGGTTGTCGATGCCTGGGGCCAGCACCCCACATTGCGCCACAGCCAGAGTCCGATTTTCGACTCGCTGCGGCGCTGGACCAAACAGCCCGCGCCGACGGAGGCGCTGCCAGTCCAGCTGACTGTCGAGCAGATGGACGCGGGCGGGGTCGACAAGATGTTGATCAGCGCCTGGCAGGCCCCCGGCAGGGACCTGATTTCCAACGAGGAGGTTGCCCGGTTTGTCAGTGAGGCCCCTGACCGTCTTGTCGGGGTGGGCTCGGTAGACATATCCAGGCCCATGGAAGCGGTGGCGGAAATACGCCGCTGTGTGCGGGACTACCGCTTCAAGGCCATCCGCGTCCTGCCCTGGCTGTGTGAGACCTCGCCGGTCGATCGCCGTTTCTACCCGGTGTATGTCGCCTGCGTGGAAGAGGGCCTGCCGTTCTGTACCCAGATCGGTCACACCGGTCCGCTGATGCCGTCGGAAGTCGGGCGGCCTGTCTACCTCGACCAGGTCGCGCTGGACTTCCCGGAACTGGTCATCGTCGGCGGGCATATCGGCTATCCATGGACAGAAGAGGCGGTCGCAGTGGCGACCAAGCATCCCAACGTTTATATCGATACCTCGGCTTATACGGTCAAACGCTATCCGCCGGAGTTGCTGCGATTCATGCGCGGCCACGGCAGGCACAAGGTGCTGTTCGGCACCAACTATCCGATGATCAGCCCGGCGAAGGCACTTGCGGGCCTCGATGACCTTGGGCTGTCGGCGGACATCCGGGAGCTGTTCCTGGGCAGGAATGCGCAGCGAATTTTCAGGCTCGACTGAGCACTGGTCAGGGTGTGAGCGCTGTACCTGCAGGCTGCCCCGACCGTCTACAGCTTGCTGAGCCGCGCTTCGATCTCGGCGCGAAAAGCTTCTGCGGCATCCGCCGCCAGTACGATATAAAAGCCCTGCAACGAGCGTTTGCGCATCTCCTCCAGGGTGATCAGCTGGTGGGCCCAGTCGCTCATGGCCAGTTGCTGGTTGTTAATCATTACCGCGATCAGGGTGTCGCGGTCGATCTCGCCCCTGACCAGGCCCTGGCTCTGCGCCTGCTGCCACAGTTCCCTGCCCAGGCGCACCAGGGTCGGGCGCTTGAGGTCCCGTTCTCCGCCGTCCCCCGGCGTGGTCCTGAGGTGCTCACTGGCCAGGTGGCTGGCGCGGTAGAAGGGCTCGTCCTCGGCAATCATGTCTACCAGGGTACTGATCATCAGCGCCGGTAGCTCGAGGACCGGGCAGGGCAGCTGCCGTCGCAGGCGAATTTCATAGCTGGCGAAATTGTCCGCCACCAGCGCCTCGAACAGGGCGGTCTTGTTGCCAACAAGATTGTAAATCGTCGGTACGGTGACTTCCGCGGCGGCGGCCAGGTCGCGCAGGTTGAGGCTGTCGAAGCCGCCCTCGGCGAGCAGGGTGTGCGCTGCGGCGATAATGCGCCGGCGGCGTTTTTCCATATTGGCGGTGCGGGTGTCGGACATTCCGGTTTGTCTTGCAGATTATTTTAACGTCGTTAAAATCATAACAATGTTCAAATCGTTTGTGCAATCAATCGCCCTGGCGGTGTTGCTGTCACTTGCACTGCCGTCAGCGGCGGCGGAGGCGCCGACACCGGTCAAGGTCCTCCGTTTTGCCCCCGCTTCGGCAGACGAGGTACCCCGGTTTCCCGGCAAGGTCGCGGCGGGAGACAGCGCCCTGCTCGCGTTCAGGGTGGGCGGACAGATAGCGGACCTGCAGGTGCGCATGGGCGACCGGGTGCAGCAGGGCGCCCTGCTGGCAGCGCTGGATCCCACTGATTACCAGTTGCAGCTCGACGCCCGGGAAGCGGAATATCAGTTGGCCAAACTGGAGGCGGAGCGCGCTGACACGCTGTACCAGCAACGGTTGATCAGCGAGGACGCCTACGACACGGCCCGTGCTGCCCTGGCTACCAGCGAGGCCCGTCTGGAGCAGGCCCGCGAGCAATTGTCCTTCTGCCAGTTACGTGCCCCTTTCGCCGGGGCTATTGCCTTTACTTATGCCATGCCGCAGGAGGTTGTGGGCCCGCAGCAGCCGATCCTCAACCTGCAGGACATTTCCACTCTGGAGGTGCGTTTCAACCTGCCGCCGCGCTACCAGCCCCTGCTGCACACCGGGCAGGCGGCGAAATTCAGTGTCAGCTTTGAGCTCATGCCGGGACTGGTGGTGGCGGCGCGCTACAAGGAGTCGGACCGCCAGCCCGACCCCGATACCAACAGTTACCCGGTGACCCTGGCAATTGCCTCACCCGGGCAATTGTCCGCGCGCCCGGGCATGCCGGTCACGGTCAGCCTGTACCACCCGAGCCTGATGAGCAGTGCCTGGCGGCTTCCCGCCGAAGCCTTTATCGTCCGCAGGGAAGGTGGCGGCAGTGTCTGGCGCATTGACCCGGACACCATGACCGTGCAGCGAACCGAGCTTGTGCTGTCTGCCGATGGTGCCCTGATCGCTGGACTGGCGCGCGGCGATCTCGTGATCGCCGCCGGCGTTGATCGCCTAAGGGAAGGCCAGCGGGTCCAGCGCTGGGTGCGCGAGGAGGGCCTGTGAAGCCGGGTGGATGGCGCCGCGCTGTGAGTTGTTTTGTCGCTGTCTTGTTGACCGCCTGTGGTGACTCGCGGCCGCCGGAAGCCCCGATCAACCGGGTGGCAGCATTTACCGTGGGGGCTGCCGTCAGCCTGGGGCGTTACCAGTTTCACGGCCGGGTAGCGCCTGCGGACCTGACCCGGGTGGCCTTCCGCATTGAAGGGCAGATTACCGACCTGCCGGTGCAGGCGGGCCAGCGGGTACAAAGTGGACAGGTACTGGCGCGAATCGATGACACCATCCAGGCCCAGGTGCTGGCCGATGCCCGGGCGCAGTTCGAGCTGGGCGAGCGCCAGCTGCAGCGGGCTGAAAACCTCTATCGGCGCGGTACCCTGACCACCGCGCGACTGGACCAGTTGCGGGCCGCCTACCGCCTGGCTGCAGCCCGCCTGCAGCAGGCCGAGGCCGGCCTGCGCTATACCGTGGTGCGGGCGCCCTTCGACGGCGTCGTGGACCATGTGATGAAAGAACTGCACGAGCCGGTGAGCGCCGGCGAGACCGTGGCCACCGTATACCGCACCGACCGGACCGACGTGCTGCTCGATCTTCCCGACAGTTTGCCGGCGCGCGCCCACGAAGCCAACGACCTCAGCGCGCTGAAGATACAGGCCCGCTTCGGTGGCGGTACGGAAGTCTATGACATGCGTCTGCTCAAGGCCTCGACGGCGCGCAATCCCGCCACCGAGGCCTTCGAGTACTGGCTGACCATGCCCTCCAGCGGCAGTCCGTTTCCGCCGGGGATGACGGTTACCCTCAGCGTCGACCTCGAGAGCGCGGGCTTCGAGGCCGGCGCGGCGCACCAGGTGCCGCTGACAGCCCTGGAGGCGGGCGCGACCCGCGACAGTTTCCGGGTCTGGCGCCTGGTCGATGGGGTGGTCAACCCGGTGCCGGTGCGCCTCGGACCGTTCACCGAGGCCGGGGTCATGGTGCTGGCGGGGGTTCAGGCCGGGGACCGCCTGGTCACCAGCGACCACGCCCGCCTGCGCGCCGGAGAGGCGGTAGCGACAGCCGGGGGAGGGCAGTAGCACATGGCCATTGCCGAGTATTCGGTACGCAACCGCACGGTCAGCTGGATGGTGTTGCTGCTGTTGATTGTCGGCGGCAGCTACGCATTTGTCGAGCTCGGGCGCCTGGAGGACCCGCCCTTTACCCGCAAGGATGCGATGATTATTTCCGCCTACCCCGGAGCCACGGCGGAAGAGGTGGAGCTCGAGCTGAGCTATCCGCTGGAGACGGCAATCCGCCAACTGGCCGAAGTGCACACCGTGCGCTCCACTTCCCGCGCTGGCCTGTCCCAGATTATTGTCGAGATGGACAAGGAAATGCCGCAGCACAAGGTCGACCAGATGTGGGACCGCCTGCGGCGCAAGGTAGCGGATGTGGCCGGCAGCCTGCCCAGCGGTGCCACGGCGCCCAGGGTCTACGATGACTATGGCGACGTATTCGGCATCACCCTCATGGTCAGCGGTGAGAACTACGAATTCAGCGAACTCAAGCACTATGTGGATGTGCTCAAGCGGGAGCTGGAAATGCTCGACGGGGTCGGCAGGGTCAACCTGTTCGGCGAGCAGCAGGAACAGATTTTTGTTGAGATCTCGCTGGAAAAACTGGCGGCACTGAACCTCGATATGCATCGGGTGGTAGGGTTCCTGACCCAGCAGAACTCGGTGCTGGATGCCGGGCGGGTAACCGTGAACGGCGAATTCATGCACCTGCGGCTGGCCGGGCTGGAAATGGAGATCGATCCTATCGTCCACGGCAGGGACAGCGGCCAGCTTATCCGGCTGTCTGATGTCGCTACCATTCACCGGGGCTACCAGGAGATTCCTGCGCACCTGATCAGGATGAACGGCCAGGAGGCGCTGGCACTGGGGATTTCTTTTGCCGATGGCGTCAATGTGGTCGACGTTGGCCATCGTATCGACCAGCGACTGGCGGAGCTCAGGCCCTATCGCCCGGCCGGCATCAATGTGGAGAGCCTGTATAACCAGCCCCACGAGGTGAACAAGTCAATCCGGATTTTCCTGGTCAATGTCGGTACCTCGGTACTGGTGGTGATCGGTGCCCTGCTGCTCACCATGGGCTGGCGCGCCGGACTGGTGGTGGGTTTGACCCTGTTGTTGACGGTACTTGGCACCTTCATCCTGATGAAGGTGGACGGCTGGCAGCTGCATCGGCTGTCGCTGGGCGCGCTGATTATTGCCCTGGGGATGCTGGTGGATAACGCTATCGTGGTGGTTGAGGGTGCCATGGTGGGCGTGACCCGGGGGGTGAGTAAACGCGAGGCCTGTTTCCGCGTCGTCCGCCAGACCAGGTGGCCGCTGCTGGCCGCCACGGTGATCGCGGTGCTGGCGTTCACGCCTTTCGGCCTGTCAGACCAGGATTCGGGCCAGATCATGAAGCCGATGTTCTGGGTGCTGACCTACTCGCTGCTGCTGAGCTGGATCCTGGCAGTGTCAATTACCCCCTTCCTGGCGGACCTGTTGCTGCGCGATGTCCAGCCTGGTGTCGATGGCCAGGATGATCCCTACCGGGGCTGGACCTACTCGCTTTATCGCAAAATTCTCGACGCCGCGCTGCGCTTTCGCAAGACGGTCATTGTGCTGATGGTACTCGCCCTGGCGATCTCGGTTGGTGGCCTGGGGCAGGTGAAGAAAGCATTTTTCACTCCCTCCAATACGCCGATTTTCTACATGGATATGTGGCTGCCCTACGGCACCGATATTCGCGCGACCCTGGCCGAGGTGGAGAAGGCCGAGCAGTGGGTCGCCGGGCTGGATGGGGTTGAGTTCGTGGCCGCATCTGTTGGCCGCGGCGCGCCACGCTTCTTCATGACCTACCTGCCCGAGCAGAGTTACGAGAACTTCGCCCAGCTGCAGGTGCGTGCCGACAGCCCCGGGCGGGTGCGGGAGTTGATGCACGAAGTGGAGCTGGGGATGTACCAGCGCTTCCCGCGCGTCAATCACCAGATGCGCCACATGGTTTTCGGTCCGCCGGCCCGCTCGGAAATCCAGGCCCGCTTCCGCGGTCCCGATCCGGAAGTGCTGCGCGATCTCGGCGCCCGGGCGGCCGCGGTGATACGTGCCGATGATGCCGCGCGCAGCGTTTACCTGGACTGGCAGGAGCGCAACAAGGAACTGGCACCACTGGTCAACGAGCCGGAAGCGCGGCGCCTGGGTATCAGCAACGAGGAGATCGCCGGTAACCTGAAAATCGCCTTCGGCGGCGCACCGGTGGGCCTTTATCGTGATGGCAGCCGCATGCTGCCGATTGTGGTGCGGCTGCCGGAGAAGGAACGCGGCGACTTCGACCGCATCGAGCACATGCGCCTGTGGAGTCCCTCGCTGCAGACCTATGTGCCCATCCAGCAGGTGGTCAGCCGGGTGGATATCCGCTGGACGGACGGGCTGATCATGCGCCGGGACCGGCAGCGCACCCTGACCACAATGGCGAGTTTTGACAAGTTCAGCGGCGAGACCGCCGGCGAACTGTTCGAGCGCATTCGCCCCGGGGTGGAAGCCATCCCATTGCCGCCCGGCTACAGCCTGGAGTGGGGCGGTGAATACGAGAACTCGCAGCGCTCGCTGAAGGGTGCGTTTGGCAAGCTGCCCCTGGCCCTGTTGTTGATGTTCATCCTGACGGTGTTGCTGTTCAACTCCCTGCGCCGCTCCCTGGTGATCTGGTTTACCGTGCCCCTGGCCCTGGTGGGTGTCGCGGTGGGTCTGCTCTCCACCAGCATGCCGCTGACCTTTCCCGCCATTCTCGGCTTCCTCGCCCTGATTGGCATGATCCTGAAAAACGGCATCGTGCTGGTGGAGCAGGTGATGGTTGAACTGGAGGCCGGCAAGGGCGTGTTCGACGCCGTGCACGACAGCGCGGTGAGCCGGGTGCGCCCGGTGTCCATGGCGGCGGCGACCACGGTGCTGGCCATGGTGCCGCTGGTGACCGACCCGTTCTTCGGCTCCATGGCCGTGGTATTTATTTTCGGCCTGGGTTTCGCCACCGTGCTGACCCTGTTTGTGGTGCCGGTGCTGTACCTGAGTTTGCTGGGGCGCAGCGGCCCCGAATGAACAGAAGCGCGCTGTTGTTTAGCCCACGCTCTGGCTCATCACTGGCCAGCGATCGACAATTTCGCCGCGATCATAAACCGCGATATCCCCGAACTGGAGGAACACGTGCTCGCTCTGGGTCGGGCGCAGGAAGACCCAGTCGCCGGGTTCCAGGTTGATTTTCCTGGAGCCGGTCATGCCCTCCTGATTGGTGGAACGGCCGAGGAAGAGGTTGGTTTTCAGGCCCTGTGGCGACACGGTTTGCGCTTTCCAGTAGCCGCCATAGAGGAAGAATGTCCTGGCCTTGTTGGGGTCCCACCAGGTCTGCAGGGGACCGGTGTTGAAGCCCGCGGTGCGCAACTCGTCCGCTGCCTTGAGTACCGGCGCGGCGATAAATGCCGCGGGGACGTGATCTGCCAGAGTCGCTCCATCAAAGTCTGTCGGTTGTACCAGGCAGGAGCCTGATGCCAGCTCGTTCATGGGAAAGTCGCCGGCATCGTAAAGCTGGTAGGTGCCGCTCCCGCCCGAGTTGAGGGTCACGTCGGCGGGCCAGTCCTGGCCGAAGTGACTGCGCGCCGCCGCGGTGAAACCGGCATAGGCCTGCATGGCTTCGTCGCGATAGCTGATTTTGTCCCCCGGCACTTTTACGATATGCGGTTCGTAGCCCATCAGACCGGCAAACTGCAGCCGCGGCCAGCGCGCCAGTTCGTCCAGCATCTGCTGGAACTCACTTGCGGTGCGTGCGCCGCCGCGGTGTAAACCAATGTCGATCTCCAGCGACACGCGCATGTCGATTGCCCGCTGGTCGGCCAGGGCGCCGTATTCGGCAATACGCCGTGGGGTGTCCACCAGCCACTGCAGCTGTCGCTGCGGAGAGAAGGCCGCGCTGTCATGGGCATCATAAAACTGCGCCGCGGCCTGCACCGGCAGCGGCTTGCCCAGCAGGATGTCGGCGGATGGCAATTCGCGTGCCACCTGGTTGATAAACGGCTGGTGAAACAGCATGAGGCGATTACTGTCCGCCGCATTCATGGTCTCCTTGAGCATGGCCAGTGAGGGCAGGGACTTGGCAACGATGCGGTAGTCGAAGCGCCCGGCGATGTGGCTGCGCAGGGTCTGGACGTTCTGCCGCAGCAGGCTGCGATCAACGACCAGGGTTGGCCTGGCGTAAGCGGCCGAGCGCAGTGCGCGGCTGACTGATTCGAAGTAGGGGCTATGGTTGGTGCCCCGGTCCCGGGGTTTCAACAGTGCTGCCCCCGTAGCCCCCAGCAGACCCCCGATCAGCAGTGTTCTCCTCTTCATAATTGTCGTCCCTCTCGTGCATCACCTCGTCACACCTGCCTTGCTGTTGCCACGGCTTATAGTCCATCACCGGTCTGGTTCTGCCACTGCTGTGGTGCCCAGGTGATGATCGCATCGGCATCCTCCGGCAGCAGAAAACCGGCTTCCACGGCAGCGTTGGTGGCTGCGGTCACGGCCGCGACAAAGCCGGTCTGGTCAACATAGAGCATCGCCATCTGTTCCGCGCTGAACAGGGATGTGGTGCCGAACAGGCGACAGAAGCCGGCGCCGCTATTGGGCTCGCCGCGCAGAATGGCCGAGGGCGCGTCGACATAGGGGGTGCGTATCCCGCCCAGCGCATTGCCCAACTCGTCGTAAACGTAGTCCGAACCGTCATCGTTGATTTCCAGGCGCGGGGATGAGGGCGGCAGCGTGCCGTTTGCAACCCAGTCATTGAGCGCCCTGACGGCCGTGTTGAAAACGTAGTGATGAGGCCCGTTGTTGATCGGCCGCTCACAGGAGATAAAGCCGAGCACCGAGTTTTCTTCCACCACGGAGGCGAATACCGGGTCCCCTACCGTATCATCGCGACCGGTGACAAAGGTATAGATGTCGCCGTGCGCCGTGCCCGCCACTTCCCAGCTGCGGATCAGGTCGGTGTCGGGCTGCCGGGCGGCGGCATAGTCGAGGAAGACCACGTCGGTCTCGGTCTGGAATGTCATCACCGGTACGTTGAGGTCGGTTCTCACCTGCGGTGCCTCGGGTGTGGGTATGCTCACCAGAGGCTCCTGCGCCAGCGGTGAACTGCCGCGGCCGCGGCTGTGGATCATGTAGCCGTCAAAGGTGTTGAACAGGGGGTGGATGGCATTGACATAGGTGGTGAGCCGGCCTGCCGATTGCGACTCGCCATAGGCGATGATGCTCTCGGCCACCAGGCCGTCCAGTGGGTCGATAGCCTCTGGTTCGCGCACTGCCTGGGCCGCCTGGGAAAAGATGTCGTAGGAAAAGCTGTCCCCCGGGTGGCTCAGTACGCCATAGCGTTCCGGGTCCACTGCTTTCAGGTGCAGTGGCAGTAGCCCGTTTTCACTCCCTTCAATGCCGACCAGCTGGGCTGATACGCCGATCCAGGCCGCGCCGCCCCGGCGCATTTCCAGTTGCCCGGTGCCCCAGCTGGGTGGGGTCTCGAAACCGGCTGTCACGTTCAACCATTCCATCAGCACCGTACCGCTGAAGTCCGCCGGGTCAATGGGGCGATACACCACGATACGGGTTTTGTAGGCGGCCTGTTCGCCGGCTTCCACTTGCCACTGCCCGTCCGGGAGCAGTTCGTTCAGGTTAGTGAAGGCTGACGCTTCGCCCTCGAGGAAATATTCAGCCTGCTCATAACCGACGTCGGCAAGGTCGAAGTTCTGCGCCAGCAGGTTGATGGCGCCGCTGTCCGGGGGAAGGCTGACCTCCGGGTTGGGGATGGGCACAAATTCCGGTTCCGGCGGCAGTGATCGCCGGTCGCTGCTGTCGGCACAGCCAGCGAGTGCGGCCACCGTCAGGGTCACAGCAAGGAGTCGCAGCAGGTGTGAGGTTTTTATCAGCATGCACGTCAGCTCGTTACAGCGTTGATGAACGGGGCGGCGAAGGCCTGGCACACTTGAATGCCGGGACCCGGACCAGGGTAAACCTTAGCACAGCCCGTGGGGTGGGCCGATTCGAAGATAACAATTATCCGGCGGGTTTAGTAAAGTTAATGGCCTCGGCCTCTTAATCCGCCCAGCGAATGGAAGCACTCATGCCCTATCTCGAACTGTCCCTTGCCCTGGTGCTGCTGGTGGCAACCCTCTGCCAGTGGCTGGCCTGGCGGGTTCGCCTGCCGGCGATCCTGTTCCTGCTGCTGGCGGGGCTGCTGGTGGGCCCGGTGAGCGGTTGGCTCAGGCCTGACGCGGTATTCGGTGACCTGCTGATGCCGATGGTATCCCTGTCGGTGGCGATTATCCTGTTCGAAGGCAGCCTGACCCTCAATATCGCCGAGATCCGTGGTGTCAGCCAGGTAGTGCAGCGCATGATCTCTGTTGGCGCACTGGTGACCTGGGTGATCGTGGCGGTGGCCACCCACTATATTTTCAGTTTCTCGTGGCAGATAAGCGCCCTGTTCGGGGCGGTGGTGATTGTGACTGGCCCCACGGTCATCGTGCCCATGCTGCGCTCGGTACGCCCGACCCGCAAGGTGGCCAATATCCTGCGCTGGGAGGGCATCGCCATCGACCCCATCGGCGCCCTGATGGCGGTGATGACCTACGAGTTCATTGTTGCCAGCACCGAGGGCGAGGCCTTCAGTCATGTGTTGCTGCTGTTTTTCCAGAGCGTTTCCGTGGGCCTGGTAGCGGGCCTTGCCAGCGGCTTCTTGCTGGGCAAGCTGTTGTCCCTTGACTGGCTTCCGGACTACCTGCACAACATGGCGACCCTCTGTCTGGTGCTGTTGTCCTTCAGCGCTTCCAATGCGATCGCGCACGAATCCGGCCTGCTCGCCGTAACCGTTATGGGTATGTGGCTGGCCAATCAGCGCAACCTGGATATTCATCCCATTCTCAACTTCAAGGAGCATCTCAGCCTGTTGCTGATCTCGGTGCTGTTTGTGGTGCTGGCGGCCAGGGTCAGTCTCGACCAGCTGGCCGAGATCGGCTGGAAGGCAGTGCTGCTGCTGGCGGTACTCCAGTTCCTGGCCCGCCCCGCCAAGGTACTGGTGAGTACGCTGGGCATGGATGTAAGCTGGCGCGAGCGGGGCCTGCTGGCGTGGATAGCGCCACGGGGTATTGTCGCCGCGGCGATTTCAGCCCTGTTCGCGGAAAACCTGATCGCCATCGGTTACGACGAGGCGGCGCTGCTGGTGCCCCTGACCTTCACCGTCATCATCGGCACGGTGGTGCTGCAGAGCGCCACTGCCCGCTTCGTGGCTCGCAGCCTGGGGGTAACCGAGCCCTCGCCACGGGGCTTCCTGATCGTCGGCGCCAACGCCTTTTCCCGGGCAGTGGCACAGGCACTCAAGGAGTATGACTTTCGCTGCGTGCTGGCCGACTCGAGCAGGGAGGATATCCGCGTTGCGCGCATGGCCGGTCTGGAAACCTACTATGGCAATCCGGTCTCCGAGCACGCCGAAATACACCTGGACCTGGCCGGGGTAGGGGGACTGCTGGCCCTGTCACGCCAGCAGTACGTAAATGTGATTGCCGCACTTCACTACCGCCAGGATTTCGGCCCCCGGCGCATCTATCGCCTGGACTCGGATTTGTCGCGGCGAGTGCCGGAGAAACACCAGGTCACCCAGGGCTATCGTGGCAGCCAGCTGTTTGGCAAAGACATTACCTACAGCGATGTGCTGCGCCTGGTCAACGCAGGCTGGGAGATACGCAGCACCCAGCTCACCGAGGAGTTCAACTGGGAGCAGTATCGCGAGCAGCACGGCGAGAACGTGCTACCGTTGTTCGTGATCGACGGCAAAGGCTGGATCACGCCTTTTACTGCCGACGAGGAATTGAAGCCTGCCGCGGGGTGTACGGTGCTGTCGCTGATGCCCGACACCGAAAACACATCAGACTGACTGCCCGCAGGCAGCGCTCAGCGGCCTCTGCACAAGTTGCTGTGTCGCCAGCTGCCGCTAAAAAATCCATTAAAAACAAGGGTCTGGCAGTCCTTCAGCGACAAATCGGCAATAAATCGGTGTTTCATCAGGCGTATGCGGGATGGTCTTCCTAGCAGGTTGCTGAAAAACTCCCTCAAATGAGGGAAAATAGCGTAATCGCAGGTTGGAGGCCAAACAATGCGCGGTGATTACCAGGAAGGCGGTGACTTGTTCAGTTATGTGTCGCTG
>NZ_QRAN01000026.1 GCF_003457605.1 Seongchinamella sediminis
CCAGTAGTCTTCGCGTTGTTCG
This sequence comes from Seongchinamella sediminis, assembly GCF_003457605.1. Taxonomy (GTDB): domain Bacteria; phylum Pseudomonadota; class Gammaproteobacteria; order Pseudomonadales; family Halieaceae; genus Halioglobus; species Halioglobus sediminis. The sequence goes on from NZ_QRAN01000026.1 coordinate 23, forward strand.
TTGTCGGCAGACATGGCCATGCTCCTGTGAAAAAAACACGGGGGCATGTTCCGGCGTCATCGCCCTGGGCGGAAGGGGGCCGATGCAGAGGCGCTTACAACACGGGTTGGGCCTCTTCGAATGAGACACTGTGCTTTTTCAGGTTGGACTTCGCTTTGACTGGATCCCAGCTAAACTTAAGCATACATACATTGTGTGTACGCAGAGCGATGTGTCAAGGTGCCTTAACAGCTACTTCGTTTGACCAATTCTGAATGGGAATATTTTTTGGGTTCCACTGTAGACAACCTCTTTGGCGACAAAAATCCCTTGGATTCAACACTCTACCCCATTTCCGGTTAGTCCACACTTACACGAAATTACAAATTCAGTGTGCGCTTTATTTGAATTGGCCCGTTGTTAAATTGTTACAGGCCGGGCGAGTCAGACACCGCGCGGCATTGGGCGAGACTGTTCAATTACATTCGACCATTTCCCATGAAAAACGGCCATTTTATTGACGCGCCTGGTAGAAGATTTTGTAATCTGCCAGAGGCCCTCGGGGACACTTCATGGACGATATACCCCCTCCCATTCCCAGTAATTCCACCCGCTTCCTGGACGCTGTCCGCGCCGAAATGCGGGCAAGGGGCTACGCCTATCCCACCGAGCGGACCTATCTGCACTGGATCAGGCGCTTTATTCTTTTTCACAGTAAGCAGCATCCTCAGGAAATGGGCAAGCCGGAGATTGAGGCCTTCCTCAACCACCTGGCGGCAGTTGCCTCGGTGTCTCCCTCTACCCAGCGCACCGCCCTCAATGCGCTGATGTATCTCTATATCAAACATCTGGGCCGGGAGCCCGAGTCGCTGTCATTCAACTATGCCAAGCCCAGCCGGTGCCTGCCCACGGTGCTCAGCCACGAGGAGGCCATGGCGATCATCGGCCACATGACGGGCGTGCCGCGATTAATGGTGGAGTTGCTCTACGGCAGTGGCCTGCGGCTACAGGAGTGCCTTAACCTGCGCATCAAGGATATTGATTTTAAACTTGCCGTAATCACCGTTCGCCAGGGCAAGGGCGACAAGGATCGCACCACCCTGCTGCCCGCCAGTTGCCGCGAGCGGCTGGAAATTCAACTGCAGAAAACCCTGGCACTGCACCAGCAGGATCTCGCGGACGGCTATGGCGAGGTCTACCTGCCCAACGCCCTGCAGCGCAAGTATCCCCATGCAGCCCGCAGCCCAGCCTGGCAATTCCTGTTTCCTTCCTCCCGGGTGGGGCCGGACCCGCGCTCTGGCGTCATACGCCGCCACCATGTTCACCACACCGCGCTACGTAAGCACATCAAGGCCGCCGTGCTGAAATCGGGGGTTCGCAAACCGGTAAAGTCCCACACTTTCCGCCACAGTTTTGCCACCCGCCTGCTGCAAAAGGGCTACGACATTCGCACCATCCAAAAGCTGCTGGGCCACGAGGATGTGACCACCACCGAAATCTACACCCACGTGCTGGGCCGCGGCGCTATGGGCGTAATCAGCCCCGTGGACGGCTGAGCGCCAGGGCCGAATTTGACGAAACCTCAATACTGTATAAATATACAGTATATGTCAAACTACGCCGAACTCCACTGCCTGAGCTGCTACAGCTTCCTGCGCAGCGCCTCCCATCCCCATGAGCTGGCGGAGCGGGCCGCTGCGCTGGGTTACCGGGCCCTGGCCATTACCGACGAGTGTTCGCTGGCCGGTATCGTCAAGGCCCATGTGGCGGCCAGGGAGGTGGGGCTCAAGCTGATTGTGGGCAGTGAGTTCATGCTCGAGGAAGGTATTCGCCTGGTGGCGCTGGCCCCCAGCCGGGCGGCCTACAGCGAGCTGTCCGGGTTGATCAGCATGGCCCGGCGGCGCAGCCCCAAGGGCGAGTACCGGGCGGGCATTCGCGATGTGATCTTCCACCTCAAGCGCTGCCTGCTGATCTGGCTGCCCCGGGGCCGGGAAGAGCACGACCGCGCCTACGGCAAGCAGCTGGCGCGGCTGTGCAAGGGGCGGCTGTGGCTGGGGGTCAGCCACCTGCTGGGCAACGACGAGGGCCGGCACTTCCAGCAGGCCGGGGAGCTGGCCGCCGAGCTGGCTATTCCCCTGGTGGCCTGCGGCGATGTGCGCATGCACGCGGCGGCCCGCAAGCCCCTGCACGATGTGTTTACCGCCCTCTACCACAACACCAGCGTTGCCCAGCTGGGCCGGCGGCGGCTGGGCAACAGCCAGCAGCATCTGCGCTCGCTGGAACACATCGGCCAGCTCTACCCTCCCGGCCTGCTGGCCGAATCGCTGCGCATTGCTGACCTGTGCGAGTTCAGCCTGGACGAGTTGCGCTACGAGTACCCGGAGGAAGTGGTGCCCGCGGGACACGATGCCAGCAGCTACCTGCGCCAGCTGGTGGCCGAGGGCAGTGCCCGGCGCTGGCCCGGGGGCGTTCCCAATGAGATACAACAGCGCATCGAACGGGAGCTGCAGCTAATCGAGGAGCTGCACTACGAGTATTACTTCCTCACCGTTTACGACATCGTCGATTTCGCCCGCGCCCGGGGCATTCTCTGCCAGGGCCGGGGTTCCGCCGCCAACTCGGTGGTGTGCTACTGCCTGGGCATTACCGAGGTGTCGCCGGAGCAGATCTCGCTGCTCTTCGAGCGCTTTATTTCCAAAGAGCGGGACGAGCCGCCGGACATCGACGTGGACTTCGAACACGAGCGCCGGGAAGAGGTCATCCAGTACATTTACCGCAAGTACTCGCGCAAGCGCGCGGCGCTGGCCGCCACCCTCATCACCTACCGCTCGCGCAGCGCGGTGCGCGACGTGGGCAAGGCCCTGGGGCTGGACCCGGTCTTCGTCGACGACCTGGCCAAGTCCCTGGCCTGGTGGGACCGCAGCACCGACCTTTCCAGACGATTTGAAGAACAGGGGGTGGCCGGTCACAGCCAGCAGGCGGAGCTGTTCTATAACCTGGTACAACAGATTCTCGGCTTTCCCCGCCACCTGTCCCAGCACGTGGGCGGCTTCGTGATTACCCGCAGCCCCATCTCCACCCTGGTACCGGTGGAAAACGCCAGCATGGCCGAGCGCACGGTGATCCAGTGGGACAAGGAAGACATCGAGGCCCTGGGCCTGCTGAAAGTCGACATCCTCGCCCTGGGCATGCTCTCCGCGATCAGGAAAAGCCTGCAAATGGTCAACCGCTACAACCCGGCCATCGCCAGCATCAGCGATATCCCCAGGGAGGATGCCGCCACCTACCAGATGCTGCAACAGGCCGACACGGTCGGCGTATTCCAGATCGAGTCCCGGGCGCAGATGTCCATGCTGCCGCGGCTCAAGCCGGAATGCTTCTACGACCTGGTGATTGAAATCGCCATTGTCCGGCCGGGACCGATACAGGGCGATATGGTGCACCCCTACCTGCGCCGCAAGCAGGGCCTGGAGCAGGTTACCTATCCCTCGGAGGCCATCCGCTCGGTACTGGAAAGCACTCTCGGGGTGCCGATTTTCCAGGAGCAGGTCATTCGCCTGGCCATGGTGGCGGCGGGTTTCTCCGGCGGCGAGGCCGACCAGCTGCGCCGGGCCATTGCCAACTGGGGCCGCAACAGCAAACTGCTCAGCTTCGAGCAAAAACTGACCCGGGGCATGATAGAACGGGGCTACGACGCCGACTTCGCCCGCCGCCTGTTCGACCAGATCAAGGGCTTTGCCGGTTACGGCTTTCCCGAGTCCCACTCCGCCAGCTTCGCCCTGCTGGCCTATGTGTCTTCCTGGCTCAAGCGCCATCACCCGGCGGCCTTTTTCGCCGGCCTGCTCAACAGCCAGCCCATGGGCTTTTACAGCCCCTCGCAGCTGCTACAGGACGCCCGCCGCCACGGGGTGACCGCCCTGCCCATCGACGTCAACCAGAGCGACTGGGATCATCAGCTGCTGGATCATCCGGGCAGCAGTAACAAACCCATTCGCCTGGGACTGCGCCTGGTGAAAGGTTTAAGCAGGGAGGGCGCCCAGCGGGTGGTGGAGGCCAGGCAGCAGGCGCCGTTTCGCCAGGTCAGCGACCTGCGCCGGCGGGCGCAGCTGGACAAGCGCGATATGGAGGCCCTGGCCGACGCCGATGCCCTGGCCTCCCTGAGCGGCCACCGCCACCAGTCCCAGTGGCAGATCATGGCCCTGGAGGAGGCCCGCCCGTTGCTGCAGGAGGAGCAGTTCCAGGGCGCCCGTTACTTTGACGATAACGTGCAATTGCCGGCGCCCGCGGTGGCCGAGGAGGTGCTGTCCGACTACCGGGCCACCGGCCTCACCCTGCGCGCCCACCCCATGAGCCTGCTGCGGGACAGGCCCCCGTTCAGTCATTGCAAGCGCCAGGCGGAGTTGCCCCACATCAGCAACAAGCGCTTTGTGCGCATCGCCGGCCTGGTCACCTGCCGCCAGCGCCCGGGCAGCGCCTCCGGGGTGCTGTTCCTGACCCTGGAGGACGAAACCGGCAACAGCAACGTGGTGGTGTGGCAGCGCACCCAGCAGCATTTTCGCCAGGCGCTGATGTCCGCCCAGCTGCTGCTGGTCACCGGCACCGTGGAAACCAAAGACAATGTCACTCACGTGATTGCCGGCGCGCTCTACGATTACAGCAGCGAGCTGGAACAGCTGCGGCTTAAATCCCGCGATTTTCATTAAAACCCATCGCGCCGTGGCAGCCTGACGAACTTCGCCCTGACAACCGCACCCTCGGAGCAGCCTCTTACCGCAGCAGTTTCTGGCAACTGGACGAATGCCCGCTGCCCCCTGACCCCGGCCTGCTTGAGTCGAAAGCCCCGGCAACCTGCAAAACCGCCGAAAACCAGTGGCAGCGGGGCCGCAGCTCAGTTAGTGTGAGCGGGCCCCAGGCTGATTTTACTGCGCCAGATCAACGTACCCTGGTGTGAGCCACATACAATACGAAAAACACAAATGGAGCATGATATGTCCCTCAGGAACCCCCATCTGCTGCGGTTAATGGCCGTTGCCGTGAGCACCGCATCGGCCAGCGTGGCCCAGGCCCAGTCACTGGAAGAAATCGTGGTCACGGCGAGCCGTGGCGAGCAGCGTGTTTTTGACAGCAGCGCCTCGCTCAGCCTGATCAACGAAGAGGCGCTGGACCGCGCCACCGCACCCACCCTGGCAGATGTGTTGCGCGATGTGCCCGGCCTCCAGGTCAGCGACTCCGGCCAGCCCGGGCTGGCCCGGATTCGCCTGCGCGGTGAAGAGTCGCGGCGCACCGCGATCCTGGTCAACAACCAGGACGTGACCGACCACCATGAAGTCGGCACACCACTGACCCTGCACCCCTCCATGATCGAGAGAATCGAGGTGGTTCGCGGTTCCGGAGCGGTACTGTACGGCTCCCGCGCCCTCAGCGGTGTGGTCAACTTCTTCACCCGCAAGGGCGGCACCGAGCCCCTGCAGGCCAGTTTCTCTGCCGGCCACAACAGTGCCACCTCGGGCTCCGACCTGTTCGCCAGTGTGTTCGGCAACGTGGAAGGCCTGGAGTACCGCCTGGCTTATTCCGAGAGCGACCACGGTGAACGGAATACCCCGGAAGGTGAAATGGAGAACACTGCCTTCGACAATAAGAATGGCTACCTGTACGCCGGCTATGGCCTGGGCGACCACCGCTTTGAATACACCTATGAGAACTACCAGTCCGCGTCCAATGTCTACGTCGAGGAGGAAGTGAAAACCTCCTTCCCGCTGACCGACTTCTACATCGACGTACCGCAACGGGACCGGGAGAAACACGGCTTTTTTTACGCCTGGGAACCGGATAGCGACTGGCTGGACTCAATCACGGCCAACGGCTTTCACCAGGTCAGCGACCGGCATTTCTATACCTATACCGAAACCGTCTGGTATCTCCGCGATATCAACACCCGGGACGAGCTCACCAGCAACGGCGCCCTGCTGCAGTTCAACTTCAGGCCCCTCGGCCAGCACGAGGTGATTGCCGGTTTGCAATACGTGGACGATGAGGTGGACCAGACCCGAAATGTAGACACCGTGTCCTGGACCCCCTTCGCGGTCACCGGGTCCGAGCTGATCAATGACCTCGCCGAAATAGAAACCTGGGCCCTGTTTGCCCAGGACCAGTGGCAGGTCAGCGAGGCTGTGTCCCTGACCGCCGGCCTGCGCCAGTACTTCGTCACCGGGGAGCTGCGCGACAGCGACAGGGAAAGCCTCGAAACCGGCGAACTGGCGGACGACGACGAGTTGATCGGCGCACTGGGGCTGGTGTGGGAATACAGTGACAACATACGACTGCGGGCCAACGTCTCCGAAGGTTATGTGTATCCCTCCCTGATGCAGCTGGCCACAGGCGCCTATGCCGGTTCCAGCTACGTCAACCCCAACAGCCAGCTCTCGCCCGAGACCTCGGTCAACTACGAAACCGGCCTGCGCCTGCAGACCGGGTCCACCGTGGTGGACGCCACCCTGTTTTACACCGAGTCGGAAGATTACATTCACCACCTGCCCTGCACACCCGCGGACCAGTGCCCGGGCGCCAGGGACCGCACCTACCTCAATATTGGTGAGTCGCGGGCCCACGGCGTCGAGCTGTACCTGGCCCAGGGTCTGGGCACCGGCGCCTTTGAAGCCTACAGCAACCTGACCTGGATGCAGCGCGAGAATGAGTATGCCGATTTCAGCACCTGGGATTCGGGTATCCCCCAGCTGAGCGGACGCCTTGGCCTGCGCTGGGAAGGCACGCTGCTGTCCATGCCCTCATCCTGGGCGGACTTTTACCTGCGCGGCGAGTCGGATTCCTCGCTCAAGGAGCCCGGCAGCTCCCGCGATGTGCTGGAGGACAAAACCGGCTGGGCAACCCTGAACCTGGCCATGGGCCTGTCCTTTGGTGGCGAGGGCCAGCACCAGCTCACCCTCAACCTGCTGAATCTCGCCGACAAGAGCTACATTCCCTCCACCGAAAACCTGTATGGCGCAGAGCGCAGCCTGCAGGCCAAGCTCACCTTTAACTGGTAAACACCAAGCGCAAGCCCATTGCGAAGCCGCCGCTACCGGCGGCTTCTTTTTGCCTGAAGCTTTTTCCAGGCAAAAAAAACCGGCGCCAGAGGCGCCGGTCGTATTCACTGCCCGCGTCTGTCAGTAGACGTCCTTGCGGGTGTTGTAGACATTGAACTTGCCGGTCGGGGTGATCAGGCGCTTGTCCTTGATGACCTTCTTCAGCTTGCGGGTCTTGTCGTCGACAACAACAATGGCCGATACCTGTTCCTGGCCATTCCACACCGAGAACCAGACTTCGTCACCGGCGGCGTTGTACTCCGGCTGCACCACCCGGGCGGGACCTTCACCCACATCGGCCCACTCGGCGATAGGCAGTACTTCATACCCGGCGTCGAAGTTGTTGATGTCGTAAACCGCCACACTCTGGCTGACGTTTGCATCGGGATGCAGGGTGTTGTCCACCCACAGGTTCTTCGACTTGGGGTGCGTCTTCACGAACAGCGAGCCACCACCCTGGGCCTTGAGCGTACGTACCACCTTCCAGGCATGCTTGGGGTGCTTCTTCGGATCGGTGCCGATGAAAGTCATATTCTCGTTACCGAGCGCCGAGGTTACCCACACCGGCCCGTACTCCGGATCATTGATATTGGCGCCACGACCCGGGTGCGGAATCTTGGTCACGTCAACCAATGCCTCGATTTCCCGATCCTTGGCGTCAACCACGGCAATTTTGTCCGACTGGTTGGCCGCGGTCAGGAAGTAACGCTTGGAAGCATCCCAGCCACCGTCATGCAGGAAGCGGGCAGCCTCCAGGGTGGTGACGTTCAATGCCTCCAGGTCGCTGTAGTTAACCAGCAGTATCTTGCCGGTCTCCTTGACGTTGACAATGAACTCCGGATGCTCGTGGGAAGCCACAATCGCCGCAACCCGCGGTTCCGGGTGGTACTCCTGGGTATCCACGGTATAGCCGCGAGTGGAGACGATCTTCTTCGGCTCCAGGGTGGCTCCGTCCATCAGCACGTACTGCGGCGGCCAGTATGCACCGGCAATCGCAATCTTGTCTTCGTAACCCTTGAACTTGGAGGTTTCTACCGAACGTGCTTCCAGCCCGATCTTGATCGTCGCCACAACCTGGGGCGGGCTCATGTACATATCGATCATGTCGACCTTGGCGTCACGGCCAATGGTGTACACATAGCGGCCGGAGTGGGAGGGCCGGGAGATATGCACCGCATACCCGGTTTTCAGGATGGCGATGATGTCCTTGCTGTCCCCGTCGATCAGCGCCACTTCGCCGGAATCGCGCAGGGTCACGGCAAAGATATTGTCGACCTTGTAGTCATGCTGCGGCTTCTTGGGCCGGTCTTTCTCCGGCACCAGCACTTTCCAGGTCTCCTTCATATCGGCCATGCCCCACTCGGGAGGCTGGGGCGGATCGTGCTGGAGGAAGCGCGCCATAATGTCGATTTGCTCTTCGTTGAAATCTCCGGAGGTTCCCCAGTTAGGCATACCCGCCGGGCTGCCGTAGTTGATCAGGACCTTGAGAAAATCCGTACCGCGCTCCTGGGTAATATCCGGGGTCAGCGGCTTGCCGGTGGCGCCCTTGCGCAGCACGCCATGGCAGCCAGCGCAGCGCTCGAAGTACAGCTTGGTCGCCATATCGAACTCGGCCTGGGTCATATCGGGGGCGCCGGGGGTGATAACCCGCTTCATGTCACCAGCTTCGGTGGGTGCTCCCTTGTAGGCCATTTCACCGGGTGTCACGCCAGGATGGTCAGTCTTTTCCTGAGCGAATGCCAGACCAGTGGAGAAAGTCAGGGCGGCTGCCACCGGCAGCAGTCTTGACCAGTTTGGTTTGAACTCTTTCATTGCTACTCCCCTACGTTTAAGGCGCCGAAACGGCGTCCCATATGCTGTAGATTATAGACGCCATCCCAGACCGCGTTGACGTGCGTCAATAAAACCGAGTGATTAGCTCAGGAATCGACCGCAATCACCTGGGGGGCCGCCTTCGCCGCCCGGCGCTCCCGCTTCTTGCGCTGCTCCACCATGGGAGGACAGCGATATTCATCCCAGTAGGTCACCTGGCATTCGAGACAGTAGTGGCACTCGCGATCGTTGATCTCGCCGGTGGGCTTGATGGCGGCGATCTGGCACTGGTGCTCGCAGGACTCGCAAGGTTTGCCGCACTCACTGCGGCGGCGCAGCCAGTCGAACACCCGAAAGCCGGTCACAAAGCTGAGTCCGGCGCCCAGCGGGCACAGGTACTTGCAGTAGAACTTGCTGTTCAAAGCGGAAAGGGCAAGCAAGCCCACGGCGTAGGCGACGAACACCGGCGAGCGGTCGAAGCGCAGGATAAAAGTGGTCTTGAACGGTTCGACCTCCGCCAGTTTTGCTGCGGTCACCATGGAATCCAGCGACAGCCCCACCAGGGCTATCAGAATGAAATACTTGATGGCCCAGAGCCGCTCATGCAGCATGTTGGGGAGGCGGTAGCCCTCGAAGCCGAGCCGGTTGGCCAGCTTGCTGATCAGGTCCTGGGCGGCGCCAAAGGGGCACAGCCAACCGCAGTATACGCCGCGGCCCCAGAGCAGGATACTCACCGCCACAAAGGCCCAGAGCACAAAAATCAGCGGCTCGATCAACAGTGTATCCCAGGAAAACCCGCTCGCCAGGCTGTGAAAAAACGCCAGCAGGTTGATCACCGACAGCTGCGCCGAGCAGTAAAAGCCGATAAAGAAGACCGTAAACAGCAGGTAGGCAACCCGCACCCGGTGGAACAGGGCGTTATGCCGAACCAGCCAGTCCTGGAAAAAGAGAATGACCAGCAACAGCAGCAGGGCCAGCGACAACACCCACAACTCCAGTGACCGCTCCAGCCACAACACCGTCCAGTCCAGTTGATCGCCGGCAGCAGCCGGGCCCGTGGCTCCCCCCGGGCCGTTCCCGGCCTGGGTAGAAAAAAGCGGCGCCAGCTGCGCCGAGGCCTTGTTGATGGACGAGGTGATTACCATGGTGGTGATCGTGGCGCCGGTGATGCCATCGATCCCCACGTAACCCTCACGCCCCTGGGCGCCCACCCGAATCCTGTCGTCGATCCGCTTGCCGACAAACTGGTGGGTGAAATCATCGAGATCTGCCTGGGACACGCCAATAACCAGGATGGGTTCCTGGTGGTCGAGGATCTTCACGCCGGAGACCACGCCCTCTGTGTTCACCCCCACCAGGGTATTCACCGGCTTGCCGGAATAGGCCGAGATAGGCGCCAGGCTACCGGTGGTATAGGCGTAACCGAGGGCACCGTCCTGCCCGGTGACGGCGACAACCCCGGGGATCTCTTCAACCTCGGCTATTGCCTGCGTTTGCGGCATTATCGCCTGCACCTGTGCCAGGCTGGGCGCGTCCGCGGCCAGTGGGCCAGCCGTGACCAGCAGTAGCAATAACAGCACCAGATTTAGCTGTGCCCTGGTCATAAAGCATTCACCCACAACATTCGATCGATCGACGCCCCATGCTAGCGGTCGCAGAAGGCCTTACCGTTGATCTGGATCAAGCTGCGCGGGGCGCTACCGGGTTTTGATAGGGCATGTACCATTATCTCGCACTTGCAATGATGCTTCCCGGTCTGCTGTATGCCGCAGATAACAGCGACGCGGTCAATGAGCGCATACCGGTTACCGCGCAGCAGATGGAAGAGCACTGGGGCATCGACTGCAGCGCAAGCTGGGCATCGCTGGCCAGCGGCGGCTGTCCGCCCGCTGCCGGCCTGCCCCGGGTGCTGCAACTGTGTGCCGCCATCTACCAGCGGCCCGGTGACCCCTCAGCCATCTCCTGCCCTGATTACGCCGCCGCGGCCGCCGCCCACAGCGATTGCGGGCAGTTGCGGCAACTCATCGCCGCCGCCAGCACCTGTGCGACGCCGACAGGCGAGGCCGCGCCAGCCGGGACAGTTCAGTCCCAGCCCTCGACACCCGACATATCCGGCAACTGATGGGCGATGCCTTTATGACAGTCGATGCAGGTCTTTTCGCCGCTGGCCAGCGCGGTTGAGTGCTGCCTGGAAGCGCGCTCGCTCTGCCAGGTGAAATCCATGTATTCGAAGTCATGACAGTTGCGGCATTCCAACGAGTCATTGGCCTTGAGCCGGGCCCACTCGTGCTCCGCCAGTTCACGACGCTTGGCAAGAAACTTCTCGCGGGTGTTGATGGTGCCAAAGATCTTGCCCCAGACCTCCTTTGAGGCCTGCATTTTGCGGGCAATCTTGTCTGTCCAGTCATGCGGGACATGACAGTCGGAGCACTTGGCACGGACACCCGAGCGATTGGTGAAATGAATGGTCGATTGCAACTCTTCGTAGACGTTGTCGCGCATTTCGTGACAGCCGGTACAAAAAGCCTCCGTGTTGGTGAATTCCATGGCGGTGTTGAAGCCGCCCCAGAAAATGATGCCCATGATAAAACCACCGAGGGTCAGGAACCCGAGGCTGTAATACTTGCTGGGTGTGGATATTGCCAGCCAGTAGCGCTTGATCGTTTCTTTCACCGCTGACTCCCCGCACGCAACAACTCATCAATATCCACGAACTGGTTCTCCAACTTGGGCTTGATGTCGTGCTGCACCACATGGCACTGGTTACAGAAGTACCGGCGGGCGGAAATATCGGCCAGGAAGTTGCCGTCACGATCCATGTAGTGGGTCACGCTGACCATGGGCGCCTGACTGTCCGGGGTCTGGCGCCGACTGTGGCATGACATGCACTTGTTGGCGTTCAGGTCTACCTGGTAGCTGTCGATCTTGTGGGGAATGGTGGGGGGCTGCATGGGGTAAGCCCGTTTGCGCCTGATGTCGCTGTTATCCACCCGGCTGATCTTCGGCACCTCCGGTTCGATATCAATGGCGGCATTGCGGGTCGTGGCGATATTCTGGCTAAACGCGCCGGCAGAGATCAGCAGGACGAAGAGCAGGCTCGCGGCTGAGGTCTTTTTCATCACTATTCCTCCTATGCCTTGACGACCTTGACGGCGCATTTTTTATAGTCAGTTTCCTTGGACAGGGGATCAGTGGCGTCCAGGGTGACCTTGTTGATCAATTGCCCGGAATCAAACCAGGGCACAAAGACCAGTCCCTGCGGTGGTTTATTGCGCCCCCGGGTCTCAACCCGGGTGCGTATTTCACCGCGGCGGGACACAACCCTGACCTCGTCTCCCCGGCGCAGCTTGCGCTGCCGCGCATCCTCGGGGTGCATATAGACCAGCGCACTGGGTACCGCCTTGTGCAATTCCGGTACGCGCCGGGTCATGGATCCTGAATGCCAGTGCTCGAGCACCCGCCCGGTGGACAGCCACAGGTCGTACTCCTCGTCCGGCGATTCCGCGGCCGGTTCATAAGGCAGGGCGAATATCACTGCCCTGCCGTCGGGTTTGCCGTAGAATTCAACGCCCTTGCCCTCGGCCACGTAGGGGTCATAGCCCTCGCGAAAGCGCCACAGGGTCTCCTTGCCGTCGACCACAGGCCAGCGCTTGCCCCGGACCTGGTGGTATACGTCAAAATCGTCCAGGTCGTGGGCCTTGCCGCGACCAAATGCGGCGTACTCCTCAAACAGGCCCTTCTGCAGGTAGAAGCCGAAGTCCTCCGACTCGTGATTGCCATAGCCCGCTTCGATATCCGAGTTGGGGTACCTGTCGACCTGGCCATTGCGGTAGAGCACCTCGTAAAGGGTCTTGCCCCGGTACTCGGGGTTGCCCGCCAGTATTTCCGCCGGCCACACCTCGTCGGTGGTGAAGCGCTTGGAGAACTCCACCACCTGCCACAGGTCAGAGCGCGCCTCTCCCGGGGCATCCACCAGCTGGTGCCAGAACTGGGTGCGGCGCTCGGCGTTGCCGTAGGCGCCCTCTTTCTCGACCCACATGGCGGTTGGCAGAATCAGGTCAGCGGCCTGCGCGGTCACGGTCGGGTAGGCGTCAGAGACCACAATAAAGTTTTCCGGATTGCGATACCCGGGGAGCGTCTCCTCGTTGAGGTTTGGCGCTGCCTGCACATTGTTATTGACCTGCACCCAGTAGGCATTGATCTTGCCGTCACGGAGGTCGCGATTCTGCTTGACCGCGTGGGAGCCGATCCAGTCCGGCAGCAGTCCCTCGGGCAGCTTCCAGTATTTTTCGGAAATCTTGCGGTGCTCCGGGTTGTTGACCACCATGTCCGCCGGCAGGCGGTGGGAGAAGGTGCCCACCTCGCGCGCGGTGCCACAGGCCGAGGGCTGGCCCGTGAGGGAGAAGGGACTGTTCCCGGGCTCGGAAATCTTGCCGGTGAGCAGGTGCACGTTGTACAGCATGTTGTTCACCCACACCCCGCGGGTATGCTGGTTGACCCCCATGGTCCACAGGGACATCACCTTGGTATCGGGGTCGGCGTAGAGCTCAGCCAGGGCCCTGAGGCGCTCGGGGCTTATACCGCAAAGCCCGGAGACATACTCTTCATCATAGTCAGCGACAAAGCGGGCGAATTCGTCGAAGCTGATCTCCTCCGAGCCGCCGGCGCCGGGATTGGCGGCGCTCTGTTCCAGCGGATGTTCCGGCCGCAGGCCATAGCCGATATCGGTCACCCCCTTGCGGAAATTGACGTGGTTGGCGACGAACTCCTTGTTGACCTTGCCCTCGCGGATAATGTAGTGGGCGATGTAATTGAGGATGGCCAGGTCGCTCTGGGGGGTAAAAATCAGCGGCATATCCGCCAGTTCGAAGGAGCGGTGCTCAAAGGTAGACAACACCGCCACCTTGACCCCGGGATTGCTCAGTCGGCGATCGGTGATGCGGGTCCACAGAATGGGGTGCATCTCCGCCATGTTGGAGCCCCAGAGCACGAAGGCGTCGGCGTGTTCCATGTCGTCGTAGCAGCCCATGGGCTCGTCGATACCGAAGGTGCGCATAAAGCCACCGACCGCCGAGGCCATGCAATGGCGGGCGTTGGGATCGATATTGTTGGACAGGAAGCCGGCCTTCATCAGTTTCGACGCAGCATAACCCTCCCAGACCGTCCACTGGCCAGAGCCGAACATGCCGACCCCGCGAGGGCCCTTTTCCTTCAGCGCCTTCTTGAACTTTTCTTCCATCACATCGAAGGCTTCGTCCCAGCTCACCGGGGTGAATTCGCCTTCCTTGTCATATACGCCGTTCTTTTTCCGCAGCAGCGGCTGCCGCAGGCGGTCCTCACCATAGAGTATCTTGGCCAGGAAGTAGCCTTTGATACAGGCCAGGCCGCGATTCACCGGCGAGTTAACGTCACCGTGGGTCGCCACCACCCGGTTATCGCGGGTGGCGACATTGATACTGCAACCGGTACCGCAGAAACGGCAGGCGGCCTTGGACCACTTGAGCTGGGTGTCGGAAGTGATCAGGTTGGTCGCCTGGCTGGTTGTACTTATGCCCGCCGCGGCCGCGGCAGTCGCTATCGCGTTGGCGCGGATAAAGTCTCGACGCGTGGTGCTCATTTATGGCCCTCCGTTTCGGCTGCAAGTTCTTGCTCGTCATCTACCTGGTGATACACCAGGGCGACACTGATCACTCCGGCGATTTCCTCCAGGGCACTGATTCGGCGCATCACCGCGCCCTCATTGGCGGTTTCCAGCAGTACCACCAGCTTACCCTGGTCACTGTGCTCGGGAACGCTTGCATCCGGAAAGGCTTCGATAGCGGGGATCACGGAACAGACGGCATCGGGGCGGCAGTGCACCACCAGGCTGGATATATGAATGCCACCACCGGATGTATCGCCCCTCAGCAGGGCGCGTCGGGTCAGGCGCATGGGCTTACCCCGGCGGGCCGAATATCATCTGGCTGATCCAGACGATAAAGCCATAGCCGCCGACAATGGCGATGGTGAGCGCCGGTGCCAACAAGAATGCCAGCACCAGGAATGAACGAAATTCTGTTTTTTTATCAATATCTTGCAACGCTTTCTCCCCCTGCACTTATCGTTGCGGGTGTACTGACAGTATAGAGGCCCCATCAACATGGGCAAGGCGAGCTTAGCGGAAATTCATCACAGGTGGTGACGTTCCGGTGAATACGGCGTATCGAGGGGTAAAACTGTGGGCGCCGGCAACCGGGGCGGGGCAAGGTCCACGCGGGTGCTGCCCCTCGGGATAAGGGGCAGAGGAGCAGGCCGCGAAATCACCCCGGCCAGCTGCCTGATGGCTTCATGGCCGGGGTCTCGCGCCAGGCCGGACTACAGCAGGTCGCGGCCCTTGTTGGCGGCGATGCGCATGCGCAGGGCATTCAGTTTGATGAAGCCCTCCGCGTCCGCCTGGTCGTAGGCACCGGCATCCTCCTCAAAGGTGGCGATGCTCTCGTCGAACAGGCTGTCCTCGGACTTGCGGCCGGCGACAATGACGTTGCCTTTATACAGCTTGAGCCTGACCACGCCGTTTACCACCTGCTGGGACTGGTCGATAGCGGCCTGCAGCATCTTGCGCTCGGGGCTCCACCAGTAGCCGTTATAAATCAGCTTGGCGTAGCGCGGCATCAGTTCGTCCTTGAGGTGGGTGACCTCCCGGTCCAGGGTCAGCGATTCGATGGCCCGGTGCGCCTTGAGCATGATGGTGCCGCCGGGCGTTTCATAACAGCCGCGGGACTTCATGCCGACATAGCGGTTTTCGACGATGTCGTCGCGGCCGATACCGTGGGCGCCGCCGACCTTGTTGAGCGTCTCCAGCACCGTGGCGGGGCTCATGGCTTGACCATCGATGGCCACGATATCGCCCTTCTCGAAGGTCAGTTCGATGTAGGCGGGTTCATCCGGCGCCGCCTCGGGACTGACGCTCCAGCGCCACATGTCCTCTTCCGGCTCGGCCCAGGGGTCCTCCAGCAAATCACCCTCATAGGAGATATGCAGCAGGTTGGCGTCCATGGAGTAGGGCGACTTCTTCTTCGCATTGGCGAAGTCGACCGGGATATTGCGCTCGGCGCAGTAATTCATCAGTGACTCCCGGGAACCCAGGTCCCACTCGCGCCAGGGGGCGATGACCCGGATGCCGGGCTTGAGGGCGTAAGCGCCCAGCTCGAAGCGCACCTGGTCATTGCCCTTGCCGGTGGCGCCGTGGGAGATGGCATCGGCGCCGGTTTCATTGGCGATTTCTATCAGCCGCTTGGCAATCAGCGGACGGGCGATGGAGGTGCCCAGCAGATATTCGCCCTCGTAGACGGTGTTGGCGCGGAACATGGGGAATACGTAGTCGCGCACGAATTCCTCGCGCAGGTCATCGATATAGATTTCCTTGACACCCATCGCCTCGGCCTTGGCCCGGGCGGGCTCAACCTCCTCGCCCTGGCCAATATCGGCGGTGAAGGTTACCACCTCACAGTTGTAGGTATCCTGCAGCCAGGCCACAATAACCGAGGTGTCCAGACCGCCAGAATAGGCCAGCACGACCTTGTTCACATCTGACATGATTCGCTCCATTGATATCTGCTGAAAAAGACGCGCTATTCTACTGGAAGCGGCGATCAAATTCACCGCTGCAGATCAATGCCTGCTCGCCACCCCCGATGCCAGTATGATGTCCCCCACATCACCTGACCTGCACCCGCTTTTACGGTAGCATTGCGCTTTCTTTGCATCGCGACAGGCTCCCCGTGAACGAACTGACCATTACCCGACCCGACGACTGGCATGTGCACCTGCGCGATGGCGCCGCCCTGCCCCATACCTGCGCCGACATGGCGCGGTATTTCGGCCGCGTCATCGTCATGCCCAACCTGACCCCACCGGTGACCACCGTGGCCCAGGCCGCCGCCTACCGGGCCCGGATCAGCGCCGCCATGAAACACGCGCCGCGCCAGTTCGAACCGCTGATGGTCCTCTATCTGACCGACCAGACCGACGCCGCGGAGATCCAGCTGGCGGCCGCCAGCAAATTCGTCCACGCGGTCAAGCTGTATCCCGCCGGGGCCACCACCAATTCGGACTCCGGTGTGGCACAACTCGAAGCCCTGTACCCGGTGCTGGCGGCAATGGAGGAGGTTGACCTGCCGCTGTTGATTCACGGCGAGGTGACTGATCACGACATCGACATCTTCGACCGGGAGAAAGTATTCATCGACCGCCACCTGACCCCCATTGCCCGGCGTTTCCCGGGGCTGCGCATCGTGCTGGAGCACATCACCACCCGCGACGCGGTCCAGTTCGTGCGCGAGGCGGGCAAGCAGGTGGCGGCCACCATTACCGCCCACCACCTGATGTTCAACCGCAACGACATGCTGGTGGGCGGCATCCGCCCCCACTATTACTGCCTGCCCATTCTCAAGCGCAACGTCCACCAGAACGAATTGATGGAGGCGGCCACTTCCGGCAACCCCAAGTTTTTCCTCGGCACCGACTCCGCTCCCCACGCCCGCGGCGCCAAGGAAACCGACTGCGGCTGCGCCGGTGTCTATACCGGCCATGCGGCAATCGAGTTCTACGCGGAGGTGTTCGAGCAACTGGACGCCCTGGACAAGCTGGAGGGTTTCGCCTCCCACTTCGGCCCCGACTTCTACCGGCTGCCCCGCAATACCGACAGCATTACCCTGCGCCGGGAATCCTGGGAGGTGCCCATGGAACTGCCGCTGGGAGAGACCACCCTGCAGCCACTGGCGGCCGGGGAATCCATCGCCTGGCGGGTCGTTGCCGGTGACTGATTCCATGGCTGGCGGCGAGCACCGTATCAGCGACCGTTTTCGCGGCTTCCTGCCGGTGGTGATCGATGTGGAAACCGGCGGCTTCAACGCGGCCACCGATGCCGTGCTGGAAGTCGCCGCCAGTCTGGTGCGGATGGACGGGGACGGCATGCTGTCGGTGCACCGTACCCTCAACTACCACGTCAAACCCTTCGAGGGCGCCAATATCGAGCAATCGGCGCTGGATTTTACCGGCATCGACCCCTGGCACCCCTTTCGCGAGGCGGTCGACGAAAGCGAGGCCCTCGGTGAGTTGTTCCGGGCGGTGCGCAAGGAAATCCGCGAGCAGGGCTGCAGTCGCGCCATCCTGGTGGGACACAACGCCCACTTCGATGCCGGCTTCATCAACGCCGCGGTGGAGCGCTGCGAGATCAAGCGCAATCCCTTCCACCCCTTCTCCTTCTTCGATACCGCCACCCTCTCGGGCCTGGCCTACGGGCAAACCGTGCTGGCCAAGGCCTGTGCCGAGGCCGGCATCGCCTTCAACAACGACAACGCCCACTCCGCCGCCTACGATGCCGAGCGCACCGCCGAGCTGTTCTGCGAGATCGTCAATCGCTGGAAGGAGTCCGGTGGCTGGATGCCCAGCTTCGCCTGACCCGGCCCCGCGGCATCAGCCCTCGCCGGAAATCTGGTTGAGGATCAGGTCCAGCTCTGCCATCAGCTGTTCGATATTGTCCAGGCCCAGCAGCTCGTACTTGATGTACTCCTCCAGCGGCAACAGCTGCACCAGGGTCCAGGCCACCTGCCAGGCATCGTCGTAGTCCGGTGCCAGCGCCATGCGCTGCACGTGGGGGTGGGTTTCCAGACTGTGCAATACGTCCAGCATCGACTGCCACTGGGGCAGCATCGCCGCGGGCTCCGGGTCCGCCCGGTATTCCACCTCCCCCAGCACCAGGCCGTCGGCCCTGACTTCGGTATCGTAAAGATCGAAGCGACCCTGCCCTTCTATGGTGATGCCCAGCAGGCCGTTGGGCAGCTGGTCCCAGTCGACGATACGGGCCAGGGTCCCCCAGTCGCCCAGGTCCGCCGCGGCCCGGCCGCGCTGCGCCACCTCCGAGCCGCGGCGGATCCAGACATTGCCGAAGGGCTCGCCGCTTTTCAAACTGCTGCGCACCAGGTCCAGGTAGCGCTGCTCGAAAATTTGCAGGGGCATCTTGCCGTGGGGCAACAACACCCCCGACAGGGGAAAGAGGGAGATGGCGGTCATCCGTTATCCGGTTTACTCATTTGTTCAAGTTCGTCGAGTATACGCAGCGCCTGCGCCGGCGAATCACCGCAAACCGCCGGTTCCGCCCTGAACGCGGCGCACAGCCCGGGTCGCCTGGGGTCGCCAAACAGGCCGCAACGCATTTGCTCGTCCAGGTGCACACAGCAGACACCCGCCGGTTTACCCCCGGGCATACCGTAAAACCCGCGCTTGATGGAAGGCGCTATACAGCAGGCGCCGCAGCCGGCCCGGCATTGCATGTCACTGCTGCTCCGGCCCCAGGGGCTTGAGCATGATGATCAGCTGGGGCAACAGCAATAAAGCCCCCAGCACCGCCGCAATCATCGCCAGCACCGTCAGCAGGCCAAAATAAATACTGGGATTAAAGTTGGACAGGGTCAGCGTGGTGAAGCCGATCACCACCGTCAGCGTGGTGTAGTACATCGCCCGGCCGATGGAGCTGTGACAGCGATGCATGGCCGCCCGGTAATCCCGGTCCACGGGAAACTCGCGCAGGTAGCGGTGCACGTAGTGAATACAGTCATCCACCCCGATACCGACCACAATGGCGGCAATGGTAATGGTCATGATGTCCAGCGGGATGCCCAGCAGCCCCATCACCCCCAGCACCAGGCCCGCGGCCAGCACGTTGGGCGCCAGGGCGATCAGCGCCAGCGGCAGGGAGCGGAACAGCAGCAGGAACATGACCAGGATGGCCAGGAACACCGCGCCGATGGTGAGGATCTGGGAGCGGAACAGGCTCTGCAGAACATTGTTGTAGAGCACCAGCATACCGGTCAGCTGGACCTGCTCCTCGGCGAAGCCCATGTCAGCAAGCAGGTGCTTGCGCAGGTCGCTGAGGAACTGGTCCCGGCGCAGGTTCTCGCTGGTCTCCTTGACCCTCACCGTCACCCGGGCCTGTTCGGTGTCGGCGGAGAAGTAGGGGTCGACCATCATGCCCTTGATATCCGCCGGCAGGCTTTTCTGCACCAGGGCGAGTTCAACGCTGCCCACGTCCTCACCGAGCAGGTTCTTGACCACGGCGAAAACGGTGGACAGTGACAAGACCTTGCCGGTTTCGGGCAGGGAATCGACGTAATTGTGCACCGCGTCGAGTTGGCGCATTCCCTCCAGGCTGAACCAGTAACTGGGCTGGAAGTCGGAATCTCCCGCCGTGGCGAAACTGTCCACGTCGCTGCCGAATTCGTCCTCCCAGCCACCGGCAAACTCATCACCCCCGCTGTCGAAGGACTCCGCCTCCGCTGCGAAGGGGTCATCCCCGGCGACCGGCGTGGCGTCTTCCGGCGCGACGACGGGCTCCAGGCCGGGCAGGGGCTCCTCGGTGGCGGGCGGTGAAATGACGATATCCAGGGGAATGGTGCCACCGAGCTTGGAGTCCAGCAGTTCCATACCCTGGTAGATTTCGGTGCTTTCGTGGAAGTAATCGATAAAGCGGTTTTCGACCTGCAGCCGGCTGATCCCCAGGGCAATCGCCAGGGTAAGCCCCCCGGTGACCAGCAGTATGGCGCCGCCGCGCTTGTCGGTCACCCGGGCAAACCAGGCGGTAATCGTCGGGTCGCTGCCGGCGTGACGGTGGGGCCTGCCCTCGGGCCAGACCAGCATCAGGCAGGGCACCAGCACAAATGCCAGCAACAGGGCCACCGCTATGCCCACGGTCATCATCCAGCCAAAGTCAATCACCGGCTGGATGCCGGACACCACCAGCGACACAAAGGCCACGATGGTGGTAATGCCGGTATACAAACAGGGCACCGCCATCAACTGCACCGTGCTCAGTACCCGCTGGTACAGGTCGCCGTCCGGGTCCTGGGCATGCAGCTCGCGGTAGCGCACGATCAGGTGGATACAGATGGCCAGGGCAATGATCAGCAGCACCGCGACAAAGTTGGAGGAAATCACCGTCATCCGCCAGTCAAGCGCGCCCAGCAGGCCGAGCATGACGGTCACCGTGGCGCTGCAGGTCACCAGGGGAATAACCACCCAGCGCACCCGGCGGAAAATTATCGCCAGCACCACCAGCATAAAGCCGAGAATGGCGCTGCCGAAGGTGACCAGGTCGCTGCGCACGAAGCTGACCATGTCGGCGGCAATCATCGGCACGCCACCGACGAACAGGTCAGCGTGATCGCTGTAACCAGCAGCCACCCGGCGCACGGACTCGACCAGCGCGCTCTGGGCTTCCAGGGCCTGGGCCGTATAGGCCTTGAAGCGCGCTTCCACCTCGGCCAGTTCGCCGCGTTCGGCGGCGGACAGGCCGGCCTTGTCCTGCTTTGCGCGCAGCGCTTCCCTCTGCTCCAGCAACTCGAAATAACGCTGGTCGCGTTCCAGGTTGATTTGCACCGCGGTGACATCCCCGTCGCGGCTGGCGAGCAGGTCGGCATATATCGGGCTGGTGGTCAGCTCCTCGAGCACCAGTTCGCGGTCTATGCCCGGCTGCTCCAGGCTGGGCAGGGGCTCTGGCGAGGTCACGTCGGACAGGCTGACCGGCGGACTCTCCAGCAGCGGCACATCCCATACCGTGACCACCGAGGACACCCCGGGCAGCGCGCGGAGCTCTTCCGCCATGGCCTTCAGCGGCAGCAGCGAGGCGTCCGCCAGCAGCGGGCCGGGGGGTTGCCAGGTGATCAGCAGAAAGTCTTCCGAGGAGTAGCGCTTGCTTATCTCCCGGTAGGTCTCCAGCGAGGGGTCGCCCTGCAGCATCAGCGCATCGGCGGAGGCATCCAGCTTGATCCGGGGTATCTGGCTGGCGAAACCGGCCACCAGCAGCGCCACCAGCAGCAATGACAGCCAGGGGAAGCGCAGCACCAGCGTCGCGTATACGGTACTCAGCTTGCCGCTCATGCCGCGGCCTCCAGCGCGGCCAGCATGCGCTCATGAATCCCGCCAAAGCCGCCGTTACTCATGATAACCACCTGGTCACCGGCGCGGGCCTCCTCGGCAACCGCCGCCACCAGCTGGTCAATATCGCTGGCCAGCTCCGCGCTCACCGCGCTGTCGTCTACCACGTCCTGCAGGGACCAGTCCAGGCCTGGGGGCTGGAACCAGTAGACCTTGTCGGCGGCGGCGGTCGCTGCCGCCAGGCGGGACCGGTGATCACCCAGGCGCATGGTGTTGGAGCGCGGCTCGATCAGGGCGATCAGACGCCCTTCACCACCGCGGGCACGCAGTCCCTGCAGGGTGGTGGCGATGGCGGTCGGGTGGTGGGCGAAGTCGTCGTAGACGCTGACACCGGCGATATTGCCCAGCAGCTCCAGACGCCGCTTGACGCCGCCGAAGCTGCCCAGTGCCTCGGCCGCAACCTCAGGCAGCACCCCCACGTGGTGCGCCGCGGCCATGGCCGCGAGGGCGTTCTCCACATTGTGCCGGCCACAGTGCGACCAGTTTATGATCGCCGGCGGCCCCTCACCCCGGTGCACCTCGAAGGACGAAGCATCTTCCGCCAGCAGCTGCGCCCGCCACTGGGCCTCGCCATCCACAGCGATGGTGACGAGTTCGCTCCAGCAACCCTGGGCCAGGGTTGCGTCGATTGCCGCGACACCCCCGGGGCAGACAATGCGCCCGGTCGAGGGCACGGTCCTGACCAGGTGATGGAACTGGCGCTGGATGGCCGCCAGGTCGGGGAATATGTCGGCGTGGTCGAATTCCAGGTTGTTGATTACCAGGGTCCGGGGGCGGTAGTGGACAAACTTCGAGCGCTTGTCGAAAAAAGCGGTGTCGTACTCGTCCGCCTCCACCACGAAGAAATCCGTCTCGCCCTGGCGCGCTGACAGGCCGAAGCCCGCAGGCACGCCGCCGATCAGGAAGCCCGGCGCCATGCCGGCGTGCTCGAGTATCCAGGCCAGCATGGAGCTGGTGGTGGTCTTGCCGTGAGTGCCGGCCACGGCGAGTACCCACTTGTCCCGCAGGATGTTCTCCGCCAGCCACTGGGGGCCGGAAGTGTAGGCCAGCCCCGCATCGAGCATGTACTCGACGGCGGCATTGCCCCGGGTCATGGCATTGCCGACTACCACGCAATCCGGCGCCGGCTGCAGGTGTGCCGCCTCGTAACCTTCCATCAGGGAAATTCCCGCCGCTTCCAGCTGGGTACTCATCGGGGGATAGACGTTGGCGTCGGAGCCGGTGACCAGGAATCCCTGCTCCCGCGCCAACAGGGCGATGCCGCCCATGAAGGTGCCGCAGATACCCAGAATATGTATGTGGCCGTTCAAAAAGCTTCTCCTCGAAACAAGCCGCACATGGTATCACGGCACTTTTGCGCTACCACATATTGATGCAATTCGGGCCCATCCGTTCCATCGGGCCGGCCGGTGCCGTATCATTACGCCTACCGCAAACCCGCCAGTGGACTGGCCGCTTTCGCCAACAGGAACACCGCCGCATGCCGAAGAAAAACGCCTTCTACGCCCAGTCCGGTGGCGTGACGTCCGTGATCAACGCCTCCGCCTGCGGCGTGATCGAGACCGCTCGCCAGCACCGCGCCGAGATTGGCAAGGTCTACGCCGGGCGCAACGGCATTATCGGCGCCCTGCGCGAGGAACTGATTGACACCGGCAGGGAAAGCCGCGCGGCCATTCACGGCCTGCTGAGCACGCCATCGGGGGCTTTCGGCTCCTGCCGCCACAAGATGAAGAGCATCGAGGAAAACCGGGCCGAATACGAGCGCCTGATCGAAGTGTTCAAGGCGCACAACATCGGTTATTTCTTTTATAACGGCGGCGGTGATTCCGCCGATACCTGTCTCAAGGTCTCCCAGCTGAGCGACGCCATGGCTTACCCGCTGCAGGCCATACACGTGCCGAAAACCATCGACAACGACCTGCCGCTGACCGATAACTGCCCCGGCTTCGGTTCGGTTGCCAAGTACATCGCTATTTCCACCCGCGAGGCGGCCCTCGATGTGGCCTCCATGTGCGAAACGTCCACCAAGGTGTTCATCCTCGAGGTCATGGGCCGCCATGCCGGCTGGATTGCCGCCGCCGGCGGCCTGGCGGCGGAGCAGGAGGGCGACGCCCCACACATCATCCTGTTCCCCGAGATCGCCTTCAACCGGGATAAGTTTCTCGCCAGGGTGCAGCGCACGGTGAAGAAAAACGGCTACTGCGTTATCGTCGCCTCCGAGGGCGCCCAGTACAATGATGGCACCTTCCTGGCCGAATCCGGCCTCAAGGACGCCTTCGGCCACAGCCAGTTGGGCGGCCTGGCCCCCAACCTGGCGCAGATGATCAAGGATGAACTGGGCTACAAGTACCACTGGGCGGTGGCTGACTACCTGCAGCGCTCTGCCCGCCACATCGCCTCGCAAACCGATGTCGACCAGGCCTACGCGGTGGGCAGGGCCGCGGTGGAAATGGCGCTGGCCGGCAAGAACGCGGTCATGCCCTGTATTGTCCGCGGCAAGGGCAAGCGTTACGCCTGGAGCATCGGCGAGGCGCCGCTGGACAAGGTGGCCAACGTGGAAAAAATGATGCCGCGCAATTTCATCACTCGCGATGGCTTCAATATCACCGATGCCGCCCGCGACTACCTGCAGCCGCTGATCCAGGGCGAGGCTTATCCCGAGTACAGCAGGGGTATGCCGAAGTATGTGCGGCTGAAGAACGAGCTGGTGCCGAAGAAGCTCAAGAACTCGTTCGAGGTCTAGTTGCTTTCATGCTATGCGGCACGGAGAGGAAATGTTTCCTCCCCGCGCCTCCTGATGTTCGAAACTCGTTCAGGCCATCGCCTTCGTGTGAAAACGCTGCCCTGCTAAACCGTTGCTATTTTCTGCAAGCGATTTGAGGACAGGCCAAACAATACTTATCTATCGGCCGAACAGGCGAGAATCTCACAGACCATCGGCTTTACCGGACATTGAATACGGGAATTCAGGCGCAGAATTCGACTATGGTAGTGCGGATTTTGCCGCTCAAGTTCTGTACAATGCGCGCCTCCCTGATGAAGCAACCACTTACATAGAGGATCTAGCATGTACAGCAACCGCGACTTCAACCGCTGGCGTCGTCATCCCTGGCACGGCCTGCACATTCGCGCCGACGAGGCAGCGGAGGACATATTCCAGGTTTACATCGAGATGACCGCGGACGACGTGGTCAAGTACGAACTGGACAAGGCCTCCGGCTTCCTGATGGTCGACCGCCCCCAGCGCACCACGTCCAGCCCCCCGGCCCTGTACGGCTTCCTGCCCCGCACCTACTGTGCCGAGGAAGTGGCCAAACTGTGCCCCGAGGTGGAAGAAGCAGACGGCGACCCGCTGGATATCTGCGTGTTCTCCGAGCGCCACATCACCCGTGCCGACATCGTGCTCAAGGCCCGCGTGGTGGGCGGCATCCAGATGATTGACGGCGGCGAAGCCGACGACAAGATCATCGCAGTGCTGGAAGGCGACAATATCTGGGGCGACGTGCACGACATCAAGGACCTGCCCAGCATCAAGACCGAGCGTCTGCAGCACTACTTCTCTACCTACAAGCTGGTTCCCGGCAAGGAAGTCAATATCAAGGTGGATCACGTCTACGGGCGCGAGGAAGCGCTGAAGGTGATCGCCGCCGCCGAAAAGGACTACTGGAACCACTATGGCCACCTGCATCAGCAGGCCAAGGCCAAGGAATAAGCACCCCGGTCCCGGCGCAGCCGCGCCGGGACACTCTCCTCCCTCAGGGCCGGGGACACCAGTTGTCCGGCACCGCTACATATCTCGCCAGCAGGGTTTCCAGCTCACGCTCCACCAGTTCCCCGAGTTCGAGCTCGCCACACCAGCACTGACGCAAATCGTCCGCCTGCAGCAGGCGCTCACAGCGCCGGGCCAGCGGCGCGTAGCTCAAATGCCAGCGTTCCACCGCAACGCCGCCGCGATCCTGGGCGTAGGGGCGGTAAAATCCGTAGGACTCGGCGGCGGCCATGCGCGCGTCCAGCCAGCGGTGCAGGCCAGCGAATATTCCCCCCGGGGCCACCTCGGCCGGATCCAGCTGCACGCGGTAACCCGCGGGCACAGCGGCGGCATCGAACACGTCGAGGTCGGTACCCCAGTGGTGGCGCGACGTCCCGGGCAATGCCGAAAAGCGCAGGATGGCCGCCAGTTTCTGCTCCGCTGTCAGCGCGCTCACATCGAGCTGCCGGCCGCGGTCATCGTAGACCGGCCGCTGGCCGCTGGCCTTGCCATTGAAGATTGCCAGCTGGCGCTCGTAGGAGCGGTAACTGCTGGCAATGGCGAGGTCGAAACCGGCACCCCGGGCAGCGGCCTGCAAGCGGCCAAAAGCCAGCGCTGCCTGCGGGTGCAAGCGGTGACCATCGACAAGGGTCAGCAGGTGACTGTCATCCCGGCCGGTGAGCTGGGCCATGGTGAGGACTTCAGTCATGGGGGTCCAGGCTGAACGGCAGCGCCCGCTCCAGCACCAGCTCCTCCGGGGCAACCCTGGCGCCCCAGGCCATGACCTCCACGCCCTGCCCCATTACTGCCGCCAGCGTGTCCCGGTAGCGGGGATCGATCTCGCCGGCAGCGCTGATCCGCGCCACCCCGCTGTGCAGGGCGCAGAAAAACATGACCGCCCGGGTGGTATCGTCGACCACGCTCTCCAGCTCCAGCAGGTGCTTGCGGCCGCGGTCGCTGACCGCATCGGGGAACAGCCCCTGGCCATTGTCCAGGCACAGGGTCACCGACTTGACCTCCACATACACCTGCCCCTGCGGCCCTTCCAGCAGCAGGTCGGCGCGACTGTTGTTGCCGTACTTCACCTCACTGCGGATCTGCGGATAACCCTCAAAGCCGGGGATAAGCCCCGCCTCGAAGGCCTGCCTCACGACCTTGTTGGCCCGGGCCGAGTGTATGCAAGCCATACCGGTGGCGGTCGCAACCAGTTCCCAGGTGTGCGGGTACTTGCGCGTTTTCGCGTCCGACCGCGACAGCCAGACCCGCGAATCGGGCTGCGCACAGCCGGTCATCGCCCCGGTGTTGGGGCAATGCGCGGTGATCTGCTGGCCGTCGGCCAGCTCCACATCCGCCAGGAAGCGCTTGTAACGGCGCAGCAGCCGCCCCTCGATCAGCTCACTCACGGCTGCAGCACTTCCACCACGCGGAATGGCTCTATCTCTGCGAGGCGCCGGGCATAGGGGCGGCTAGTGGCCTGTTTTTCGGGCATGCTGGTTCCGCTTGGTGTTTGCCGGGCATTCTAGAACACCCGGGGCAGGGGGAGAAGTGGCCGCGAAATCCGCAGCTAAAAGAGTGGCGCGAGGTGGTGGTTTCTGGTAGTTTCTCCGCCCTTGGTCGCAGGGGTACCCGGTACCCGCGCCCGAACACTGTGAGTATTGTGTATTTTGTTTTACCGTATGGAAGAAAACCATGCCTAGAGCAGCAAGAAATTCAGCCAAAAAAGCAGCTTCCGCGGACTTCAAGAACTTCGTGCCCTACAAGCCCAAGAAGGGCGAGGAGTACATGAATGAGAAACAGCGCGAGCACTTCAAGGGCATACTGTTAACCTGGAAAGCCGAGCTCATGCAGGAAGTGGATCGCACTGTGACCCACATGAAGGATGAGGCCGCGAACTTCCCCGACCCCGCAGACCGCGCCACCCAGGAAGAAGAGTTCAGCCTGGAGCTGCGCACCCGCGATCGCGAGCGCAAACTGATCAAGAAGATCGATTCCACAATCGAACGACTGGAACAGGACGATTACGGGTTCTGCGACGCCTGCGGCGTGGAAATCGGCATCAAGCGACTGGAAGCCAGGCCCACCGCCAACCTCTGCATCGACTGCAAGACCCTCGATGAAATAAAGGAAAAGCAAGAGCTGGGCTAACTTGGCTCGCTCCGGCACCACCTACCGGGGGCGCTTTGCGCCCTCACCCACCGGTCCACTTCACCAAGGTTCATTGATCGCCGCCCTGGCGAGCTGCCTGCACGCCCGGCACCAGGGCGGGCAGTGGTTGCTGCGCATGGAGGACCTGGATCCGCCGCGGGAGGAACCGGGCGCTGCCGCTGCCATTCTGCAAAGCCTGCTGGATCACGGCCTGCGCTGGGACGGCGAGGTGCTCTACCAGCGTACACGCAGCGACGCCTACGACCGGGCCCTGGCCCAGCTGACGGCGCAGGGCCTGGTTTTTCACTGTGACTGCAGCCGCGCCATGCTCGGCCCCGGCGGTAGCTGCGGCGGCCGCTGCGCCCCCCGCCAGGACGAGGTTGCCGCACCCTGGGCACTGCGCCTGGCAGTGCGTCCGGGTACCGACATCTGCTTTATCGACCAGGTCCAGGGCCGGCAACAGGAAGCCCTGGCCCGGGAACTGCCGGACTTCACCCTGCTGCGCAAGGATGGCCTTTACGCCTACCAGTTGGCCGTTGTGGTCGACGATGCGTACCAGGGTATCTCCCACGTGGTCCGCGGGTCAGATCTGCTGGGCTCTGCCGGGCGGCAAATATACCTGCAGCAGCAGCTGGGCCTGCCACAGCCCGACTACTGCCACATTCCGGTGATTACCAACAGCGCCGGCCAGAAATTCAGCAAGCAGAATCACGCCCCCGCCCTGCTGGCCGCCGAGGCGCCGGATAACCTGCGGCGGGCACTGCAGTTCCTGCAGCAGCCGCAGCCGCCGGCGGAATTGCAACAGTGCGGGCAAATCCTGGATTTTGCCACCTACCACTGGTCCACCGCCGCGGTACCGGCGGTACTGGCCATCAGCGCCTGACCCGGCGGCGCTGGTGCTTTCTCCGCCCGCTGGTTAGTATCCCCTGAAACCCGACGGACGGACCCTGGATCATGTACATCAACCGCATGCTGGTACTGGGCATCGTGCTCGCCCTGATGGCTTTTCCCATACTTACCGACTGGCTGACCTCGGACTACACCGCCTGGCACCGGCCCTATATCGTCTGGTGCCTGATCATAGGCTTTACCTGGTGGTCCTACCGGTCGAGGCACCCGGATGAACTATAGCCTCACCCAGATCCTGCTGGTTGTCGCCATTTACCTGTCGGCACTGTTCGTCGTCGCCCTGCTCGCGGACCGCAACATCATTCCCCGGCGAATCAGCCACCATCCGGCCGTATATGTGCTGTCACTGGGGGTGTTCGCCGGGGCCACGGCCAGCAACGGGGTCATCGAGGTCGCCACCCGCTACGGCTACAATTTCCTGCTCTACTACGCCGGGGTTGGCCTGATGTTCGTGCTGGCCGCACTGTTACTGATTCCCCTGCTGCGGCTGTCACGGATTTACCAGCTCGCCTCGGTAGCGGACATGCTCACCTTCCGCTTCCGCAGCCCGAGGGTGGGCGCCGCCGTTACCATTGCCATGTGCCTGGCCATGCTGCCGATGCTGGCGCTGCAGATCCAGGCGGTCGGTGACAGCGTGCATATTCTCTCCGGGCACACTCACGGACCGCCACGGGATGGCTTCCACCACCAGGGCATTGCCCTGCTCACCTGCCTGATCATTGGCGTGTTCGCCATCCTGTTCGGCACCCGGCACGTTTCCTCCCAGGACCGCAATACCGGCCTGGTTACCGCCATGGCCTTCGAGTCACTGGTCAAGCTGGGCGCCCTGTTTGTGCTCATGCTGGTGGCCGTGACCCAGGTCTTTGACGGCCCGGCCGCCATGCAGCAGTGGCTGCGGGAGTATCCGCCGGCCCGGGACCAGATGACTCACCAGCTGTCCATCGACAACGCCCACGCCTTCCTGCTGGTGTTTTTTGCCGGTGCCGTCTGCATGCCGCACATATTCCACATGCTGTTTGCCGAGAACACCGAGAGCCGGGACCTGCGCCGCGCGTCCTGGGGCATGCCCCTGTACCTGATGCTGCTCAGCCTGCCGGTACTACCGGTCGCCTGGGCCGGAATGCGCCTGGAGCACAACCTGCCCATGGCCTACGCCGGGCTGGCCATGGGCATTCGCCTGGACTCGGTGCCGGTAGCCGGGGCCGCCTTCATTGCCACGCTGTCCGCAGCCAGCGCCACCATTGTGGTCACCACCCTGGCGCTGGCGAACATGTGCCTGAATCACCTGGTGCTGCCATCACGACTGCTGAACCTGGGCCACGATGGCGATATCTACCGCAACCTGCGCTGGCTCAGGCGCGCCCTGATCACCGTACTGCTGCTGGCTGGATTCCTGTTTTACCTGGGTCTCAATGGCCGCCAGAGCCTGGTGGAACTGGCTATGGTGGCATTTTCCGGCACCCTGCAGTTCCTGCCCGGCCTGGTGGCCACCGCCTACTGGCCCAACGCCAATCGCAAGGGCCTGCTGGCGGGCCTCTGGGGCGGGCTGGGGTTCTGGCTGCTGGCGGTGATGCTGCCGGCCACCCGCGGCTACGCCCCGGAAATCGGCCAGCTGTTCAACTCGATGATCGCCGACGAAAACAGCATCTGGACCATTGCCACCATGCTTGCCCTGTCCATCAACGTGGTCCTGTTCCTGCTGGTGTCACTGTTGACCCAGACCAGCGAGGAGGAACGGGTGGCGGCGGAAATCTGCTCCATGGACGAGCTGTCGCGACCCATTCGCCAGACCCTGCCGGTGGGCAGTGCCGCCGAATTCGCCGGCAAACTGGCGCCGGCACTGGGCGAGCGGACCGCGGCCGCCGAGGTAGACCGGGCCCTGGCCCAGTTGCAGTTCGACCAGCAGGAAAGCCGTCCCTACGCGCTGCGCCGGTTGCGCCGCCGGGTGGAAGCCAACCTGTCGGGCCTGCTGGGTCCGGCGGTGGCGCACAACATCGTCGAACGCTGTCTTCCCTACGATGCCGGGGGCACCGAGGACATCAACCTGATCGAGCGCTTGCTGGACGCACCGCACGTGCAGTTTACCGGGCTGGCCGCCGACCTGGATGCCCTGCGCCGGCGCTACCGGGAGACCCTGGACACCCTGCCCGTGGGCATCTGTTCACTGGGCGCCGACGGCGAACTGCTGATGTGGAATCTCAGCATGGAGGAAATCACCGATGTGCCCGCCGGCGATGTCCTCGGCTCGCTGATCAGCGCCCTGCCCGACCCCTGGCGCAGCGTGCTGGCGGACTTCAGCGCCAGCGACAGTGACATCGTCCTCAAGACCGAGGTCACCACCAGCGTCGACAACCCGCGCTGGGTCAGCCTGCTCAAAACAATCACCGCTGATGGCGACACCATCATCCTGGTGGAGGACATCAGCGCCATTGAACTGATGGAGGAGGAATTGCTGCACAACGAACGGCTCGCTTCCATCGGCCGCCTGGCGGCGGGCGTGGCCCATGAAATCGGCAACCCGGTGACCGGCATCGCCTGCCTGGCGCAGAACCTGGAGTACGAGAACGACCCGGAAGAGGTGGTGATCGCTGCCCGCGATATCCTCAAGCAAACCGAACGGGTCAGCCGGATCGTGGAATCCCTGGTCAACTTCTCCCATGTCGGCAGCAGCAGTTCGGACTTGAAACTGGCGCCCTGCAACCTGGCCGATTGCGTTGACGAGGCGGTCCATCTGCTGTCCCTGGACCGGGAGGCCCGACAGGTCAATTTCCGCAACCAGTGCGACCGCGAACTACTGGTGCTGGCTGACACCCAGCGCCTGCTGCAGGTGTTCGTCAATATTCTCGGTAATGCCCGCGATGCCTGCGATACCGATGGACTGGTGCTGGTGCGGGCCTATGCCGACGGTGAAACGGTGCTGGTGGATGTCGATGACAACGGCAGTGGCATTCCCAGCCACCTGCAAAGCCAGATTTTCGAACCCTTTTTCACCACCAAGGAGCCCGGTTCCGGCACCGGCCTGGGCCTGGCGCTGGTCTACAGCATCATGGAAGAGCTGGGCGGCAGTGTGCAACTGACCAGCCCCCTCTACGAGGGCCCCGCACCGGGCACCCGCTTCACCCTGAAACTCGACAGCGCCAGTTACGATGGCACCTTCGAGGTGTAACCCAGGGCCACATGTTACCCGCAAACTGGCATATTCTTCACAGTAGGAGTATGTTATCGCGGGTGATTTGCTAGAGCCTGTTCACCCTATGCAAAAAATACTTGTGGTTGAGGATGAGTCGGTTATCCGCAACGCCCTCCGCCGGTTGCTGGAGCGCAGTGGTTACCAGGTCAGCGAGGCAGGCTCCGTACAGCAGGCCGAGGCAGAATTCAGCTTTGCCGATTTTGACCTGATCATCTCCGACCTGCGACTGCCCGGGGCCCCCGGTACCGACCTGATTAAAAAGGCCGGCGATGTGCCGGTGCTGATCATGACCAGCTATGCCAGCCTGCGCTCCGCGGTTGACTCGATGCGCATGGGCGCGGTGGACTATATCGCCAAGCCTTTCGATCACGGTGACATGGTCAGTGCGGTTGAGCGCATCATCGCCGATCATCCCACCGCCAGGGCCCAGGAGCAGGATTCCGTGGCCCCGGGGAACCAGGACATGCTGGCAAATGGCGCCGGCATTATTGGCAACTGCCCCGCCATGCAGACCCTGTACAGCCGCATCGGCCGCATGGCGCCCACCGAGTCAACCGTACTGGTGCTCGGAGAGACCGGCACCGGCAAGGAACTGGTGGCACGCAGTATTCACCAGCAAAGCAGCCGGGCCAGCAAGACCCTGATTTCCGTCAACTGCGCCGCTATTCCCGACACCCTGATCGAGTCGGAACTGTTCGGTTATGAAAAGGGCGCTTTCACCGGCGCCAACGCCAGCCGCATGGGCCTGATCGAGGCTGCCGACGGCGGCACCCTGTTTCTCGACGAAATCGGCGAGTTGCCGATGGAGGCCCAGGCCCGCCTGTTGCGCTTCATCCAGGAGGGAGAAATCAGGCGTATCGGTTCGGTGCACTCGCGCAAGGTCGATGTGAGGCTGATCTGCGCCACCCATCGCAACCTGCAGCAACTGTCCGCGGAAGGCCTGTTCCGCCAGGACCTGTACTACCGTATCAACGTCCTGCCCCTGTCCCTGCCGCCTCTGCGGGAGCGGGGCAAGGATATTCTCCACCTCGCCGAGAGCATGCTGCAAAACCAGGCACAAAGGCAGGGACGGTCGGCCATGCACCTGTCGCCGCGGGCCATCCAGGCCATTACCACTTACCAGTGGCCGGGCAATGTGCGCGAGCTGGAACATGCCATCGAACGGGCTGTTATCCTTTCCGAGACGGAAGAAATCGACAACGACAGCCTCGGCATAGATCTCGAGCTGGTCAATATCAACCGCATTCGCGGCCAGGAGGGTCTGTCCACGGCCACGGCCAACCGCGGCGGAGGCGGCGGGAACAGCAGCGCCAACGAACCCCAGGAAGACCTGTCGCTGGAGGATTACTTCCAGCGCTTCGTGCTCGAGCACCAGGACTCCATGAGCGAGACCGAGCTGGCCCAGAAACTTGGCGTCAGCCGCAAATGCCTGTGGGAGCGACGCCAGCGCTTCGGCATTCCGCGGAACAAGTCCGGCGGCGCTCGCCGCAAGACCCGGTCGGGGGCAAACTAGGCGTTACCTGGCCGACCCTTCGTTACCAAATCCAGTGTAATAAGGTAACAGTGGCCCAATGTAACAAGAATGTACCCATCGCTAAAAAATTATAACTAATTGTTTTTTATGTATATTTATTTTTTTGGCACGCAGCATGCAATTCAGGGCGCGGTGTCACCAATAAAAATAACTGACGCTGTAATAAAAATAACATTTTTCACTATGGACCTGGATGGGGAAGTCAGCTTCCCCTTCAATTTCCTTGTGCCTGCTTCGGGTAGTAAGCACGTGACGCATGGTCGAGCGTGAGAACCCCAAGCCAGTGAATATGTACCAGATTTGCTTTAGGCATAAGAATAAAACACGCTATTGTGCCTATAACAATAACAGCACCCGAGAAATAACAATAACTCCTGACGTGAGACCTGGATGGGGAAGACTCAGTCTTCCCCGTCATTCATCCTGCCACTGCCGACTTCTGCCAGCGCCCATGTGTGATAGACTGCGCGCCTCCAGACCAGCCCGCAAGCACAGGCGACATCCTCCTTGAAAGTCATCCCCAGGGACCAACACTGCATTTCCCGCAAGAACATCAGCGACAGCGCCCTGAAGGTCATGTCCCGGCTGCGCTCCCAGGGTCACCAGGCCTACCTGGTCGGCGGCGCGGTTCGCGACCTGCTGCTGGGCGGTCACCCCAAGGATTTCGATATTGCCACTGACGCCACCCCCGAAGAAGTCCACGGACTATTTCGCAACTCGCGGATCATCGGCCGGCGCTTTCGCATCGTGCACGTGCGCTTCGGCCGGGAAATTATCGAGGTCACCACCTTTCGCGGACACCACGACAACGGCGATGAGGCCAGCCCCGCCACCGGCGGCAATCACTCGCGCCAGTCCGACAAGGGGCTGCTGCTGCGAGACAACGTTTACGGCACCCTGGAGGAGGACGCGGTGCGCCGCGATCTCACGGTCAACGCCCTCTATTACGATGCCGGCAGTTTCGAGGTTTTCGATCACGTACACGGCCTGCAGGATCTTGAAAAACGCCAGGTCTGCATTATCGGCGACCCGGAAGTGCGCTACCGGGAAGACCCGGTACGCATGCTGCGTGCGGTCCGCTTTGCCGCCAAGCTGGGCTTCGACATCGAGCAACACACCGCCGGCGCCATTCCCCGTTGCGCCCACCTGCTGCGGGAGATTCCCGCCGCCCGGCTGTTCGATGAATTTCTCAAGCTGTTCCTGTCGGGCTATGGCGCCGCCACCCTGGAGCAGTTGCTGGCGCATGACCTGCTGCAATACCTGTTCGACGAGACCAGCCACCTGGTGCACCAGGACCCGGGAGCACTGGCCCTGATCCGGGCCGCGACAGCCAATACCGACAAGCGCATCGCCGAGGACAAACCCGTCACCCCGGCCTTCATTCTCGCCGCCCTGTTGTGGCCGGTGGCAAACCGCCTGGCCAGCGACATGGAGGACCGCGGTGACTCCCCCATGGTCGCCATGCACAGCGCCGCCCAGCAAACCATTGCCGAGGCCGCCCTGCAGATCTCCGTACCGCGCCGCTTCAGCCAGCCGATGCGGGAGATCTGGGAGTTCCAGTTACGCCTGCAACGGCGCCAGGGCAAGAAGGCGGCCGAGCTGGTCGAACACCGACGCTTCCGCGCCGCCTACGACTTCCTGTTATTACGCGAACAGGCCGGCGAGGACACCGGCGGCCTGGGCGACTGGTGGACGGAATTCCAGACCCTGAATATGGACCAGCGCGTCGAACAGGCCGCCAGCGCTCCCGCCGGCAAGCCGGGCCGCCGCCGACGTCCCCGCCGCCGGCGCAAACCCAAGCAGGCATGACCAGGGCCTACATCGCCCTGGGCAGCAACCTGCAGCAGCCGCTGGTGCAGCTGCAACGGGCGGCGCGGGCGCTAGCCGCCCTGCCCGCCAGCAGGATTATCGCGGCCTCCGGTATCTATCGCAGCGCCGCGGTGGGTCCCGGCCAGCAGCCTGACTACCTTAACGCCGTCATCCAACTGCACACCGGACTGGCGCCAGTCAAGCTGCTGGACGCCCTGCAGGGCATCGAAAACCAGCAGGGCCGTGTGCGCCAGCAGCGCTGGGGGGCACGTACGCTGGACCTGGACATTCTGCTCTACGGTGACGCCGCCCTGGCGCTGCCGCGTCTGAGCATCCCCCACCCGCGCATGGCGGAGCGCGATTTCGTGCTCTACCCACTGCTGGAAATCGGCGGTCCAAATTTGATGCTGCCCGGCGACGTGGAACTTGGTACATTAGTAGCCGCCTGTCCACGGGGCCAGCTGCAGAGGACCGAACACGCCCTGCTTCCCGGTAACTGCGACAGCGATAGCGACAATCAAGCGGGCCCGGACGCGGGAGAATCAGGCCATTAACATAGAGCTGAAAGGGCGCACCCCACCCTCGTATATTGCCGTGGAAGGCCCCATCGGGGTGGGCAAGACAACGCTCACCAAGCGGCTGGCCGCCACTTTCAATTACCAGGTGCTGTTGGAGGAGGCGGAGCAGAACCCCTTCCTGGAAAAGTTTTACCGCAATCGACAGCAGGCGGCCCTGGCAACCCAGTTGTTCTTCCTGTTCCAGCGCGCACAAAAAATACAGGACCTGCGCCAGGCGGATATTTTCGAACCGGTGCGGGTCGCCGATTTCCTGATTGAAAAGGATCCCCTGTTTGCCCGCATCAACCTCGACCGGGAGGAGTTCCAGCTCTATGACAAGGTCTACCAGCAGTTGACCATCGACTCGCCCCGGCCCGACCTGGTGATCTACCTGCAGGCCTCCACCGATGTGCTGCTGTCGCGCATCGAGAGCCGGGGAATCGCCGCCGAACAGGTCATTGAAAGGAGCTATCTGGAGCGCCTCAACGAAGTGTACAGTGAGTTCTTTCTATATTACGATGGCGCCCCTCTGTTGATTGTCAATGCCAGTGAAATTGACCTGGCCAGCGGCGACGCGGACTTCAGCCACCTGGTGGACTACCTGCTGGATATTCGCAGCGGCCGCCATTATTTCAACCCGACATTTTTCGGATAAAGCACAAGGCAGGCTATGGGCAAGGTCACCATCAGCACCCTGGACAAAATGAAGGCCGCAGGCGAGAAATTTGTCTGCATTACCGCCTACGACGCCACCTTTGCCCGCCTGGTCAGTGAAGCGGGGGCCGAAACCATCCTGGTCGGTGATTCCCTGGGCATGGTCCTGCAGGGCCACGACAGCACCATCCCGGTGACCGTCGACGACATGGCCTATCACACTGAATGCGTGTGCCGGGCGGCGCCGAACTCGCTGGTCATCGCCGACATGCCCTTCATGAGCTACACCACGCCCGAACAGACCATGGCCAACGCCACCGCGCTGATGCAGGCGGGGGCCCAGATGATCAAGATGGAGGGCGGCACCTGGCTGTCGGACAGCATCAGTATGCTGGTGGAGCGGGGCCTGCCGGTCTGCGCCCACCTGGGCCTGACGCCGCAGTCGGTCAACCAGTTCGGCGGCTTCAAGGTTCAGGGCCGCACCCCCAAGGAAGCCAAGTCCATTCTCGCCGATGCGGTGGAGATCCAGGACGCCGGCGCCAGCCTGCTGGTGCTCGAGTGCATCCCGGCCCACCTGGCGGCGGACATCTCCTCCAAGCTGGACATCCCCGTGATCGGCATTGGCGCCGGCGCCGGCACCGATGCCCAGGTACTGGTCATGCACGACCTGCTGGGGCTCTCCCAGCACAGCGCCCGCTTCGTGGAAAACTTCATGGCCGGCCAGAACACCATCCAGGCTGCACTCAAGGCCTTCGTCGATGCCGTCAAGTCAGGCGACTACCCGCGGGAAGAGCACACCTACAGTTAGCCCATCGCAGCGGCCGCAAGCCAATTTGCACCATTTTGGTGCGAAAATTGCCTCGCCAGCGAGCGACAGGCCGGCAAGGCACCGTGTAACAGCAGCTACTGCCCGGGGCAACACCCTGCGGTAATTTTCCCGTTTATGCCGTTGCCCGTTTCTGGTGCTTGGGGCATACTTTCCCTCCCGCCAGCAGTGCTTGCTGGTAACAGCTTCCCAACTGGTGTAAAGACTGGTTATGTATCGCCAGTCCGTTACGCGGGGTAAGGTAGATATGCGAACTTGCAACAGCAACAATGAGCTGCACGCCGCTCTGAAGCGCTACCGTGACGACGGTCAGAGCATTGCCTTTGTGCCCACTATGGGCAACCTCCACGAGGGCCACCTGGACCTGGTCCGCAAGGCCCGCCACCTCTGCGACGTGGTGGTGGTATCCATTTTCGTCAATCCCCTGCAGTTCGGCGCCGGTGAAGACCTCGACGCCTACCCCCGCACCCTGGCGGCGGACAAGGAAAAACTGTTCAGCGAGGGTGTGCACCTGCTGTTCGCTCCCAGTGTTGAGGACATCTACCCGGAGGGCATGGACAAGCAAACCGTGGTCAGCGTGCCCGACCTGGGCGACACCCTCTGCGGCACCAGCCGTCCCGGACACTTTGACGGCGTTACCACTGTTGTCTGCAAACTGTTCAACATCGTCCAGCCCGATGTGTCGGTATTCGGCGAGAAGGACTTCCAGCAACTGTCCATCGTCCGCAAGATGGTCACCGACCTGTGTATGCCGGTGGAGATCGTCGGCGTGGCCACCACCCGCGATGAAGACGGCCTGGCCAAGAGTTCCCGCAACGGCTATCTCAGCCAGGAAGAGCGCGATATCGCCCCGCTCATCCACCAGACCCTAAATACCTGCAGGGAGGCCATTGCCTGCGGTTTCGACAACTTCCTGCAGCTGGAATCTCACGCCCGCATGAAACTGCTGCAGGCCGGTTTTGAGCCGGACTACTTCGCCATCCGCGACGCCCGCACCCTGCGCGCCGTCACCGAGGACACCGAAGAGATCGCCATTCTCGCCGCCGCCCGCCTGGGCAGCACCCGCCTTATTGACAATGTACGCCTGTCACTGAATCCGGTGGGCGACTGGAAGATGCTCGCCGACGGCTGAGCCCGCTCCATTAGACCTTGGTCGGCTTGAATCCCGGCCATGGCAACGTATGATCTAGCGTCCAAGCCAATACTAAACGGAGCGGTGCACATGTCCGAATTTCCTACTTATCCGGTCCCGGCCAATTTCAAGGATGCCCACATCAACGCGGAGCAGTACCAGACCATGTACAAGCGCTCCATCGACGACCCCGATGGTTTCTGGGGCGAGATGGCGAGCGAGTTCCTGAGCTGGGACAAGCCCTGGGACAAGGTGGTGGAATACGACTTTGTGAAGGGCGAGGCGGCCTGGTTTGCCGGTGGCAAGCTCAACGTCAGCTATAACTGTATCGATCGCCACCTGCCGGAACGCGCCGACCAGACCGCGCTGATCTGGGAGGGCGACGACCCGGCCGACAGCAAACATATTACCTACGCCGAGCTCAAGGACGGCGTCTGCCGACTGGCCAACGCCCTCAAGGCCCGCGGGGTCAAGAAGGGCGACCGGGTGTGTATCTACATGCCGATGATTCCCGAAGCCGCCTACGCCATGCTGGCCTGTACCCGCATCGGCGCGGTCCACTCCATCGTCTTCGGCGGGTTCTCGCCAGAGGCACTGAAAGACCGCATTCTTGACTCCGACTGCCAGACCGTAATTACCGCCGACGAGGGGGTTCGCGGCGGGCGCACGGT
Organism: Seongchinamella sediminis; assembly: GCF_003457605.1. Taxonomy (GTDB): domain Bacteria; phylum Pseudomonadota; class Gammaproteobacteria; order Pseudomonadales; family Halieaceae; genus Halioglobus; species Halioglobus sediminis. The sequence goes on from NZ_QRAN01000026.1 coordinate 39,043, forward strand.
GCCGCTGAAGGTCAACGCTGACAAGGCCCTGGAATCCTGCCCCAACGTCCACACCTGCCTGGTGGTCAAGCGCACCGGCGGCGACGTCGCCTGGAGCGAGGGCCGCGATGTCTGGTACGAGGAGCTGGTGGCCGGGCAGAGCAGCGACTGCGCTCCGGAGCCCATGGACGCGGAAGCGCCGCTGTTTATTCTCTACACCTCCGGCTCCACCGGCAAACCCAAGGGTGTGCTGCACACCACCGGCGGTTACCTGCTGCAGACCAGCATGACCTTCAAGTACGCCTTTGACTATCGCGAGGGGGAAATCTACTGGTGCACCGCCGACGTCGGCTGGGTGACCGGCCACAGCTATATCGTCTACGGCCCGCTGGCCAACGGCGCCACCAGCCTGATGTTCGAGGGCGTGCCCACCTATCCCGATGCCGGCCGCTGCTGGGAAGTTGTCGACAAGCACCAGGTGAATACCTTCTACACCGCGCCTACCGCCATCCGCGCCCTGCAGGCCGTGGGTGACGAGCCGGTGACACGCTCCTCGCGGTCCAGCCTGCGCCTGCTGGGCACCGTCGGCGAACCGATCAACCCCGAGGCCTGGACCTGGTACCACGAGGTGGTGGGCGATGGCCGCTGCCCCATCGTCGATACCTGGTGGCAGACCGAGACCGGCGCCCACATGATCACCCCGCTGCCGGGGGCCACCCCGCTCAAGCCGGGCTCGGCAACCTTCCCGTTCTTCGGTGTCGACCTGGCGCTGCTCAACGAGGACGGCTCCGAAATCGAGGGTCCCGGCTCCGGCTACCTGGTGGTCAAGTCGTCCTGGCCCAGCCAGATCCGCAGCGTCTATGGCGACCACCAGCGCATGATTGACACCTACTTCAGCAACTACCCCGGCTATTATTTCACCGGCGATGGCGCCAGTCGCGACGAGGATGGCTACTACTGGATTACCGGCCGCGTGGACGACGTGCTCAATGTCTCCGGGCATCGCATGGGTACCGCCGAAGTCGAGAGCGCCCTGGTATTGCACGACGATATCGCCGAGGCGGCCGTGGTGGGCTTCCCCCACGACATCAAGGGCCAGGGCATTTACGCCTACGTCACCCCCATGCAGGGCGTGGAGCCCAGCGATCAATTGCGCCAGGAACTGATCGAGCTGTGTGTCAAGGAAATCGGCCCGATCGCCAAGCCTGACGTGATCCAGTGGGCGCCGGGACTGCCCAAAACCCGCTCAGGCAAGATCATGCGCCGCATCCTGCGCAAGATCGCCGAAAACGAGCTGGACAGCCTGGGCGACACCAGCACCCTGGCGGACCCCTCAGTGGTGGACAACCTGGTGGACAACCGGCCCGGCTAGGCACCACCAGCGAGACCTGATCGGGGCCCCGGAGTTTGCTTGAAACAACGCCGGGCCCCGACAACATATCCGCAGGGCAGAATGCGAGTATTTTTTATCGCCGCATGGATGAAGCGTCCCGGGATAATACCCGATGCGCTGGCCGACCGCGCCACGGGCCCAACGAGACCAGACCAGACCGCGCTTGACGCCGCCTATACCGACACCACCCTGGACGGGCTGGCAACCACAGCCGGGATACTGATGAACACCTCAGGTGACCTCACCTCATCCCGTGGCAATAGCGGTACCGCCGCAGCTTCGCTGACGGTCAATACGCCCCCACCTGAGGCTGAGCCTGGCGCTGCAAATCCCGGGATGGCGTAACAAAACGCTATCAGCGTCAAATCTATCCAGCGATCCTGTTATCTCTAATAAAACTAAACAGCGCGTTGCAGGATTGACGTCGGCGACTATATTTCAAGCCCGTGGCTCAACCGGAGCTTGATTCTCATGAAAAGACGAAACTTCTGCCGGGCGGCCCTTGGCACCGCGGCGATCGCTGGCTTGAATTCTGGCTACTTCATCAATGGCGCATTTGCCGGCAGCGCCATCCCGGCAGTGACCGGTGACGGCGCTGAAATCAGTCTGGAGGCCGCCTCTGTCAGGGAATTGGCCGGAGCAATCGAGGGCCAGGTTCTGCTGGCTGCCGACCCACAATACGATGTCGCCCGCAGAGTCTGGAATGGCATGCACGACAGGCGGCCGGCATTGATCGCCAGGGTGAGCAACAGCCGCGATGTCCAGCACGCTGTCGACTATGCGGCAGAGCGCAAGCTGCTCCTGGCCGTGCGCGGCGGCGGACACAGCTGGCCGGGGAAATCGGTCTGTGACGGTGGCCTGATGATCGACCTGAACGGGATGCACCGGGTTACCGTCGACTCCCAGCGCCGGCGAGCGAGCGCTGAGGGAGGCGCGTTGCTGTCGCACCTGGATACCGCCTCCCTGGAACATGGGCTGGTCACCACCGCCGGCGTAGTGTCCCATACCGGCATCGGCGGCTTCACCCTGGGCGGCGGCTTTGGCCGGCTCAATCGCAAGTACGGGCTGACGGTGGACAACCTGCTCGCAGCGGAGCTTGTGACCGCCGATGGCAGGATTCGAAGGGTCAGCGCGATGGACGAGCCCGAGCTGTTCTGGGCAATCCGTGGTGGCGGCGGGAATTTTGGTGTGGTGACAGAATTCGAGTACCAGCTGCACCCCTTCGACCGCAAGGTCCTGTCAGGCAATATCCTGTGGCCGCTGGACCAGGCGCGCGAGGTGCTGGAATTTTACGCCGAGTGGTCTGCAGGACTGAGCGATGAACTCTATGTCGGCCCGTCGCTCGCCAGGATGCCCGACGTCGGCGACGCGATCATCATGGAGGTCGTCTACAACGGCGACCCGGTGCAGGGCGAGAAAGAACTGGCGCCGCTCCGGGCGATCGGCAAACCGGCCATAGACGGCGTCAAGGTCCAGGATTACATGGTGATGCAGACCCAGGAGGACGCAGCGATGGCTCACGGTGTCCGCTCCTACGCCAAAAACGGCATGGTCAAGACGTGGTCCCAGGGTCTCGTGGATACGATGATCGACGCCTACGATCCGCGCGTATTCCTCACCAACCACGTCGCCGGTGGTGCGGTGAAACGGGTGGGGGAGACCGCCACCGCATTCCCGCACCGTAACGCCGAACTCATGCTCGTTTTCGTCGCGGGCTGGGCCGAACCGGCCATGGACCAGGAGATGATCGCGGCTACCAGGGCTCAGTACGCGGCTCTGGAGCCCTACATGGGCGGCTATTACGACAACATCGAATACGACCGCGATGCGAAAACACGGAACTTTGGCCCGGCCTACGCCCGGCTGGCAAGAGCCAAGTCACAGTACGACCCCGGTAACCTGTTCCGGCTCAACAGCAACATCGAACCAGGCTAGCCTGAAAAATTCACGAAGGGGATAGTAAAACGACGGAAAGATCTTGAAAATAAGGGTGTCGAAGCCATACCAACAAGAAATTCCGCCGTGACAAAATGCTACCAGAATTCGTTCGA
>NZ_QRAN01000027.1 GCF_003457605.1 Seongchinamella sediminis
CGGTCACCCTCTTCGAAAAAATCCCTTTAAACAATGACTTTTTCGATACCAAACATATCCTGGAAGATGACATGGTTTCTAACCAACTGAATTTGTTCAACAATTAACCGGACGCTAGTGAGGAAAAATAATCCATGGACGCATACGCCCTGGCAATAATCGCCTCCGCCAGCTTCTTTCTGGCCGGGCTGCTACTCGGTGTCTGGAAGTACCGGGGAATGGCCACCAGTGCAGACGGGGTGGCACATCCCTATATTGATATCGCCCACAGGGCGGCCCTGATGTATGCCTTTGCCTCAGTCATGATCGCGGTGTTTGTCCAGATCAGCCAGCTTTCGGCCCGAGTCGAGTTACTCGCGGTAAGCCTGCTGGTGGCTTACTTCGCCATGGCGATCATGACTTATATCGTCCATGGCCTGCGTAAGGACACCGATAATCAGGTCAGGGATATGAGCGCCTTTGCAGTGGTATTCATGTGGTCGCTGATCGCGGCAGAAATCGGCGGCTTCCTGATTATCTTCTATGGTCTGATACAGGCGCTACTGTAATCGGCAGGCGCTGTCTCCGGCTCTCCCGCGGAGTCATGGCGCGTACCTTACCAGTGCCAGTTGATCTGGGCGATCCACTCCCGGTCTGCCTGCGCATCCGGATAGGCTGTATTCATGCCGAAGCCCTGGTGAAACTGCAGTTGTATGCTCCAGGGGCCGAACAGGTAGCCCAGACTCAGTTGCAGGTAGGCGTAGTCATCGCCCGCAGTTCCTCCCTGTGTCACCCAGCCTGCGGTGCCCGCGCCCAGCAACTGCGGCGTAAACGACCAGCGCCCGGTCACTGCTCCCACATGCTGGTGTTTTCCCTGGCCCCACAGGTCCGGTGTATAGGTGTAATCCAATACCAGGTGAGGCGAATACTCCAGGCTAAGCGTGGTCTCGCGGTAGTCCTGGGAGCTGCGGTCCGTGTCCCACGGGTACCGGTACCAGCTCTGGACAATGGCCAGGTTCCAGCGGGCCGCTGTACGCCACTGATAACCGATAGCGGCCATGGCCTGCCACTCGTTGTCGCTTTCCGGGTAGGGATAGGGTTTGGGCACATTCAGCTTCGTCAGCCAACCGTGGGCGAACAGACCTGTGCGGTGTTCCAGGGCAATATTCAGGTGGGGAATCACGTCTTTTTGACCCAGGACAACGCCCCGATTGACGAAGCCGCTAGCAACGCCAACTCTGCCTGACCAGGAAAATCCGGTAGTGGCAGCGTTGGCAGTTGCGCAGAAACACAACGCAGCCGCCGTGAGCACCGGGCACAAGTCCCTAGTGTGCATGACTGGCCTGTCGCGCGAACCACCGGTCGGGTTCAAGGTGTTCCGTGAGATCGCTTGTGGTGGTATCTGGATCGCCCTGTTTTGCAACTTCGGGACGCAGACCCTGGCGCAGCATCCGGTTGAGCCAGTCCGTGCGATGCGCTGCTGACAGCCTGCCTTCGCTTTCCAGCGACAAGGCCGTCAGGGCGGTCACCAGGGCGGTCGCCATCGACGAGCCGGAGTAGTAGTCGTAACCACCACCCGGTCCTGTGCTCAGGACTTCCGTCAGCGGTGCCCGAACTACCAGTGTTTCCTTCTCGGGTGCATTATCAATGTATTCTCCGGATTCCTCCCGCACTGCAATAACACCCGGTAGCAGCGCCGGATAGCGCTGATGACCTTGCCCCGGGTCGGCTGCGGTAATTAACTGGCCCCGTACCAGGGCTGCCGCCACCAGCCTGGCAACCAGGGGATCAGGAGGCCCTGACAGGCTCAGATTGATTATGTCCAGCTGCCTGTTGATGGCAAAGTCGATGGCGCGTGCCACGGTAAAGCTGTCGCACTCCGCCAGGCTGGAATGACTATCGAGCTGATGGCAGGCCCTGAGGGAATGAATCCGTGCATCGGGTGCCAGACCGACAATGCCGAGTTTGTTGTTCGCGCGTGCGGCGATAACACCTGCCACCGCGGTACCGTGAATACCGGGGTCCGGGGTGCTCGCCTCTCCGACCAGGAATACTTCTTCGCTGGCGATCTGGTGGCGCAATTCCGGGTGCCTTGCGTCCAGACCGGTATCGATAATTGCCACATTCACGCCCAGGCCGGTTGCACGTTGGTGTAGCCCCAGTACAAAGTCCTGCGCGTTGCCATACTGGAGAGCAAAATAGGGGTCGTTGTACTTAGGGCCCGCACGGGTCGAGTACCGTTCCAGGCGCTGGGCGCTCTCCACGCGAGGATCTGCATTCAGGCGGTCAATCAGCGCCTGGACGTCCTCATCGGGGGGCATGTTGTAGAGGCCGCAGTAAACGCCCAGGGATTCAATCACCCAGCCGGCCCGCTCGGTAATTCTGTAGTCCCGCGCGAGGCGCTGCAGTTGTTGCCGTGTGCTGAGGGGGGCGTCGTAACGTCCCCGGTAACTGCTGCTGTTGAAGGCATCGAGCAAAGCGGCCTCATGGGCTTCGCCGAGCGTCACCGTGACCAGGATCCGGGGCGCGGGTCCCGGCGACGGGTGAGATACCTGTTCAGGTAATCCCTGGCAGGCGCACAGGCAGCACACCAGCAACAAGGCGGCGTAAAACAGGGTCGGGTGAGACCGGGGGCTCATCGCAGTTCAGCGGTCACTGTGGGACGCCAGTTCCGCCAGCAGGACTTCCGGCCGGGCGCGCAACTCGTCAAGAACATCTTCTGTTGGCCTGTTGCCAGGGGGGACCACCAGGGTAAAACTGCCGCGTGCTGAGGGGCCGTCGACCACCCGGGCACCCAGCTCCCGTATCACCTTCTGCACTGACCCGTGTCGCGCTTCATCGCTGAAAACCACCCGCAAGGCAGGTCCCGTGATCACAGACGGGGTGGTGGGGACAGTGGACCGCGTTTGATAGGTTATCGGTGTTGGTGCAACGCTGAGCGCCTGCCACTGGAGCGCCACTACGACGCCGAGGAACACCGCGGTTGCGGCCAGGGCAAACCAGGGAGGGGATGCCCTTCCCCAGCGCCGCTTCCGCTCATCGCTGGTCGTGTTGGCGAGGTGTCTGAACAGTCGAAGCCGGTTGCCATTGCGTGTATCCGAGGCCAGCAGGGCTTCCAGATTCCCGGGGGGGTGCGACATTGTCTCGACCCATTGCAGGTCGCGGCGATGGGCCGCGGCACAGCTCGCACAGGTGGCGATGTGTTCCTGCACCTGCCGCTGTCGCCTGCTGTTCAATTGGCCGTGAATAAAGGCGGGTAGCAAAAGCGCAACCTCTTCGTGGGAAATATCAGTGCGTGAGCGTGTCATGGAGTGGTCTTCTCGAAGAAATCATCCGCTGCGAGGGCCTGCTTGCCTTCGCTCAATAGTGTGTGCAACCTGCGGCGGCCGTAATGCAGTCGGGTTTTGGCGGTATTAACCGGACAGGCGCATACCTCAGCAATTTCCTCGCAGCTCATGCCGTGGAAATAGGCCAGTTCAATCGCGACCCGGTGATCTTCACTCAGCTGTCCCAGGGCCCATTCCAGGGCGTCCAGCGTGGCCAGGCGACCCTCGTCGAGCCCCGGGCACGCACAGGGGACGGGGCCTGCGACGATACGTTGCCAGGCCCGTTCGCGTTGCAGTCTGTTGAGAGCGCAGTGCCGGGCAATACCCAGCACCCATGTCAGCACCCTGGAATCGCCGCGAAAACTACCCGCCTTCTGCCAGACCACCAGCATGACGTCGTTCAGGACCTCCTCGACTACCGACGGGGATTGCGTGTGGCGATAGATGAACCTGACCAGGGACGTGTAAAGCAGGTCATATAACTGGCCGAAAGCCCGCAGAGAGCCGCCGGCAGTGCCGGCGAGTAACTCCCGATGATGCCGGTCTTCCGCGTTTGCCTTGCTGTTGCGTTCCTCCATGGCATCCTCTGGGCTTCACCGACCGGCCTGGCTCGCAACAATTGCGTGGTCGCCAGGGACGCGGACCACTACGCAGTGGCAAGTGCCTAATTGGTTAGTGTCGGAATTTCCGGTCCCGGTTCAATGCGCAAACTTTTTTTTCTCTGATTGAACCGGGTACGCCAAAAAAAGCCACTCACAGATAACAGCATAGACAACGCACAGTACCGTGCAAATTCAGGCCAACCGTGGAGATTCCTATGCGCCCAGGTTTTGCTTACACAATGTTGCTTGTCCCCCGGCTCTTTCGGCGTTCTCCGGGCCGCGCCCTGGCAGGCTGCCTGCTTCCCCTGTTGGTCGCCCTGTCCGGTTGCAGGATTGTGATACAGACACCGGAGCACGGCTATGTGGAATCGGTGTCGGGTACCTATCGCTGCGACCCTGACAGCACCTGTGTCATCGACGTGGATGATACAAGTTTTGACGAAATATTCCTGGCGCTGGCTACTGATGACAGCGTTGAGTTCTCCCACTGGCGACGAAAATTTCGCGGTGATGGGGGCAACTATCTCTGCGGTCCCGGCACTGGGGAGTGTGCCCTGTCCACCACCGAATTCGGGGACTCGGAAATTCTGCTGGGAATCCTGGATTCCGATCAGGAGTTTCTTCTGGAGCCGGTTTTCAGTCGCGACATCGAAACCGGTGGGACAGTTCTGTCGGAGTGCATGATCCCGAAGATGCCCACACCGTCATCGAACTATGCGGCCTGGAACAACAATTGCAGCTTCCCTGTTCGCGTTAAATGGGTCGACGCGGATTCCTGTGTGAGCGGCTGTGGTTCCGGCGCGGGCAGATTCCAGCAGACTGACCCGGTAGATTCATTCAGTGAAGACATCGCCTGGGCGGTATGCCCACGCTCAGACGGTCCGCCACGAGACGCGGAAGGAGGTCCGTGGCAGGGACGCGCCCAGTACACCTGTGACTCCAGTCCGGGCGTGCTGTTCAGTAGTCTCGGCAATCCGCTTCCAGCGTCCGCGACCCTGAGCGAGATTCAAGCAGATATTTTCAACCGCTCCTGCGCCTTTTCCGGTTGTCATGCCGGTGCCAGCCCTGCGGCCGGACAGAACCTATCTGCAGGGCGGTCGTTCTCCAACCTGGTCAACGTGCCCAGTTCGCAGAATTCGGCATTTATCCGCGTGCTGCCGGGGGATCCGGACAACAGCCTGTTGATCCGGAAACTCGAGGGACCAGTGCCGTTTGGTTCACGGATGCCGCTGGGCAGACAGCCGCTCGAAAGTGAGGACATACAGTCCATACGCGACTGGATCAGCGCTGGCGCCCTGGACAATTGATCATGGGTAGACAAAGGCCTCATGTACTGGCACTGGCAGCCTGCATGCTCTGGGCGGGATTCGGCGGGCGGGTTTTAGCGGAGCCCTACATCGCTGTACGCAGTGGTCAGCCCTGCCATGCCTGCCACAGTAACAGTACCGGCGGTGGCATGCGCAATACCGTTGGCTACGTCTATGGGCGGAACGTACTTTCGGTGCGGCCACTGTTGGAGGACGAGCGGGAACCGGAGTGGGACGTTCTGGACGGGATCCGTCTCGGGGGAAATGCCCGTTACAGTGCGCGGCAGTTCGAAGCGGATGACGCGGACGGAAATCTCGAATTTGTGACAGACAGGGTAAGCCTGTACGGGCAGGTCAGACTCAATCGCGTCGTGGACTTCTATGTCGACCAGCAGGTGGCGCCGGGAGGGTCGTTGAACAGGGAGACCTGGGGTCGTGCGTCCGGGGAAAAGTGGTACCTCAAGGCGGGTAAATTTTTCCTGCCGTACGGCTGGCGGCTGGAGGACGACAGTGCCTATATACGGGAAGCCACCGGGATCAACTTCTTTTCACCGGACAACGGTATGGAGGTCGGTTACACCGGAAACAGTTTGCAGGCGCAGGCCTCCGTAACCAACGGCAACGGCGGAGCAGGCGAGAGAGATGATGGCAAATTCTTCCTCGGACGCCTGAACTGGATAGGCCGATTTGGACAGTTGGGCATCAACGCGGGGCTGAACGACTTCGACGACGGAGAACGTATGCTGGCAGGGATCACCGCGGGTTTTAATACCGGACCGGTCACCTGGCTGGCGGAGTATGACCGTATCGAGGATGAGCTGAATGATTTTGCCGATGAAGAGCAGGACCTGGCACTGGTCGAGACTAACTGGTTGATTGTTCGCGGCCACAACCTCAAATTGACCCTGGAGTGGCAGGACTTCAAGGGCGGTGGCGACAGGAACCGCGCCAGCGTAGTCTGGGAATATTTCCCCTGGTCGCACACGCAGTTGCGCGTTGGTTACCGGGCCGAGCAAACAGACGACCTGCCTTTCCCGGACGAGGATGAGCTCTTTGTGCAGGCCCACCTCTATTTCTAGATAGAGAGTTGCTCATTGGAAAATAGCACTCACCCGGGATTCAGTGCATCCGGCTGACCAGGTCCCGCTGTAAGCGCCGGCAGATAAGCAGATATCCCGCCCCTGCCACCCCCATCACCAGGATGATCCAGCTGAGTGAGTGGCGCAGCCCCTCCGCGCTCGCCGCCAGGCATACCTGGGCCTTCGCCTCACCCAGTTGGGTGAGCAGGACACTCTCCGCACCCTTGCAGGCCTGCAAACTGAGTTCCGCGGCGTGGGGCGATGCCTGCAACAGCACATCCATCCGCAGGTCACTCAGTAGCCCCCACCCACAGCCGCCCGAGGCCATAGCCGATCAGGTTGACGATAAACAGGAACAGGGCCACGGCGGTGGCCCGGGCACGGGTACTCGCCACACCCTGGCAGATCGTGTACTGGGCGCCGAGGTAGCTGTAATGCAGTACCGAGGCGACAAGCAGCAGGCCCAGGGCGACGCCCCTGCTGTCGGCGGACAGGCCGTGTACGCGCTGGAAGAATGCCGCCTGGAAATTGATCATGCCATAACCCACAAAAGCGACCAGTGCGGCGGCATAGACGTTTAACCAGAACGTCCGCTTGCTGGCGGGTTCCGCCACGGTTTCGCGAAATCCGAGGCGCTCCACCTCGGGCGTGCCGGGCGGGTCGGCATAGCCACGCGGCGGCTCCCTGATCACGAACAGCAGTGCGAGGCCGATAACGACCCCGGGTATACCCAACACCAGGAAGGCTTCCCGCCAGGAAAACATGTCTGCCACCGGACCGCCAAAAGCATTGGCCAGCACACCGCCGATAGTGATCCCCATGGAATAGGTAGCCAGGGCCCTGGCGCGGCTGCGGGGTGGGAAGTAGTCGGCGATCAGGGAATTCGCGGGCGGGGTGCAGCCGGCCTCACCGATACCCACATCGATGCTAAACACCAGGAGGGCGAGAAAACCATTCGCGATACCACAGAGCGCGATCATGCCGGACCAGAGGATGACACTGACCGCGACAATACGTACCCGGATATAGCGCTTCGACAGGCGCCCTATCGGGATGCCCATCAGCGTATACATCAGTGCAAAGCCGAAGCCGGACAGCAGGCCGAACTGCCAGTCCTGCAGGCGGAATTCCTCGATGATGGGCTGGGCGACAACACCGATCAGCACGCGATCAATAAAGTTGAGCTCTACCGGCAAGGTTCTGTATACCCTGAAGACACCTTATCGCGACGGGACAACGCAGGTGGCCTTCGAACCCGTCGATTTCATTGCACGCTTGGCGGCTCTCGTGCCAACACCGAGGGTCAATCTCACACGATTCCATGGCGTCCTGGCTCCGAACCACCGCTGGCGAGGGATGGTCACGCCAGCCAAACGCGGCAGAGGAGTGAAACGAATCGCCAATACTGAAGTTCGCTCACCCGCTGAACGGCACGTCGCGATGTCCTGGGCCCAGCGACTCAAGCGAGTATTAATGGGGCGGCCATCCGCATCGATATTGAACTTTGTGGTCGCTGCGGTGGATCCGTCAAAGTCATCGCTTGCATTGAGGATCAGGACATCATACCCGGTAAAGCGGGGCAGGCCCTCGACCGGAATCTGGCTCATCTTGAGAGCAAGGACCTAACCTGGTATCACGAGCGCATTACCGGTCTCGCATCATGCTCGCCAGAGCGACGACGGGCTTTACCATGGCTCGTTTCATACGCATTTTCATTGGCAGGGCGCCGGGCGCGCGGACGGGAATGACTTTCTCTCCCGAGCCGGCATGCTTGGGGAACAGGCGTAGCGCGTTTTCGCGATCGACAAGCTTGCGACCATTCTTGTCAAGATGCTCGGAGCTTTCCAGTTCTTGTATCTGCATTGCGGTGATTGGTGCAGGAGCGAAGGGGAAATCACTCCCGAAAAGTATGTGCGAGGGATCTACCAGGTGGTGAAGTGCCTGCATCACCGTTGGCGAAGGTGACAGGGCAGTATCGAAATAGAAGCGCTTGAGGTAGGTAAGTACGCCCTGAGGCGCTTTCTCAGTCAGGTCCGGTAAGAAATTAGCAAGCGACAGACGCCACGGGATGTAGGGCACGAAACCGCCGGCGTGGGCGAGTATCCAGCGGATCTCCGGGTACTTCTCCAGCGTACCACTAAACATCAGGTTGCAAGCCGCCCGGGTAGTGTCGCAGAGGAACTCCATCAGGAAACCCGGCATGTCCAGGCCAATCGCATCGGTGGTGGTGTGCAGGTTGGGGTGTATGAATACAATCGCCTGACGGCGGTTCAGCTCCGCCATCAGCTCGTCCAGGGTGTCGTCGCCCAGGAATACGCCCTGGGTGCTGCCCAGCAGCACCACACCGTCCGCATTGAGAGTGTCTAGCGCGTGAATCGCTTCTTTACAGCTCTCTTCGCAGAACGGCATAGGCAGCACGGCAAAAAAGCCGAAGCGACCGGGGTGTCGGGAGACCATGTCCGCGGCGAATTCATTGCAATCGCGCGCCAGACCCACCGCGTGCGACACCGGGTCATCGGGGCGTAGATGGACTCCTGGTGCAGATAGGGAGACGAGGGCAGTCTGGATCCCGTTGAGTTCCATGAGCTCTAGCGATGCTTCAGGGCTCCAAGACGGCAACGGCGCGCCGGCTACTTCCGTGATCCCGCGCCGTTCCATGGCCTGGGCGAATACAGGAGGAATGAGATGGTGGTGTACGTCGATGCGACCTGCCATAGGGTTCAAGCTCCAGTCCAGTATGTTGCATTCTTGGGCGTAGACTTCAGGCGGGGTGCAATCGCCCTTCTAACACGCTATCCCTATTCTGCAGCGCCCTGCTCCAGGCATCCATAGTGCTCTCCTGTGCGACCAGCGAATCGACTACCCAATCGAATTCTTCATATCTGGCATCGAATTCGAGTGCATATGACCGCTATGAGGTGCGGATTCAATCAATGATCAACGCCGACGTCTGCTATTTCAGCGAAAGCGGACAGTTTCGGCATAGGTTCGAAGTTCGGTGGAAGAAAATTCTTACTATTCTTCGACTTACCGGAAACAGTCAAATCCACCGAACTCACCCAGGTTCGGGATAGGATCGGTTTCGGTAGTTATATAATTTCCCGCAAGAAAACCGCTTATTTTTCTACGGCTTAGCGGATCGAAAAAGGCCTCTGAAGTCCCCTCATAATCGGCTGGTCGAAGACGGCGGTCCGACGCTTCGGCGGCCGCTGCCGTTCAAGTCCTTCTGGGCCCACCATGTTTGATAACATTCAATGATTTATAGGCTCTTATTCCTCCCGACTATTACGGCGTGGATTGATGACACTCGCAGTGTGGAAATCGGTGCGGGAATAAACTGTATAATCCAGTCTCCACGCGCCCGTAGCTCAGCTGGATAGAGTAACTGGCTTCGAACCAGTTGGTCGGGAGTTCGAATCTCTCCGGGCGTGCCAAACTTATCCAGAACGTTCTCCCTCTGCTCCAGAGTGGCCGCCTCTCGGCAATTCCCGGGTGAGGCAGGGTATACCCACAAGCCTTCCCAGATTCCAAAGAGGCAGCGACATGCCCATCCAACCTGGGTTATGGTGGGACCACCCATTCCATGACGGTCGCCTCCCATCGATAACCACTACAGCGGTCCCGTAGTCCCACTCCGGTTTCGATACCAGACCTTTGAGCTGGGCAGCGAAGACATTCACCTTCGCTCACTGCGCGACACCCAGCAGTACAGCGATCCCGCCGGCACGGCCCACGACCTGGGTATATCCGCCGCGAACTGGTCCCTGTTCGGCGTGGTCTGGGATTCCAGTCAGGTACTGGCCCGGTTGATGGTGGACTTCGAGATCGGCGGCAAACGCATCCTGGAGGTGGGCTGCGGCATGGCTCTGTCCAGCCTGCTGCTCAACCGCCGCGGAGGTGACATCACCGCCACGGACTACCACCCGGAGACCGGGGCTTTCCTGCAGATCAATACAGGGCTCAATGAGGACCGCGATATTCCCTACTTCCGAGCCGACTGGGACGCGGGGGAGATTTCCCATGGACTGTTCGACCTGATCATCGGCAGCGACCTGCTTTACGAGCGCAGCAAGGTGCCATCCCTGGCACGCTTTATCCAGGATCACGCCCTGCCCCGTTGCGAGGTCCTTGTGGTGGATCCGGGGCGGAGGCAACAGGGTCAATTCAGCAAGCACATGTCGCACTACGGCTTCAGCTATCGGAAGGAGATGCCTGGAGCCAGTTCACACCTGGAGAAACCCTTCAGCGGGTCGGTGCTGCGCTTTCGTCGCGGGTAGCATCGCTGGCGGGAGGGCTGTTTACTTCTTCGCGATCGGTTCCTCTAGTATTTGTCTGGCGAATACTTTTCCCTCAACGTACCGTTTGTACTCGACGAACCCGACGCCAGCTTTTCCTTGACAAAACCTTGTGGCAACTGGAATGACGTCGGATGCGTAAGGTTGGCTGGTTTTTTGTATGGGAGTACTTCCAGTTTTGCCTTACACTCCTCAAATAATCCACGTGTGAAGTTCGAAGAATTTCGATAAAGGCGCCAAAGTAATTCTCATAATCGGCAGGTCGAAGGCGGCGGTCCGACGCTTCGGCGGCCGCTGCCGTCCAAGTCCTTCTGGGCCCACAATATTCTATAAATTTTATAGAGTTAGCTATAGCGAGAGCATCCGATTATTTCGCGGGGATGGGCAAGATTCATAGACCCACAGTCAGATGGTCGATCAGCAGACCGCCGGCCTCGCCCTTTACCAGTACGAGGCCTGCCCTTTCTGCGTGAAGGTGCGCAGAGCTATGAAGCGCAATGGACTCAACATCGAGACCCGGGATGTAAAGCGCTCGGATTCTGCCCGGGAAGAGTTACAGGCTGGCTGAGGGAATCTGAAGGTGCCCTGCTTGCGCATCGAGGATGACCAGGGCCAGGCTGAGTGGATGTATGAATCCTCCGATATCATCAGATACCTGGAGCGCATATTTGATCCGGCAGCACACAACCCTGTCGCTGCACAAATCACACCGACTGTTTCCGCCACCCAAATTCGCACAGGTAACCACCGATGAGACAAGTAGACATCACCAGAGAGCCGGTTGAGCTCCATAAGATACTCAAATTCGAGGGACTGGTGAGCACCGGCGGTGAGGCAAAATTACTGATCGGGGACGGTCAGGTCACTGTAAATGGCGAGGTTGAGACCCGGCGGCGCAGGAAGATGGTGGATGGCGACATCATCGAATTTCGGGGGGAGCGACTTCAGCTGCGGCTGGTGTGAGGCCGGGATTGGTGTGCCTCTGAGACCGTCTAGAGTCGCACGCTTTGGCAGCCAACCCTTCGCCTTTCGGCCAAAGAGGTCATTGGAACTTTGGAGGCGCAGTAGACGGATTTGGTTGTTTGGATGTCACGCTCACACTCACTTCCATTCGTTGAAAGGAACCTTTGTCCCCGATAAAACTGCCCGCTACCGGTATGGTCTGGCGTATGTGGCGTGCAACGGCGACCGGGGCAAGGTTGTGGCCGCCGAGACTTTGGTTCGTTGGATCAAAGGTGATCCAGCCAGCGCCGGGCACATAGACCTCCGCCCACGCATGGGTGGACCCGCTAGCAGTTGAGCCTATTGTGTCCTGCTCCGAATCGTAGAGGTATCCCGAGACAATGCGCGCTCCAAAACCAAGGCTACGCACAGCATCGACAAAAAGTGCAGCGAAATCACGGCAGGACCCTCTGCTACGAGCGAGGGTTTGTTCGGGCGACTGCGTGTACTCTTCCTCTCGAACTTCATAGGCCACCCGTGCCGCGACACCAGAACATATGTCTTTCAACAGGCCGAGAGTATCAGTCGGGTTACCTGCGACGAATCCTTGCGCCCAGTTGCGGAGCTGTCCGTCCGAATCAAGATAGCTCTGCAGCCGCAGCGCGCCAAGGTCAGTCATATCGTCGTCGGTCAGTAGAAATGGGTAGCTCGCAGCTGAGGCAGCGATGTCGAAGACGGGCCAGCGGTCCATATCCAGCCTGAGCTCGGCCATGCTATCGAAAACAAGCGTGTCGGACTCTTCGGAAAACACCGCAGTGGCAACGGCGTTGCCAAGTACATCTTGCGCCCATGTTACCGTCGCCGCGGGCTTGCACACCAGATCATATTCGAGGAGCCGCAGGTTCCTGCTCTCACGTGGACGAAGCATCAATCGATGTGGGCCAAACTTTAGCGGCTGCCGGTATCGGTACGTCGTCCGATGATGAATTGAGAGCGTCGTCAACAGAATTCCTCTTGGAGAAAGACATTATAGACCTTTATTGCTTGTGTGTGACGAGACCCTGTCTCCTGAGGTTTAAAGTTCCGCTTCGAATCGATTTGAGTAGTCTAACTATGCGAGGAAGGAAGCTCTCCGTACAGGCGAACAGAGGCAATACCGTCGATGGGAACGAACCTCGCTGACAGACGGCTAAAGAAATGGCGTTTCTTTGTTGATTTGCACCCAAACTTGACCCTGCAATTGTACTGAAAATTGTCCCGGGTGAACGTCGCCAAGTCTTTGTTATTCAGAAATATTTTTGCGGATCGATGGGTAACTCCGAGATGCAAAATTCGCCTCTAAATGGACCAGATTTCGATGCAAACCAACAATCTGGAGTTACTGCGCGCCTTCAGCCAGGTGGTGCAGGCATTCCGGCGCACCGGCAAACCGGTCAGCGTGTGCGGAGAGATGGCCAGCGACCCCGGTTGTACCTTGCTGCTGCTGGGACTGGGTTTCAACAGCCCGAGTGTTAGAGAAGCTTGACGGTTACAGGGTACTGGTTGATCGCATCTGGCCCCGTGGCCTGAAAAGGAGCGAGGCTTCAATTGATCGCTGGATGAAGACAGTTGCGCCGAGCACGGAACTGGCGTTTGCCTTTACCAGTTGAGTGTCCTATACTCGTTTTTGTTAAAAATCACTATTTTTATAGGTTTTTTTCAAAAAATGAACACCGCGCACAGTCGACTATACGAGCCACCTCTCACCTTCCTCCTTTAAACCAAACGTCTGCGGACGTTTGGTCAGGTTTTCTCTCAATCAGTCATTCACCTAATGTCGTCCAGGCCTGTGTGCGCCTGCGCGGGGAGTTAACATGTACTACCACTGGAAGTTGCAGAATAAATCCTTACTGGCGGGAGCCCAGATATACAACCGGCCGTATCTGTTGGCGAGCGCCCTGCATCAGCTGGAGCGCCTGGCTGAGGAAAAAGGCGACATGCGAAGAAAGGTACCGCGCGCCGGCCCGGGATCTATCGTCGACTTGTTCGACCTGGAAGACCAGAGCACAAGCCGGTTGCTGCTGGTAATGCCCCGCGATGCGGACCCGGAGCGACGCAAGATATCCGTGCTTTCGCCACTGGGTTCAAACTTACTGGGTCTGAAGAAAGGAGATACGTCGCGGATTAATCTGGGCGGGCGCAGCCTGATGTTCCAGATACAGGACGTCCATCCTTTGTCTTAATCGCCTTTATAAACAGGAGTAAAGTCACCATGAAGCAGTCAGTTTGTCGCCACACTCAGCTATTTATCAGCGCCCTGGTCGAGACGGGATACGGCGGCAGTCCCGTTGCCAGCCGCAAATAGAGGATGCAATCATGAGTAAGGAAAAAGTGAAAAAAACGGCACAGAAGTCTTTAAAAGAGAAACGCCAGGAGAAGCGGGATAAGCGTAAATCGCTGCTCAAGTAAGCCACCCTTGCGGGGCGCACTCAGTGCGCCCCGAACCGACGGGGCGCCGTCGGCATGGTTCGATCAACGGGCCACCAGCGCGGGCGCGAAAACCACCTCTCCCCCGCCATCTCTGCACATAACCGCAATGTGCTCCAGCGGCAGGCCGAAACGGCTGAACTCCAGGTACTCGTACACTGTACCGTCAGTGTAGTCCTTGCGCAGCAACTCTTCGCCGGTCTTCCGGTTGCTGATAATCAGCGTCACCGATTTGGCGCCGGAGTGCTGGAACTCCACGAAACCGCGATTTGCCGAGTCCAGGGCCACCACCTCGCCTGCATTTACTCCCGCGGCCTCATCGGCTGGAGACTCCCCCCCGGATACTTTCCCTGCCGCGGGGTCCTCCCCTGTCCCGGGCGTGTTAATCGCCCCCATGGCGGCCGCGACCGCTTGCGGGTCAGCGCTGGCGCCGGCCTGCACCTGCGCCGCCATCTGCGTCGCCATCGTTACGAGTGCGTCGAGGTCGCCCTGGCGCACCAGCAGATCCTTGCGCTGTCGATTATCCAGCGCTCTGTATTCCTCGGGGGTCAGGCCCACATTCGCCGCCAGCCTGGCCTCCATCGCCGACTGGTACTGGTCAGCCTGTTGCCGCTGTTGCTGCCTCGCCTGCTCGCTCTGCCGTTGCGACTGCCGCTCGTTATAGACCTCGTCCCACGTCGGCAGTCCCGCCCCGGCCAGCTGCAGGCGCAGGTCGTTGCGCCTGGCGGTATAGCCAACGGATACCGCCAGCGGCGCTCCTCCCAGGCGGGACAAGGCCACTGGCCCCGCCACGGGATGACCCGGCAGATCTTTTATCTGCTCGTCGCCAGCGTTGAGAAAGGCCTCCAGATACTGTACCTGCAGCGGCAGCAAGCGTGTCTCCTGGAGCTGGCCGGAGGCGAGCGCGACCCGGCTCAGGGCGTTCTGCGACACAGCGCTGCGCCGCGCCCCATGCGCCTCGTAACTGACCGTCACCTGCCCCAACAGGAACAACTGCCCGTCCCGCACGTAAAACTCGCGCCAGTGCTCCAGCCCGTGTTCGGCCAACAGCTCGCCCAAGGCATATTCCACCTCGGTGCTTCCGTCGGCGCCCAGGCGCAACAGGAAGTGCCCGGATCGCGCCGGTGTGCTGCCGCGCCGCTCAAACAGCACGTCGAATCCACCGTCGGGCCTGGGGCTTGCCGCCAGTCGGGGAATACGTTCTGGCGGTTGATCCTGTTGTTGCTGCAGCATCGCCCGCAAGGCCTCCCTCCCCGCACCGGGCTCGATCACAAACGGTGCCGCGGCCCTGGTCAACGCAATTTTCCGCAGCTTGCCGTTGCGATCGATGCTGTAGAGATTGTGCGCCGTTTCAGGCACCATGGTGCCGGGCACCGTCGCCTCGTGGCGCAGCAGCGCGCCGCCGTCGTCGCCGGCCCACAGCCAGTGGTCGGCGGTGAGTATGGAGGGCTCGGCCACGCTCGCCTGCCAGCGGGTCTCGCCCCTGGCATCCAGACTGCGTACCAGCATCGCTCCGGACGGCAGGTCTGCCTGTTGCCGCGGACCGACCGCCGAGGCCAGTACCAGCCCGCCGTCGTCGGTCAGCGCGATGGCCTGCATGCCCTCTCCCAGGGAACGGACCAGACCGCGGCTG
The DNA here is from genome assembly GCF_003457605.1 of Seongchinamella sediminis. Classification (GTDB taxonomy): domain Bacteria; phylum Pseudomonadota; class Gammaproteobacteria; order Pseudomonadales; family Halieaceae; genus Halioglobus; species Halioglobus sediminis. The sequence goes on from NZ_QRAN01000027.1 coordinate 15,630, forward strand.
CCCGGCATTTCACTGAAGCCAAGGCTGGTCAAGCGCTCACCACCGCGCCAGCGTTCCAGCCCCTTGTCCAGCAACAGCAACGCCTCGTCATCGTGAAGTTTGCCGGTGGCAAACCGACTGCCACAAACCGCTGTTGCCACCGATTCCGGGGCCGGGGGAGATTCACCCACGGCCAGCGTGAGCGTGTAGAAATTGAGTGCGCAGCGCGCGCCGAAACCGGCATCACCCCGGTCCGGCCAGGTACCGTACAGCAGCGTGGTTTGCGTCTCGCCCACCCGCATGTCGTGTACGCTTATACCACTATTGCCGTCTCCGTTGAGCTGCACGGCATCCAGTGCACTGCCCACAGCGGGAGCCAACAGCGCGGTCGCGACAAGGCACTGCCGCAGCACGCTGTATGTCTTTGCTCGCCGGGCGTGACGCAGCCCTGGATGCCGCTCTGCGGCCTGGCGGGAGATGACAAAAATCTGGCGCGGGTTATTCATGGTTCAGCATCCCTGGAACACAAATGACGTCGTAAGTGGGGCGTGCAAGTGCCGACCATAGCACAAACTGCACCACCGGCGCCCGGGCAGTCAAGCCGCGTGGCTTTACCTGCGACCGCTGTCCCGATATGGTGGATACTCGGCGCGAAAGGAAGCTCTGGAACACCACCCGGCGGCCGGATCTACTAGCCGATGATCATCGCGCCACGCTGCCTTCGGGCACACACCGACACTCAGGGAACGAACATGCACAAGCTTTTCCGCCTGATACCCCCTTGCCTGCCGCGCCCCTGGCGTCGCGGCATGTCCACTTCCTGCCTGGCCGGCACACTGTGCCTTGGCGTCAATCTGTTGCCCTGTACGGTGGCCGCGCACCCCATGGAGTATCATCTGGCGCCACTTGATTCGGTGACGGTTGAACGCGTAATCGACAGCCTCGAGGGCATGGCGCGAGCATTGCGGGGCGCGGGCTTCCGCCTGCCAGACAGCAATCTGGGAGTCGCCGCGCTGGGCGCCGCCCTGGAGGACACCCTGCGCCTGCTGCAGGCGCAGCAGCCGCCAGCGGTAGCGGCCCCCGCCGAGGTCCTGCTGGCCGCCGGCTATACCGACCCGCTGGTAGGCCAGTTAAGCTGGCAGCTGGACGCGGAACGCGTGCTGGAATCCTACGAGGTACTGGCGCGGGGCCTGGACGCGGCCGCCGTTGACGGCGCCTTTATTGCTTTCGCCGAGGCCAGCGAGAACATGCCACAGGAAACGGCCCTGCACCAGGAAATGCGCTTGCTGCGCGATGCGGAACTGGTCCGCACCACCCGGAACGACATCGCCACGGTGACACCCTACCGCTCCAGGCTGGACGCCCTGGTGCGCTCGCTGGGAGTTCAGCCGTGAGCCCGGCCCGCCGGTGTACCGGCTTGGGCGCCAGGTATTGCGCACTGCTGCTGGCGTGTCTGCCGCTGGAACAGCTATTGGCGCAACCGTGGCCGGCCTCGCATTTTGAAGTGGTGGTGGCCGAGCCCGAATACAAGGAGCGCATGCGTCTGGATCCCATCGATAGTGTCATCTACAGCGCCCCGGAGGGTCGCCCCAGCGATGCCGGGCTGGAGCAGTCGCTAAACGAGCTGGCCGGGCGCATGCGCGCCGCCGGCCACCGACCACCGCGCCTGGAACCGATCGTCGAAAAGAACGGAAAGCCCGCGTACCGGGTATTCAAGTATCCCTTCAACGCAGCCAACAGCGGGAGCGGCTCGAGCAGCACGCTGCAGACCGCAGCCGTCTACTATGGCGCCTGCGGTGTTGATCTCGGCTGGGGAGATATCGTGCCCTGGATGGGGATTAATGATCTGCCAGGCCGCACCTCGAAACAGTTCCTGGGGAGCCTCGCCCACGAGCTCACGCACGCCCTGGCTGCCAACGACCCTCTGGGCGAGAATTGCAACAGGCACGCGTTTTCCGTCACCGAGGGCATCCCCGATGCGGTTACCATCTACAACTATCACACCCAGTATCCCGGCTATATCGGCCACCAGACCAGTAATCGCTCCAGCATTGGCCTGCGCAGTTATGCGCTCAACCTCACCTACGGTGACGCTCGCTCCAAGCCGGAGAAAAGCACCCTGGATACCGTGACCGGCTACGCCACCAGTTCCCTGTGGTTTTTCGTCGCCGAGCGCTTCGGCGGCATGCAGGTGTTCCCTCACCTGCTGTCGCGCTCCCTGCCGAAAAAGGCCAGCGAGGCTGAGGTGCTGCGATGGATGGACAACCGGCTGCAGTCGCTGCCGGGTCTGCGCGAGGCCGGCCAGAGCCCGGTGGAGCTGACAGCCCAGGCGGCGAATGATTCACCGGGCCTGTACGAAGTGTACCCGCATTTTGTCAGCGAGTTCGCCTCCTACGGCGGCGAGCGATACCTCAGCTGGGACAATCAGCGCTTCCAGGCTGGCAGCGATGCGGCGCGGGAATCGTGGCTGAAGTACGCCTTCAACGGCTGCCCCCGTTACACCCTGTCTCCCGGGCAGATGAACGCACGCGTTCGCTTCACGATGGGCAAAAATTCCGCACGCTGCTTCCGCCTGGCGCTACAGGGCTTTCAAGGCGAGGTAAGAACCGACATCGAGGTAATTTCCGACAGCCTGGCCAAACTCGACCAGTTGCACCTGGGCTGGGCCTGGAAAGACCACCGCGACAGCAGCGAAAACTGTTATCGCAAACGTGAGCAAATGAACAGCAAGTGGCCACCCTGTGTGCTCAAGGCCTTTTCGCAGACCGGCCCCAGGCCCGGTAGCTATGCCAGAACCTGGCCGCTGGACACGTTCGACTTCGCTGGCTGGAGCGGCGTACTGGAACGCACTTACATCGTTTCCAACATGGCGGCAAAGCCGTGGACAACGCAAAGCTATCTCGACCTCGAACTCAAGGTCGCGGTCAACGCGGCAACTGTCAACGGCCAGCCCGCGCGGCCAATTGGACCGCTGCCGCCACCCCCGGCGAAGACTGTGGTGAAGCCCCTGTCAAAACTGGACAGGAAAGACCTGTACGGCCTGCAAACAGAACCGCCACCGCGGGACGACACTGTCAAGGGCTTCGACCTCGTAGCCGAGGATGCCGGGGGGAGAACGCACGAGCGAGACTATGCCATAGTGATCGATCGTCTGAACTACGGTGTCAAGGGTCCGTATTTCGGTCATGTCACCCAGGTGGCGCGCACCGCCGTGGGAACAGGAGTGGCCAGTTCGCTGCATTGCCGCGGCGCCAAGGACAAACCCATCGGCACGGTGACGCAGTCGAACGAAGACGCACTGCGCCTGAGCGTGAACGCCGAGCTGTGCCTGGTCGACGCCAGCACTCGCACGCAATGCTCCGGCAGCGGGGGTTGCCCGGTGGTGGACCGGGTCAACGCCGTTGTCGACCTCGCCTTTGGCTGGCGCCAGTTCGGTGCAACCGCGCCCAGCGATATCGTTACGCCGGGCATAGAGCGCTATATCGCGACCATGCCGGGCTCGTGGCATGAGGCGATACGCTTTGGCGCCGGCACCGCCTTGCCCGGGACCGACGCCAGCGGCGCGGGCGATTCAGCACCGGGAGCGCCACGCGGTGACGACAGCAGCGGGCTCGTCGAATGCGCCTGCACCTGCACCGAGCGCAACGCATTTTTATCAAAGCTGGAATCCCTGGCGGCCGACGAGACCTCGCAGGGGGCAATAGCAATGCTCGGCGCCGCCAGCTCGGGTTGCGCCAGCCAGTGCCGGCGTGAGTATGTGATATGCGCAATGGACGAAGGCAGGGCGCGCCGGAAACAGGAGGAGGCCGCCCGCGCGGCGCAGGAGGCCAAACGGGCCGCCGCCTGTGACTGTAGCTGCGACGGCATAGATACCATGCTGCAGCAGTCGCGCAAGTTACAGGCGGTACAGGCTGCCGGCGGCGCCATCGACATGAATGAACTGATGCAACTGAGCACCTGCATGGGCAGCTGTAATGCGCAGATGATCCAGTGCATGACGCGGCAGCGGTAATGCAGTAGAACGGCTTAAAGACAGTGGATTCGACGGTATTGCCGAGACGGTTACCGTGCTGACGAATGCCGCAGCAACCCAATCCGAGGAGACTTCGCGTGCGAATGACCACGATGATCGCGAGCAGCCTGGCTGCACTCTGCCTGCCTCTGTTGGCAAACAACGTTACGGTCGACTACTACGAGGCCAATCGCCAGATGATCCGCAATGGAGTGCAGGCGGTACTGCTTTGCAACGGCTTGTATACCTCCAGGCGCACACTGGCCCAGGTGTTTGCCCAGGAACTGGCCTACCTGGACGATCCCCGTTTTGGCGGCAGCGTCGGCAGCCCGGAGGGTGGCAACTTCCGCATCGATCACCCGCACCAACTGGTCAATGTGGGCGGTGACAGCGACGGGGTGGCAATTTCCGCCGCCTTTCGCCAGGGGATTGGCTGCGTGGTGATGGCCCCCGGCATGGGTGAGGAGGCGATAGACCAACTGCCCTCATTGAGCCTGCCGACACCCGACATGAGCAACGTGCCCTGGCCCGACGGGGATCTCGTCGCGGAAGGCAAGTTGCCGGAGGAAGTTTCGGCGACTGCACTGCAGGCGGCATCTGACTGGGCCTTCAATCGCGACAATCCGGAGCAGGACACCATCAGCCTGTTGATCGTGCACCGCGGTCATATCGTGCATGAGCGCTACGCGCCCGGCTTCGATCTGCATACCCGGACCCGTACCTGGTCAACAGCCAAGAGCATTGCGGCGACATTGATCGGGATGCAGGTAGACGCGGGAAAGCTGGCGCTTGACGGCCCACTGCCCATAGACTGGCTGCCCGATATGCAGGGTGCGGGAGCCGACCCGCGCAGCGCTATCACCTTGCGTCACGTCCTGCACATGAGCAGCGGCCTTTACCCGGTGGACAGTTTCGGCATGGAGTATGCCACCGGTTCTGGCCTTGCCTACTGGGCAGGCGCCAGTTCCGCACAGGGAATGCGGGACCGTGGTCTGGTGCGCCAACCCGGCAGCCATTGGGAATATGAAAATTACGATACGCTGCTGGCGGTTTATGCCCTGAAGCAGTCACTCGAAGACGATGGCGCTTACCTGCGCTACCCGGGTGAAGTGCTGTTCCAGCGCATCGGCATGCACAATACCCTGGCCAGTACCGACCGCTTCGGCGATTTCATTTTCAGCAGCCAGGTGTATACCAATGCCCGCGACCTGGCTCGCTTCGGCCTGCTGTACCTCAATGGCGGCCGCTGGCAGGGCGAGCGCTTGCTCTCGCCAGAGTGGATCACCTTCTCGCGCACCCCGGCACCCGCCGCAGCGCAACGCGGCAACGACTACGGGGGTCAGTGGTGGCTGGTACCGGACGCCCGCAAGGGTGAGGTTCCGGCAGACGCCTTTACCACGGCGGGCAATCGCGGCCAGTACGTGATCGTCGCCCCTTCACACGACCTGGTGATTGTAAGACGCGGCCTTGACTATGGCCGCCAGGGGTTCGATCCATGGGAACTGCTGCAAGAAGTGGTCAAGGCATTCCCGAAAGTACAGTAGATGGCCTGGCCGCACCCAGCCGATCAGCCGGGTCGTGCCTGCTGCCATTGCCCAGGGGTGGGTGCCAGCAATCGCGATTCGGCAACGGCAGGGCGAGCACCGTCGAAAAGGGCTGCGGCTGCCATTCAACGTACTTCGGGCTGAAGCGAAATTCCCGGGCGGCGCGCAGCAGCTCATCGAGTGCATCGTGGGAAGGGGCCGGGGGGAGGACCCTCACCGACGCCACTTGCCCGTCCGCCTGCACCGAGAAGGCCAGCAGGGCCCGGGTCGGCTTCCGCTGGCGCAGGCAGGCGCCGTCAAATTCCAGCCGGTAAGGCAGGGGGTAGGCGATCAAACCCGGCTCGGCGTAGCGCGGCATCAAGTGGGGCCCAGGCTGGGAGGCCCAGGCGCTCACTACCCAGCACAGGGTCAGCGCCAGTAGTGCCCTGGACTTCACGGTGCCTTCTCCCCCGACAGGAGGGCCTCGTTGTGCGGCAACTGCAGCTCCCGGGCGATATCCAGCGCACGCCTGCCTCTGGCATCCCGCAGCGATTCATCGGCGCCGACGGCCAGCAGCGCACGGATACTTCCCTCTCCCAGCCACATCGCCGCAGCCCGGTGCAGGGGCGTCCTGTCGCGCTCGTCGCGCGCGTCGGGATCCGCGCCGGCGGCCAGTAACTGTAGCACCACGGCAGGCGAGTGCAGCGCCAGATGGAGCGCGCTTTCACCGTCGATATTGCGGGCATCGATATCGCGCTGGGCCAGCACCAGCGGCGCCAGGACTTGCGGCGGGTAGCGGGGCTCGGCCAGGGCGCGGTGCAGGGCCGTAGCGCCGTCGTAGGCCGCGGTATTAACCAGCGCCTCATCCTCGGCCAGCCGCATCAGCGTCGCCCGCTCGCCGTGCCGGGCCGCAGTATGCAACAGGGTATTACCGGCACGATCGCGTTCGTACAGGGATGCCCCCGCATCCAGCAGCAGGGCGAGGGCCTGGGGATGACTGCGGGCAGAATGAACCAGCGGTGCGTCGTCCGCCCCGCCCCAGGTGTGATGGGGGCTGGCCCCGGCGGACAGGGCGGCTCGCGCAGCGGCCAGCTCGTGGCACTCCAGGGCCAGGGAGAGTCGATGCTCCGGCTCGCGGTCGCGGTCCCGCAGCAGAGCGCGGTCGCAATTGCCCCGGCGTTGTTCGACATTTTTCCGCTCTCGTTCATGCAGCCAGCGCAACAGGGTTTCGGCCCGGAACTCGTCCAGCGCAATGGGTTCCTCCGTATAAGTCCGGGGATTTTCGGCAAAGGACAGGCCCCGGGAATCGAGTGTTAGCAGGGGCGGTCCGACTTCGACCGTCGGCAGGTAGTCCAATACCGGGCGGGTTGTCACCTCGGACAGCACCCGGGCGAGCCGTGCCTCGTAGGCGTCCAGCACGTCGCCGCCCGCCTGCGGCGGAATGCCCAGTCCCAGGGTGACACCGGTGTGAAGGAAGAAGGCATCTCGCAGGGCGGTAGTGCGCCGGGCATGGGGCTCCAGCACGATCTGCAGGAAGGCGGCCAACTCGTCTGCGTCACCGAATTCCGCGCGCAGGTAGTAGGCGAGCTGACCGGGGCCGTACTGGGAGCGCCCGGCACCGCCCCCGCGCAAGTGTATGCCCGGTTGACCCGACTCCAGCGCTACCGTGGCGAAGTAGCCCGGCGCGCGATAGCCGCGGCGGTGCAAATCCTCGCGCAAGGCGGCCATAAAATCCCGGTAGCGGATGCGATGGCGGTCGATACAGCCAGGGTCCGGCCGGCGCTGTTGGTGGGGCATGCTGAAGGTCAGGTTGTAATCCTGCCAGAGGTTCAGCTCCAGTTGCCGCAATTCGGCATGGGTTACCAGCGGGCAGTCGTCCGCACGCGTGCCCTGTGCCGCCGCGGCGCGATCCAGGCGCAGGATGGCGCGGCGATCCGGTGTGGTGGAGCGCTCCCGCGGGTAGTCTATATAAGCCAGCAGGGCCAGCTCCCCGTCCGCCAGCGCGGCATGGGTAAAGGAACTGCTCTCCCCCAAACCCAGGTAGCGGCGCCAGGTTGCGGCCGGTCCCTCCTCTCCCAGCAGCGCCCAGCCGCCCTCACCGCCGAAGTACAGCACCTGACCATTCGGCAGCAGGCGCTGTTGCTCCGGATTGACCCCCGGCATGATACGCCGCCGCACGCGCTCACCACTGTCCACTAAATAACTCTGCAACTCGTAGTGACCGCGGGCATCGGTGGCGCTGACCTGCACCCGCAGTTCGGCATGGCCGTCCGTCACCCGGAGCAGTTCGACCGTTTCCCCGCGTTCCAGGTCCAAATCCACTTCATGTTCGATGGTGCCATCCGCCGTGATCAGCCGTAGCGAATAGTACGAGGCGTCGCGACCGGCGACGTATAGCGCTGCCAGGCCGCCCCCCGGGCGGGGCCATGCCTGCCTTCCCAGCGAGCTATCACCGAGTGCGCTTTGCCACAGTACAGCGCCGTCACGGTCCAGTGCCAACAGGGCGTTCTGCGCACCGCTGGTGCGCAGGGCAAAGAGGCGCGTACCCAGCGCATCAGGCTGCACTTCACCGTAGAAGGGCAAGGGAAAGCGCCGTTCCGCTTCCAGCGGCCTGCCATCGGCCAGCGACAGCAGAACGCTACGCATATAGGGCCTGTCATCTGTGCCGCCGGGTTCACTGAACCGCTGCCACAGCAGCACAGCGTCCTCCCGCGGATACAGCCAGAAGCCCTCGCTGGCGGACTCCAGTCGCCGGCGCCAACGCAGCTGGCCCCGGGCGCTGTAGGAAAACAGGTAGGTTCCCCGGTCGATTTGCGGGCCGGTTTCACCCTGCCAGGCGCGCTGGACGGAACCGGCGATCAGATAGCCGCCGCTGTCATCCATGACAAAGGCACTGTCTTCGAAATAGGGCGGGAGATCCTCCAGCAACAGCAGCTTTTCATTATCCTGCAGCCCGGATCGGACCGGCATTGGCCGAATTTCCTCACAGTGATAGCGTGCCTCCAGGGTAAGGGCGTTGACGCGGGTGACACCGCAACCGACGTGGCGAACCAGCAGGAAGGGCTGCGCCCCGCCGTAGCGGCGTTCGATGGATTCCACTTTTTGCCCGGAACCCGGCAGGTTGGCCAGATCCGCGATGTAGGCCGCCTCAGCCACCGCAACGACCTCTTCTTCACCCGGCCACTCGCCTTCACCCAGGGCAACATCATTGCGCGCCACAAGACTGCAACCGACAGTGAGAAACTGTCCTTCGCGATCGAAGTGGGCATAGCAGTAGCCGCCGTCCACCGGCAGCCCATCGATGAACTGCCTGGCACTGAGTGTTTGCCATGCGCGGCCGCCACTGCCGCCGTGCTGCGACTGTAGAAAGGTCGTCCACTGGAGTTCGGGGTGGGCGGGACGCGGCTGGCAAAGATGGGCGTCCACCGCCGCCATCAGGCGCTCCCCCGCTGCAGCCGGCTCCGCCGCCATCTGCTTGAGATCCTGGGGAGGCAGCAGGGCCCGCCCCGCCGACGCGAGGGACTCCAAGCGCCAGAAGTCCCCGGCCAGCTGCTCGCGAAAGTAAGTGGACTGGTAATAGTCTACGCCGCCGTCTTCACTTCGCTCACAGTTGGCCGGGGCACCCGCCGCAGTGCCGGGAGTGGCCAGCCACAGCATCAGGCTGGCGGCGAGAGCCGGCCCCCGAAGCCAAAAAAGCAACAATGAGATGCAATGTACCAGGCTGGAAACGAGCAAGACCGATCTGTCAATGTTAATCCATGCAATAGCCATTGAGGTTTATTGTAGTAAGCATACGTGTCGAGTCTAGCGTCTTTTGAAGCCGGTTATATCTCATCGAGCTGCATTCATTGATCGCCGTTTCTGGCGAAGCGCACAATTTCAGCCTGTCTCTGCTGACAATTCAAAATCGTTTCAGCAGCACGACACAAACCCCTGCATTGCTGTGGCGCCCACCTCCGCTGGCGCCGCGGGCAAATATGCAGCCAGGGTTTTTGAATGTTAGGCTGTCGGGAGCAAGCCCCCTGACTGGACAACTTTATGCGCGAACAAAAGCACCGCACAGCATCCACAGCGAACTCCAATCCCATGTCTACGGTGCTGGTCCCGGTCTTTGTTCCCGCGGTGGTGGTCATTGTGCTGCTGGTGATAGGCACCATCGCAAACCCCGAACTCGCAGGCTCGCTGTTCTCGCAGGTGCTGGCTTATATCACCCACACCTTCGGCTGGTTCTATATGCTGTCGGTGGCGTTTTTCCTGGTGTTCATTGTTGGCGTGGCGCTGACTCGCTGGGGCAACATCAAACTCGGCCCCGACCACGCTGACCCGCAGTACAGCTTTCCCGCCTGGTTTGCCATGCTGTTTTCCGCCGGCTACGGCATTGCACTACTGTTTTTCGGTGTGGCCGAACCGGTTCTACACTATGCCTCACCACCGATGGGGGCCGGTGAGACAGTCGATGCGGCAAAGCAGGCCATGCAGATCGCCTTTTTCCACTGGGGCTTTCATATCTGGGCAATCTACGGCCTGGTTGGCCTGGTGCTCGCCTACTTCGCGTTTCGTCACGGCCTGCCACTGTCCATCCGCTCCGCACTGTATCCGCTCATTGGCGACCGGATCTATGGCCCTATCGGCCACGCGGTGGATGTGTTCGCCATTCTCGGCACCCTGTTCGGGATCGGCACCACCCTCGGCTTGTCGGTAACCCAGCTCAACACCGGCCTCAACTACCTCTGGCCTTCGGTACCCATCAATCACACGGTGCAGATTATCTGCATTGGCGGAATCACCGGCCTGGCCATCCTGTCTGTGGTGGCGGGCATGGACAAGGGGGTGAAGCGCCTCTCCATACTGAATATGGCTATCGCCATTGCACTGATGACCTTCGTGTTTTTTGCCGGCCCTTCAATCCACATTCTCGAAACCTTCCTGCAGAACACCGGCAGCTACGTCAATAACATCATCGAGCGGACATTCAACCTGCAGGCCTACGAACGCAGCGACTGGATCGGCAACTGGACCCTGTTTATCTTCGGCTGGACCATTGCCTGGGCGCCGTTCGTCGGCCTGTTTATCGCCAAGATCAGCCGCGGAAGAACCATCCGCGAGTTCGTGATAGGGGTGATGCTGGTGCCGTCCATTTTTACCTTTCTCTGGTTCTCCATATTCGGCGGCACGGCGCTCACCGAAATCATGGGCGAGGGCTACACCACCCTGATTGCCGAGGTGCAGGAAAACCAGGCCGTCGCGCTGTTCAATCTCTATGGCACCCTGCCCATGAGCACCCTGCTCTCGCTGTTGACCGTGTTGCTGATCATCACCTTCTTCGTCACCTCATCTGACTCGGGCTCGCTGGTCGTCGACTCCCTGGCATCCGGCGGCGCGCTGCATACGCCGGTCTGGCACCGTGTATTCTGGGCCTCCATGGAGGGCCTGGTAGCGGCCACTCTGCTGCTGGCAGGCGGCCTGAGCGCGCTGCAGACCATGACCATCGTCAGCGCCCTGCCGTTCAGTCTGATCATGATTATCTCGGCGCTGGGAATGTGGCGGGCGCTGGTTATCGAGGGTCACCACCACAGCAGCCTGAAGACCGGGGTCCAGCAACGCTATTCCGGCACCAGCGGCCACGGTCTGTGGCGGCGGCGCCTGCACTCCCTGGTGTCGTTCCCGAAACAGGACGAAGTGCAGGCTTTCATGGAATCCACGGTCCACAAGGCCATGCTCCGGGTTGAGCGGGAACTGGCCAACGAGGGCTGGGACGCAGAGGTAACAATCGATGCGGAAAACAACCGCGTCTACCTGGAAGTAACCAAGGATGACCGGGTGGATTTCGTCTATGAAATACGCCGGGTCGAGCATTCCCTGCCGGATTTCGCCTATCCCGAAATGCCGGAGGCGAACGACGGTGAAATTCACTTCTACCGGGCGGAGGTCTTCCTGCGCCGGGGCGGACAGTCCTACGATGTGTTCGGCCTGGACCAGCAGGACATTATCACCGATATCCTCGACCAGTTGGAGAAACACCTGCACTTCCTCCACATTTCGCCATCGATCCTGCCCTGGCGCATGGAAGAGCACGACGACATGCTGTCCACCCCGCCGGAGCCGCCCAGTGTCGACTTGAAAAGCTAGGTGCCGGACCCTGGAATCGCCGTCCAGGCACCAATTAGCCTATACTCCATGACCCTGCATACACACGACTCTACAGCGGAGGTCGACGTGACAATTGGCGTTGGTGGATCAACACCGGAACAGGAACTGGCCAGTTTCCATGACATGACGATGGGCGTTGCACCCATATCGCATAAGGAGTACGAAGCCCGCATTGACAAGGCGCAGGCGCTGATGCAGGAAAAGGCCATTGCCGCCATCTATGTCAATGCTGGCACAAACCTGTACTACTTTACCGGCACCCGCTGGGGCGCCAGCGAGAGGATGGTGGGCGCCATTATTCCCGCCAGTGGCCAGCTGGAATACATTGCGCCGGCCTTTGAAGAAGCGACGCTACTGGAGCACATGACGATCACCGGGCCGGTCAACGGCTGGGAAGAAGACGAGAGCCCCTACGCACTGTTCGGCTCAACCCTGGATCGCATGGGCCTGGACGCCGGCAAGGTGGGCATTGATGAGGCAGCCCCTTTCTTCCTCTACGACGGCATCAGGCAAAGCAACCCGCAGTTCCAGTACCTTAATGCTGCAGCAATTACCGCTGCCTGTAGAATGATTAAATCCCCGGCTGAAATCGCCCTGATGCAAAGAGCTAAGGATATCACCCTGGCCGTGCACAAGAGCGCGGCCCGCATTCTGGCCCCGGGCATTACAACCACAGAGGTCGAGGGCTTTATCCATGCCGCTCACCAGGCAGCGGGCGCCAGCTCCGGGTCCTACTTCTGCATCGTCCTGTTTGGCGAGACCACCGCCTACCCGCATGGGGTCGCGCATCCCCAGGTGCTGCAGGACAATGACATGGTGCTTATCGATACCGGCTGCCAGCTCGAAGGCTATATTTCTGACATCACCCGTTCCTACGTCTATGGCGAGGCTACCGAGCGCCAGCGCCAGATCTGGAACCTGGAGAAAGCGGCCCAGGCCGCGGCTTTCGCGGCGGCACAAATCGGCCAGGCGTGCAGCGAGGTCGATAATGCCGCAAGAAAAACGCTGCAGGCCCAGGGCCTGGGCCCCAACTACAAGCTACCCGGCCTACCCCACCGTACCGGCCACGGCATCGGTCTGGATATCCACGAATGGCCGTACCTGGTCAGCAATGAAAGCACCACTCTCGAAGCGGGCATGTGCTTTAGCAATGAGCCAATGATCTGCATTCCCGGCGAATTCGGTGTTCGCCATGAAGACCATTTTTACCTGACAGAATCAGGTCCGAAGTGGTTTACCGAGCCCGCTCATTCGGTGGACGACCCCTTCGGTTATAACGCGTGAAACCCGTGCTGGGAACGTTGTTGCTCGCCAGCTCAGGCACAGCGAATTTTGCCGGCTCAGGTTCCCGGTAAGCGCAAGCCATGCAAGCCCCACAACTCAAACACTGGATATTACTGCTACTGCTGAGCCTGGCATGGGGCCTTGCCTTCTCCCTGATTGCCGTCGCGCTTGAATCATTTCCGCCTATCACGATTGTCAATATACGTCTCGGGGTCGGGGCGGTGACCCTGTTCCTGGTAATGCGCTGGCAAGGGCATCGGCTGCCACGGGAGTCAGCCTGGTGGTGGCGATTTGCAGTGCTGACGACCATCGGCAACCTGATTCCCTTCTCGCTGATTACCTGGGCAGAGACAGAGATCAGCAGTTCCCAGGCCGGCCTGCTGATGGCGCTGATGCCGATCAGCACCATGGTGCTATCCCACTTCTTCGTGCATGAAGACACGCTGACACCACGCCGACTGTGCGGCGTTATGCTCGGCTTTGGCGGCGTGCTGGTGTTAATCGGCGGCAAGGCCTTGACGGGTATTGTCGGCAGCGCCCTGCTCGCACAGCTGGCAGTGGTCGCGGCAACCCTGTCCTATGCCAGTAACGCGGTGTACAGCAAACGTTTACCACCGATAAATACTCTCGTGGTGGGCACCGGCTCGCTTGGCGTCGGCACCGTGCTGCTGTTGCCCTTTAGCTTCTTCCTGGAGCAGGCGCACTGGGTCGCCCCCTCTTGCAATGCACTGGCTGCGACGCTGACGCTGGGCGTCGTTTCAACGGGGCTTGCAACCTGGATCTATTTCCGGGTGATATCGGACTGTGGCCCTTTATTCCTGTCTATTATCAATTACATTATCCCTGCCATTGCCTTCGCCGCCGGGGTCATCTTCCTGGGTGAAAGTGCCCAGCTCAGTCAGTTCGCCGGCTTGCTGTTGATTCTGGCCGGCATAGCACTCACCCAGAACCGCTCGCCGGCATTGAGAAATTTAGCCGGGGAAGACGCGTAGCCGGTTGATGCCAGTCCGCCAGAACATTCGATCCGGGTCAGCGTGCATTATCTGCGCTACACTCATTAAGTGGTCGCTTATTAAGCCGTACATCGCCGATTACAACTGCACAGGGGGTAGCTCATGGCGGAGCAAATAATCCATGTAGCGGAAAGCTTCTGGAATATACGGGGCTCCTTCCGCATAGGCGGCGTTGTGGAGATTGGCACTCAGGCCTCACTGGTCCAACTGTCCAGCGGCAGTTTCCTGCTGTTGGATTCGTATTCCATCAGTGAGCCCCTGCGGGAAGAAATCGATGCTATCGTGGGCGATGGCGAAGTCGAAGCCATCCTGAACCTGCATCCCTTCCATACGGTACACGTGCAGCGCATGCATGAATTGTTCCCCGATGCACGTCTTCATGGTACCCAGAGGCATCTTGATCTGTTCCCCGATCTGCCATGGGAAGAAGTGCGAAGCGAAGACCAGGAACTGCATGACTGGTACGCCGACGACCTGGATTTCACCATCCCGAGAGGCGTGGATTTCATTTCCGCCAATGAGAACATTCACTTTGCGTCCGTCCTGGCCTACCACCGGGCATCCGGCACCATCCACGCGGATGATACCTTGATGTATATACGCCTCCCGCGATTCCTGGGCCTTGTCGGTTTATCCGAACGGGTCAGTTTCCACCCCACACTGGCCATGGCGCTGGAAAAGCGAGAAGGGGCGGCAGCGGAATTCAGGGAGTGGTCTACGGAATTGGCAGACGCCTGGGGCGAGGCTGAAAATCTCTGTGCCGCTCATTCCGGCAACCTGCTAGCCGAATCCAACCCTGGGGCCCCAATCAGCGAGCGCATACGCAAGGCGGCAGATCGCTGCGAACCGGTTCTCGGCAAGCACGAACGCCGCTATGGCTGAAACGCGTTGTCCGGATAGCGGCCTCTGACAGCGCCTTTGGACAGGCGCCCAATATTGTCCACTGGTAGCGCGAGTGGTTCACTGACAAGTCTAACCAAGCCATGGAGGCAACAGCCAGGTTTGACCGTGGTCTGACCACGCTTACAGGCTGGAACTGGTCAGTTTTTGACGTCAGCCCACAAAATTGGGATGGGTGTCCTGTGTGACCGCTCAAAATTGGGATGGGTGTCCTGTGTGACCGCTGTGTGACCGCCGCAAAGTCGGTCGGCCAGTTTGCGCAGCTGCGCTGCGCCATCTCCCTGAAAGGCACTGCCATGCATGCAGGCCAGCGTGTGCGGCTGCAGCGCAGCCAGACGCTCCAGCACCGGGCCGGTATTTGCACCGTGGGCAAAATAATCCAGGGTGCGGCGCATCTGCTCACTGCTGTCGAGAACATCATCAGATACCGGCGCGTGCTCACTGCCCGGCTGGGTGAAGAGGTCACCGCAAAACAGCAGCCTGGCAGTCAGTTCGAACAAAAAACCGTTCTCCCACCCGTGGGGAACATGAGGTGCATCGATCCAGACCACCCTGCGCGCACCCAGTGACAGTTCCTCACCATCGGCTAGTACCCGCGGTGGCCGGTCGGCCAGGTCCGCTATGCTGGTCATTGCCGCGACCTGGCCGCACAGCGCCTCGGCCCGGGGGGCGGCCCGGAGAAATTCATTGAGCGAGCCACACTCATCGGCTTCCACATGACAGAAGGAGATATAACGCAGTTGGTTCAGTGGCAGTACCGATTCGATGGCCTGGCTGACAGGCTCAAAAAGCCCGCGCAGGCCGGTGTGGAATAACAGTGGCGCCTCGTCCACCAATAAATACTGATTAAAGCTGAAACCTCCCGGTACCGTCTCGGGTGAAACGGGCGTGCTGATTCGGTACAGGCCATTACCAATGTCGTCGATACGAGTGCCCGGTGTATTCATGGTCATATCTCCCAATCCGGCGTTGGCGACTTGCTGCTGAGCATCAGTAGCAATCAAAGAGTTATGGATTCTGGCTGTCGCCAGAATGACATTAGTCAGAGTTTCCCTAGTTCGGTCCATGCAGGGTGTGGATATCCATCAATTTTTCACCGTGGCTTACGCCCCATAAACCTGGCGCTCCAGACCGAGCCTGCATACTGCTGCAACAAGCCGTCCACCTGGTCACAATCAAGGTCAAAGTCTGGAATATCTTCACTGAGAATGGCGCGAAGCTGGGCTGCGTCGTAGACCAATCGCTCACTCACTTCCACGCCTTCGAGACCTGCCTCGCGCAAGCCGTCGTTATAGTCATTTTCCGAGATGGCCCCGGCCACACAGGCAGACCATGCCGCCACACTCTCGCGAATAAGCTCGGGCAGGTCACCTACAACAATGTCCGAGATCATGAACCGCGCTCCCGGTTTCATCACCCGGGCGATCTCACGGAAGACCGCCTTTTTGTCCGGCGACAGGTTGATCACACAATTTGAAATCACCCAGTCCACTGAGCAATCTTCGACCGGCAAGTGCTCGATCAAACCCTTGCGCACTTCGATGTTGTCGAAACCCGCCCTGGCAGCGTTCTGTCTCGCCGCAGCGACCATCTCATCGGTCATATCAACCCCTATGACCTTGCCACCGGGTCCGGTTTTCTCCGCTGCCAGCAGTAGATCCAGGCCGCCTCCGCAGCCCAGGTCGAGCACCGTGTCACCCTCCCGCACGCCCGCGAAAGCCACGGGGTTTCCGCAACCCAGGGAGGCGCCAGCCGCCTCGGAGTGCGTGACTGACTCGCCGTACCCAGCCAATTTTGCCGTCGAGCTGTTCGCGCAGCAGCTGCCTTGCTCCTGCGCCTTTTTCAGCATGTCCGCATAACTTTTCCTGACGAGGTCATGGGTTTCCGACGCTTTCATCGAATTGCTCCTCACAGCGGTTTTGACCATCTTCATGAAAGTTTGGATGCTATTTCCAGAAATTCAACCTGAATACTGAGATGCGGATAGAAAGGGCTTCCACCAGATGGACAGGCGGCCCATGTCGTGCGCCAGTTCAGAGCGGGGCTCCTGCGCGCCCCGCTCCTGACCATCCCGGCGCAGCAGCGCGCTCTCAGGCTGCCTCGCCCTTTTGCAGGACGTGGATATCCGCTGCCGCGAGGCACTTACCGCCAATGGCCCAGTCCCCACCCTCGATCTCCTGGATCCGGACCCAGGTGACCGAGCGCATACTTTCGCCCTCCACAGCGACCATGGCTTCGGTGACCTTTTCGATCAGCTCCTGCTTCTGGTCCGGGGTGAATACGTTTTTGATCACATCGATAGTTACGAGTGGCATGTGAGTTCTCCTGTTGCCCTAAGGCAGTTGTTTCGTTCTGGCGGCGCCTTATTGCGACCACAGGTGAATTGTCGTCATAATCGACCAGGAAGACATGGAGAGACTGTGGAGGTATTGTGGATTTTTTGCGGATTCCACCGATGCCCGGGTCTATGCTCCTCGCATGATCTACGCATTCGATGATTTCGAGCTTGACCTGGACCGCGCCGAACTGCGGCAGGCAGGCACAGTTTGCCCGGTGGAACCGCAGGTGTTTGCGCTCATTGCCCTGCTGCTGGAGAACCGGGACCGGCTGGTATCGCGAGACGAGATTCTGGAAAAGATCTGGGAACGGCGTGTGGTCAGCGATTCGGCCCTCACCAGCCGGATCAAGTCAGCCCGCCGGGCGCTGGGGGACGACGGTAAGGTCCAGCGCTATATCCGCACGGTGCACGGCAAGGGGCTGCGCTTTGTTGCCGAGGCGCAGATTCGCAGCAGGCAGCAACCGCTAGCGCAACAGCCAGTGGCACCTGCCCAGCCGGCGGAGCCTTCCCGGGCAGTGGAACTGGCGGCAGACGCTCGCCCCTCTATTGCGGTACTGCCGTTCAGTACCCACGGTGAAGCCGGCGACTGGCTCAGCATTGCCGATGGCCTGCCGCACGAACTTATTGCCGAGCTGTCGCGCCTGCGCTGGCTATTTGTGGTGGCCCGCGCCTCCTCCTTCCGGCTGCGCAGCGATAATGTCGACCCCTGCGAGGTGGGCAGGATTCTGGGCGTACGTTACTGCCTGTCGGGTACGCTGGAGATTAGCCCTCAGCGACTGACTGTCACCACCGAGTTGGCGGACACGGCTGACGGCGACGTGGTGTGGGCCGAGCGCTACACCGCAGCACTGGATGATGTGCACAGCGTGCGTGAGCAGATCTGTGCCAGCGTCCTTACCCACCTGGAAATCCGAATCCCCCAGCATGAAGCGTCGAATGCACGGCTCAAGGTGCCGGAAAGCCTCGACGCCTGGTCGGCCTACCATCTGGGTCTGCAGCACCTGTACCGCTTCAACCAGAAAGACAATGCGATTGCAGCGGATATGTTCGGCCGCGCCGTGCGGTGCGACCCGGGCTTCGCCCGCGCCCATGCGGGGCTGTCGTTCGTCCATTTCCAAACCGCTTTCCTGCGCCAGGCCAGTGACACCGATGCGGAAGTGGCGAAGGCGAGGCAGTGCGCGCAGCGGGGCGTCGACCTCGATCCGCTGGACCCCTTCGTCAACTTCACCATGGGCCGCACCTACTGGCTCGAGTCCGACCTCGATCGGGCCCACGGCTGGCTTGAGCGCGCCATCTCGCTGTGCCCGAACTACGCCCAGGGACTGTATGCCAAGGCCTGGACCGAATCGATGGCCGGTGCCGCCCTCGACGCCCGCGCCCACCTCGACCTGTCCATGCGCCTGAGCCCGCTGGATCCGCTGTACTACGGCATGCTTTCCGCCCGTGGCCTGACCCACGTGACTCTGGGAGAGGACCTGGAGGCCGCCGATTGGACCGATCGCGGCGCCAGCGCACCCGGCGCCCACGCTCTAATCGCATTGATCGCGGCGGCGGCCGCCCAGTTGGCCGGGCAGGAGGCGCGCGCGCAGGCCTGGGCGGCCGACGTCAGGCGGCGCATGCCGGGCGTCACACGCACGGATTTCTTCCAGGCCTTCCCCATCCGCGACCCGCACCAGCGCCAGAGAATGGCTACAGCGCTGGCCCAGCTGGGGTTCAAAGGTGCCCTGCCCTGTGACCACAGGACCGGACCCTGAAGTTAGGCCTGGCGTGACCTGGGGGTGCACAGCAGGGTCCTGGATTGTGTGGATGAGCTACCATCAGGTTCGACGTGCACGCAAGGCGACTGCAGCAATGAGCAGCGATACCACTCTCCACAGCGCCCACTGGGAAAACAGCGGAATGGCAACGGCGAGTTCACTGAAAAGCGACCCTACCTGGTCGACAGTCGGATCGCCGTCACCATCCGGGTCCGGATCAGTGCCGTTGTCGGAGGTATCTGCCGTTGCTCCCCCTGCAGAATCGGTGGAAGCCCGAGCGATATTACTGACGGTTTCAGTGACGCCATTAAGGTTGAACCGGCTAGTGGCTGTAACCGTGGCGCTTGCACCCACCGCTAACAACCCGGGGCATGGATACATCGGCGGACATCCCGGCCGGTTCAAATTGACGGGCGGTTATGCTATCAACTGCTAATTATCCTAACGGCATCGTGTTAATTTGCGCCCGAATTTACGCTGAATACTGCCGCGGATGAAGGTCGCCAGGCCTTTGACCTTCCTGTATCCCTTTACGGGCCGATGGGTTACTCCAGGAGGCAAATATCGCCTCGAAATGGATAGGATTTCGATGCAGACCAACACCAGGGGATTTACCCCCGGTTTGTACCTGTTTTTTATGCCGGTGTGATATTGGCGTTAAGCCGGAAAATGTTATCAGGGTCGTAACGTTTCTTGATGCCGGCGAGCCGGGCGTAATTGCCCTGGTAATTCTGGTTCATCATTCGCCTGTCGTGGCCATCATCCACCTCCACCGTGTAGAAGCCGTAGGTGAACGGGTGCAGCTGGGACCACAGGTTCCTGATATAGCCCACGTGCTCATCCCGCGGTGCATTGCTGCGCCACGACACCATCTGCACCATGTTGTGGCTCGCATAGCGGTGCGGGAACGCGGTGGCGTCGGCGGCCACCTGGTTAATCGCTCCCCCACTATGCTGGAACAGCAGTATGCTCGTGCGATCCGGGTGCTGCTCCATACCCGCTGCGATTGCATCGATCAGCCCGGGCCGGATACCATCGACAAAGCCGCCTTTCAGGTAGCTCGCCCAGGACCTTGGATCACTGCTGTCTCCGCTGCGTTGCAGTGCGACATAATCGACCGCTTTCACCTGGTTGGCGATGGGCTCGACCGCATCCAGATAAGGCTTGATAGCTTTTTCATAGCCTACCGGATCGCCCGACCAACACACATCCAGGATTGCCATGCCGGGTTTGCCGCCGAAGGGGTAGACCGCAATAAAATCCGTGTACAGCTCTTGCGGGCTGCGTGGCGAGTAGTCAGCGTAGACTTCCAGCAACGCCCGGATCTTCGCCATGGGGAACACGATATTGCCGCCGATCACCTGGCGCTCCATCGGATGCAGCTGAAACTCGAAATTGGTGACCACGCCGAAATTGCCACCTCCGCCGCGGACCGCCCAGTACAGATCCGGGTTTTCCTCGGCACTGGCGTGCTGCAGCCGTCCGTCTGCTGACACCACATCCACTGACTTCACGTTATCCAGGGCAAGGCCGAAGCGCCGACCTACCCGGCCGAAGCCACCGCCGGTGGTAAGGCCACCGACCCCCGTATGGGACACCGTACCGGCGGTCGTCACCAGGCCGAGGGCCATGGACTCGTGATCGAGCTGGCCCAGCAGGCTGCCCCCGGTAACGAAGGCCGACCGGTTGGGCAGGTCGATGCGCACGTCCCGATACGTGGACAGATCGATCATCATCCCACCGTTACAGGTCGATTTCCCGGCATAGCTGTGGCCGCCGCATTTCACCGCAATAATCAGGTCGTTGTCACGGGCAAATTCCACCGCCGAGCTGATATCGGCAGCACCGGTGGGCTGCACGATCAGGGCGGGATGTTTGTCGATGGAGCCGTTGAGTACGTGGCGCGCGGATTCGTAGGCGGCATTGCCGGGCAGCAGCAGCTGCCCGCGCAGGCTGTCGGCAAGGGACTGCACGGTGCCCTGGGCAAGCACCTGCTCACCGCCGGCCCGGGTCAGTGCCTCCAGGTCGCGATCGACCTTCATCAGGCCAGCATACACCGAAGCCAGCGCATGGTTGCCCAGCAGCGGCATGATCGCGCCACTGGCGAACGCCGTCCGGCAAAAGTTGCGTCTCAGCATGGACCCTTCCCCGTCTCTGCACGAGCAATGATGGGCTAACTGTAGTTCATGATTCCAGAGACCGCCAACGGCCTGGCGTAAGTCCCTCCCGATTAGGACACCCACCCTAACGCCACTGGAGAACGCACCCGATTAGCGCACCCGATTAGGACACCCACCCTAACAGCACCCGATTAGGACACCCACCCCGCACCCGATTAGGACACCCACCCTAACAGCACCCGATTAGGACACCCACCCTAAAACACCCGATTAGGACACCCACCCTAACGCCACTGGAGAATAGTCCACGCACTATGCCGTACCTGCACCATCTAACGTGAGTATCTAACAGTGTGGTGGGTGTCCTGGTTTGCCCTCACAGTGTGATGGGTGTCCTGGTTTGCCCTGGTTTGCCTCGACGCTAGTTCATGTTCTTCCATGCCGCGCCGCGTAAGGAACAGGGTAGGAGGGCAAATTGAGCATTTGAGCCGCCTCGGTCGGCGTGGCGACAGACCGGCCCAGCTTATGGGCAAGCGCCACCACTTCTTCCACCAGTTCCACGTTGGATGGCTGCCGGTCTCCAGCGTAGGGTTCCAGGCCGACCTGGACATGTCCGCCGCGACGTATGGCGGCCTCGGCCATACCGCAGCGCACGCAGTCGTCACCAAAAGTGGACACCAGCCAGGGCAGATCACAGCCCTCGAGCATAGCGAGGTAGGCCTCCAGACTGGCAATGCCAGGCGGCATTCCGAAGGGTAGATCGTTCGATGCAAAATAGAACTTCAGAATGCCACCCGGCGGTAGCTTGCCTGCCCGGTAATAGGCCAGCACGAATTTGAGGAATCCCGGCTCAAAGATTGAAATGCTCAGCCCGATATTGAGCCGACGGCAGGCCTCCACATAGTAACGAGAATCGTGCATGTCATTTCGATAGAGCATGTCGGTGGGAGCGAAGAGGCCGTCTTCACCCAACACCGATAGGTTAAAGGTGCCAGGGTCGCACAGCCCCTGCGCCAACAAGCCTTCCTCGGCCATGCGTTCCACATGACTGTAACGCACTTCCACCGGAACCCCTTCCTGGCCGACGGGCATGGTGGGCGTGAGAATCGCATCGGGACGATCGTTGAGCAATAAGCGCCAGGGCCTTGCGTAACGTTCGTAATCAAGCTTCCCGGTTCCACCGAAAATAGGCTCATCCGTGTGGTTGTGAATGAGAGCCGCCCCCGCCGCCATGCAGGCAAGTGCGTCAGAAACGATCTCTTCGTCAGAGTACGGTACACTCGGGTTTGCCGCCTTACTGGTGGCTCCGTTCAGCGATGCCTCGATAATAAGAGGGTTCACTAGCGTCCGGTTAATTGTTGAACAAATTCAGTTGGTTAGAAACCATGTCATCTTCCAGGATATGTTTGGTATCGAAAAAGTCATTGTTTAAAGGGATTTTTTCGAAGAGGGTGACC
>NZ_QRAN01000028.1 GCF_003457605.1 Seongchinamella sediminis
GCGCCGGTCAAACTCCGCGATGAGCTTTAACAGACGGTGGTTGGCGGCATTGATCTGGCCGGCCAGCAGGGTGATGTGATCGGCCAGGTCCTGGTCGGTTTCAAGTTCGGCAGGAAGTGCGGCGAGAGCGAGATTGGTCATGGTTAGGACCTCCGCTAAATACTGTATTTATACAGTTAAGTGTAGTCGCACGCGCACACCCTCGCAATCGTTTGGGCCTATATTTATAGGCATTTATGGCTAGCTGGCGGTGAGCTATGTAGCGCTATCGTTTGCGCAAACAGGGCCGATTCTGCCTGAGGTGCAATAGTCGGTGTTGATGCATGATTCCAGGCAGTGTGCTTCTTGTTGGATTGCTTTGTAGTTATCTGTAATCCGTCTCTATAGCCATGTGCTGATACTTGAGATAGGCTGTTTTGAAGGTCTGCTTTCGTCCACAAAGCGGACCCTCGACCGCCCAGACCAAAGAGTCTTCTTTCGCCTACTTCGAGACATTAGGATGAAATTGGAGCGATGACCGCTTTCGACGCACTGCGGTCATTTGTAAGCCCGCCTTACAACGGCCAAAGCGGCATTAGAAGCGGATGGAGGCGGCTTGGTCAAATATTAGAAGACTTAGTGTCAGGTTTTCTTACAAAGCTTCTTATTTCGATCAGCCAAAAAAAATAACATACTGTTTTTTATAATAAATAACAATTTTAGCGCGAAAAATGCATTATCGATTTGAGATAGCCCACTGCGCAAAGGAAGCCTGACAAGATGAAACTAAAACTACTCTACACCATGTCGATTTTTTTACTTTTCACGGCAGGGCATGCAAATGCACTATTGATAGGTTTCGAGGGTGTAGTTGGGGACTCCTCTTCCGACACTTCAAAACCACCCTACTCCGAAAGCGGATTTTTATTTACCAGTTCAAATGCAGTGAGTGGCACTTCTGGAATCTGGGGGAAAAACATAAATAATTCCAACGGCAGTGCCTACTTGGTGTTCTGCTCAGACAGTGGTGGTTGCGCGGATGGTGCGGCGAACATTACACTTGAATCTGCGGTGGCCACACTGTTTTCATTGGAGAGTATCGCCTTAGGATCATGGCGAAGGTCTGACGACGGATCCCTAGAGATCATTGGCAACATATTCGGAGGCGGCGTGGTCAGCACCAGTCTAGCTGCTGGGACCACGTGGACAACCAACGCGCTGACCGGTTTCGATAATTTGACTAGTGTAGTATTTAAAGCCCACACGACCTACGCTGTAGGGATTGATAACTTAGTCGTGACTGAAAATAGTGTCCCCGAACCTGCCACCCTCGCTCTCTTCGGCCTCGGCCTCACTGGCCTTGGCTGGTCACGCCGCAAGAAAGCGTAAGTATTTCTCCTGATAAACAGCCCTCCAATGTGAGGGCTTTTTTATGCCTGTCATTCGGGGAAACTAAGGTCTCAGGATTGACGAAAGCGGCCAGCTGACTATCCCGGCGTTTCGGTGAATCCCAGATAAATCGAATGTCCGTTGCTGGCACAAAGCGGCCCTTCTGGCATATCAATTTCTGCATGGCTGACCGTCGCAAATGAGGTGAAAGCGGACATCAATACAGATCCCTGTGTGTTTAACGGCTAGCCTGAATATTTCATGAGTCATCAGATTCGGCCAAATCTCCGCGGAGATTTTCCGATTACGGAATCGCAGGCAGTTAACAGGCTGATTTGATCTGATTTCACGCCTTGCGGGCACACTNTGTGGATTCAGGCCGTCAGCGCAACATTCTTGGTGACACATTTCCAATGTCCGCTCCTCTTAGCCGCCACTGAATCCCGGTATGCCGGGCCACAAAGAAAGGCAGCCTGTACCAGCCAGGCTGCCTTTATCGGTGCTTCAGGCGATCAGCTGTTGGCCTGCGCCAGGATATCGTTCAGGGTTTTGCTGGGCCGCATGATGCGCTTCACCGCCGCGCGGTCCGCGTGGTAGTAGCCGTAGCCCTCTTCCTCTACCGGCTTGCCCTGGGCTTTTTCCAGTTCACCGACGATGGCGGCCTCGTTGTCGCTGAAGGCCTTGGCCAGGGGCGCGAACTGCGCTGCCATTTCGGCGTCTTCGCTCTGTGCCGCCAGCGCCTCGGCCCAGTACATACCGAGGTAGAAGTGGCTGCCGCGGTTATCCAGTTCACCGACCTTGCGCGAGGGTGACTTGTTGTTCTCCAGCAGCTTGCCGGTGGCTTCGTCCAGGGTTTTCGCCAGCAGCGCCGCGCGGGCATTGTTCTGCTTCAGGCCCATGTCCTCGAGGGATACCGCCAGGGCGAGGAATTCGCCGAGGGAATCCCAGCGCAGGTGATTTTCTTCCTGCAGCTGCTGGACGTGCTTGGGGGCGGAGCCGCCGGCGCCGGTTTCGTACATGCCACCGCCCTTGAGCATGGGCACGATAGACAGCATCTTGGCGGAGGTACCCAGCTCCATGATCGGGAACAGGTCGGTGAGATAGTCCCGCAAAACATTGCCGGTGGCCGAGATGGTGTCGCGGCCGCGAATCATTCGCTCCATGCTGCGGCGGATAGCCTCGACGTAGGTCATGATGCGGATATCCAGGCCCTCGGTGTCGTGGTCCTCGAGGTACTCATTGACCTTCTTGATCAGCTCGATGTCGTGGGCGCGGTTGCGGTCCAGCCAGAAAATGACCGGCGTATCGGACTGGCGTGAGCGGTTGACAGCCAGCTTGACCCAGTCGCGAATCGCCTCGTCCTTGGTCTGGCAGGCGCGCCAGATATCACCGGGCTGGACGTCATGCTGCATCAGCACCTCACCCGCCGCATTGACCACCCGCATAACGCCGGGGGCATCGACCTCGAAGGTCTTGTCGTGGGAGCCGTATTCCTCGGCTTTTTTCGCCATCAGGCCAACGTTGGGCACGGTGCCGCAAACGGTCGGATCGAAGGCACCGTTGGTTTTACAGAAGTTGATCATCTCCTGGTAAATTGTCGAGTAGGTGCTCTCGGGCATTACCGCCTTGCAGTCCTTGGCCTTGCCATCGGGCCCCCACATCTTGCCGCCATTGCGGATCATGGCCGGCATGGAGGCGTCGACGATCACATCGCTGGGCACGTGGAGGTTGGTAATCCCCTTGACGGAATCCACCATGGCCAGTTCCGGCCGCCCCTCGTAGCAGGCGTGAATGTCCTCCATGATTTCCTCGCGCTTGGAGCGCGGCAGGGACTCGATTTTCTCGTAGACGCTGCTGAGGCCATTGTTGGGGTTGACGCCCAGTTCGGCGAACAGCTCATCGTGCTTCGCGAACAGGTCTTTGTAGAACACGGTAACCGCGTGCCCGAATACGATCGGGTGGGACACCTTCATCATGGTGGCCTTGACGTGGAGTGACCACATGACGCCGGAGTCCCTGGCGTCGTTCATGGTTTCTTCCAGGAACTCGCGCAGGGCACCGGCGCTCATGCGCATGCTGTCCATGACCTCGCCCTGCTCCAGGGCCAGTTCCTTCTTGACCGTCACCGAACCGTCTTCGGCGACAAATTCGATACGCACGTCGCCGGCCTCTGCCATGGTCAGGGACTGTTCCGCCGAATAAAAGTCGCCGCCGCGCATATAGTCGGCGTGACTGCGGGAGGCCTTGCTCCACTCACCCATGGAATGGGGGAACTTGCGCACGTATTCCTTCACCGCCTTGGGTGCCCGGCGGTCGGAATTACCTTCGCGCAGCACCGGGTTGACCGCACTGCCCAGTACCTTGGCGTAGCGGCTCTGGATATCCCGGTCTTCATCGGTCTGCGGATTTTCGGGGTAGTCGGGTATGTCGTAGCCCTGCCCCTGCAGTTCGGCGATGCAGTCCTTGAGCTGGGGAATCGACGCGCTGATATTGGGCAGCTTGATGATATTGGCATCGGGGTCCTGGGTCAGCTCACCGAGAAAGGCCAGGCCATCGACCACCTGCTGTTCCTCGGTCAGGCGGTCCGGGAACCCGGCCAGGATGCGTCCGGCCAGCGAGATATCGGTGATCTTGACGTCAATACCGGCGGCGGAGGTGAAGGTGCGTACGATGGGCAACAGGGAACAGGTTGCCAGGGAAGGTGCTTCGTCAGTCAGGGTGTAGTAGATGGTGCTGCTGTTTGTTGTCATGATTTCCTCTGCGATGGATACGGGCAATCGGAGAACCTGTGGGCTCCTGGATTTTTGCTGCCCGCACTATACCGCAAAGCCCATCAATTCGATACCCGGCCAACGCTAAATCACTGATTAACAATGACTTTCCGGACTAAATAGACGAACCCGGGAGGCCACTCTGGCCTTCTGCGGGCGCCGGGCTACACTGGGTGGACCGGCATTGAATAAAGTTGCATAGCACTGATGAGCGACGAAGAATTTATCCAGGGGGTGGCCTACCCCCATCCCTTTGACGAGCTGGCTGTCACCCTGGCCCGCAGCGCGGCCCGCTACATCAGCATATTGAGTCCGCGGCTGGAGCGGGCAGTCTTCGACCGGGAGGAGCTGTCGATGGCGCTATCCACCCTCGCCCGCAGCAGCCGCCAGACCGAGGTGCGCATCCTGGTGGCCGACACCCGGGGCCTCACCGGTCGCGGCCACAGCCTGTTGGCACTCGCCCGGCGCATGCCCAGCCTGGTACAGATCCGGCGCATCAGCGAGCATCCTGACTGGAAGGGCCAGACCATTGTTATCCGCGACCGTGACGGTGTCCTGTACAAGCCCGCGGGTTCCGGCCACGATGGCTTTTACGAACCCGCCTCCCGGGCCTCCGCCCTGCAGCACCTGGAACTGTTTGACGAGCTGTGGCGCTACAGCGAGCAGGACCCCGAGTTACGCGCGCTCAGCGTGTAGCGCCGGCCCGCTCGTGGGCGAGCAAGGCGAACAGTTGGGAATCGACCGGCGTATCCCCCTCCATCTGCCACTGCCGCAGGCAGCCCTCGCTGACAAAACCCAGGCGGGTTAACAGGCCGCTGGAGGCGCGGTTGCGTGCATCGACCCGCGCCTCTATCCGCCGCAGGGCGAGATCGTCGAAGCAGTAGTCCAGGAATCGCTCCAGCGCTTCCCGTGCATAGCCCCGGCCCCAGTAGTCCTGGCCAAAGGCGTAGCCAATTTCGATACGGCCATGGGCTTCGTCGTAGGCGAACAGCACGCAACTGCCGATCACCCGCTGGGAATCCCGCAGGCAGATGGCAAACTGCAGGGCCTTGCCGTCGCTCATCCTGTCCTGCACCCGCTGCCACCAGGCCTCGGCATCGGCCTTGCTCTGCCAGGTGGTATAGGGCAGGTAACGGTTCACCGCCGCTACCGAATGCACGGCGTACAGATCGTCCAGGTCGACATGGGCTATCTCGCGCAACAGCAGGCGTTCGGTGGCGAGGGCCTGGGAGGGAAAACGCAGCATGGTCTCAGTCAGTGTGGATCTCACCCGATAAACAGACAGTCCCGGTCACCTGCATGCTCCTCTGTAAAAAGCGCACATTATAACCCGGCTCAGCGGTCGAATTCCCGGCCTAGCATCACCCCTACCTCCACGCCCTCGTAGGCGATATCCCAGACTTTCAGCGCCCGACAGGGCTCCTCGGTGTGCTGGAGCAGACGGCCGTCAGCGAGGTTAAAGCGGTACTGGTGCAGGGGGCACTCAATGGTGTTGCCGGCGATACTGGCGCTGTCCAGCGGGTGTGCCCGATGGGGGCAATTGGCCTCTATCAGGTAGAGCTGTCCGTCGCGCTGCAACAACAGCAGCTGCAGGTGATCAATCTTGAACTGGCGGCTGTAGTTGTCGTGCAGGTTAATCAGCTTTTCCAGTGGGTAAAAACGCATGGCCGGGCCCGATAGAAGGTCAGGGTAGCTGAGCCTAGCGCGTTTCTGCCGCGCTGGCCAATACCTGCACCTCAGAGCATTTCGATAATCTGGCGGGCGGCAGCAAAGGCCGTGAGCTCCTGCTGTTCCACGCTCTCTTCCAGTGCCGGCAGCAGGCGCTTCACCTCAGGGTTCTGGCTCAACTTGAGCAGCAGCATCTCGTTGACCAGCTGGTGCATCCAGCCGCGGTTCTGCTGGGCGCGTTTGCCATCGAAGGCATTCGCTTCCCTGGCCATGCTCCAGTAGTCGACAATCATGCCCCACACCGCGTCGATATTGATCTGCTTCAGCGCCGAGCAGGTCATCACCCGCGGCGTCCAGAAGCTGGTGTGACGCAGCAGGTTCATGGCACTGGTGTACTGCTGGCGGGTCAGGTTGGCCAGCTTCTCGCTGTCACCGTCGGCCTTGTTGATCACCAGCGCATCGGCCAGCTCCATGATGCCTTTCTTGATGCCCTGCAGTTCGTCACCGCCACCGGGCAGCATCAGCACCATGAAAAAGTCCACCATGCCGGCAACCTGGTACTCACTCTGGCCGACACCCACGGTCTCCACCAGGATCACATCGTAACCCGCGGCCTCGCACAGCAGCATGGTCTCCCGGGTTTTCTGCGCTACCCCGCCCAGAGTGCCCTCGGAGGGAGACGGGCGGATATAGGCCTCCTCCCGCCGCGACAGTTCTTCCATCCGGGTCTTGTCGCCGAGAATGGAGCCGCCGGCAATCGGTGAGCTGGGGTCCACGGCCAGCACCGCTACCCGCTTGCCCTGCTCGATCAGGTACAGGCCGAAGGCCTCGATAAAGGTGGATTTGCCGACACCCGGTACGCCGGTGATGCCGATGCGGATGCTGTTGCCGCTGTGGGGCAGCACCTGTTCGAGGATGTCCTGGGCCTGTTCGCGGTGCGTGTCCAGGCGGGATTCCACCAGGGTGATGGCCTTGGCCAGGGCTCGGCGGTTGCCGCTGAGGAGTTTGTCGAGGTCGAAGTTAGTCATTCGGGGGGCAAAGCGCGGGAGGCCGCGCATGAATACCTATTATGACTGTGCTTGATTAACTGCATCCAGTACATCACGAGCACAGACGGGTATCGGCGTTCCCGGCCCAAAGATACAGTTCACGCCCGCGGCATAGAGGTGATCGTAATCCTGGCGGGGAATCACACCGCCGGCGATAACCACAATATCATCCGCACCCTGCTTGCGCAGTTCCTCCACCAGTTCCGGCACCAGGGTCTTGTGCCCGGCGGCCAGGGACGACGCGCCAACCACGTGGACATCGTTCTCGATGGCCTGGCGGGCAACCTCTTCCGGGGTGGAGAACATGGGCGACAGGTCGATATCGAAGCCGACGTCGGCAAAGGCGGTGGCGATCACCTTGGCGCCGCGGTCGTGGCCGTCCTGGCCCATTTTGCAGACCAGCATGCGCGGGCGGCGACCGTGGGCGGCGACAAAGTCATCGATGTCCTTGCTGATACCCTGCCAGTTCTCGTCTTCCTGGAACGCACTGCCGTACACGCCGGAGACGGTCTGGGCCTGGGCGTTGAAGCGGCCAAACTCCCGTTCCATGGCGAAGGATATCTCGCCGACGGTAGCGCGGCGGCGGGTCGCTTCCACCGCCAGTTCCAGCAGGTTGCCGTCACCGCTGACTGCGCACTGGTAGATATCTTCCAGAATCGCTTCCACCGCGGCCTCGTCGCGGGACTCGCGGATCCTGGCGAGTCGGGCCAGCTGGGATTCGCGCACTGCCTGGTTGTCGATCTCCAGTACGTCGACTTCTTCCGTGGCGTCGCCAGCGTACTTGTTGACGCCGACGATCACGTCGTCGCCCTTGTCGATGCGGGCCTGTTTGCGGGCCGCGGCCTCCTCGATACGCAGCTTGGGCATGCCGGTTTCAATGGCCTTGGCCATACCGCCAGCTTCCTCGATCTCTTCGATCAGTTCCCAGGCCTTGTCGGCGATATCCCTGGTCAGGCTCTCCATCAGGTAAGAACCACCCCAGGGGTCGACGACCCTGGTAATGCCGGTTTCTTCCTGGATGATCAGCTGGGTGTTGCGGGCAATGCGGGCAGAGAATTCGGTGGGCAGCGCGATGGCTTCATCGAGCGCATTGGTGTGCAGCGACTGGGTGCCGCCAAATACCGCGGCCATTGCCTCTATGGTGGTGCGCACCACGTTGTTGTAGGGATCCTGCTCGGTCAGTGACCAGCCGGAGGTCTGGCTGTGTGTGCGCAGCATGGAGCTCTTGGGGTTTTCCGGATTGAACTCACCGACGATGCGCGCCCACAGCAGGCGCGCGGCGCGCATCTTGGCGATTTCCATGTAGAAGTTCATGCCGATGCCCCAGAAGAAGGACAGGCGCGGGGCGAACTCATCAATGCCCAGGCCGGCGTTGAGCGCGGTGCGAATGTACTCCTTGCCGTCGGCCAGGGTGTAGGCCAGTTCCAGCGCGGCGTTAGCCCCGGCTTCCTGGATGTGGTACCCGGAAATGGAAATGGTGTTGAAGCGCGGCATATTCTTCGAGCAGTAGGCGATGATGTCGCCGATAATTTTCATGCTGGGCGCCGGCGGGTAAATGTAGGTGTTGCGTACCATGAACTCCTTGAGGATATCGTTCTGGATGGTGCCCGCCAGTTGCTCCTGGCCCACGCCCTGCTCCTCGGCGGCAACGATATAGCCGGCCAGCACCGGCAGCACGGCGCCGTTCATGGTCATGGATACCGACACCTGGTCCAGCGGTATGCCGTCGAACAGGATCTTCATGTCCTCCACCGAGTCGATCGCCACGCCGGCCTTGCCGACATCGCCCGCGACCCGCGGGTGATCCGAGTCGTAACCGCGGTGAGTCGCCAGGTCGAAGGCTACCGATACCCCCTGCCCGCCCGCGGCCAGCGCCTTGCGATAAAACGCATTGGATTCCTCGGCGGTGGAAAAACCCGCGTACTGGCGAATCGTCCAGGGGCGTCCGGCGTACATGGTCGCCTGGGGTCCGCGGATGTACGGCGACATACCGGGCATGGTGTCGGCGTACTCGAGACCGGCGGTGTCAGCCGCGGTGTACAGGGGTTTTACGTCGATGTCTTCCGGGGTATGCCAGGTCAGGGACTCCAGCGGCTTGCCGCGCAACTGTTTGCTGGCCAGCTCTGCCCAGGCTTCCGGTGTTGCGCTGTCTTTGTCGTAGATTTTCTTGTCGCTCATTTGTCTGTCCTCTGGCAATTCGCTATCCAGGCCCTAGTGTTCGTCGGCCGGCTGGTTTATTTCTATCAACACACCGTCGCAGCTCTTGGGGTGGATAAATATGACCCTGGAGCCGTGCGCGCCAGGCGTCGGCGCATCCGCCAGGAACTGGTAGCCTTTGGCCTTCAGGCGCTCGACGTCTTCCTCGATGTTGTCGGAGCGAAAGCAGAGGTGATGCAGGCCACCCCCTTTTTTCTCCAGGTAGCCGGCGATGGGACCCTCGCCGTTGAGCGGATGCACCAGTTCGATGCTGGTCGGCGGCAGCGGGAAGAAGGCGGTCGAGGTCTTCGCCGCGACCACGTCTTCGGTGCCCTCGAAGGGCAGGCCGAAATCTTCCATGAAGCGCTTTATCGCCTTGTCGAAATCGGGGACTGCAATAGCGATGTGATCAAGTGCTGTAATCATAGGGTTCGCTCCTTATACCAGGGCTGCAAGAAACTGGTCGGTGGCCGAACGGCGCCGGGCGGCCACCTCCTCGGGGGATTCAACCACGATTTTCTCGTCCGGCGTGATCTTGAATATCGGCTGCCCCTTGCTGATGATGACACCGTCGGTATCGACCAGCACCTCTTCGATGGTGCCGGAAAATGGCGCGTATACCTTGTTGAACATCTTCATGACCTCCACGATGTACAGCGGGTCGCCGGCCTCGAAATGGTCGCCCTGCTTGACATAAACCTCGTGCTGCGGGGTCTCCCGACCATAGAACATGCCACCGCTCTCCGCCAGAATTTCATCCGACTTGGCGACCGGCGGCGGTACCAGCACCTTGGCCATGGCCTCCTGCAGGGAGTCGTCGAGCAGGCGCTCGGGAATATGGATTGTCAGGTCGCCTTTGACCGACAGGTCGTAAAAACCGGTGGCCTCTGCGATGCTGGGCAAGACCGCCAGCATATCCATGCCCGCCTGGAAGCCATAGTGGGCACCGCGAATCTCCTGCCACAGCGCCGCCTCGATACCCGGGGGCGCGGCGGGGTCGGCAAGCATGGTCTGCAGCTCGATCCAGTCGCCTGCCTGCAGGCGGTTATTGAGCTCGTTGTAGAAATCCAGCGCCTGCTGCAGAACCTCGTGATCGTGATCCCAGATCATGTTGGCCGCGGGTGCGCCCGGAATGTAATCCATCTTGAGGAAATGGTAGGTGTCGGCCAGCAGTTCCACCGGATTCTCGTTCCAGTTCACCTTGCCGTCGATCATGGTGTAACTGTCGCGATTCACGCTCAGCCAGCCGGCCAGGATGTGAGGCTGGCTGAACAGGGTTTCCAGCGGCCGCAGCAACAGGGTCTGCTTCCGCTCCAGCGCCAGCTTCAGGGCTGCGGCCGCTTCGGTCTGCGCTTCGGCGGCCAGCGCGAGCTGGCAGGTCTGTTGCCAGGCATAGGCCAGGTCAAGGTCGTTGGATTTGTGCTTCAGCTCACCCACCGCCGTGAGGTAGGGCACGATGAACCGCGTGGTGGGCCTGGCGTTGATATTCTGGCCGATAAACCAGTTGACCAAACCGTAATGGAACTCCAGGTTAGTGGCCAGGTCCTTGCCGCGCATGGTGGTCTGGCGAATCACCTCGGCCATACGCTCATAGGTATCCAGCCGGGTATCGCCCACGGTCAGCAGCAGGGCGATGTTGGAGTCGTAGGCACCGGCCAGGGTGTACTTCATGAATACATCGGTATCGGGGTTGTGCAGGCTGATGCCCTGGTCGTCGCGAATCTCGCCCTCCACCGCATCGGACCAGTACTCGATCACCCCACCGGCGCTGGGCTGCAGCGCCTGGTTGGTGGCGTTGAGGCGGGCCTCCACCGAGTCGTTATGCCGCAGGATACGCCGTGGCTTGGGCAGCTTTTTGCCGTGCGCAGCCAGCAACACCATCATCTCCACCAGCGATTCCACCACGAAGGATTCTTCCGGGGCGTCCGGGTTGCTGAATTCCAGCGCATAGCAGAGCTCGGTAACCCGGTGTTCGACCTGGATGCGGGTATTCATCTCCATGAAGAAGTGCTTGTCGCGATCGACAATACACTCAAAGGTCGACACCGAATCCAGGCCGACAGCCTCGCCGAAACGGGCGGCCTCGTCTTCCATCTCCTGCAGGGTCTTGAGGTCCTGCCTGAGCACCGCGGCCTCCTCCGCCTGGCCGGCCGCCTCGGCCTGCTCTATAGCCGCCTGCAGGGACTCGACGGTGACCGACACTTCCAGCAGTTTCTGCTCGTGCATTTGCAGCGAACAGTCCCGGCCGCCCATGGACATGCTCCAGACGCCATTGCCGATCGCCTGTATTTCCTGGTGGCGGGTGGTCTCGATATTGAGCTCCACCAGCACGTTCTTGTTGTCGCCGACGCCGGTCGTCTTCACCTCGTTGAGGATCTCCCGCACCATCTCCGGGGTCCGCTCAGCCTCACCGATACCGAGGATACGCTGGCCCTTGCCGCCACCGCCGGAAATCGCCTTGAGCCGCACCCGGTTCTGCGGGTACTCCTCGGCCATCTTGCGCACCGCTTCGGTCAGGGTTTCACAGAGCTCGTCTACCGTGTACAGATCCACGCCCTTGTCGTAGGACGCCGCCAGCACCAGGTCCGCCTTGTCGGCGAGTTCAATGCTGTCATCGTCGAGTTTGGCCGCGTCCACGTCCAGGCCCTGCTCCGCCACCAGCGCCTTCAGCGCCGCCACGTCGGGATGCTTTTTCAGCAGGGTAAGAGCCGTGCCGTTGTCGATGCCGGGGGTGACCGAAACACCGGCCTTGAGCGCGGTTCGCTTGGCCTCGTCCTTCAGGCCGGCATCGTGCACGGTGCGTGAGCAGGGACCGATGAAATTCAGGCCGGCCTTCTCCATCGCCGCCACCATGGTCTCGTCCTCGGCCATAAAGCCGTAGCCGGCAAAGATCGAGTTGTAGCCGTTGTCCCTGGCGATACTGATGATCTGGGCAATCCGCTGGTCGCGCTCCTCTTTGTTGGCGCCGGTGTAATCGGGTACCCGGTGCACCCGGTCGGGCACTGTCAGCGTGCGCAGTTCGGGTGCCAGGGCGTCCTGGTAAACGATGGAATCCTTTTCCGACAACAGGATGCCGTATTCGCTAATGCCCATTTCCTCGAAGACATCCATCGCCTCGCGACGGATGGGGCCGCGACAGATAATCAGCGGCCGCATGTGGGTACAGTCGAACTGGTTCACCCAGGCAATGTGGCGTCGCCCCAGGCGCCGGTCGCGATGAATCAGGGGGTTTTTCAGGTAGTGTTCGTTGGACACGTGATAATCCTCAGTTCTGGTTGCCGGGGGCTTAGTGGAATTCGCGCTGAACCGATTGCAGCGGGCCTGGCTCGTAGTGGCGCAGGCAGAAGTCCATGTGCTCGGCCAGTACGTGGCGCAGGTCAGATGGCATGACAATCTGGGAAATCGACCCCAGGCTCAGGGCCTCGTCAGGGTTCATCAGCTCCTGTTCATAGCGCTGGGCAAGCAGTTGCTCCTCGGCCTTGACCCAGCCAGCCACCAGTTGCTCCGCCGCGGCGCGGGCGGCGCTTTCATCCAGGCCGGCGGCCTGCTGGGCCTGGGTTTCTTTCTCGATTTTCGACTTCACCGCACCGCGAATCTTTTTCAGTTCGTCCTTGTAGACGTACTCGACGCCAGCGGGACCCATCACCGCCACCCGGGTGGTTGGCAGGGCCACGACGAAGTCAGCGCCGGTGGGGTAGTTGTTGTAGGAGGCGTAGGCGCCGCCGAAGGCGTTGCGCACCAGCACCAGGAAGCGCGGCGTGCGCAGGTCGACGATGGAGTCCAGCATCGCCCGGCCCGCCTGGACGATACCGCGGCCTTCCTGTTCCCGACCGGGTAGGAAACCGGTGGTGTCCTCGAGGAAAATGATGGGTATGTTGTACAGGTTGCAGAACCGGATGAAGCGTGCGTTCTTGTACGCGGCATCGATGTCGATCTGGCCGGATGCCACCGCGGAATTATTGGCGACGAAGCCAATCACGTTGCCGCCCATGCGGCCCAGGGCGGTAATGGTGTTGCGGGCCCGTTCGGCCTGGATCTCCAGGAAATCGCCGTGGTCGCACAGCTGCTGGATGAGAATAGTGATATCCAGCGGGGTATTGAAACCGGTCGGCGAATTGAAGGCTTTCTTCAGCAGGATATCGATATCCCAGGTTTTGCGGTCCACCGGGTCCGATGAGGGTCGGAACGGCGCCAGCTCGCTGTTGCTTGCGGGCAGGTAATCGAGCAGCGCACGCACCTTGCGCAGGGCCGCCACCTCGTCGGGGACCACGAAATCGCTTACCCCGGTCTGGCTGTGCACACCCGGGCCACCCAGTTCATCCGGGGTGACGTCCTCGCCCAGTACCGATTTGACCACGCCGGGACCGGTGAGCCCGAAGAAGGTCTCGTTGGGCTGGATCAGGAAAGAACCCTGCCGCGGCAGGTAGGAGCCGCCGCCGGCGTTGAAACCAAACATACACATGATGCTGGGCACCACCCCGGAAATCTTGCGCAGTGCGGTGAAGGCATCCGCGTAACCATCGAGGCCGCCGACACCGGCGGGGATATAGGCGCCGGCGGAATCGTTCATGCCGACCACCGGAATCTTGCGCTTGGCCGCCAGTTCGAACAGGCGCGCCAGCTTCTCACCGTTGGTGGCGTCCATGGAGCCGGCGCGCACTGTGAAATCGTGCCCGTAAATCGCCACGTCCCTGCCGTTGACCTTGATCAGGGCGGTGACCAGGGAGGCACCATCGAGGTTGGGCCCCCAGTTCTGGTACAGCACGGTGGGCTTGCCATCGGCGAGGCACTGGATACGCTCCCACACGGTCATCCGGTTTTTCTGGTGCTGGCGCTGGGTACTTTTCACCCCCGCGGCGGTGTAGGGTCGCTGCTGCAGTTCCCAGCCGTGTTTCAGAGCTTTCTCGTACAGGCCCGGTTCCGAGTCAATTTGTCCGGGAACCCGGAACTCCTGCTCGTCTTTTTCGGCAAACGGGTTTTCCAGTGAAGCGATCGGGCGTTGGCTGCTATCAGTTGTCATAATCGTCGATCCAATATCGGCCCCGGGGGCCGGGGAGTGCTTGCGGAACCTCCGCTGAGGCTTACTGACAAGACCGGGCTAGCAGGTTCGCGGTTACCCCTGACCTGTCAGAAATTCGGCGAATAACGATAAAACCGACCCTGTGCAATGTCAAACAAGCTGCCACGTAAATCCATGTTTTCACAGCAGTTAATTACCAGATCAACGCAAATCAGGACAATAGTTTACAATAGCGACCTGAATAACAGACGCCAGCGCCCAGCAGAGTCAAAGTGGTCGGCGTCAACATATAGCACTGGCCACCGAGGCGTATGAACAAGACCGTCACCCTGGAAGAAATACCCTACTGCCCGGACAGCTGCGAGTTGTTCGACGCCATCAGGGACCTGCCGGGAGCGGCCTTCCTCGATTCCAGCTTTCCCCACGCCAGCAGCGGGCGCTACGACATACTGTGCGCGCAGCCGCGGGCGACGCCCCCGCCGCCCGCTGCGCAGGCCGGTAACCGGGCCTGGCTGGACTATTTCAGCGAGCTGGCCCGCTTTCACCGCGAACACTACGGTGCGGTGCAACCGGCTTCCCATGACATTCCCTTCTGTGGCGGACTGCTGGGGATGGTCGGCTATGACTGTGGCAATGCGCTCAACCGGGTTGCTGACAGCCCAGCCCCGACGCGCCACTCCGGTGTGACCCTGGGCGCCTACAACTGGGCCGTGGTGCAGGACCATTTACTGCAACGCGCGGTACTGGTGGCCCAGGGAACGGTGGCCGCTGCACAGCGCGCCGACATTCACGCCCGCCTTCGCGCCCGCCGCAGTACCAAAGCAGAGTGCTTCAGCCTGGAGCAGCGTTTCAGTTCAAATTTCAGCCAGCAGCAGTATCAGCAGGCCTTCGAGACCATACAGGGCTATATCCAGGCCGGCGACTGCTACCAGGTCAACCTCGCCCAGCGCTTCAGCGCCCGCTACAGCGGCAACCCCTGGCAGGCCTACCGCCAGCTGCGTACTGTCGCCGCAGCCCCCTTCTCCGCCTACCTGGCAACGGCGGATGACGACGCGGTAATGAGCCTGTCGCCGGAGCGCTTTCTCGCCCTGCACGGCCACCACGTGCAAACCTCGCCGATCAAGGGCACCCGACCGCGCTACCAGGACAGCGCCGCCGACCGGCTCGCCGCCGACGAACTGCGCCGCTCCGCCAAGGACCGCGCGGAAAACCTGATGATCGTCGACCTGCTGCGCAACGACCTGGGCCGCAGTTGCGTGCCCGGCTCCATTCATGTCGACGCGCTGTTCGAGGTGCAGAGCTTTCCCACCGTGCACCACCTGGTCAGCACCATTAGCGGCGAACTGGCGCCAGAGCGCAGCGCCTATGAGCTGCTGCGCGACAGCTTTCCCGGCGGCTCCATCACCGGCGCCCCCAAGCGCCGGGCCATGGAGATCATCGCCGAACTCGAGCCCCACCCCCGCGAAGTCTACTGCGGCAGCGTGCTGTACATCAGCGCCGATGGCCGCATGGACAGCAATATCGCCATCCGCACCCTGCTGTGCAGCGAGGGCCAAGTGCGCTGCTGGGGTGGCGGCGGCATCGTCGTCGATTCCCAGTGGCGACAGGAGTACCAGGAGACCTTTGACAAGGTCGGGAAGTTTTTGACTGCGCTTGAAGAAATGTAGTCGGCCAAAACTTACCAGAGATTATTGGGTATAGCATGCCCAGTGCCGAGCCGTTTGGTACGAAAGACACTCGTTGAAAAACTATAATTTCAAATCACGAATAGAGGCATCCACAAACGCCTGTTTCAGTTCCGCGTGGTCAGTCACCGACCTGAACTGCGGAAACTCATCGATCACATTCTGCGGTGCGTGGATCAGGATGCCGACATCGGCCTCACCGAGCATGGTGGTGTCGTTGTAGGAATCGCCGGCGGCAATCACCCGGTAGTTGAGGCTGTGGAAAGCCTTGACCGAGGCGCGCTTGGGATCTTCCTGGCGCAGCTTGTAGTCCACTACCCTGCCCGCCTCATCCGTGACCAGGCGATGGCAGAACAGGGTCGGCCAGCCGAGCTGGCGCATCAGCGGCGCGGAGAACTCGTAGAAGGTATCGGAGAGAATAATGACCTGGAAGCGCTCGCGCAGCCAGTTGACGAAATCAGTCGCCCCGGGCAGCGGCTCCAGGGTGGCGATCACCTCCTGGATATCGTCGATCTTGAGGCCGTGCCGGTCGAGTATGGCCAGGCGCTGTTTCATCAGCACGTTGTAGTCGGGAATGTCGCGGGTGGTGGCCCGGAGCTCCTCTATGCCGGTCTTTTCGGCAAACGCAATCCAGATTTCAGGCACCAGAACACCTTCAAGGTCGAGACAGGCCAACTCCACGGGCTACTCCTAGGGGGATAATCGAGCGCAACAATCTACGGCTTTGCGCCGGGAGGCACAAGACCGGGCGGGCAATTATTCAGTAAACCGGCAGGTCCAGCTCGGCAAACAGCTCTTCCAGCTCCGCCTTGGTGTGGCGCTGGAAAGCCTCGTGCACCAGCTCGCGCGTCAGGTGGGGGGCGAAATCCTCGATAAACTCATACATGTAGCCGCGCAGGAAGGTGCCCCGGCGGCAGCCGATGCGGGTGACGCTGCTGGCGAACAGGTGGCTGGCATCGAGGGCGACCAGGTCCGGGTCCATCTCCGGATCGTGGGCCATGGCGGCGACAATACCGATCCCCAGCCCCAGGCGCACATAGGTCTTGATGACATCGGCGTCGGCGGCGGTAAATACCACCCGCGGCGTCAGGCCCTGTTCCACAAAGGCCTCGTCCAGCTTGGAGCGACCGGTAAAACCGAACACGTAGGTGACAATGGGGTGGGCGGCAACGTCCTCGAGAGTGAGGGTTGATACCTGCGCCAGCGGATGATCCCGGGGCACCAGGATGCAACGGTTCCAGCGGTAACAGGGCATCATGATCAGGTCGGAGAACAGTTCCAGCGCCTCGGTGGCGATGGCGAAGTCCACGGTACCGTCTGCCGCCATCTCCGATATCTGCATGGGCGTTCCCTGGTGCATATGCAGGGAAACCTCCGGGTAGCGCTCGATGAAGGCGCTGATGGTCGCCGGCAAGGCGTAGCGCGCCTGGGTATGGGTCGTGGCGATGGACAGGCTGCCCTTGCGCTCGTTGGAGTATTCCTGGGCAACCTGCTTGATACTCTCGACCTTGCGCAGCACCTCCCCGGCGGCTTCCAGGATTGCCTCGCCAGCGGGGGTCACATGTGTGAGGTGTTTGCCACTGCGAGCGAAGACTTCAACGCCCAGCTCATCTTCCAGCAGGCGGATCTGCTTGCTGATGCCCGGTTGCGAGGTGTACAGGCTCTGGGCGGTGGCGGAGACATTGAGATCGTGATGGGCTACTTCCCAGATGTACCGTAGCTGTTGCAGCTTCATCCTCTCCTCCGCCGCCCCCGGGACAGTTTGCCAGGGTCTTATAAAGAATAGCCATTAACTGACTAGTTTGCCAAATTAAAAAGGAATAACCCGGGCCCGCGGGGGTACTCAGGAATTGGCCACGCCGTGGGGAACATGGCCGGTGGCAATGTGGGGGCTGGCGGATTCGCAATGGGTCTGCTGGTCGTCGAAAAACACGTCGGCCTGGTAGGCGCGCAGGAATTCGGTCTTGTTGAGGCCGCCGAGGAAAATCGACTCATCGATGCGGATATTCCAGGCCCGCAGGGTGCGGATCACCCGCTCGTGGGCGGGGGCCGAACGGGCAGTCACCAGGGCGGTGCGGATAGGTGCTTCGGTGGCGGGAAAGGCCTGCTGCAGGCGGTGCAGGGCCGCCAGGAAGGGCTGGAAGGGGCCGCCCGCCAGCGGCTGCCGGGCGGCAGCTTTCTCGCTGGCGGTGAAGGCCGCAAGCCCCTCGGTCTTGTAGACCCGCTCCGCCTCATCGGAGAACACCACCGCATCGCCGTCGAAGGCGAAGCGCAGCTGCTCGTTGCCGGTTTCCTGGCGGGCGCCGGACACCAGGGTGGCTGCGGCCACGCCGCATTCCAGCGCATTGCGCACGTCATCGGCCTCGCTGGACAGGAACAGCTGGCAGCCGAAGGCATGGATGTAACGCCAGGGGCTCTCGCCGCCGCAAAAGGCCGCGCGACTGATGTTCAGGTCATAGTGCTCGATAGAGTTGAACACCCGCAGCCCGGTATCGGCGCTGTTACGCGACAGCAGCACCACCTCCACCTGCTGTTCACCGCCGAGCAATTGATTGAGGCGCAACAGCTTGTGCACCAGGGGAAAGGCCTCGCCCGGCTCCAGTGGCTGGTCCTCGTGGGCCACCTGGTAATCCGAATAGGCCTGCAGCCCCTCACTCTCGAACACCTGGTGACTGTCGTCCAGGTTGAACAGGGCGCGGGAGGAAATGGCGATAACCAGCTTGTCGTCGAGCTTCTCGGGCATGGGCTGAGCATACCCAGTTGCGGCCAGCGATGGAAGCGCGTCAGAGCCGGTTCACCCTAACTGACCTTGAGCATGCCCCGCTCTTCCAGGTCCAGCATCAGCAGCTGTTTGATCAGGAAGTCGCGGGTAGTCTCCGGATGCTCCAGGTGCAGGCGCTCCAGGAACGGCCTGGCCGCCTCCTCGTCACCGTGGTGCAGCAGGGCCTTGAAGGCGGAGCTGATGAAGTGGGTCGGTTCCTCACTGAGTGCCTTGATCCGGCGCAGACTGGCAGCGAGAGCGAGTTCACTGTCGGTCAGCTCGGTACCGAAGGGATAGTCCGGTAACAGCCCCTCGGCAACGGCGGGCTTGAGGGCATGGGCAATTTTCTCGGGTGTATTCTGCCGGGCGCTGAAGGGGATGCTGTAATCCTGGGGCAGTTTGCCGTGGCGCTTGGCGTACTCCAGCAACTGGGGCTGGAAGCGGGAGTCGGCGATATTGATCATGCGCCGGATAACCTCGGCGTCGGATTGCCCGCGCAGGTCAGCCACCCCGTACTCGGTAACGATCACATCACGCAGGTGTTTGGGAATAGTGGTATAGCCGTAGTGCGGCACGATATTGGACTTCAGCTGCTTGCCCTCTCCCCGGGTGGCACGGATGCAGAGCACCGAGCGGGCGCCGGGCAGGTCGTGGGCCATGGCAACAAAGTTGTACTGCCCGCCGACACCGCTGATTACCGTGCCGTCTTCCAGCGCATCCGAGGCCACAGCCCCATTCAGCGCGGCGATCATACCGGTATTGATGAAGCGGGCGCTGCGGCGCTGGGCGCAATACAGGGGATAGTCCAGCAGCAGCTGGTTGGTGCGCTGCACGCCGGTCATGCAGATGCGCTCGTGCCCCTCCTCGTCCAGATCCTGCAGCTTGCGGTAAAAGTCCCGGGGGCCGAGGAAAAAACCGCCGTGCAGTACCCGGCCATGACGCAGGGTTTTGCCGGCCTGTGCCTGCAACAGGGCTCCGCGAGTGGCGCTGTCATCCAGGTCGTTGGCAAGCTCTTGCCCGGCCAGGCTCAATCCCGCATCGTCCAGGGCCAGCTCATCCGGCAGGACGCCCCAGTACACCAGCCGTTGCCGGGACGCCGAATCCAGTTGCCGCGGTATCAGCCCCGACTCGCGGCCGTATTCCCACAGCCTGGCGTCGACACTCTCGCTGATGCGTCCTTCATTCAGGCCCGATTGCAAGGCCAGCTCGTCGTACACCCGGCGCTTGACCACGCCCTGCTCGATCAGGTGCATCATGCCGTTGACGAACATCTCGGTAGAGACGTACAGGCCCTGCACGAATTCGCCCTGCTCCATCTCCGCGTGTAGGGTTTCATTGCTGATGCCCGCCACCAGCCGGCGATAGGCGGCGTTGTCCCGGTGACGCAAAATGCAGGAATGGGCCACCGCGTCACCGAGGGAACCGATACCGATCTGCAGGGTGCCGCCATCCTCGATCAGGGTGCTGGCGTGCAGGGCGGTGGCGTAGTCGCGCAGGGGGACGGCGGCATTGGGAACCGCGAACAGGGTCTTGTCGTATTCCCTGTTATCGACGATCCAGTCGAAGTTGCCCGGGTCGGTCTCGGCGTCATGCTCCATGAAGGGCAACCGGGAGTGCACCTGGGCGGCGAAATAAACCCGGCGGGAGAGACTCTTCTGGCGTTGCAGGATCTCCGGGCTGATGTCGGGGTTGCAGGAGAAACTGAGCCGGCGCTGCTCGCCCTCCCCCTCGCTGGCCACCAGTTGCAGCATGACGTTGACGCCCGAGTCGAGCATGTCCCGGGCGATATGGGTGTAGTTGCTGGAAATATAGTTCTGCTGGGCAACCGGGTGATTCTTCATCGACCCCGCCTTGAAGTACAGCTCGGTCAGCTGCACGTTTGCCGGCATCTCACCCCGCCTGAACGGCCCCAGGAACGCCAGTTCCTCGTAATCGCCAAACATGCGTTTCATGATGGGGCCGGCGAGGCCCTCCTCGATATGGCTGCCGGGCTTTGGTACCTCCAGGCAGAGCGCGGTGTAAATGTGCAAGGACAGCGAGGAATCCCCGGCGACCCGGTGGTACAGCGCATTAAGCAATTGTACCGGCTTGCCCAGCCCCAGGGGTGCCCCCACGCTGATATCCGGCCCCACAGCTTCGATAATGCGATCGACACAGGTTTCTACACTGGCAAGAACTTCGGTCACGTATTACTCCCACGGCTCCGCTGGCGCGGCGCATTCAGCAAAATCATTATCAAATCACAACGCGCCCCGGGAACCATTGACCCGGGACAAACTCCCGCCAATCAGTGCACGGTGCTGCGGTCGGCGAAATAGTCGCGGCTTATTTTGAACACCAGCGGCGCGAGCAGGATCAGGGCCACCAGGTTGGGTATGGCCATGAACGCGTTCAGGGTATCGGCAATCAGCCACACCATATCGAGCTGCACCACGGTACCCACCGGGATCGCCAGTACCCAGAGCACCCGGAAGGGCATCACGCCCCGTGCGCCCACCAGGAAGACCACACAGCGCTCGCCGTAAAAAGACCAGCCAATCATGGTGGTGAAGGCAAACAGGCACAAGCCGAGGGTGACAATATACTCGCCGCCGGGAAAGGCGTTGCCAAAGGCCATGGAGGTCAGGCTGGCACCACTCACGCCGGAGGGAATGACATCCATGATGACGATCACCAGGCCGGTCATCGTGCATACCACCAGGGTGTCGATAAAGGTTCCCAGCATGGCGATCATGCCCTGCTGCACCGGCTGGTTGGTTTTCGCCGCGGCGTGGGCAATGGGCGCGCTGCCAAGGCCGGCCTCGTTGGAGAAGATGCCGCGGGCGACGCCAAAACGCAGGGCCGCCCATACCGTTGCCCCGGCAAAGCCGCCGGCGGCCGCGGACCCGTTCATGGCGCTGTCGACGATAGTTACCAGGGCGGCCGGTACGGCGCTGACATTGAGCAGGATCACCAGCACACTGAGCAGGATATAGCTGAGTGCCATCATCGGCACCAGCAAGCTCGCCACGGTGGCGATGCGCCGGATGCCTCCCAGCACCACGGCGCCCACCAGCAACATCAGTACAATGCCTGTTGCCAGTGGCGGCACG
The DNA here is from genome assembly GCF_003457605.1 of Seongchinamella sediminis. Lineage (GTDB taxonomy): Bacteria > Pseudomonadota > Gammaproteobacteria > Pseudomonadales > Halieaceae > Halioglobus > Halioglobus sediminis. Next base: position 21,611 of record NZ_QRAN01000028.1, read on the forward strand.
GCGAAAGAATCACTGAGCGCCTGGGACACGGAGTTGGACTGCACCGTGTTGGCGATGCCGAAACCGGCGAAGGATCCGAACAGGGCGAAGGCATAGGCCAGCCAGTGCCAGCGTTTGTGCAGGCCGTTGCGGATGTAGTACATGGGGCCGCCGCTGTAGTTGCCCTGTTCGTCCTGCTCGCGATAGGTCACCGCGCACACCGCCTCGGCGTACTTGGTCGCCATGCCCACCAGGGCGGTTATCCACATCCAGAACAGGGCACCGGGACCGCCGAGGGCAACAGCGGTGGCTACCCCGGCGATATTGCCGGTACCTATGGTTGCCGACAGGGAGGTCATTAATGCGCTGAATGGCGAGATATCGCCCTTGCCTTTACCCTGGCGCCCCTGCAACAACAGGCGCAGGGCGAGTGGAATCTTGCGCACGGTCAGAAAGCGCAGGCCGAGGCTGAGGTACAGGCCGGTGCCCAGCAGCAGCGCCAGCATCACCGGCCCCCAGGCCCAGCTGTTGATCGTGGAAATGAATTCACTCATGCGCTCATCCCTGCTTTATTATGGTTGGTATGACTGCAGATACTAGCAGTTGAAGCCGCCACTTTGGGGAAACACGCCAAAAATTCCACCGGTGTGCATGAAAACGATGTCCTGGCAGCCGCTGAACCGGCCGGCGGCAATCTCGGCGACCAGGCCGGCAAAGGCCTTGCCGGTGTAGACCGGATCGAGCAGCACGCCTTCCAGCCGGCACAGTTCGGCAATAAGGTCAAAGACCTGCGGCGAGGCCTTGCCGTAACCCTCCCCCACATAGCCGTCCAACACCCGGGGCTGCGCCTGAACCGGGGGTACGTGCGGGTAGCGCCGGCGCCAGTCCTCGGCATCCGCCGCCACCTTGTCGAGAAAATAGCGTTCATTGTCGCAGACATTAATGCCCCACACGGTGACGGGCAGCTGGTGCAGGGCAGCGCCGAGGGTGAGGCCGGCCTGGGTGCCGCCGGAACCGGTGGCACAGACGACATGGGCGCGAGCGATGCCAGCGGCCTGCAGGTCGGCGCCCAGCTCCTCCGCCCCGGCGATATAGCCCCACACGCCGATACCGTCACTGCCACCGGTAGGAACGGCGAGCGCGCGTTTTCCCCGCTCAGCGTAGTATTGCTGCCACTGGCTGAACAGCTCGTCCAGCTGCCGTACGTACTCGCCCACCGGGTAGCAGCTGACCTGGGCGCCGGCCAGCTGATCCAGTAACAGGTTACCCTCCGCCGGCCCATCGGCATGGCCGCGCAGCAGTAAATGCACGTCCAGGCCGAGCTGGGCGCCGGCAAAGGCGGTGGCCCGACAGTGGTTGGACTGGATGCCGCCACAGGTTATGAGGGTGTCATAACCCTGATCCACGGCGTAGGCGGTAATGTACTCGAGCTTGCGGACTTTGTTGCCGCTCAGGGCGCAACCGGTCAGGTCGTCGCGCTTGATCCAGAGGCGGTGACCACCGCCCCAGCGGGCGCTGGCGCGGTGCAGTGGTTGGAGTGGTGTAGGCGTGCGCGCCAGGTCGATTTTGCGCGGGTATACGAGCGTTGCGCCTGGCACGACAACTTAACCGATAGACTTTAGGGTGCCCTTGGGCAGGACCGCATGCAAGTGCACGCGCTGGAACTTCATGTCCACATTGTTGGCGACGTTGAGGACCATGTAATTTTCATCCAGGGCCGTTACCTTGCCGAGAATACCGGAACTGGTCACTACTTCATCACCCTTGTTGAGAGCTGCCACCATCGCCGCGTGTTCCTTCTGGCGCTTGCGCTGGGGGCGGATGGCGATGACATAAAACAGCACGAACAGCAGCACCAGGAAACCGATCTGGAACAGTTCCCCGCCCTGGGGGGCCTGGCCACTGGCCTGGGCGTGTGCGCTGGCAATAAACAAACTCATAACTGATACCTTGTTGCGAATGCCCGCTGGGGGCGTGAAAAACGCGCTAAATGTACAGGGTTTCGCCCCCACGGGCAATTGCGTGTACCGTTCGAAAAAAAGCGAAATAACGGTAAGGCCCGCTTAAACGTTCAAATTATCAGTCCTGAACCTGTGTTGGTCGCATTAAAGTGTGCCAGGCAGGACTTTTGGGAGTAAAATCCGCGACACAATAAAACCAGAGCGGCCTCCTGCCGCCAGGGACTTGCCAACGAGGGTCCAGTGAAAAAAAGCGTCGCCGATTCAAACCGGGAAATCGCCTACCGGCTGTCCAATAACCTGCCGCGGTTGTTGCGCGAATTTTCGCGCGATTACGAGCGCCGTATCTTCAGTCAGCTCGCCGAGCGCGGCCACCCGGACATCAGGCCAGCCCACAGCCAGGTGTTCGCCAACCTGGGCATGGGCTCGGTGCGAGTCAGCGAACTGGCGGAGCGGGCCCAGATCACCCAGCAGGCCATGGGCAAAATGCTCAAGGAACTGGAACAGATGGGCTACATCACCCGCGGCATTGACGACAGCGACAAGCGCGCCCGGGAAATACGCCTGACCCGGCTGGGTGTCAAACTGGCCGCTGACAGCCTCGCCGCCGTGGACCAGGCTCGCGGCCACTACGAAAGCAGGATCGGCGCGAAGGAACTGCAGCAACTGGAAGAACAGCTGCGGGTGGCGATGGACAAACTGGCGCTGGAATACCTGCCGGAATCCTGGACCGATAATCGCTGAAATCAGAGCCGGTGCAGATTACGGTGTAAAGCTGTAACCGGCGCGCGGCGCCGCTGGTGTTCGCACGGGGCGCAATTACAGGTTCATAAAGTCAGGGGCGTTGAAAACCCAGCTCTTCACTTCTTCGCGGCGGCTGATGCGCCAGCCCGCCGGCGTGCGACGGTACTGATCCAGGTACCACAGGCCCATCAGGATGGTCTGGCGCTGGCCATCGGGCATGGCCATAACCATGGGGTTGAAACACATCACCCTGCCGGTCCCCCCGTCACCGTCCACCCGGACCTGGATATTGGCGTTGAGATGCTGGCTGGCGGGAAACAGTTCGTCGGTCAGGGAGGCCTTGAGAAAATCCAGGGTTTCATCCACATTGCCGACACTGCCACCCATGGCGCTGTAATCGATGTGAGCGTCCTCGGTGAATACCTCACTGCGCAAGGCATCAAGCTGTTTGCTGTCTACCAGTTCGGCGTAACGGTAGACCAGGTCCTGAATTTCCAGCCGGTCGGACAATTCCTGTTGCGAAAGCATGCTGACTCCTAAAAATCCAGGGGGGTGGCTATATGCCGCTCGTGCATCCTGTCCCGATGGGCTTCCAGCGGCGCGCCGAGACAGGCGAGCAACTGCGGGTCAGCGCTGGTGTAAATTGCGCGGAACCAGTCCGGCATGGGGCTGAGCTCCGGGGGCAGTGGCTTGATCATGCCGGCGAAGTTGGCCCAGTAAAAGTCCACCGCGCCGGGGGCGCTGCCAAGGAAGTAGTCGCCGCCGGCACTGACCAGGCATTGCTCGAGGTACTGGCTGATCTGGCGCAAGCGCGGGGCGGCCTGCCGCACCGCCGCCGGGGAGTAGCCGTACTTCGCCGCCAGCCGCCTGCCGGCTGCAGGCACCTTGTCCCGCTCCATCATCGGCTGCAGCATCAGCAGGCGCCGCAGCCAGCCAAAGCCATCGGCGCCGGCGATAAGCGCGCACAAGCCAATAGCCCGGGCCCTGGCTTCACAGGCGACTGGCAGCAGCGCCGGTTCGGCCTGCAGTCGCTCCAGCAGCATCAGTTGATCCAGCCAGTGGCAGGACGGTGGCAACTCCTCGCTGACCAGCACCGGCGCGGCGGTTTGCCCGGTCCAGGCCATGAGTTCGGGGTTCTCACCGCCACCCTCCTGGGCAACCGGCAGGTAGTCGAGCCCCTTGAACGCCAGCATGGCCTTGATCGACTCGCCCCAGGGCCCGGGTACGCCCGTGCTGAGGACGACCCGCAGGCCAGGGCATTCCCGGGCTTCGGTGACCGACATATACTCCATCGACTTCTCCCTCTGCTCGGCTGGCGCCCACTTGGCGTGGCCTTGCCGCCAGTGATTTTGGCTGCAGTCCAACATAGTCGCTTCCCCGCCCAATGTGCAAGTCAGCAGCCTGCTCGCCGGATGGCTTGAGCCTGCCGCTTGCCGACCGCACCTAGAAACAGGGCAAGATTATAACTCTATCCATCTGTTTTAATTGCTATTTTTATTCAAGCCTCAGGACCGACAGATTCACAGCAGCGGACTGGGCCGGGCCGCGACATAAACCCCTTGCCGGCCCCGGCCGTCAGTCCTTGTCCAGCCCGAGTTCCTTCACCAGGGCGATGACATCGTCGTGGTGAGTCTTGGTTTTGACCTTGTCCATAATGTGCTTGAGCCTGCCATCCTTGCCGATGATGAAGGTGGTACGCAGCACGCCCATGAACTCCCGGCCCATGAACTTCTTCAGGCCCCAGGCCCCATACTTTTCGGTGATGGCGTGGTCTTCATCTGACAACAGGGTGAAGTTGAGTCCCTGCTTGTCGATAAAACGCCCCAGGCGTGCCACCGGGTCGGGGCTGACGCCCAGCACCACGGTATCCAGTTTTGCCAGTTCTTTCTTGCTGTCGCGAATGCCGCAGGCCTGTACGGTACAACCGGGCGTCATCGCCTTGGGGTAAAAGTACAGCACCACGTTCTTGTCGCCACGGAACTGCTTGAGGCTGACCTTGTTGCCATCCTGGTCCAGCAGGGTGAAGGCCGGTGCCATATTGCCGATCTTGGGAAATGCCATGGGTTACTCCTCGTTCTCTGGTTTGCGGCGGCGGTATTCGATTGCGGACACGCGCACCGGGAAGTGGCCCTCGCGCACATCATCAAAATATTCCCGCAGGGTTTCCCTGACCACCGGGAATGCGATCTCGTCCCAGGGAATATCCTGCTCGCGGTACAGCGCGGTTTCCAGGCTCTCAGGGCCGACGCCATAGGCGCCATCGTCCAGTTCGCAGCGGTAAAACATGTACACCTGGCTGATGTAGGGCACATCAAATACCCGGTACAGCTCCAGCTTGCTCACCCTCGCCCGCGCCTCTTCCCAGGTTTCCCGGGCCGCGCCCTGCGGGGTGGTTTCCCCGTTCTCCATAAAGCCGGCGGGCAGCGTCCAGTAACCGTGGCGCGGCTCGATAGCGCGCTTGCACAGCAGCACCCGGCCCTCGTATACGGGCACACAGCCGACAACCACGCGCGGATTGACGTAGTGGATGGTCTCGCAGCGGGTACAGACAAATCGCTCGCGATCATCGCCAGCGGGAATTTTGAGCGCAACGGTGTTGCCGCAGCTGGTACAGAACTTCATGTATTGGTTTATCGCCCTCGGCGCCGACCCGGTATCAGGAAAGCGCCAGTATAGAGCCTATACGCAGCAACGGCGAGGGCTTCAGTGCAGCTGGCGATAAGCGCCGGAAAAGAACAGCAGGGGATCGCCGCCGGGCTTGCTGCTGACGTCCAGCACCCTGCCGACGATAATCAGGTGATCACCACCTTCATGGGCTGCATGCAGCTCGCACTCGAAGCTGACCAGCGCGCCGCGGATAATGGGCGCGCCGTGGCGACCCTGGCGAAAATGCGCCGGGTCCAGAATATGATCACCCTTGCGCGCGTACTGGTTGGACAGGTCCATTTGCTGGTCGTTGAGCACATTGATCGCGAAGCGGCGGGGGCTGGCGTAGGCCTGGTAAACGTCGGAGCCGTTCTGCAGGCTCCACAACACCAGCGGCGGGTCCAGCGACACGGAGGAAAAAGAATTGGCGGTCATGCCCAGGGCATTACCGTTGTTATCCACCGTGGTGACAACACAGACTCCAGTTGCGAAGCGACCCAGGGCATTGCGCAGTTCACGTCCATCAATATTCATTTGTACTCCTTACAGGATGATTCAGGTAAACCGGGTATTTGAACCCGGACAAGCCCCGGGCAGCATCCCCTGTTTCGGTTATTGTTGTTACCGGGACTGCCAGCGCCCGGCGCGCTCGGTATCGGACTGGCGGGCATCTACCCAGCGACTGCCATCGGGGCCGGTCTCCTTCTTCCAGAACGGCGCCCTGGTCTTGAGGTAGTCCATGACAAACTCACAGGCGGCAAAAGCGGCTTCCCGGTGGCTGGCACTGACCCCGACCCAGACAATCTGCTCCCCCGGCCGCAATGGCCCCACCCGGTGCACGATACCCGCGGCCAGCAGTGGCCAGCGCGCCTGAGCCTCTTCCACGATACTGCCAATGCTGCGCTCGGTCATCCCCGGGTAGTGTTCCAGGGTGAGGCCTTCCACCCGCCCGCCGTCATTGCTGTTGCGCACATAGCCGGTAAAGGTTGCCACGGCCCCATGGGTGGCATCCCCGGACAGCAATTCGCGCTGCAACGCGCCGACATCGAAATCCGCCTCCTGCACCCGCACCTTCAGTTGCATTTCAGCCTCCCGTCACCGGGGGGAAGAAGGCTATTTCATCGCCGTCTGCCAGCGCCGGGTTGCCGCTTGCCACTTCCTGATTGAGGGCGCGAATCACGTTGTCCTGACCCAGCACCCGTTGCCAGCGCTCACCGTGCTCGGCCACCAGCTTGTGCTGCAGCCCGTCCAGGCTGGCGCAGGATGCATCCAGCTCCAACTCCAGCCGGCTACAGGCCAGTTCCTCGCGGAAACGACCGAAAAACAGTACCGTGAGCATCAGGCCTGGTCTCCGCGACGCCACAGGCCAGACTTGCCGCCCTGCTTTTCGAGCAGTCCGACCCCGGTGATTTCCATCCCCCGGTCCACCGCCTTGCACATATCGTAGATGGTCAATGCCGCCACCGTGGCGGCCGTCAGCGCTTCCATCTCCACCCCGGTTTTGCCCTCGACCCTGCAGCAGGCCTCGATGAGGATCTGACTGGCTGCCGCATCGAGTTCAAAGCTGAGATCAACCGAGCTGAGCATCAGCGGATGGCACAGTGGAATCAGATCCGGACACTTTTTCGCCGCCTGGATCCCGGCCACTCGCGCCACCGCCAGCACATCGCCTTTCTTGTGGCTACCCTCCTGCACCAGCTTCAGGGTCGCCGGCAGCATCGATACCCGCGCGCCAGCAATGGCCGTACGCCGGGTGACGGCCTTGGCGCCCACATCGACCATATGGGCGGAACCGCTTTCATCCAGGTGCGTCAGTTTGCTCATTGCTTTCCCCATTACAAGCACTGCCGGCAGAGTCTAGCCGTTGGTGGCGGGGAAAGACAGTCCTGAGCTGATGTGTCAGGCTTTTTGGCCGAAGGCCACGCTGCCCGACGCCCGGCGCGGCCTTACATTGTTACCAGCAGGGAGGATCGGGCATGAGCAAACTCAAATTGGGACTGCAACTGGGCTACTGGGGCGCGCTGTGCCCCGGTGAGAACCACACCCGGCTGGCCCAGGAGGCGGAAAGCCTGGGCTTCGACTCGGTGTGGACCGCGGAATCCTGGGGCAATGACTGTTTTACCCCGCTGGCCTGGATCGGCGCACAGACGTCCACGATCCGCCTGGGCACCTCGGTGGCGCAGCTGTCTGCCCGCACCCCCACCGCCTGTGCGATGGCCACCCTGGCGCTGGACGCCCTCTCTGGCGGCAGGATGATTCTCGGCCTCGGGGTATCAGGCCCGCAGGTGGTTGAAGGCTGGTACGGCCAGCCCTACAGCAAGCCGGTGACCCGCACCAGGGAGTACGTGGACATCATCCGTCAAGTGCTGGCCCGGGAGGCGCCGGTGACCAGTGACGCCGAGTTTTATCCCCTGCCCTACCGCGGCCCGGGGGCCTGGGGCATGGGCAAGCCGCTGAAATCCATTACTCACCCGGTCCGCGCCGATGTGCCCATATTTATCGGCGCCGAGGGGCCGCGCAATGTTAGCCAGACGGCGCAGATCGCCGACGGCTGGCTGCCACTGTACTACTCGCCCTATCGCCAGCAGGTCTATGCCGACCAGTTGCTGGACGCCCGCGAAGGCTTTGAAATCTCTCCCACGGTGATGGTCTCTATCAACGACGACCTGGAACAGGCCCTGTACCCCGTCAAAGCCATGCTCGGCTTCTATATCGGCGGCATGGGCGCGGCCAAACGCAACTTCCACAAAGAGTTGATGGCGAGAATGGGTTTTCCGGACGAGGCGGAAGACATCCAGCGCCTGTTTCTGGCGGGCAAGCGCGATGAAGGCGTGGCCGCGGTGCCCGACCAGTTTGCCGATGAAATCTCCCTCTGCGGCCCGAAAGCGCGCATCCGGGAAAAACTCCAGGACTGGCAGAACTCGCCAGTGACCAGCCTGCTGATCAACGGCGACCCGCAACTGCTGCGGGACATGGCGGAGCTGGTACTGTAGCCCCGGGCTATTCTCGGCTAGCGCTTCAGCAGCGCCTGGATGGGCTGGAATTTTTCATTTACCGGGTAATCGCCCGCGGTCCACCCCAGGCGCACGACAATGGCGTCCAGGTCCGGGAAGATCATCACCGACTGCCCGCGATTACCTGACATGGCATAGGCGTCTGCCTGCAGCTCCGGCCAGCGCAGGCGCGCGCCGCCGCCATTCAACCAGAACTGGTAGCCATAGCGCCTGTCGTTAGCACTCGGATTGGGCATGGCGGCATCCGCCACCCAGCCCGGCGGCAGCCACTGACTGCCACCGGCCCGGCCGTTGTTGAGCATGGGCAGGGCCATTCTGGCCCAGTCGCGGGCAGGCGCATAAACGAATGAACTGCCGAGGTATACCCCGCTGGCATCCAGCTCAAAAACGGTATTGCGCAGGCCCAGCGGCGCGGCGATCTCGCGGGCGAAGAAGTCCACCAGGGCCTGCGGGCTGGCGCCGAGCCGGTCGGAGACCAGCCGGGTGAGCAGGTTGCTGGTGCCCGATGAGTAGTACCAGTGGCTGCCGGGAAGATGCACCAGTGGGCTGGCCAGCGCCACCTCGGCGGCACTGGGGGCAGCGAACAGCATGCGGGTTGAATCATTGCCCGGGACGTAGGGCTCACTGAACTCCAGCCCCGACGACATTTGCAGCAGGTTTGCCACGGTGATATCCCGACGGGCATCTGCGCGCCAGGCGGGAAACAGAATGGAATCGCTGCGCTGTATTTTGCCCAGCGCTTCCAGCCGGCCAACCAGCAGCGCGGTCAGGCTCTTGCCCATGGACCAGCCGAGCAGCGGGGTATCGGGGGTGATTCCAGCGCCGTACGCTTCAGCGATCACCCGGCCGCCCTGCACCACCAGCAGTGCCCGGGTGTCCAGGCCCTGCTGGCTGTCCTCGATCAGGGTACTGACCAGCAGTGACTGCATGGCCTCATCGGGCTCGCCCACTTCTTCTCCAACCGGCCATTGCCCGGATGGCCGGTTAACAGCAGGCATCTCGAGGGTGGCGAGATTGACCATGCCGCGGTGTACCAGGGTGCAACCCAGGCCGGGATAATAACGCGCTTTGGCGACAACGGAACCGCAGCTGGCCACCACCGTGTCAGGGGGCTCGTGCTGCACGTCTATCAGCAGCGTGGCCGGTGAATAAGTACTGATATCGGCGCGATTGCGCTCATCGGTGAAGCCGGAGATATAGTAGCCGGAACAGCTGAGCTTGGCGGTCATGCCGGTGCCCACGGCTGCCATCTCCGGTAGCCCGCGCAGGGGGATTCCCGCCAGGTGCAGCAGCAACAGGGCCAATCCAAGCAGGGCTACAGGGGTCAGCAACAGCAGTCTTTTCACGCGGGGGCCAGTCGGTAGAGGGGTCGACATTTTCGCAGAATGGCCAGCACTCTCATAGCCCGCCAGGGCAGCGGTCGCGGTGCCCTCTGCTATGCTTTGCGGCAGGGATGATTTATTCGAGTGACAGGGAATGATCGACGATTTCAATAACAACATCTGCCTGAAGGTCGGCGTAACCGCGCACCGGGACCTCAATTACACCGATACGGGCAACGTGCAGCAGCAGGTGCGGGAGTTCCTGCAGCGTCTGCGCTCACAGTTTCCCTCCCTGCCGATTGTGCTGGTGAACCCCCTGGCAGAGGGCGGCGATATGCTGGTGGCAAAGGTCGCGCTGGATATGGGCATACGACTCGAAGCCCCCCTGCCCATGCCCGCAGAGCTCTACGAGCAGGACTTCGAGCCCGCGGTGCTGGCGGAATTTCGCAGCACCCTGGCCCGCTGCGACAGCTATGAATTGCCCCTGGCGCCGGGCAACACCCTGGATAATATTCGCGACCATGGCGAAGCTCGCAACCGGCAATACGCCCAGCTGGGCATGTATATCGCCAGCCATACCCACATGCTGCTGGCCCTTTGGGACGGGCGCGAGTCCGCTGAACCCGGTGGCACCGCCAGCGTGGTGCATTACCAGCTACAGGACGTCATGCCGGGCCTGCCTTCGCTGGAACAGGCCCGCAACCTGCTCGCGGAGAAAGAAAATGACCTTGTCTACCACATCCACTGCCCCCGCGATGACAGTGAACAGCAGCGCGTAGGCCGCTGGCTGAGCAGCAACTCGGCGTATCCCGGACTGGATATGCCGCGCCGCTATCGCGCTGCATTTGAGCACATGGTGGTATTCAAGCGCGACGCCAACCGCCACGCCGCGCTGATCCAATCATCCGGGGACAGCCTGCTGACCCATGAGGCAATGCGCGAGCAACCCGACCTTAGCGCAATAGACAGCGTGTATCGCGTGGCCGACCGACTCGCCATTCTGTACCGGCAACTGGTGGTCCGGGAACTGGTGCTCACCCACGCGCTGGCCGCTTTAATGGGTTTCAGCTTCCTGACCTACTCCGAGTACCAGGAGCTTGCCTTTCTGCTGCCCGCGTTTCTGGCCTGCTTCTTCACCGCCTGGTGCGTTAACAAACTGGCCAACTGGCTGAGCTGGCACCGCAAGTACCTGGATTACCGGGCCCTGGCAGAGGGCCTGCGAGTGCAGTTCTACTGGTGCCTGGCGGACGTGGAAGACTTTCACGGCACCGCATTCACCTATGACAACCTGATGCAGAAGCAGGATGTGGAGCTGGTGTGGATACGCCACATGATGCGTAGCGTCAGCACCGCTGGCAGAGCCAATACCTGCAAGCTGGAACAGGGTCTGGCGCTGGCCATTGAGCACTGGGTGGGAGGAGCCTGGGCCAACGCGGGGCAACTGGCCTATTACCACGATGCCGGCCAGGCCCGGGCGAACAAACTGAAGCGCGATGCCCTGTTCGGCCAGCTCACCCTCTGGGCGGGCATCAGCACCGCCCTGTACCTGTTGTTCATGGCCGCTGAACTGGGCGAGCACAGCACCAACGTGCTGTTTATCATGATGGGATTGCTGCCGCTGCTGGCGGGTATTCGCGAGGCCTATGCCTACAAAAAAGCCGACAAGGAACTGACCAAGCAATACCTGTTCATGTTCCGCACCTTTTCCGTGGCCAGCGAGAAGCTGGAACAAAGCCAGGACAGGGAGACCCGCTGCGCGATACTCAAGGCGCTGGGGGAGACCTGCCTGGAAGAACACGCCGAGTGGATTCTGCTACACCGGGAGCGGCCACTGGAAACATCCGGCCTGGCGGCGTAAGCGGCAGGCCGGTGGAGACTATCCTCAGCCGCCCGTGACCGGCATGCTGCGGGCCCGGTCCAGGCCCTCGCGCAGCTGGCTGGCCCAGCGCTTGAGAATACGGTCGGCGTTGGCCTTGTTGGTCACGCTGTTGGTCCACATCATGACGCGATCGTCCGGATCTTCCCGGCGGTCGATAACCCGCGCCAGGATCTCCTCGGTGGTCGCATCCAGCAGCTCGAGGTACAGGGTCATCTCGCCGGACGAGGTTGTATAGCTGCGCTCGATACCCGGATAGTTGGTGTCCGGCGCACTGACATCGAGGTTAATGATACTGGGCCGCAAGATCAGCACCTCCTCACCCTGGGTGAATTCCTCTACCAGGGTGTAGGCCGGGTCTTTCAGCAGGGCATCGCGAAACTTTTCCTCGCAGTCTTCTCCCAGCTTGCTCTTTATTCGGTCCATATCTTTCTGGGTGACCCGGTTAGTCAGCATCATGCGACTGGTATTCTGGTCTCGCAGCCAGTTCTTGCGGAACGCCACCTGGCAATCTGTCACGCCGTACTTCTCATACACCGACAGATCGACCCCGGGCTTCAGGTAAACTGCGGCAAAGGTGGTGTCGTGGACCAGATGCAGCCCGTCATGAGTCACTTCCGGCTCCTCCTGCCCGGTGCTGGCACAGCCGGACAGGACAGCCGCAAACAGGGCTGCAACAGCCAAGTAGCCGATATCTCTTTTCATGGTTTCTCCTGGTTTTGGCTCTTCATCATTAACGGGGGACACCGATGTTCATTAAACTGAATTTGCGAAGTTCGTTTAATGGAGAGTACACCGATGTCCCACGCAGGATTAATATTAGGCCTTCCGGAGTTGGAG
>NZ_QRAN01000029.1 GCF_003457605.1 Seongchinamella sediminis
GCGCCGCAGATACGGTGGAGAAGCTCGAGGCCCTGCTCCCGTGGAACGTTGACCTGCCGCGATTTGAAAAAAATGTGCCGGCTTATCCCAGGGGCAAGTAGGCAGATTTAACGCCGCTTACATTGCACCGGCCCTGACCAAATTATCTGCACTGCCCGAGGCGTTGGGCACGGTAACGGACCTGCTGGCCGACACAGGTTACTTTAGCGGAGCGAATGTAGAGGCCTGTGTAGGGAGCAACATCCAGCCGTCACTGGCGGTAGCGCGTGATCAACACCACCTGTCCGTGTTTGACCGGTTTGCTTCTGATGATCCGGTGCCCATTACGGAAGATCCGGTGACGCTGATGAAACACCAGTTGACGACAGAAGCCGGGCGGGCACTGTATGCGCTGAGAAAGCAAACGGTGGAGCCGGTGTTCGGTATTATCAAACAGGTGATGGGGCTGAGGCAGTTCTCGATGCGAGGCTTGGATAAGGTCACGGGCGAGTGGACATTGGCGACCCTGGCGTGGAACGTGAAGCGCATGAACGTGTTGAGAATGGCTCTGTCATGAGGGTCATTTACCGTTTAAGCCCCTTGCGGGAGCCGCACAGAGGGGCCCATGGGGCCGAGCTGGCCGCTGCGGTAGCCATCAGCGGCCAAGATTTGCCCATGGATACACACGACATTGTTAAACGGAGTCTGTCAGGTGCAAGTCCGACAGGCTGCTAGGAATCAATTTTAGTGCGTATTCTGTGGAACGTGGGCGCCCATTTCGGGAATCAGTTTCGTGGGGGGAAAGGGCAGGTGATTGGCAGTCTACTCAATAGGCTCATAAAGCTAACTCGTCATAATATTCTTCGATAACCCGAACCGGTTTTTCAACAAAATCGGCTTCGATGATTTCCCTGCCGCGGTTTCCCATCGACCTTCGTAATCCGGGGTTGTTAATTAGCGTAATGGTTCGATCGAGAAGCATGTCTATATCGTCTTTCTCGATAAGAAATCCATTTTCTCCATCCCGAACAATCTCAGGGATGCCACCGGAGCGGGTAGAAATAATCGGTCTTCTGGAGGCGCCTGCCTCAATATTGATTAACCCGAAAGGTTCCTCCCAGCGGGAGGGCATGACTATTATGTCTGCAGCATGGTAAATGTTTTCCACGTCATTGCGATGACCCAGATAACGGACTCGCGGGTCTGCGCCAATTTTTTCTTCCAGATCTTCCGCACTGTAAGAGCCCCGAAACTTACTTTTGTCGCGGCAAGCACCTGCAATCAGGAACTTGATATGAGGTTCACTTATGCGCTGAGTCAGTTCGATAAATAAATCGATGCCTTTAATTTCACGAATCTGGCCAAGAAATGCAATAACGATATCTGAGTCTTCAATCTGCAAAGATGGCCTGATATTGCTCGCACGCTCGTATCGTTGTGGATCTACCGGGCAATAAGCTACTTTTATTGGCACTCCCATGGTCTCGGAGTGGGTGGCGGTATAGTGCGAATTGGCTAACGCGAGGCTGCAGTATTTAATGAAAGGCGGAGGGTTGAGGCAGCAGACATGTAGGTGAGTAATAATAGGAATGCGCAACAGCTTGGCGGCAAGTATCTCGGCAGGTCGCCAATAGCCCGTGTGATTTATGTGTACTATATCCACTCGGTGCTGGATAAAAAATTTCATTGTACTGAAAACGCCGGCTCCATACTTAGCAATGCTCAGTACACCATTAGGTTCATGAGTTCCCCAGACGCGATAGGGTATCTTCATTTGGTCAAGCTGTGGAAAGATCGGTCCGGAAGCAGGGAAGAGAATTATCGGCTCATACTTTGTTCGATCGAGCAGCTTAAGGGTGTCGAACAGGTACCTGCTCGCGCCACCCCAGTCGCCGGCGCTCGTCGCGAGATAGCAAATCACTTTTTTCAAACCTTAAAGCCTCTCTTCTTTATCAGCTAGACTTGTCATCTTGCCAGTGTACGCGCGGAAAGTTTGTCTCTTCATCTTTCGCCGGGATTTTTCCCCATTGTAGCCATGCTATCTCGAATTGCTTATATCCAGTTGAAATTTTCGTAGCGCATCAAACGCTATTCCCAATACCAACCGACCACGAGCAATGGGAGATCGAATAAACGCCTCCGCTAGATGCCGGAGAGCTTCTCCGCGACGACCCGCCCGAATCTCCCATTTTGCATAATCCGCAAGCATACTCGCGTAGGCTGCCTGCCAGAAACGACCTTGTTCTTTCTTGGGCAGTAGATCTCGATTTTTGTGCATAACCTGTATCGCAGACTGGCGCATCACGTCCAGATTTCCACTCATGCTGGTACTTGATTTGATTATTACCGTCAGTGGTTCATCAATACACGCATAATTGCTAATCGCGGCTAACCGCATCCACATGTCCACATCCTCGAGGCTTCGCAATTCGGTATCAAACATTCCCGCACGGTCAAATAATTGGCTGCGTGCCATCACTCCGGAACCGCTGCCGGATATGCTTGCGTGACGGAGGAAAATAGCATTCAGCAGGGTGGAGTCTATGGTCGGGCAATCCCACGTACCCATGGGCTTACCCTCGGGGCTGATCACCTGCGTGCGTGTGGAGCAAAAGCCAAGGTCAGGATCCTGTTGCAGGCAGCCTACTTGCCGGGCCAACTTCTCCGGCAGCCAGTAGTCGTCGGCATCGAGAAACGCAAGGAATTCTCCGCGCGCGTTTTTTATACCAAGATTCCGGGCACTGCATAGGCCACCATTGGACTGGGAAAGTACGCGAATGGCATCGCCATACCCAGCTAGCACCTCGGCTGTGGAATCGGTACTGCCATCGTTCACCACCAAGACTTCCCTTTGTGAATAGGTCTGCGCCAAGGCGCTATCGATGGCTCTATTGACCCAGTCGGCCGCGTTATAAGCAGGGATGATCACGCTGACAAGGTTTGGTTCCGTTCGCATCTCGCCGCTTTTGGTCATTCAGTTGCTCACCTCGTATTCCAGCTTACGCATCATTGGTGCGATGTCAGGCAGTATACGTTCAATCTCGTCGGGATGGCGCTCGCGCCACTTCTCTCGCTGCGGTGGTCCACTAACAATGCTGGTGGGACGACGGTCCAGGCTGGCGCAGTGAGCCTCCAACTGCTTATCAAAGGTGACTCCCAGCCTGCCGAATACTTCGCTGAACAGGTCCACCGGCCGATCCAGAATGTCCTCGTAGCGAATCTGTATCCACTGCTCAGGCGGAATGCATGTGCTGGCTTCCAGGGCCATCCCATTGGCGGTCAGCCACTGATAGGCACATACATCTTCGAGATTGGCGTGGTTATAGTCCCGCCAGCCAGGCGGCAGGAAGAAATGCCACTCTTTAAACTCACCACTATTTATCGATACGGGTTCGGGCGAAGGGCCGAAGAATTGGTCGAGTCCGAAAGCGCCGTCTGTGCGACCCTGTCGCCACCCATCTATCATTGAACTGATGTTGTCACGGCCATCCCGGTGGATAAAGACAAACCGGGCATTGGGAAATAGTTTGTACAGGTACGGAACGCGCAGGGTATTGATGCAGGTTTTATCCAGCACCACACCTGCACCGAGGCGTTGGTAAAAATAGCGCAATGCAGAGTCGCGATGTTCTGGTTTGGCGTCCTGGGCACCTGCTGCCTCCGATTCCCAGCCATTGTTGAGGGGACCATACAGGCTGTTCCAGAATTGGGGAATTTCGTAGCCTAAATTCAGGAACGCCCCGGAGGCAATAAGAGTTTCATATGTCACGGTGGTGCCCGAGCGAGAGCACCCGACGAGAAAAATAGGGTCCGATTGTTCAGGGCGTAACATATCCCACCATTGTCCCCGCAGAGCGAGCTTTGCCGCATGCAGGTTTTTGGCCCTAATATCGGCATCGAGAAGCTTCAGCAATTTTTGAAGACTTTTCACCTGTCTTCGCCCCGAGGTTGTCATGCCGCTTCCAGATTCATTTCTTGCTCAATTGTACTCTCGTGCTTTGATGCTAATAGTATCCTAAAAAAGCTAATTTAGAGGTCTCCCATAATTGAATTTTTGCCGAATCTGCGAGCCATTTAGCACCGTGAGCGACGCGATCAGAAGGTATCTGCCGCATAATTTCATTGGCTGGCCCGTATTGAACTATATGCTGCGTTGATTCGCTCGCTGTCAATGCAGCAGTTTGTTTGCTATATAGTTTGTATATGAGCGGGCGACGATGGTCTTAAAAATACGCCGGTTTCCACCCACCGTTGGATTCGAGACGACAATGATCACCAATTCTGCCGGAGTTGAACCCTTGCCGCGATTCTCCCGATACCCGGGTGGAAGCGATGATGTGGCGTGGCGTGACTCGCCCCGGGTGAAACTCTTTGCCGTCGTTGCTGGATTAGTCCTCCTTTACGGTCTCGTCTGGACGCTACTGCAGCCCAAGATCTACCGCAGCAGTGCCACCATCCTGATGAGCGCCCCCAGCGCTATCGACGCGGAGGCGGCCACGGCGGATATCCAGGGAGTCGCTATCCAGCGCACCATTCTGTTGGGGGAGGATATTACCGGGCGGTTGTCGGCCGAGTTGGGTTCCCAGTGGGGTATCAGCCAGGACGCCGCGGACCTGCGGCAATTGCTGGGGGTGGACCCGGTGCCGGAGACCAACCTGGTGGAAATGTCTGCACAGGGTCCGGAAAGCGAGGTGTTGCCGCAGGTCGTCAATACCTGGATCGATGTGTATGTGGCAGTCAGGGCCGAGGACATCGAACAACGGAAGGCCCAGACCCTGAGGGTCGTGCAGGATGAGCTCGACGGCCTGGCGGTGAAGCTGGAGCAGGCGAGGATCGCTCTGGATGAGTATCGGGACAAACACGAGATTATTTCCGCGGAGCGGCAGGAAAACGAGGTGTTGGCCCGCCTCGATGGGCTTAACAAGGCACTCAACAATGCCATCGAGGAGGAGGCCAAGACCGGGGCCTACCTGGACACACTGCGCAGAGCCATCTCCGGGGGCGCGCAGGTGGTGCCTGGCGAAGAACGCCGGAGCGTAGAGGCCATGCAGGAGGAACTGCGCGCATTGCAGGTTCAGATGGTGGAAATGAGCAGGCGCTACACCCCTGAATATATCGAGAAACAGCCCAAGTTGCGCGCCATTCCCGAACGCATTGAGGAGCTGGAAGTGAACCTGGCGCGGGCACTGAGCCAGGGCAGGGCAACGGAACTGGCCAACGCCACCCAGGCTCATGCCGCGGCGCAGCAGACAGTGTTCGACCTGCAGCGCAAACTCGACCAGCACAAACAGGATGTAGCGGAATTCAATACCATCTACGCTACTCACGAGGCCCTGGTGGAGGACCTCGCGGCCCTGGAGCAGTTGAACCGGGATGCCCAGGCGAGGCAGGTGCAGGTAGAGGTGCGCCAGGTGGAGAAATATCCCCAGGTTTCGGTCATCGCAAGGCCGGGAAGAGAGAGCGAGCGCATCGGCCCGGATTACCTGATGTTGTTGGGGGGTACTGTGGTCGCCGCGCTTGGCCTTGGAATATTCAGTGTCTGGCTATACGGGTTCCTCAGCCCGAGAAGAGACCAACCAGCCTACGTGACCCTGTCCGGTGTGCATATGTACCCACCGGAGGCTAGTGAGCAGCTGGGTTACGCGGGCCAGCCGAACCCCGAGTTGTCACAAGACCGCACACATAGACTGGAAAAACGCGACGGCGAGGATGATGACACGTCTCCCAAAGGGTGATCAGTCTATTTGCTGCTCCTGGGGAACCCCTACCTTCTAGGCGGCTTGGGTGGCTGATTGGTGTAGTCGAATAGGGGTGAGGTACTGCTTGTTCGCCTAACAAATTGCGACCATAAGCTCAGCCAAAGCTGTAACTGCAGCAGGGATATGGCAAAGATCAAGGCATAATGAGCTACACAAAATCGCATGAACAACTGCCCGGGTTCCAGGTAATTATCACGATTGGCACTGAGCAAGAACTGCATGGCGGAAAACACCTTGCCGTACTTGAGAATAAACTGTTCCAGGCCCTGGTTCAGCAGCCAGTATCCAAGCGGGGCCGAGACAAGCGGTAGCAGCAGGTGCATCCAGCGCTTTCGCGATCCAAAATATCGTACGAATGAAAGTGACAGGCCGCAATAGACCAGCAGCATAAGGTAGGCGGGAACAAATAAAACGGCCCAGGACCTGCCTCTGCCGGGCAGTAATTCAATGATGTTGTCGGTGCCCGCCCACCGGATCACCACAAAGTAGGCCAGCAATAAAGCGGCTATCAGCGTTGTGATGAGCACCGCCTTACGTAGCCTCACGGCGTAGACTTGTGAGAGTACAAGCGCCGAGGCCAGCCAGGTGAGGGTGGAAATAAACAGGAACAAGCCCAGGAAGCGAAGCGTCAACTCGATAAACCGGAAGCTTTCCCAAACGGGAGCGCCCACAATGTCGTGGATACTTTCCAGCGGAAAAACCAACCATACCAGTACCCAGGTTACCAGGGAATGCACTGTGATAAATCCAACGACAGGTCCAGGGAAATTTATATTCCCAGGTTTTAAGTGGCGAAGTCTCGGTAACAAAACGGTCATGGGCAGGCCAAACACCCAGTACGCGGTAAAAATCAATCCGAGCACGCGGATCCAGCGATAATCACCTGCGACCAGTTCGCGGATATTGTAGGGAATGGCCTGTGAGCCCAGCAGGGCAGAAGCGACGCCTGAGGCAACAAGCAACGTGAATAAGAGGAACAGAGCAGTGGCGAGGTTCCACACCACGACCGATTGCGTGGATAGGGGCGCTGGGGGCTCAATTGATGCCGGTTCTGTCTGCGGAGCTGTTACAGACTTATTCAGCACCCGACTTTGCACAAATCCGGCGCCAAAGAAGCCCAGTGCACCACCGATAAACTGGAGCACTACATCGGTATTGCTGGGGAATTTTTCCGCAATTGCGGTCTGCCCTAATTCTATAACTACAGCCACACAGAGCATAGCCAGCACGGCACAGGCGGTGTAGGCTCGCGACAGAAAATGGGGCAATTGTGCAGGCCTGGCCAGGAATAAAATGGCCCCCAGCGGCATAAAAAAGAATATCCGCCTGATGAGTTCGGTAATGGCCCGAAATTCAGTGCCCATATAGTAGGAACGGAACGGTACTTCGGCAAATCGGCCGACTCTCTGCCGAAGAAAGCTACCATCAAAATTGAAATCGTAGGGGTACCAGAAAACCAGCATCAGGATAGCTGCCCAGACGGAAAAAAGAAGGGCGCCCAGGGCGACTTTTTGCCACTGCGCTCCTGGGGCTGGCATCGCGGGAGTATCGCTGCCTTGACTAAAACGGCGAGCAATGACTGCACCGGCAACAGCACCGAGCAGCGCCGTAAATATATCGGTGATATCAGTCACTCGGGAGAACACAAACAGTTGCAGGCACTCCAATAGCGCGGCTACCGCTACCGTCCAGAGGATGGCTCCGGCGACAGTCTTGCGAGCGCTGAGCACCAGCAGCAGGCTGACCGGCACCCACACAACAATGTCGGTCAGCAGTTCGTAGATGAACTCGATGGGGGCGTCAGGCAAAGCGGAAAACGGGATCAATACAACCTTGCCTTCTTCCCATTTGTGATACACCTCCACCGGGCTGATGGTAAGGTCCAGCGGTAGCAAACTGTAGCCGTAGACCAGAGCGAGGTAGCCCCACAGGGCTTTCTCCGCCACTGATCGTGTCCCGGAGGCCGCGCTGAATCGCTCAATGTAACTCAGGTAAAGTGAACCGGTGCGCCACCACAGCAGGACGCCTATCACGCTGCCCAGGGTTTGGGCAAACACGTCGTTTTGGGAAACGGTTCTTGGGGGGAAAAAGATTTGCACGAACTCGATGAAGATGCCCAGTGTTGCGCAGAAAATGAGCGCCACCAATGCGGCTACCAGTTTGGCCCCGCGGCTTTTGCCCCACATGGAACCACACACCAGGAAGGCCAGGGGAATCATCAACAGGCCGTTGGCTACCCAGTCCGCCCTGGAGCCAATACCCAGGTTCAAAAACCGTATCTGGCGAAAGCGATCTATGGCTTCAGCGAGGGGTAGCGGGGTGAAATTCAGTGGTACAAGGCTGCCATAAACCACAAAAACCAGATAAAGGCAGGCGGGCAGATAGAGCCACCTGGCCAGCATCACTTTGCTATAGTGATTATCGGAGCGGGCATTCGATGCTGTGTGGACGCCAGTCGATACCATAGAAGTCTTCACAGACAAGGCGGGCGATGCTGGAATATAGCGCTTGCAGTATCCACACTGTTCCTCTGGCCTTGGTAATCGAGGGGTCGAGAGTATTCTTGCTGTTGTCCCCGGCATTTACAATACTTGTGGGTGAATTATGAGTAACGGGGGAGTAGCCATGTCTGGGAGGGGAGCGCGTGTCCACTAGCCAGGAGGTAGGGCGCTTACATTCACAAATGCCATTGTGGGGTCTTTCTCAGTGACTGATAAACAAGACCCGGCGGGCGGGCAGTCAATAATCATCAATCTTCGCCGCTCACAGGCCAGTTTCCTCACCCACCTTGCCCGGGCGGCCAGGCTGAGTAAAGCGGAGGTCATTGAGCACCTGATTGCCCTTGCCGCTAATCCCGATTCCGACTGGCGCCAGGATGTGTTGTACAGCGACCCGGTGCAATCAGAACTCCAGGGCTTCCAGCCGGTAAGCAGGGGGCCCCACTGGACCAGGCTCGATATACAGCTTGAGCAGAGCGCCCTGCAACAGCTGGATGCTTTGGCGCAGCGCGGCTCGGGAAGCCGCTCCAGGGTATTGCGCCACCTGGTAAAGGACAGCATGGAAAAGTTCGGTGTTCGCAGCCAGCGGCGCGGGCACCGGCGCTCGAGTTGGCGGCCAGGCTGGCTGCCGAAATTGAATCCCCTGGTGTTGATAGGCGCTGCCGCTGTCCTGGTGCTTATCCTGGTGCTGGTGTTGCACAACCCCAACCCGACCCAGAGCGGCCCGGAATGGGCCGGCAACGAGGCCAGCGTTATACTCGATCCGCAAACTCATACCCATTACTCAGATGGCGCACTGGCTCCGGATGAACTGGTGGCGATGGCCGTCAGTGAAGGCTGTGATGCGCTGGTGGTGAGCGATCATTCCGATGCCACCGGTACAGTCAGCGAGGAGCAACTGGGCGAATTGGACCGGCTTCGGCGACATTACCCGGACCTGCTGCTGTTCAATGGTGTCGAGCTCAATATGCCCTCCTACGATCAGCGGGAACACGCGACATTGATCGCCAGCCCCGATGTTGAAGGGCCAATCCTGAGGCAGTTTCGCGACCTTGCTGAGCTGCGACCCGAGGCGCCCGATGCGGATGCCGCTAACCGGCGTGCAGAGATATCCCTGCTTGAACGGCTTGCCGATCACCAGGGGCGCTTTGGCAATGTGCTGGTATTTTACACTCACCCCGCGAAACAGGATCCCGATATCTGGCAGAACTTCGAGGATGTGAGCAATTGGAATGCCAACGAACGCATTTTTGCCGCGCTGGAAGGGGCGCCAGGACACCAGAACGGCAAGGTGATTGGCGACTACCAGGCACCATTGTTCACCCAGGACCGCTGGGATCCTGTGGTGGCGGAAATTGGCGGAGTATGGGATCAATTGCTCTCCCACGGCCATGACATCTGGGGCGCACTGGGTTCGTCAGATTTTCACGATGAAGATATCGACAGACCCCCCTGTGCGTTCACCCGCACGCACCTGGCGGTGCCTGAGCGAAGTTACCGCGGCGTGCTGGCAGCGTTGAATGCGGGCACCTTCTGGGCGGATCATGGTCGCATTCTGGATCAGCTGTGGTTTTCTGTGCATATGGAGGGGCTGGAGGGAAATGCCGCTTACCCGGGGGCCACCGTCTACCTTACCGGCAGCGAGGAGGAGGCGGTACTGTCCCTGGCCATCGAGCGGGGGCCGGGCAGTGCCGGCAAGCCTTTGTCGGCGGAATTTATCGGCAGTTGCAAGCTCGGCGCGGCCGAGAGCCTGACCCGGCAGTGGATACCGCCCGCGGAAACAACCGCCACGGCAACCATGCCGCTGTTGCAGACGGGGCGCGACGGCGAAAGCTGTACAGTGCGCGCTCGCGTGCGCCTGCAACGGGATGGCGAACCTGATTACCTGGCCTATAGCAACCACATCAGGTTAGTGCTCGATTGAATACGCTGGTATTGAACCGGAACAACAAATCCACTGAAGGAGAGGCTGATGAAGCAGTTTATGACGTATCTGGGGCAGGGGGCCGGCGTGGCAGGCGCGCTTATCTGCCTGGTCGCCGGTCTGGCGCGGCTTACCGGCGTGTATCATATGGCAGCCTTTGAAGCCACGACCCTGTTTATGGTGGGAACGGGCTTGATGGTGTTTGCCTGCATGGTGAAACTGGAACTGCTACTGGGGCGCAGTTAAGCGCCCCACGCAAGGCCGGGAGCTGGCGCGGGGTGTGTCAGCTTTTTTTACTCTGTTCGACCTGCTTTTGTGAACTGGCTCACAAAAATTACCAAGACGGTGTCAGCATAACTTACACTAGTGGTAACTCATTTTTTGGCGGATTCTGCTAACTAGCAGTTAAATAACAGAATATAGAATCTGGCATGTTACTTGCTGTATTTCTGACAGGATATATGTGGCTCGGTTTTTAGTCCATTGAGTATTAAACGACCGATCCACTCAATGCGTAAAATACAGGGAATGAAGCGTTGCTTCTTAGTGTGAATAACGTGGTGATTTTGCAGAATCTGTTGAAAAGCTTCGGGGCAGTTATCGTCGGCGGATTGGTGGCAACGAGCGCCAATGCCTCTCTCATCGAACTCCCACCCATAGACGATGATTTCGGGGTCAATGACGTTGTCTTTCGCGTCCTCCCGGGCGATTACCAGTACGCCGATGCAGCCCAGTTACTTGGGGGCAACGATAGTCTCTCGGCCATCAATGCGCTGAACGGCGGCTTTGCCGGTGACGCCTGGTCCTTACTCGACAAAACCGGTGAGTCTGCGTCAGCGTTTTTTGGCGTGACCTTCGAGTTAACGGCTCAGTTGGGTGCCACCTCAGGGAGCTTCGAGCTCTCCTGGAGTGAGACAGGTTCGCCGGGCCTGCCCCTGAGCATGGATTTTGTTTTCGTATCCAAGGCCGCTGGTAACTGGGGCGCCTATCTGTTCGAATCGATCGACTTCAGCAGCGACCCGCTGTCCGGCGACGGTTTATTCGAAGTCACGTGGTCCAACAATGGCGGACAGGCACCCGGATTGAGTCATGCGTCTATCTATGGCCGGTTGGTTGATTCAACGCGGTCTGGCGGTGAAGGGCGCATACCGCTTCCGGGAACGCTTGTACTGGTCGGTCTTGGGCTGGGGGCACTCAGGATTTTTCGTCGGCCCTCTTAGAGCAGACATCTGCTGGCAACGACCCGTACCTCGAGGTGTCGGCCCCTGGAGCGAGGGCCGGTCTGCCTGTCATGGCAAGAAATTTGCGACCTATAACTTTACCGCTACCGGTAGCAAATGGATTGTTCGTCGGCTGGCGCGCCTCCCTAATCTGCTCTATTCGTGAGCTGGTTCCTTGTCTACCACCCGATACCTTGTAACATGGGCATACAGACCGGGTCCTTGACCATCTTCAAGCGATGGGCGCAGAGGCCCGGGACAACAAGCTGAACGGAGTGCCCATGCGCAACATATTATTAGGCTGGATGCTGATTGCGTTGATAGCTTGTGGTGGCAGTGAGTCGGCGGAACAGTACATCTCGAGCGCCAGGGAGCACCTGACGAGCGCTGACTATAATGCCGCCACCATCGAACTCAAGAATGCTCTGCGCCTGGATGCCAATGCGGCGGAAGCTCGCTGGCTGCTGGGTAAGTTGTACCTTGACCAGGGCGATTTCCCGTCCGCGGAGAAGGAGTTACAGCGTGCCCAGGCACTGGGGTGGCAGCTTGATGATATCTATCCTGCACTGGCACAGGCCTGGCTGGCGCAGGGCAAGTTCGATGACGTATTGGGGCTGGATGACAAGACGCTGGCACCCATACCGGCCGCTGATCTGTTGGCCAGCCAGGCGCTGGCTGAGTTGGCACGGGGCAATGTGGAGGAAGCCGGTAAAAAAGTGGCGCTGGCGCTGGCAAACAACCCGTCCTCCATTCCCGCCAGATTGGCAGAGGCCCGCCTGTTTGCAAGCCAGGGTGATGCGACCGGCTCACTGATCGTCCTCGAGGAAATCCTGGAGAGCGATAGTAGCAATGTCGATGCCTGGAGGCTGAAAGGCGACGTCCTGATGCAGCTTCAGGAGTTGCAAGCCGCACGCGAGGCCTATACCGAGACCATCAAGCATGCGCGCCTCGCTCTCAGTGACCGGGTGAAACGAGCACTGATCAATATCCAGTTGCAGGATTATGCAGCCGCGCAGTCTGATGTTGACGAGCTTCTGCGTGTAGCGCCGCAGAATCCGGTCGCAAACTACGTGCAGGGTTTGCTCCACTACCAGAACAAAGACTACCCCGGGGCCGTCACGGCCCTGTCTCTCGCCGAGCCGGTTGCGAATCAATATCCACTGGTCCTTTTCTATCTCGCCAGCGCCCACCTGATAGAGGGCAACGCTGACCGGGCCTTGCAGTTTGCCAGGCGCTTTGTCAGCCAGGTGCCGGACAATATCGCGGGCCGGAAACTGCTTGCCACGCTGAACCTGCAGCAGCGGGAGCCCCGGCAGGCCCGGGAAACGATCCAGCCGGTTCTCGACGCCAATCCGGAAGATGTGGAGGCGCTGAATATCATGGCCAATGCCCTGTTGCTGGAGGGACAGACCGACCAGGGGATGGATCTTCTGGCGCGCATAGCCGCCTTGCAGCCTGACTCGCCCGTGGCCCAGATGCGTTTGGGGGCGGGGCTGATGCTCTCCGGCAAAGGCGATGAGGCCAGCGGTCACCTGGAAACCGCGCTTGATATCAACCCGGAATTTCAGCAGGCGGATATTCTGCTGGTCCTCAACCAACTGCAGAAGCAGGATTACGAAGGAGCCATTGAGGCTGCCAGGGCCTACCAGCGCCGCCATATAGGCGAGGTGGCCCCTTATAACGTCCTGGGCCGGGTTTACATGGCGGCAGGCCAGTCAGATCAGGCCCGGGAAGCGTTCGACAAGGCGCTCAGGTTTGAACCCGGTGATCCCTCTGCCCACCTGAGCCTGGCAGAAATGGCCCTGGCAGAGGGTGACAACAAAGCCGCCCGCCAGCATTACCAGAACATACTCGAGCATCATGCCTATAACCTGCCCACGCTGCTGGCATTGGCGGCACTGGAGGCCAGGGAAAAGAATGAAGAAGCCATGGTGCGCTGGCTTACCTGGGCTATCGATAAACATCCGTCCGTGCTGCAACCGCGACTGATGTTGGCCCGCTACTACCTTGGGTCCGGAAAAACCGCGCAGGTCACCCCGCTGTTTGCCGATCTGGACGAACTGCAGCGTCGCTCTCGCCCCGTGCTGGAACTCACGGCGATGGCACAGTTATCAGGCAAGGAACACGACATTGCCCGGGCGAGCCTGGAGCAGTTGATTGCTACCAATCCGGAGACTGCCCATTATCACTATTTACTGGCTGTAGCCGCGGGTCGCTCGGGGGACCAGGACAAAGCACAGCGGGAACTGCGCGAGGCGTACCGGCTTGATAACAAGCATATTCCCACGGTGGTTGCACTGGCCAGGCTGGCCCTGGCAGAACAGCGGCCAGAGGATTTTGACCAACACCTGCAGGCACTGCAGCAGCTGGCGCCTGGCGCCGCGGAGGTCCTGCGTCTGAGCGCCATTGCCGCACTGCGGGCGGAAGACACCGGCGGGGCAGTTCAATTGGCCACCCGCGCGTTTGAGACGGCCCCGTCAACCCAGACGCTGCTGGAACTGGTGTCCTACCAGAAGCGTGCGGGCAAAGCGGAGGCCGCTATGCAACTGATGCAGCAATGGGTCGACGACCATCCTGACGACGTTGCCGCCAGACTCGCCCTGGGAAACGACCTGCAACTGGCGAACGACGTTCCCGCTGCCCAGAAACAGTTTCTCGCCGTGGTGGAACGGGCCCCGGCCAATGTGATGGCGCTGAACAACCTCGCCTGGAACCTGCGACAGGACGAGCCTGCCCAGGCGCTGGAGTACATTCGCCGGGCCGCGCGGGCAGCCCCCGAGCGCCCCGAAGTGCTCGATACCCTGGCGGTTATCGAGCATCTCAACGGCGAAAACCGCGCGGCCTACCGCAACATCGAGCGGGCCTTGATCGGCGCGCCTGAAAATCCGTCCATGCGCTATCACAAGGCCATGATAGGGGCCAGTCTTGGCGAGAAACATCAGGCAATTGCCTTGCTAGAGGAACTGCTTGTTGAAGGCGCGCCGGACTTCCCCGAAAGGGAGGAGGCGGCCCAGTTGCTCAAGCGTTTGCAGGGCTGACGAAAGTGTAAATTTCCGGACGGGCAGTGGTTAGCGCGTTTATCGCCAAGCAGTGCTGTCGAACTGTACATGCAATTGAACAACCCGGCCGCTAATGTCCGGAGGGTCTGTTTCTGTCTGCCTGGCGTCTGCCGCGTCAAATATCCCCAGGCCCTGGACCTCGAGGAAGGTTGAGTCTACACCGCTCCCGACCAGGTACTGCGCAACCGCATTTGCCCGTCGTTGTGATAGATCAATGTTGTAGTTTTGGTCGCCTCGATTGTCGGCATATCCCATGACCCTGATCCTGCCTGGGCCAGCGGCGATGAACTCGCTCGCCACCTCGTCCAGGTTTGCTTTTGCGCTGGCAGACAGCTCAGCACTATCAAAGTCGAAGATGATTTGTAAGTTAGTGGGTGCAATGCCGTTATCTACCTCGGCCGGGGGCACTGTGGCCACGGTTGATGCGGGCAGGGCTGCTGACTCGGCGACGGGCTGATCGATTTGAGGCTGGGCCGCACTGAGTTCAGGCCTCGGCGGTTCTGCGGAGACTGCATTTTCAGGCAGGGGAGGCGACCCGGCTTCTGCTGCAGGCGCAGTACTGCTTGCCTCAGACGCCACAGCGTCTTCGGTTGCAAAGGAAGTTTTGGGTGCCAACGCGGAGTCGCCGCTAGTTTCACTTCTTCTAAGCGGCTCAGTTGCCGGGCTCCCCCGGTTGCCATTAACCTCGCGTGCCCCGGTATTGCGCGCCTTATCATCCGAGTGCAGCAGCGCCTCTATTGAGAGCTGCCATTTGCCTAACTGATCGCGCCAGGCATCGAGGCTGTCAAGGCCGCGATCGTAACTGAGCCACAGTCCCGGTAAGAGCAACAGGATAAGCAGGCTGAGGATAACAGCGGTTAACAGGCTTTTGTTGCGGCGAGTTTTTTGCTTGGCCTGCCTGCGCGACGGCACAGTATTCTGGCCAGAGCGTTGGTTAGCGGCCTTTCGCGGAGCTTGCTTTGCTTGCGTTTTCGGCTTGATCGGTGGTGACAGGGTGGGCTTGCGCGGTTCCTGCGCTGTCTGTCGCAGGGCAACTACGTCATCTTTTTTTTTTCGGTATCGGATATTTGGTTACCGGTGGCTGTATCAAATTCCAGAACCACGTCATCACCTACGGCGTGGAGATAGGGCTTTACTTCAGCCTCGGTGGGCTCGGATGTTTGCGGGCTGGCTCCCTGCGGCGGCTCGTCCATCCCGGTTTCGTTTGCCGAAGAATCCTCAGGGGAGGGGGGGGCAACTGTCGCCGGGCTGAATGGTTCGAACTCGTCCTCAACTTCAAAGTCTTCCCTGGACAGCTCAGTCCCGGCGGCCAGGTTCTCGGCCTGTAGCTCCTCGATAACCTCGCGCAGTTCAGCGGCGCCAAGTTGATGCCGCTGTTCCACCGTGCCGTGCAAGAACAAGCGGCTGCAGATCAGGTTGATTCTGCGCGGTATGCCCTCGCTGAACTTGTGAATCAGCGGGTAAATCGCCTTGCTGAGGGCCGGGTCACCCTGCCAGCCAACCTTGTTCAGGCGGTGGATGATGTAGGCTTCCGTCTCCTCCTGTTCCAGGGCATTGAGGTGACTTGCTGCCACTATGCGTTGATGTACCTGTTCCAGCGCCGGGCTCAACACCAGGTCGCGCAACTCGGGTTGCCCCAGGAGAAAAATCTGCAGTAGCGGCTTACCGTTCTCCTGGATATTGGTCAGCAGGCGCAGCTCCTCCATGGCGGATTCGGAGAGGTCCTGGGCCTCGTCGACAATGAGCAGGGCGCGGCTTCCCTCGCGATGCCAGCGGCGCAGGAGCAGGCCCAGATGCTGGAGCAACTCGCCTTTCTCGACAATGCGGTGATCCACCCCGAAGTCATAGGCGGCTACTTTCAGCAGGTCGTCTGCATGCAACTGGGTGCACACCAGGTTGGCGGTCTTTACATTTTCATCGGCGAGGCTCTCGATGAGTTCGCCAATCAGCGTGGTCTTGCCGGTGCCGGGACGGCCAGTGATCATGACAAAGCCTTCGGCGCGCATGAATGCATAGGCCATATAGGCGCGTGCCTTGGCATAGCACTTGTGATCGTAGCAGAAGCGGTGGTCCGGACTCAGCCGGAAGGGCTCTGCTTGCAAGTTGTAGAAGATGTCTTCCATGAGCTGTTTTTACCTGACATTCATGCCAATGGCAAAAGCTTTGCAGACAAATACCGGGTTTACAATGGGCCTTGCTCGATACCTCGAGTTAGCGGCCGACGCAGGAGTAGGTAAAACCCTTGGCTTCAACCGTTTCTCTCTCGTAAATATTGCGCAGGTCTACCAGCACCTTGCCCTTCATCAGTGACCTGACCTGATCCAGGTTGAGGCCGCGATACTGGTTCCATTCGGTCATCAGCACCAGTGCGTCTGCGCCAGTAATCGCGTCCTCCACGGAATCGACCAGTTGCACGGCATCCGGCAGCAATGGCCGTGCCTCTTTCATGCCCTCCGGATCATGTGCCCTGATGAGCGCTCCCCGGTCGGCCAGGGCAGGCAGAATCGCCAGGGAGGGTGCGTCGCGCATGTCGTCGGTGCCCGGCTTGAAGGTGAGCCCCAGCACCGCAATGGTTTTGTCGGCCTCCGAGCCGCCCAGGGCCTCGCGGATCTTGGCCACCATGCGCGCTTTCTGGGAGGCGTTTACCTCTACAACCGCCTCGACGATGCGGCTTGATGCCCCATGTTCCTGGGCCATACGAATGAGGGCCTGGGTGTCCTTGGGAAAACAGGAACCACCATACCCGGGCCCGGCGTGGAGAAACTTCTTGCCGATACGTCCGTCCAGGCCCATGCCCTTGGCCACGGCATGGACATCGGCCCCGGTTTTCTCGCATAGCTGGGATATCTCGTTGATGAAGCTGACCTTGGTCGCCAGGAATGCATTTGCCGCGTATTTGATCAGTTCCGCGCTTTCCAGGCTGGTGGCGAGAATGGGGGCCTCGATCAGGTTGAGGGGGCGGTAGAGCTCGCGCAGCAGCTGCTCCGCACGCTCGGATTCGACGCCGATCACCACCCGGTCAGGTCGCATGAAGTCGCTGATGGCAGACCCCTCGCGCAGGAACTCGGGGTTGGAGGCCACGTCGAAATCGGCAGTCGGGTTTACCTTACTGAGCACCCGGCGGACCTCTCGCGCCGTTCCCACGGGTACCGTCGACTTGTCGACAATGACGGTATAGCCCTGGAGATGCTCGCCTATTTCGGCTGCCGCCGCATAAACATATTTAAGATCCGCATGGCCGTCTCCGCGCCGGGTCGGGGTGCCCACGGCGATAAAGACCAGGTCAGCGTCCGCCACCGCAGGCCCCAGCTCGGTTGAGAAGTTCAGGCGACCAGACTCTACTCCCTGCTGGACCAGTTTCTCCAGGCCGGGCTCGTAGATGGGGATCTTGCCCTTTTGTAAGGCCTGAATGCGCGCTTCATCCTGGTCGATACAGGTGACACTGGCGCCGAACTCGGCGAAACAGGCCCCGGATACCAGGCCCACGTAGCCGGCGCCCACCATTACCACGTTCATACTGTTCTCCTATGCCTGGTATTCGAGGTACCAGTCCACGAAATTCGCGATACCCTGCCCGGTGGGTGTTGCCGGCCGGTAGCCGACATAGTCCTCCAGGTCATCGACGTTGGCATACGTTGCGGCAACGTCTCCCGGCTGGATGGGCAGCATCTGCTTGTCTGCAGTTTTACCCAGTGCTTTTTCGATCGCAGCGATGAAATCCAGCAGCCTTACCGGATTATTGTTACCGATGTTAAACAGCTGATAGGGGGCCGGGCTGGTGCCGGGGTCGGGCTTGTTGCTGTCCCAGTCGGGGTTGGGGGTGGCGGGCTTGTCCAGAAGCCTGACCACGCCCTCGACAATGTCATCGATATAGGTGAAATCCCGGAGCATATCGCCGTTATTGAATACCTTGATCGGCTCGCCCTGCAGAATGGCCCGGGTGAAGAGGAACAGCGCCATGTCCGGTCTTCCCCAGGGGCCATAGACGGTAAAGAAACGCAGCCCTGTCGTTGGCAGTCCGTAGAGATGCGAGTAGGTATGGGCCATCAACTCATTGGACTTTTTGCTCGCGGCGTACAGTGAAATCGGGTGGTCCACGTTGTCGTGCACCGAAAAGGGCATGGTGGTATTGAGGCCGTACACTGAACTGCTCGAAGCGTATACCAGGTGGCCAATCTTCTGGTGGCGGCAACATTCCAGCACGTTGGTAAAGCCGACGATATTGCTGTCGACGTAGGCGCGGGGATTCTCCAGCGAATAGCGGACTCCCGCCTGGGCAGCCAGGTTGATGACCGCGTCAAAGCGGTGATCCGCGAACAGGGCTTCCATCGCCGCCCGGTCGGTAAGGTCGGTTTTGCTGAAGGTAAACCCGGCGTGGTTTTCAATAAGCGCCAACCGGCTCAGCTTCAGATTGACATCGTAGTAATCATTGAGGTTGTCCAGCCCGACAACCTCGTCACCACGTTCGAGCAATTTTCTGGAGGTATGGAAGCCGATGAAACCGGCGGCGCCTGTCACTAGCACTTTCATGGTCGGTTTGGCAGCGGGGCATTCGCCCATTCTGTCCCGGGGATTGGTTAACCTGCCATGATATAGGCCGCACGAAGCTATGCAAACCGGTGATTGGCTATTTTGGGAACTGGTTCCGGTGCAGTGATGCCCGCTTGCTGCTTTCACTCTGCTGTCGGACGCGCATAATGGGTCTATAGGTTTCCCGTACCCCGGAACAGGACATGCAGAGGCGAACTGACGGCGTAAATGAAGCTTCCCCGCCCGTGGTGGAAGTCACCATCGAAATCCCCAGGGGTAGCTTCCTCAAGCGGGGCAGTAACGGCCATATAGATTTCGTCTCACCTGTTCCCTGTCCCTTCAACTACGGTTCGGTTCACAGCCACATCGGCGGTGAGGGAGACTACCTGGACGCGGTAGTGCTGGGGCCTCGTATGGCAGCCGGTACGCGCGTGCAGATGCCAGCCTGGGGTGCAGTGGGCCTGTCCGAACGGTTTATGTACGACGATAAGCTGATTTGTGCCAGCGAACCCTTATCCGAGCGTCAGCGGCAAGGCGTGTTGTCTTTCTTCTACCTGTATGCCCGCTGCAAGGGCCTGCTGAACCTGGTTCGCGGCCAGCGAGGGAAGTCCCGCTGTGAAGGTTGGGGCGAGGCCAGGGCGGCTATTGCCAGGGCAAGCCCGGCGGAGGATCTTGCCATAGTGCCGAAGATCGGTTTTTAAGCCGATACCGGGAACGGCCGGATCAATGTTCAAATACAGTTACTTTCTCATCCAAGCAGTCCCCCAGACCATGCAACTGATTTCCTGTACTCAGTGGCTTTTACGATACTGGGGCAAGGTTTGCGCCTCCGGATACAGGTCCACCATCGATTCCGGGCTACCCATCTCGTTGATGATCTGGGCGTTGTCCCGGCGCAGCAAGGCCGGTTCCGCCACGCCGCAGGAATGGGCTATCACCTCCACCTCGTGCATCAGGTTGTGGGCGTAATGGGCCACGCGCTCGGCCTTGTCCTCGGGTACCAGGCCGTGCTGCAGATCTTCGTCGTGGGTGGTGATACCGGTGGGGCAGGTGTTCCGGTTGCACTGCAGGGACTGGACGCAGCCGAGGGCAAACATGAACCCACGGGCTGAATTGACGCAATCCGCCCCCAGGCAGAGCGCCGCTGCCACGCCGGAAGGATTGATCATTTTACCCGAGCAGATCACCTTGATCCGCTCCCGCAGCCCGTATTCCACCAGCTTGTTGACCACCAGCGGCAGGCTGCGGTTCAGGGGCAGGCCCATATAGTCGATCAGGCTCTGGGGGGCGGCGCCGGAGCCGCCATCGGCGCTGTCGATGGTGATGAAATCGGGGGCATAGTCCAGGCCCCGCTGGTGTATTTTCTGGCAGAACTCGTCCAGCCACAGCGACTGGCCGATAACGGCCTTGATGCCGGTGGGTTTACCGGTGACCTGCCGGACCCGGTGAATCATGTCCAGCAGCTCATCCAGGGAGCTGATATCCGGGTGCCGGTTGGGGCTGATAGAGTCCACGCCCTCGGGAATCCCGCGGGTGCTGGCAATCACCGCAGTGACCTTGGCCCCGGGCAGAATGCCGCCCTTGCCGGGTTTGGCGCCCTGGGACAGCTTTATTTCAAACATCCTCACCTGCTCGTGAGCGGCCAGAGCCTGCAGCCTGGCGTCGCTGAGATTGCCGCTGGCATCGCGCACCCCGTACTTGGCGGTGCCGATCTGGAACACGATGTCGCAGCCCCCCTGCAGGTGGTAGGGAGAGATGCCGCCCTCGCCGGTATTGAGCCAGATACCCGCCTTGCGGGCACCCGAGGACAGGGCGGTGATCGCGGGGGCCGACAGGGCGCCAAAACTCATCGCCGAAATATTGAAAAACGCGGTGGTCGAGTAGGGGGTCTGGGCGAAGCCGTGGCCGAAGTCGATGGAACTGCGTGGCCCCAGTTCCTCGTCCAGTGGCGGGAACAGGTCGTTGAGGAATATGTAGTCCCCCGGCTGGTTGAGTGGGTGGGTGGAACCAAAGGCGACGGTGGCGTCCAGGTTCTTGGCGGCGCGGTAGATCCAGGAGCGCTGGGCCCGGTTAAAGGGCAGTTCCTCCCGGTCCAGGGCGAAAAAATACTGACGGAAAAACTCGCCCATGTGCTCGAAGAAATAGCGAAAACGGCCGATAACCGGGTAGTTGCGACGGATGGTCTGGGAGGTCTGGGTGACATCGACGAAATACATCCAGGCGATGGCCAGAATCAGTATGCCACCGGCAACCGTGAATAGCAGGGCACTGACTTCGACAAATGTCTGCGCGAAGTCTTTTAGTGCGTCCATTTCCATATCCACAGTATTGTCCCGGTAGTGTGCGAGGGAGACAGTTTAGCTGCGGGAGGGACTTATCCGCCAGCCGAAAATGCTGGTGGAGCGGGTATGAACCGGTTTGGTCCAGTGGGCTGGCTCAGGGCTGGGACGTCAGTTTCTCTTCCTCGAGTTTCAGCCGGGCAAGACGTTGCTCGAGGGCCTCCAGCTGGCGCTTGCGGGTTTCTTCCAGTTGCCTGAGGCGTTCCTGGGCGTCGTGCTGGGCACGCTCTTCCCGTTCCCACAGTTCAGTAAGCTTGTCCTCTCGATCGTGTTCGGTTTGCTCGCGCAGGGTGCGTATTTCCTCCAGCTCGGATTCGAGCTGCTGCTCGTGTTCCTGGCGCCGGGCCTGCAGGTGGCCCAGTGCCTGGTCATAGTCCTGCTGCACTGACTCCAGCCGGGTCTCGAGCGCTTTGGCCTCCTGGTCGCGGGCCTGCTCCGCAGCGGCGATCAACTGGTCGAATTCGGCGACATCCCTGAGCACCTGTTCCCTGACGGCAGCAATCTGCGCTTCCAGTTGGGCGATGTTGTTTTCTGCCTCACGCTGGCAGCTGTCCCGGTCCAGGTGCAACTGCTCGGCGGCGGATTGCGATGCGGCGATCCGGCTGCGCGCTTCGTCGTCTGCGTGCTTGGTTTGCTGCTCCAGCTGGCGCTGCTGCGCCTGTTCCTCCTCGCCGAGAGCGGCCATGCCCTGTTCCAGCTTTTCGCGGCTCTGCGCCTCCAGCGCCTGCAGGCGGCTGAATTCGTCCTGGCTGGCCAGCAATACTTCCTCGCGCTGGAGCTTGATCTGCTCCAGGGCAGCGCTGGTTTCGCTTTTGATCTCGTCCTGCATCTGCTGCAATTGCTCGACCCGGCTGGCGAGTGCGGCCTCGGCGTCGTGTCGCAGTGAACGCAGCCTGGCCAGGACTTGCTCTTTCGGTGGTTCACTGGCCAGCTGGTCCGTGACGGTTTCCAGGAGCGCTTCGGGCTCGGGTTCGGACTCGGGATCGTGCGCTTTTGCGATGGGTTCGGGGGGCGGTTCCCGGCGCGATGGCACCGAGATGATTTCTCCCCGTCGCGGGAAGTGCAGGGCAGCCGGATCCGGGGTCGATACCCGGGTAAATATCTCCGGGGCAGAGGACGTTGAATTGGCTGCTGGCCGATCGCTGGGGACCAGCTGGGCCACCCCGCCAAGATCGGTTATGCGGCGGTAGTAATCCGCTGCAGCCTTGCGGTCCAGGTTGCTGCGCAAAACGAAGGCATCGCCGGAAAACAACTCATCCAGCACCAGCGGATCACGGATACGGAACAGCTCGGCAAAACCATGCCGTACCTGGTCGGGTTCGTGATCGGGGAGTATGTCTCCCTTGAAGGTTAGGTCAAACCGTTTCACCCGTTTTCCCTTGTCCTGCGTCCTTGTAGGGGGTCGAATGTAGATTGATGGAAAAAGTAAAGCCACCAAAACCTGGCGAAATGTGTAGAATTTGGATGGGTTCTAAATAGGGTAGGGGGCTGAACTTACCAGGGCGGCTCCTGGGCGCTGGCTTTCTGCTGGTCTGTATCGATAGTCAGCTGCTGATACAAAGGCTAGCGTACGCTAGCCTAAGTTCCACCACGCTACTGCACTTGCTTACAGGCGCTTACCGACATTGGTAGCTGCGGGGCGTTTTACTCCGCAAGCGCTGGCAGAGGCGCCTGTCTAATATCTATCCTACGGGCTAATCGCACAGCGCGGGTTGGTGCATTGCAGGACGCAAATCCTGGCATCCAGGACATTGACGATACCGTTTCCGTCGATATCCAGAATCGGGTCGGCGGGCGGCACAGTGACATTTCTGTTGCTGTTGATATTCATGATGTCGGTCATGTCCACTTCGCCATCACCGTTGTTGTCACAGCTGGCGGTAGCCGCAGTTGCAACGACGAGGTCTGACAATATCGGGGATTCGCCAGCAGCATCGGGGCGCAGTACGGTCCTGATCTGGATAAACTGACCTGCAAGCCCCAGACCTGTAGCGCCGTTGGTTACCGGGATGTAGGCCTGTAAGCCCAGGTCGGCAGCCACGTCGGCGGCTCTTGCTTCCACTTCGATACTCGCGCCCGCGGGAATAAAGCCCTCGGGCTCGTTGTTCCAGCTGATGCTGTCCCAGCCAGTTCCCAGCGCCCCGCCATCGTTGATAACGGTCCAGATGCCAGACGGATCGGTTTGGTTTCGTGCTGCAAAGCCGGAAGCGTCGCTGTAGGTATAGGGGGAGCGGCCGACAGGAATCGTCGAAATAAAGTTGCAGTTTGAATCGTATTGGGAAATAGAGTTGGAGCCCAGGTTAATGGTCCATATGCGATTGCCCTTTGCTACGATGGGACCGCGTCCCCCCAGGGTGCCTACCGTACAAGCCGGCGTGGTGTCGAGGTCGCCGGAGGGCAAGGTGACAAATTTTCTCAGGGTGGGGGTTCCGAACCACACTGCCCCGTCGCCATCCACCGCCACACCCGTGCCGCTGAAGGCGATGCTGAACTGGGTTGTTCCAGTGGCGGGATTGAAGGCATGCAGGGTGCTGCCGAGATATACCCTGTCGTTACCGAAGTTTATGCCGTAGTTGCTTTGCAGGCTTCTATTCTGGGTCCAGGTGTTGGTATTGGTATCGAGCTCAACCAGTACTGAACTCAGTGACGCTCCCCATAATGTCCCGCCTGCGTCTACTACGCAGCCATAGTTGGTGGCATTGGTGGTGATGGGGCCCGCCAGCTGGTTGCCGTCCAGGTCAAACTTGAAGTACTCGCGTCCGCTGTAGGTGCCAGCCCACAGGGTATTGCCAGTGCCCAGGCAGAGTGAGCGGCCCAGGTCGGAGGGATCGCCGAACCGGGATATCCAGATAACCCTTTCGTCCTGGAAATCGTCGATATCAAGAACACCATCGCCATCATCGATAACGGGAAGCATCTCGTCTGGCGTGATCATACAGTCGCCATTGGTATCGACTGATGTATCGATGACGCCATTGCCGTTGCGGTCGACGCCACCTTCCACGGCAATCTTCAACAATTCGGGACGCAAACCACCGGAAAAATTGCGATTGGCCACGTAGACGTTGCCATTGATATCTACCGCTGTACGCGAGGGAGCGGGTCCTGAAAACGCCCCATGGTTTGCCAGTGCATTGGGGTCGCCATAGGACGTCAGGTAGCGAGCTTCCTCGCAGCCCGCCCCGCCAGCGCCGTCGGTATTTATTCGCGACATGGTGTCCTCGCCGGCATTGGCAATCCACAGGACCGGGAAGGTATCTCCGACTACATTGAGTTGCAGCTGGTCGTTATTCGGCGCGTCGTGATTAACCGAGTTCAGGGTGCCCAGGTCAAAATCGGCATCCGTGGTATAGGTCGTGGTACCCGCCGTTGCCGCACCCGCCAGGAGCAGGGCGGAAATCATGGCGGTGCGCTGTTTAAACAGTGATTTTTTCATGTTTTACTCTCCTGAGTACCGCGTGCTGAAGCGGGAATTCATGGCTTGTGCAGTGTGCCGGGAAGCGAATGGGGCCGGTTTTGGTTCACTTTGAAAGCCCTGTGCAGGGGCCAGCGGGATGAGTTCTCCGGTGGCGAGGTCCAGTGAACAGACATTCGCAGATTGATTGCCTTGCCATTGGACCAGGAGCATGTGGCCATCATCGTCAAGCCAGACCGGGTCACCGACCTGTGATTGGCCGTCGGTAATACTGCGCGGGTCGGAACCATCTTCTTTCATCACAAAAAGTTGTGTTCTCCCGTAGGGGCCACGGGTGGAAAGAAACGAGATTTGGCTGCCGTCGCCAGACCACACGGGGTTACTGTCCGATGCGGGGAGGTCTGTTAATTGGCGCTCATTACCGGTGACAAGGTCATAGCGGTAAATGTTGTATTCCCGCTGCCGCCGCGAGTGGTAAAGCAGCGACGTGCTGTCGGGTGACCAGGCGGGTTTACCGTCTTCATGTTTCGGGTTGTCGGTCAGCTGGGTGTGGTGCATAGCGCGCATATCCAGTAACCATAGGTCTCCCTTGGCCCTGATATTAAGTTTTCGGTATGCAAGCAACTGCCCATCGGGCGACCATGCCGGACTGTCATGGCCAGCCTCGTTATCAAAGGTCAGTTGCTGTGGGTTTGTGCCATCAATGGCCAGGGAAAACAGCTGGAGAGGTCCCTTCCTGTCGGACACGAAAACAATGGATTGGCCGTCCGGTGACCAGGACGGCTGGCCGTCATAGCCTCTCCAGCGGGACAGGTTCCGCTGCCGGCTGCCGTCGGCGCGCATGTAGTAGACCTCTGAATTCCCGCCATCCCGATTGGAGGTGAACAGGATGTGGCGGCCATCCGGAGACCAGCTGGCCTCATAATCATCCCGCTCATTATTGGTCAGCTGTTCTGGGGCCTGTCCGTCCGGCCCCGCCAGGTAAATTTCCCGATCGCCATCCTGGTTGGAGACAAACAGAATCTGACCAGGAGCGGTAGCTCCCGGCCACTCACTGGCCTGCTCTGGATGAGTGATGGTGAAGCTGCAGGCGCCACTGAGGGCCAGCAGTGACAACGCCACCCACCTTTTAAGGTAGACCGTAAGCTCCATGCCTACTTCTCCACTATGTTGCTGAAAGTCGGGGGCTGGTAAGCCCCTCGACTGGCTCGATTTCCCGCACAACAGCCAAATAAAACGCAATTTTCAGGCCCATCTGCGTAATGCCATGAAAACCCTGAGGTTTTCTGTCGCCAGCAACAGCCGGTTGCTGAAAGTGTAAAAATATTTGACGCAGCTGGATGCCGGATCATCGCTCACGGTGCCGACAGTGTGCTGTCGTAGTAGTCCTGAGGCCTCATAATGGTCAACTCCACCTGCTGCCGGGGGCCAGCGTCTTCGGCCAATGGCGAGAGGAGGTCATCAGCGGTGACCTTGTTGCCGTCGATGGCGATTACCACATCACCCGACTGCAGCCCGCTTTGAATGAATGCAGATGAGTCGCCCCCGGGATAAACCAGCAGGCCAAGCAATTCACCGTCAAGCCGGTAGGACTTGAGTTCCAGCGCATTTACCTGTGCGGCGTCGAGTTGGATGCGCAGTTGATTGTCGTCCAGGGGAGGAGCATCACCTGAACCGGCGTCCGACAGCGGCAACCAGGCCTCGAGTTGGCCATTGCTTAGCAACACACTCTCTGGCTCGATAGCCATCAGGGTAAGGTCGCCAATAGTGTCACCTGGCCGGAGCTGTTTTTGTCCGCCCGCCCGCAGCTCGATGATAGCGATGCTGGCGGCCGGATCGGGACTCTCCATAACCCCGGTTAGACGCAGGTGAGCGAGGCTCAGCCGCTGCCCGGGCTCTGCGTAAGTGGGGTAGTTCGCTTTGGGGGCTGCGTCATCATGGGAAAAAATGGGGTTTTTGATTCCCGGTTCTACCACCTCGGGAACCTGCGATTGCCCGCTCAATACAAACCAGACCCCCAGGGCCGCCAGCGATCCAGTGATGACCAGCGCCCTCCTTGTTCCAAAGCGGGTGGCCCCTGGGTTGGAAGTATAGTGAGAAGCCATGTCAGCTGAACCCGGTGCATTGGTGCCAAGCGATAGCGTTTCCAAGGCAGGCGAAAAACTGCTTCAAGCCATTGCCGGCCTTACATCACGGCTGCGCTACACGCCGCCGCCAGCCGAGACCCAGAAGTCCCAGGGCGAGCAGGGCGATGGTGCCCGGTTCTGGCACGCCTTGATAGGTGTCAGGGCAACTGGCGCCCACGCACACATTGGCACCAGCGAGGGTCGGGAATATTTCATTGCCCAGTTCGTCGCCGAAGGTGAGCAATGATCCGGCGAAACTAACTGGAGAGAGACCGTCGCCGACAGCATTGAAAGCCAGGGTTGCGATAGTAAACATATTCCCAAGGCCATCCTGGTTGGCCATTAAATCAGCAGGGGAATCTAACGAAAATTCGAATATATCGAGAAGGCCTGGGCCAAAAGTAACGTCACAGGAAATGCCGGGGAAACAGCCGAAACTATCCACGGCAGAGTAAAAAGTGACTGAGTTTGCGCTGAGTACTGTGGGATCGAAG
The DNA here is from genome assembly GCF_003457605.1 of Seongchinamella sediminis. Classification (GTDB taxonomy): domain Bacteria; phylum Pseudomonadota; class Gammaproteobacteria; order Pseudomonadales; family Halieaceae; genus Halioglobus; species Halioglobus sediminis. The sequence continues at coordinate 27,344 of NZ_QRAN01000029.1, forward strand.
GCGATGTCGATGTCCCATGCGCCAAGATACTCCGGGTCAGCTGACCCATCCCAGACAATGTCCATGAAGACGGTATCACCGACCAATGCTGTCTGGTATGCGGGATCGATATAGATCATCGGGGTGGCATGTGCCGCGCTGGCGAGCAGGGTCAGCATGCTCGCTGCCAGGAATGCCTTGAATCGAGTCAGGTTGGTTGTCGTTTTCACTTGTTGTCCTCCTGAGGCCATTCATTAGGAATGTTGCCTGGCCGCGTAAAGAAATATTATTGCCTTTTTTTGGTAAGCGTATTTCGCGCCAATTTTTAAAAATTATATTAATATCAGGCACATACAAAAACGCATCACTCGAGGTATGCTTCGGACGTAAAAATTGTTGACAGCCAGGCGGGAAGTAGCGCCCATCGGCCTGCACTGATAGCTAATCCTTATCGGCCGCAGTCCGGCTCTGGTAGTGTAGTTGCCTTAAGATCGCTGTTGTTGAGACAGTGCCATGGTAATCGGCTAACCCAACCGGGTAACGAAGTACGCGGTGGAAACAGAGCGTCAGGCAATGCTGTATTGCAACTCTTCCATTTTCGTGTGCTATGTTTCCTCTGCAGTAATGTGTACACGGTTACAGGAGTCAAGGACAATGCCAGTAGCGAGCTCCCAGACCCACTACGGGTCCGAGAAATGGTTTTGGTTTTTTCTGCTACCGCTCGCGGTAATCGGTCCCCTCATTTGCGCTGCTGAACAAGCACCGGTTTTCCCGGAGGAAATCGTGGTAACCGCAAATCGCATCGCCGAGCCGCGTTTCGATACGGCTTACTCCCTCGATCGTATTGATGACGACCGCATTCGCAAGGCCAACTTCCGTACCACTGTAGACCTGTTTCGTGAAGTTCCCGGGACCCTGGTGCAGAAGACTGCTCACGGGCAGGGATCGCCTTATATTCGCGGCTTCACCGGCTTTCGCAATCTTTTTCTTATCGATGGTATCCGCCTCAATAACGCGGTGTTTCGAGAAGGGCCGAATCAATACTGGGCAACAGTGGATATCAATGCGGTGCAACGCGCAGAAATCGTCAGGGGACCGAAATCTGTGCTGTATGGTTCCGACGCGATTGGAGGCACTGTCAATGTGCTGAATCGCACCCCGCGCGCCCACCTCGATACTCAAAACCTGCAGGGCGGAGTGCACTACCGCTATGGTACGGGTGAACATTCGAGCGTTATCAGCGGGTTTGCCGATGTGCCCATGGGTGCTGATGGCGGTTTACTCATCGGCGGCAGTCGCAAAGAGTTCGGCGACATCGACTCTGGTTCCGGACGACTGCCCGAGACCGGCTATGACGAGTGGACGCTGGACGGGAAGCTTGTTTACCAGCTTGCTGACAGCCTGACGCTCACCGCGGCCCATAGCGAGGTGCATCAGGACGATGTGCCGCGAACTCACCGGACCGTGCACGCGGTGCCCTTTGCCGGCACAACGGCAGGCAGCGAACTCAAGCGCGAACTGGATCAAGACCGCACACTTTCCTATGTGCGATTGCAGGGCAGCGACTTTGTCGGCCTGGAACAGTGGGAATTGACGCTCTACAACCAGCGCCAGGAAGAGCGCCGGGATCGCCTCAGGAGCGAGGGTCGAAGGGATGCCCAGGGAGTGGATGTGGATACCATTGGACTCACCGTGGACGGGGTCCTGGAAACGGAGACTTTCGGTACCTTCAGCGCCGGCGCTGAGTGGGCCAGGGACCGGGTTGATAGTTGGTCCACTCGCAATCCGGTGCAGGGGCCGGTCGCCGATGATGCCTACTATGACTGGGCCGGACTGTTTCTGCAGAATCGCTATTACTGGCCCGGTGGGGTAGATCTTACCAGTGGTGTGCGACTGTCGTATTTTCGCGTGGTGGCAGATCGGGTCAGTGACCCCGTTGATGGCTCGCCGATATCGCTGCGCGACAGCTGGTCGCAGCCGGTTGCCAACCTGCGCCTCGGTTGGTCTGTCGTGCCCGATCAATGGCGCCTGTACGGGGGGCTGTCGCAGGGCTTCCGGGCGCCCAACCTGTCGGATCTGACCCGCTACGACTCCGCCCGCAGCAATGAGTTTGAAGTTCCCGCACCGGACCTGCAACCGGAGCGATTTCTGCAGTATGAGCTTGGTACGCGCTTTCGCAGCGAGGCGGGACTGCAATTGGAAGGCGCCCTGTTTTACACCGATATTGAGGACCAGATTCAGCGCTTGCTGACCGGGCGGGTGAATACTGAGGGGGAGTTGGAAGTTACCAAGGCCAACGTGGGTGACGGCAAGCTTTACGGCGTCGAAGTCCAGGGCCGTTATGCCTTTGACCAGAGCTGGAGCGCCTTCGCCCATTTTGCCTGGGTGGATGGCCGGATCAGCACTGAAGCGGTGGTCGGTAGTCCAGCTGTCGACGACCATCATAGTCGTACGATGCCGACCAATTACCGTCTCGGCCTGCGTTATGACAGTGCCAGTCCTCGAGGCTGGTGGCTGGAATCTGAGTGGATTGCTGTGGAAAAAGCAGACCGGCTTTCCTTACGCGACCAGGGAGATACCCAGCGCATTCCGCCCGGAGGCACCCCTGGCTATGCGCTTTGGCACTTGCGCGGGGGATTAAGCGTGAATCAGCGCCTGAGTATCAACCTGGCGCTGGAAAACCTGCTGGATAAGAATTACCGGGTACACGGATCTGGTCAGAATGAAACCGGGCGCAACCTGATAGTTGCTTTAGACTTTCAGTTCTGAGGCACTCTGGATTTCAGCCTGCCTGGCTACCTCGTCGCGAGGGCTCTCTATTTGCAGAGCGCATCACATCAGCCGGCGCGCACTACCCATGGCAGCTTAAACCAAGGGCAGGTATCCACTTATAGAATCGGGTATCGCTGTTCAAAGAACCGGGGCCACCTCTGTATGTGCCTGAGAACAATTATTTTGAGGATATTAAAGTGAATAAAGAAGACAAAGTACTTATTGATAGATTTGGCATTACTTGTGAGAAAATAAATATTTACCACTATAAGAAATACCAATATAGCAAACTACAAGATGCTATCAATTATGCAAAGCTTGAACACGGTCGTTCTGATGTGAAACCTGCAATGGAGATCGAGAGCGAGACTCGATTAGTACAAAGTGGACAAGATCAATCCTGAGTCGACGAGCGACAGGCGGGGCCATCCAGCGCAATTACCCAAAGAACATATTGATTGGGTCGTTCATCCCATCACTCGATTTGTTAAAGTTGAAGCGGCTGCGGGTGTCGTTTTGCTACTATCCACCCTACTGGCATTATCGCTGGCAAACTCCCCGCTAAGAGAATCGTTCAATAGCTTATGGCATGTATCGCTTGGAATAAACATCGGCACTATCGCGTTTGAGCGCTCGTTGCATGGGTGGATAAATGACGCGGTAATGACGCTGTTTTTCTTTTTAATTGCGCTGGAGCTCAAGCGAGAACTCGTATTGGGAGAATTGCGCAATCCTCGGCTTGCGATACTATCGATTTCTGCCGCTATAGGCGGAATGCTAGTGCCCGCGCTGGTTTATCTTTTTTTTCAATATGGTGAACTCGGCCAGCGCGGTTGGGGAACCGTTATGGCGACGGACACGGCATTTGTGATCGGTTGCCTGGCGCTTTTGGGGACTCGAATCCCTAATGGCTTGAGGGTATTCATGTTATCGCTCGCTGTAGTCGATGATATTGGTGCCATTATCGTTGTCGCCGTTGGATATGGTAGTGACATTAATTGGGTAGCCATTGGATTCGCGTTACTCGGGTTCATCATCGTTAAAGTCATGGCATTTCTCGGCATCCGCAGTATGGTCTTGTTTTTTATGGTAGGCGCTCTGATATGGTTGGCGGTTGATGCATCCGGTATCCACCCCACGGTCACCGGCGTCATTCTTGGATTAATGACCCCAACTCGAAAATGGATAACTGATGAACGCTTGCATACTATTATGGACAGTGTAGTAGCTTATCCTCCGGGTGATCATTGGAGTGGTGATACCCCCGATCGTAAGGTCTTGAAAACGGCTGAAGCGGCAGCACGTGAAGCCCTTTCACCCGTAGAGCGTTTGGAGATGATGCTTCATCCTTGGGTGGGCTTTGTTGTGATGCCCTTGTTTGCCTTTGCTAATGCGGGGATACCATTCACAGGAACAAACTTTATTTCTCCCCTAACAATGGCCGTATTTCTAGGTTTCGTGTTAGGCAAACCACTAGGTATTTTTGCATTTAGTTGGCTTGCAGTTCAAATGCGAATCGCAGTGCTGCCGCCCAATTTAAATTGGCGCATGATTCTTGGTGGGGGCTTGTTGGCGGGGATTGGTTTTACCATGGCACTATTTATCGCCAACTTGGCTTTTAGTCCAGAGCACATTTATGGGGTAAAACTCGGAATTCTCTCTGCGTCTGTTTTCTCCGCGCTATTGGGTTATATAGTGTTACGGTATTTTTCTGTTTCTACAAACAATACAGATGTGAAGTTCTCGTCCTGTCATGCACAGGATCAGCACGTTTCCAAATCTTAGGGAGTCTGGGCCAGGGCTGAATTGGATAATTCCTGGTCTCGGGATCAATTTGAGACTGCTCGATTATCTTTGAGGATATTTGCCCGATTGAATTGGTACCAGCGAATGAACAGCGGCTACCGGGAAAAATTTCTCGATCTGGGATAAAACCCTATGCGGAACGGCTGCAGGCGTTAAAGGAGGCGCAGGCGATATATCATGGAGTGGTAGATGCAGCTTATGATCTGGATGGGGCTGTGCCGAACGATCGGCTTGCTCTGATTGATAGGCTGATTTTATCGCCAGGGGAGGAGGGGCCATTTATGACTGCTCGGCGAGCCTGGCGCAGTTTGGAGTCAGACCTGGATCAATGGGGAGAGCAGCTCGAATCGGAGACCGTGGAGCTATGTCAGGACGTGTTGGGCATACAGATCGGGGATATTGTGCTGATTGAATCTGGCAAGGGTACTGTGCGACTGAAAGTTGAAGGTATGAGTATTCATGTTTACGAGAAGCAGGTCGTATTTAGTATCTGGGGGACACGATTCCGCAAAGACGGCTTGCCTGGGAAGCGTTCGGAATATTTCAACATTGCTGTTGAAGAGTGATTACACAAAGTTGAGGGAGGTTCTTGGCTCTTCATCATTAACGGGGGACACCGATGTTCATTAAACTGAATTTGCGAAGTTCGTTTAATGGAGAGTACACCGATGTCCCACGCAGGATTAATATTAGGCCTTCCGGAGTTGGAG
>NZ_QRAN01000003.1 GCF_003457605.1 Seongchinamella sediminis
TCGAACGAATTCTGGTAGCATTTTGTCACGGCGGAATTTCTTGTTGGTATGGCTTCGACACCCTTATTTTCAAGATCTTTCCGTCGTTTTACTATCCCCTTCGTGAATTTTTCAGGCTAGTCCGGTTTTCTCCAGAAGGCTTTCGCTGGACTGCGATAAAACACTCAGACCAGGCTCAGGCCGTGACTGGCAGCTCGCTGCTGCCGCGGCGGCTGCGAGCGCCTCGACCCACTGGCAAGTCCCGCGCCACCTGGCGCAGCAGTCGCTTGCGGTAGCCGGTGGCCTGGCGATAGCCCTCCAGGGAGGGGAAGCGGCACATGACAATCATCAGGTCCTGCACCAGCGCCAGCCGGGAGACCCCGCTGTAAATGCCCAGGTAGGAGCCGAGCATGGCGGCTATGCTGCGGCTCAGGTGCATGTAGTCGCTGTTGATGACGATGCCCTGGCGGCTCATGATGGCGCCGAGGCCCATGGCCAGTTCCAGGCGCCGTTTCAGCCCGTCCACGCCTTCCTGGTACAGCACCAGGGCAAAGTCCATGCCCAGCGGCGGCAGGCGGGCATCCTCAAGCGCCTCTTCCACCAGGGCGAGCATGGTGGCGCGACTGGCCTGTAACTCCTCAGGACGGGTGCCAAGGCCGATCATGGCGTCGGTAATGGCCGCGGCGTCGGCGGCGAAGATGGCCTGCAGGTAGCGCAGCGCCGGGCGCCAGATCGGGGCGAGGTCGACGCTGTTGCCCCAGTCGATAAAATACAGCCGCTGGTCAGCGTCCACCAGCAGGTTGCCCGGGTGCAGGTCGCCGTGGAACTCCTGGTAAATAAACATGTGCGACATCACGGTATGGAGGAAGGCCCGCCCTACCCGGCGCCGGCTGCGCAGGCTCTTGCGTTTGCCCATGCCCTTGAATGCCGTTCCCAGCCCCTGGGCGGCATCGACGTATTCCATTTCGATAATGCGCCGGGTGGTCTGGTACACCCGGGGCACGTGCCAGCCGCCGGTGTACTCGGCGCGTTCAGCAAAGCGCGCCTGCACTGCGGCCTCGGCCTCGAAGTCGAGCTCGGCGCGGAAGCCCTCGACAAAAACATCCACCTGGTCCAGCCAGGAAGAAAGAAAGGGCGACAGCTTGGAATGCGGCGCCCAGTACTGGCTGCTGAGGATCGCCAGCTTGATCACGGTCTTGCCGATCAGGAACTCGCGTTCCAGATTGTGACGGCCCACCTTGACCACCACCGTCTGCAGCTCCTGGCGACCGCGCCGGTTCAGGACCGGTTTCTCGGCCACGTATACGGACGCAATGGAGCCGGATTTCAGCGGCTTTGAGGCATCGAAATCGTAATAGCGCTTGCCCGGCAGCACCCCGAAACTCTCCAGGAAGGCCTGCTCCACCTCCGCCGGGGTCATGGGTTCGACGTCCTCCTGGAAAACTGCCAGCGCCTCGCTGATCTGGTCGGGGAGGAAATCGGAACCGGAGGCAGCCACCTGCGCCATCTTGATAAAGAAGGGACCGAATTCGCGCACCATTTGCGCCACGATCTCGGCCTGGGTCTTGAAGTCCTCGGGATCAGTGTCGAAAAACTGGCGGATATAGGCCAGCGCGCCGATCTGCCGGCGGAAGATATCCAGGTCAGAACGGAGCACAGCGGTCTGGCCGACAATTTCCCTGAGGTGACGATTATTACTGTCGCGCATGTGCTTGAGCTGGTTGATCACATCGACCAGCAGGGGCTCGTAGGCATTGACCACGATACGCGCCACATCCAGGCTGATCTCGCCGAGGCCCTTCAGTTCCGGTTCGCTCATCAGGTCGTTGAAGAACGACCAGAACTCCTCGGTGACCTGCTCGGGTATGGGAATCACCGAACGCGCGGTGACCTGGTCCATCAGGAAGCGCAGCAGGTTTTCGGTGCTCTCCTCATTGGGCAGGATATTGTCGTCCCGCAGCCGCCGGGTCAGCTGGGTTAACTGGGAGGTCAGGGGGTGATCCTGCAGGGAACTGAACAGGGCATCCAGGGCGCTGTGTAATTCCGGCTCGGTGATGTCGGCGCGCCGGTTGATAAGGCTGGCCAGCGGGCGCATGGCGACGTAAATCCGCGCCATGCCGGAAGCGTATTCGCCGGTGGAGCGCAATATCCGGGTTGTCTGCTGCCGAAGCGCGGGAAGCAGCTCCTCGAGATTTATCGTATTTTCAGCATCCCCGGCGGGATCGGATTGTGACAAAACTGCTTCCCCGCCGCGTTAGCGGCGACAATGACATCGTTTTCGTAGCGGGACGCGCACGGCGGGCAGTGTCGCTGCATGCCGGGTGAGCCTGGCTGACATTGTCCCCGAACGACCGCCCGCTAACAAGAGCTCAGCAGCGACATTCAGGCAATCAGGGAAGCACTTTTTTATAGGGTTTCACCTTGAGCTTCTCGGTCACCCCGCCCACGGTGTAGGGGTCGGCCTCGGCCCAGGCCTGGGCGGCTTCCAGGGAGTCAAAATCGGCGACGATCAGGCTGCCGGTAAAGCCCGCCTCGCCCGGGTCTTCGGCATCAACCGCCGGGTGTGGGCCGGCGATCAGCAGCCGCCCCTGGTCCACCAGTTCCTGCAGGCGCTCGAGATGCGCGGGGCGGTGGGCCTTGCGGCCCTCAAGGCTGTCTTTTACATCCTGGGTAATGATGGCGTACCACATGCGTCGTCCTCGTTGCGGCTGGAACTGGTTCCGGAGCCGCTATTATGGCCTGCTGCGGCTGACATTCAACAGACCGTGCTCAAACTGCCGGGTTAACAGCTCGCGCATCCACGCGTTCGCCGGGTCCTGGTCGGCGCTGCGATGCCAGTAGAGATTGAGCGCCAGCGGCTCGACCTCAAACGGCAACGCGCAAACCACCAGCCCCGGATAATCCAGCGCCGACGCCGGCGCCGTCCACAAAAGTTGACTGCCGGCGGTAATGGCCGCCGCCACCGCATAGTGCTGTACCCGCATTTTCACCGAGCGGCGCTGGCCGCGATTATGCAGCGCCAGATCGACCTGCCCCCTGCCCCGGGCCCGGCTCGACACATGCACGTGCTCGGCGCCGAGATAGTCACTCATGTCCGGGGCTTTTCCGGCCAGCGGATGCGTGGCGGACAGCGCCAGACGATAGGGGATACTGCCGAGCTGGACCTGCTCCAGCTCGCGGGCATTGAGCTGGGGCACATCGATCAGCAGGTCCAGGTCGCCGGCTTTCAACTGTTCGACCGAGAGGTCACGGCCCTGGTAGAACGCGTGGACGCTGACGCCAGGTGCCCGGTCGGCAAGCGTCCGCTGCAGACCCGGCAGCACCAGGCCCTGGGCCAGGTCATTCATGCCCACCCGGTACACCTTGGCCGACTCGGCCGGGTCAAAGCGGTGCTGGCCACCCACGCTTTTCTGCAACAGCGCCAGGGCTCGCTGGATATCGGCGCTTACCGCGTCCGCCACCGGCGTCGGCTGCATCCCCCGGGGGCCGCGCACGAACAGGGGGTCGTCAAAGGTCTGGCGCAGGCGATTGAGGGCATTGGATACCGCCGGCTGGGTGAGGTGCAGGCGCTGGGCGACCCGGGTTACCGACCGCTCCCGGTAGAGTGTGTCGAAGACCACGAACAGGTTCAGGTCGACCTTGTCCAGGCGCATGATCAGCAGGCCTCAATATAAACCACATGAATGATAGCTCATTATAGAAATAAATTTGAGTGATTTATTGGCTGGCCTTACCATCGCCGCTTTAACCCCGGAGGATTTTATGTACCAGTTCAGTCAGCAATCAGTCGAGTTACAGCAACGCCTGCAGGCCTTCATGGATGAGCATATCTATCCCAACGAGGCGGCCTACGCCGGGTATCTGCACGCCGCGGATAATCGCTGGGCGCCAGTACCACTGATGGATGAATTGAAGCAGAAAGCGCGGGATGCCGGCCTGTGGAACCTGTTTATTCCGCCGTCACTGGCCAGTTTTGCCGACCATGACGGGCTCTCAAACTTCGATTACGCCCCCCTCGCCGAGCTAATGGGCCGGGTGCTGTGGTCGCCGGAAGTGTTCAACTGTAACGCCCCGGATACCGGCAACATGGAAGTGCTGATGAAGTACGGCAATGAGGCCCAGCAGCAGGCCTGGCTGGCACCGCTGCTGGCCGGTGAAATCCGCTCTTCCTACGCCATGACCGAACCCCAGGTGGCCAGCTCCGATGCCACCAATGTGGAATTGCGCATCGAGCGCGACGGCGACGAGTGGGTGTTGAACGGCCGCAAGTGGTTCATTACCAATGCCATGTACGAACGCACCCGCATCCTCATCGTGATGGGCAAGTCCGACCCGGACAACCCCAACCGGCACCAGCAGCAAAGCCAGGTGCTGGTGCCCAAAGACACGCCCGGACTGGAACTGGTGCGGCCCCTGACCACCCTGGGTTATGACGATGCGCCGCTGGGCCACGCGGAACTGCGTTTCGACAATGTACGGGTACCGGCAGAGAATATCCTGCTGGGTGAGGGTCGCGGCTTTGAAATCGCCCAGGGACGGCTTGGCCCGGGCCGCATACACCACTGCATGCGACTGATCGGCATCGCCCAGCGCTCGCTGGAGCTGGCCTGTGCCCGCGCCGAGCAGCGCGAAACCTTCGGTCGCAAGCTGTCCCAGCACCAGTCGGTGCGCGAGGACATCTCGCGCTGTTACTCGGAAATCGAGATGGCCCGGCTGCTGGTCCTCAAGACCTGTGCCAGGATGGACGAGGTCGGCGCCAAGGGCGCCATGGACCTGATCGCGGCATCGAAGACCAGCGTGCCGCTGATGATGCAGCAGGTCATCGATCGCTGCATGCAAATGCATGGGGCCGGCGGCCTCACCGAGGACTACTGCATGGCTGAAGGGTTCAACTATGCCCGCTGGTGCCGCCAGGCGGACGGCCCGGACCAGGTGCACCAGATGGCACTGGGCAAAATGATCATCAAGCGCTTTACCGAGGAGTGATACCCAGCATGAACCCAAGCATCGAACAACGTTTCAACCTGCAGGGCAAGGTGGCCCTGGTGACCGGCGCTTCCAGCGGCCTTGGCGCCCATTTTGCCCGCACCCTGGCCGGCGCAGGTGCCACCGTGGTCGCCGCGGCCCGGCGCCGGGAAAAGCTACAGGGCCTGGTGCAGCAGATCAAGGATGCCGGCGGCAATGCCCTCGCGGTCGCCATGGACGTCACCGACGCTGCCAGCGTCACCCGGGCACTGGATGCGGCCGAGCAGGACGCCGGGGCTATCGATATCCTGGTCAATAACGCCGGGGTGGCGGGTTCCCGGACCTGCCTCAAGGAGGACGAAGCCAACTGGGATGCCGTCATGGAGACCAACTTGAAAGGCGCCTGGCGGGTTGCCCACGGGGTTGCCAGCCGCAACGTCGCCGCCGACCACCCCTGCAGTATCGTCAATATTGCCTCCATTCTCGGCATACGGGTTGGTTTTGGCGAAAGCACCTATGCCATTTCCAAGGCTGCGGTGGTGCAGATGACCAAAGCCATGGCCCTGGAACTGGCGCGGAAACAGATTCGCGTCAACGCGCTCTGTCCCGGCTACTTTGCCACCGAGATGAACGCCGGCTACCTGGAGTCCGAGCGCGGGCAGGACTACCTCAAAACCACCACCGCCGGGCGCATGGGTGAGCTGGACGAACTCAGTGGCCCGCTGCTGCTACTGGCTTCGGAAGCCGGCAGCTTCATCAACGGTGCCACTATTCCGGTGGACGGGGGCCACCTGGTAGGCTCCCTGTAAGCCGATGTAATTGAGGGCCGGGCCTCGACTCGGCGATACTTTGTGCCTGTCACAGGATTTTTCCATGGATTGACAGCACATAAGGAGCCCCCTTGATTATCAGCCTCAACATCAGCAACGCCGAACACGTCCAACACCTGTTCCGGCGTTATCCCCGGGCCGTCTACGGCCTCGCCCTGCCCTACAGCAAGGACTGCAGCTATACCGGTGTCCTCTCCCAGGGGGAGGATCTGTTCATCTCGGGACACGGATCAGCGGTGAGCATAGGCCACCAGGAAGGTGAGCCCCGCTTTACCCCGGCGCAAATGGCTGACTGGCTGGAGCAATGGGTGTTGCCCTGCAACTACTGGGGCAACATCTATATTGCCGCGCCGGGTGCGCGGGCCGATTATCTCGATAGCCTCCTCAAGGTGCTTGGTCCGGCCTTTGCCGGCCGCCTACGCGGCCAGTTCGACCTCGCCTACAGCCAGCTCAATCCACCCGAGGAGGACACCTGGATCAGGGTCGCCTGAGCCGCCGGCCTCAACTTTGCCCGAGACCGGGCGGCCTGTTCAGCAGGCATAAAAAAACCCGGCATAAGCCGGGTTTTCTGGATATGGCATCCCGTAGGGGGTTCGAACCCCTGTTACCGCCGTGAAAGGGCGGGGTCCTGGACCACTAGACGAACGGGACGCAACACTCTGGCCGTGCCAGAAGACGCGCATTATAAGGAACAAAACGGGCAATGCAACCGTTACCGCTATATTTCCGTGGCATTATTTTGCCGCCTGCGGTGTTCCTCTCTCACGCTCTCCAGCCAGGGCCGTTTTCGCTCTGAACAGGCCCTAGTACTTGAACTTGGTATCCAGCTGGATGCGATCGTAGCTGAGGGCCCCGCCGCGGTCCGCCAGGTTCTTCTCTCCCGCCTCGTTGTCCAGGAACCAGGTCAGCCCCAGGGACCACTGTTTGTTGATGCCGTAGGCGCCGCTCAGAATGTGCCCCTTGCCGTCGGTACCGCCGCCGGAGAAATCGGAGTCGCTGAGCAGGCCCAGTACCGCGTCCGCCTCCAGGTCCCGGTACTGGTAGCCTATTGCCCAGCTGCCCTTGCCGCTGGCCTTGCCGAGGCTGATACCCACAAGCCAGCCGGTGTCGTAATCGTCCGCGTCCTGGTTGTTAACCCAGTTGGCGTACACCGCCAGGGGCATATCAAACACATTCATGGCCAGGTCACCACCCACCTCGATCATCTGGTAGTCATAGCGGTAGACCTCGCCCACTGAACTGTTGCCGAAGAACTCGGGCTCGTCATCGTCACCGTAAAACGGACTGCGCCCCGCCGTCGGGAAATCGTGATAGGCAATACCCGCAGTCAGGGTCGCCTCGCCGAGGGTGAGACGGGTGCCACCCTGGAGGCTCCAGCTGAAGGTATCGTTGCCGCCGCCGCTGTCGCTTTCCAGCCAGTTGCCCATGAAGCTGGCGAACAAACGGTCCGCTGAGTAGCCGGCGCTGATGCCTTCCGGCCGCCAGTCGCTGTCCCACAACAGGCCGCTCTTCTGGGGTCGGTACAGGGGGTTGGAAAACTTGCCTGCCTGCAGGTACAGCTGTTCGCTGGCGTTCCAGCGGAAGTAGGCCTTGTCCAGGCGCACGTCCTTGGTGCTGCCGCCGCCGCCAAGGCTCTGGTTGGTCGATACCGGATCATCACCACCAGTCGCCACCCCCAGACCCACCTCGGTATTGTTGGGCAGGGCCGCCGCCAGCGCCAGGCGGGCGCGGATACGGTTGCGTTCCCGGCGGTCCCTGTTCTCCACATCGATGGACTCGTAGCGGTAGCGGAAGTCGCCTTTGAGCGCGATATTCTCCGCCCAGGAGGCCGATTCGCTGCGCGCCTGGAGGGTGCTGACATCGGCCTGCAGCTGCGACAGGTCCTCCTCCACCACACGGGAATCCCTGAGGCGGGCGTTTTCCGCCTCCAGCGCCTGCACCCGGGCGGCCATGTCAGCAAACTCGGCCTTGAACTGTTGCCACTCCGCATCGGAAACCGCTGCCTGGGCGCCCGCACTGGCGCCGGCCACCGCTGTGGCCAGTATCGCTGCGTTTATTGCTTTCATGGTGATCCCCCTGATGACATTTATATGACGCTACTGTGACGAGATGCGCGCAGAATAAGGCACTCATATGTCATTTTTATGACAGCGGTGCCACTTCTGGCAAAGAATACTGCGGAAGCAGTACCGAATACAGCCGCGATGACCGGGCCGGCTTTCCGCGTGGCGGTCTGCCCCTAACCAAAGCGGCCGGTAATGTAATTCTCGGTCAGCTCATGGGCGGGCATGGTAAAGATTTGCTTGGTGTCCCCCACCTCGATCAGCCTGCCCAGGTGGAAGTAGGCGGTGCGCTGTGACACTCGCGCCGCCTGCTGCATGGAGTGGGTGACGATGGCGATGGTGAAACGCTCCTTGAGTTCGTCGATCAGTTCCTCGATGCGGGCAGTGGCAATCGGGTCCAGGGCGGAACAGGGTTCGTCCATAAGAATCACTTCCGGGCTGACTGCGATGGCCCTGGCGATGCACAGCCGCTGCTGCTGTCCGCCGGAGAGACCGGTACCCGGCTTGTCGAGCAGGTCCTTGACCTCGTCCCACAGGCTGGCCCGACGCAGGCTCTGTTCGACGATCTCGTCCAGCTCCGCCTTGTTATGGGCCAGGCCGTGAATCCTGGGGCCATAGGCGACGTTTTCGTAGATGGACTTCGGAAAGGGGTTGGGTTTCTGGAATACCATCCCTACCCGCGCCCGCAGCAGGACGGTGTCCTGGCCGGCAGCGTAAATGTGCTCGCCATCGAGTTTGATGTCGCCCTCGACCCGGCAGATCGGGATGATGTCGTTCATCCGGTTCAGCGAGCGCAAAAAGGTGGATTTGCCGCAACCGGACGGCCCGATCATCGCGATCACCTCGTTCTCGCCGATATCCAGCGACACATCCATAATGGCGTGCTTGTCGCCGTAATAGACATTGACATTGCGGGCCGACATTTTCGGCTTGTCGATCAGGGGGGTACCCGTGGTCCGGTAGTCGCTGACATCGGTGTGCTCGTGTATATCAAGCCCCGCTGCTTCAGCGGGCACAGTGCCGTAGGTCGTTGCTTCCGATGCCTTCATTTTTAAAGAGCCCTGCATGTTTAAACCTGTATCCTATTTTAATTCAAAGCGCTTGCGCAGGTAGATGGCCAGCGCATTCATCAGAATAAGGAAACCCATCAACACCATAATGGCGGCTGAGGTCTTTTCCGTGAAACCCCGCTCCGGGCTGTCGGCCCAGAGGTAGATTTGCACCGGCAATACCGTGGAGGGGTCGGTGACGCCCGCGGGCACGTCCATGATGAAAGCCACCATGCCAATCATCAGCAATGGCGCCGATTCACCGAGAGCCTGGGCCATGCCAATAATGGAGCCGGTGAGAATACCGGGCATGGCGACCGGCAACACATGGTGAAACACCGTTTGCAGCCTGGACGCCCCTACCCCCAGCGCAGCCTGGCGAATCGAGGGTGACACGGACTGGATCGCAGCCCGCGAGGTAATGATGATGGTCGGCAGGGTCATCAGAGACAGCACGATACCGCCGACCAGTGGCGCCGAGCGCGGCAGCTCGAAAAAGTTGATGAATACTGCCAGCCCGAGCAGGCCAAACACTATCGACGGCACCGCCGCCAGATTGTTGATGTTGATTTCAATCAGGTCGGTCAGGCGGTTGCGCGGCGCAAACTCCTCGAGATAAACCGCGGCACAGACCCCGATCGGGAAGGCCAGCAGGAAGGTCACCAGCAGGGTAAAAAACGTGCCCTGCAGGGCGGCGCGAATACCCGCCAGCTCCGGCTCCCTGGAGTCACCGTACTTGAAAAACTGGGTATTGAAGGAGCCGCGGCTGCGGTCGTTCTCGCGCAGGGTATCCAGCCAGTCCATTTGCACATTCTTCAGCTTGCGCTCCACTTCCGGGATATCGCGACTGACCTGCCCTTTCAGGTAGGCCGCCGCTTCCGAGTGGGCCAGCAGCCAGATATCGCGGGTCTGCCCGATCAGGGAGGGGTCGGCCAGAACCCTGTCGCGCAACTCGAATTCGGCGCCGATACTCACTATCCGATACAGCTGGCGCTTGTCGCGACGGCTCGTCACCTCCGGGAACATCTCCCGCAGGGAGTGTTTGACGATAGCGGCAAAGTTGGCCCGGGAGATATCCTCCGCGGAGGGCGAATCACCCAGGCCCAGTGTGTCGGCATCAAACTGCACGGCGATGTTCAGGTGCTGCTGGGTAAAGGCCGGCGTCCCCTTGCTGACAATGTCGAACAGGAGGATGAACAGGAAGACAAAGCCGGCCAGGACCGCCAGCTGCCCGTACAGCTGAAACCGTCGCTCACGGGCATAACGCTTTTTCAGCGAGGCCTGGATCAGCTCGGTGTTTTTGCAGGTTTCCTTACTCATATTGCTCCCGGTACCTGCGCACTACATACAGGGCGACGACATTCAACAGCAGGGTCACAAAGAACAGCACCAGGCCGAGGGCAAAGGCCGCCAGGGTCTTGGGACTGTCAAATTCCTGGTCACCCACCAGCAGGGTAACGATTTGCACGGTAATGGTGGTCACCGCTTCCAGCGGATTGATGGTCAGTTTTGCCGATAGCCCCGCTGCCATCACTACAATCATGGTTTCGCCAATGGCCCGCGACACCGCCAGCAAAATCCCGCCGACGATGCCCGGCAGGGCTGCGGGCATCAGCACCTTGCGAATGGTTTCGCTCATGGTGGCGCCCATGCCCAATGAGGCCTCGCGCATGGAATCCGGAACGGCACTGATAATGTCGTCGGAAAGCGACATGACGAAGGGAATGATCATAATGCCCATGACCAGTCCCGCCGCCAGAGCGCTCTCGGAAGCCACCGACAGGCCCAGGCTCTCGCCCAGGTCGCGCAGGAAGGGAGCCACGGTCAGGGCCGCGAAGAAGCCGTATACCACGGTCGGTACGCCGGCGAGAATTTCCAGCACCGGTTTGGTCACGGCCCGGAATCGGCGGCTGGCGTACTCAGACAGGTAAATCGCCGACATCAGGCCGACAGGCACCGCTATCAGCATGGCCACGAAGGAAATCAACAGCGTGCCGACCAGCAGGGGCACGAAGCCGAAGGAGCCGGAGGCGCCAACCTGGTCGGCGCGAATTGCCATTTGCGGGCTCCACTGCAGGCCGAACAGGAAATGGCTGATGTCGATGACCTGGAAAAAGCGAACAGCCTCGAACAGCACCGACAGGACAATACCCAGGGTGGTCAGTACCGCAATGAAAGAGCAAATGAACAGCATCCAGGTGAAGATGCTCTCAACGTGATTGCGGGCGCGAAAGTCGGGTCGGACCCGCAGTACCGCGAGCGCACCGCCCAGTATCGCCACCACTGTGACCAGCAGCATCTTGAGCATCCTGCTGGTCGCGACAAGTTCATTGTAATAGGCAGCGCCCTGCAACTGGGCCCCGGTAAGCACACTGGCGTCGACGCTCCCCAGGGCATGCGCCACCAGCTGGTTGTAGTACAGACCCTGTTCACTGGCGGGCATGGCCTGGACTTCCGCGGGCAGGGTCGCCACCACCAGGTTCCGGAGCACGGTGGATTCCAGCACCAGCCAGGCCACGAACAGGACCAGGGCTGGCAGGCCCGCCCACAGCGCGGCCATATAGCCGTAGTGTTTGGGCAGCGAATTCAGCGTGGTGAGACCACCACCGGCCATGCCCACCAGGCGGGAACGATGGCGACCGACATAGAAGCTGACAGCGCAGAGGGCCAGCAAGGTGAGAAACACAGTTGATGTCTGCATGGTGGATTCTTCAACAAAATGTGCGCCGCCGGGAACGACGCACGGTTTAGAGCATGAAAGTCCCTGGCCGAACGGGTGCCTTACAGTGCCAGTCGTTGCAACGCAGCCACGTCGGCCTGTACCTGCGCCAGTTCCTCATCATCCAGGGGGATCAGCCCCTTCTCCGGGAGGTAACCGTCCTCACCCATGGCGCGGTCGGAGGCAAATTCAGCGGCGTACTCCTGGATACCCGGGATGCGGCCCACATGGGCGATTTTCACGTAAAAATACAGCGGACGGGACACAGGATAGTCACCATCGGCGATCGTGTCGAAGTCAGGTTCCACGCCATCGATCAGCGAGCCCTGTACCTTGTCGCCATTCTCGTCCAGGAAACTGTAACCGAATATGCCCAGGGCATCGGGATTGGCTTCCAGCTTCTGTACAATCAGATTGTCGTTCTCACCCGCTTCAATATAGGCGCCATCCTCACGCACCGAATAGGCGATGGTCTTGAAGACATCCTTGCCAGAGGGCGCCTTGCCCTTGCGCTCAGCGAGGGCGTCATACATGCCCGCAGGCAGCCCCAGCGCGGCGATTGCGGCCCTCAGCTCGGCGACCTGGCCGCTACCCAGGTCATACAGCGCCCTGAGTGCCGGGATCTGTTTGGCACCGCCCCCCAGGGCCAGTTCGGCGAAGGCGTCGCGGGTGCCGGACGTGGGCGGCGGGCCCAGAACCTCAATCGCCGTTGCCGGCAGTGCCGGGTTGATGTCCTGCCACGATTTGTAGGGGTTGGGAATCAACTTGCCATCCGCGCCGGGCAGGTCCTTCGCCAGTGCCAGGTAAATCTCTTTGAGTGAGAGCGCCATCTGTGGCGCATTGCGCGAGTTGGCGAT
Source organism: Seongchinamella sediminis (assembly GCF_003457605.1). Taxonomy (GTDB): domain Bacteria; phylum Pseudomonadota; class Gammaproteobacteria; order Pseudomonadales; family Halieaceae; genus Halioglobus; species Halioglobus sediminis. The sequence goes on from NZ_QRAN01000003.1 coordinate 12,463, forward strand.
GGCAATACCGTCGTAGCCCACCAGCACCTCGAGGATATCGGTGACCCCGTTTTGCTGACAATCATCGTACTCGCTCTGCTTGATGCGGCGGGATGAATTGGTGATATCCGGCGTATTGGCGCCGAGTCCCTTGCAGAACAGTTTGAGTCCGCCACCGGAGCCGGTTGACTCGATCTTGGGCGCCTTGAAGTCGGTGGCGCGGCCGAAGCGCTCGGCGACCACGGTTGCGAAGGGGTAGACAGTGGAAGAACCGACAATACTGACGTTGTCGCGGCCCTGTGCCTGGACATGGGTGATACTGCTGCATCCAACGGCCAGTGCGACCGCACCGAGAATCTGCTTTTTCACGTAGAAACACTCCCTGAGACTGGTTTCGGCAAGTTTTGCCCCTGCATTTGCCCGCCAGTTTATTGCGGTAATGTTACGGGAATATGACAGTCGCAAGCGTTTGTTTATACTGGGATTTACTCCTTTTCAGGAGCCAGGCCGCTCAATGATCTCCTCGATCGAATCCTGGTGGCGAATGTCCAGCCCCCGGACCAGATATACCACGTGCTCGGCAATATTGGCGGCGTGATCGCCAATGCGCTCGAGACTGCGCAGGGCCCACATTTCATTGAGAATCGCGCCGATATTGCGCTGGTCCTCCATCATGAAGGTGACCAGGGAGCGCATGGCACTGCCGTATTCCTTGTCGACATCGTCATCTTCCCTGATCACCGCGATCGCCAGGTCTATATCCAGCCGGGCAAAGGCGTCCAGGGCCTTATGCAGCATGGAAGCCACGTGGGCACCGATATGGCGGATCTCGATGTAATTGGTCGGCGACACACTCTCTTCCGCCAGGCGAATACCCTGGCGGGCGATTTTTGCCGCTTCATCGCCGATCCGCTCGATGTCGGTAATCACTTTAATAGCGGTGACCACCAGCCGCAGGTCGCTGGCGGCCGGCTGGCGGCGGGCAAGGATGGTGGCACACTCGTCGTCGATGCGCATTTCCATCTCGTTGACCTCGTGGTCGCGGTTGATAATCTCCTCCGCTTCCCCGGTATCCCTGGCAATCAGCGCGGCAAGTGCTTCAGTCAGTTGTTTTTCCACTTTGCCACCCATTTCCAGCAGGTGGTTTTTAATCTGCTCCAGCTCGTTATTGTAGTTCTCCGAGATGTGCTGCTTGTAATCTTCTTGCTTCAGCATGGTCGCGTCCTCTATTTGGCTATTCAGCTCTGTGCGGGAAAGACAAGGGAGAATGTACTGCCCTCACCGAGGCGGCTCTCAACCTTTAATTCCGCCCGGTGGCTGGCGGCCACATGTTTGACGATTGCCAGCCCCAGACCGGTGCCCCCGGTAGCAGAGGCCCGGCTGTCCTCGACCCGGTAAAACCGCTCCGTCAAGCGCGGGAAATGGGCGGGGTCGATGCCGATTCCCCGGTCGCGGACATCCAGACGGTAATCCTCCCCTTCCTTGCGCCAGGAAGCAAATACCTCTCCACCCCGGGGGCTGTATTTGAAGGCGTTGAGGACCAGGTTGGAGACTGCACTGTACAGCTCGCGGTAGTCGCCCTTTACCCGTTGCGTGCACTGGACGTCCAGCCTGAAAGGCCTGTCCGGATAGATAGTGCTGACCTCCTGCTGCAACTCTTCCAGCAGGGCAGCCATATCCACCCACTCGTTCTTCTCCCGGCGTTCCGCGGTTTCAATTCGCGACAGCCAGAGCAGGTCCTTGAGCAGTGACTCCATGCGATGGGACTGCACGGCCATCTGCTGCAGCGCGTTGCTGTAAGGGGCCGGCAGCGCACTGCTGTCGCCGAGAATGGTGTCCAGGTAACCGCTGATCACCGTGAGCGGGGTGCGTAACTCGTGGGACACATTGCTGACAAAGTCCCTGCGCATTTGTTCGGTGCGAACCCGGTCGCTGACATCGCGTATAAACAGCAGGGTGTCACCACCGGCAAAGCGGGTAACGATCAATTGCAGGAAAGACTTCGTCGACCCGCCGGCTTCAAACACCAGCGGCTCGGCGTATTCCCTGGCGTCCAGGTAGCGGATAAACGCCGGTTCGCGCACCAGGTTGGTGATGGCCTGGCCAACATCATCCGGGTAGCGCAGGCCGAGCAGCAGCTGCCCGGCCTCGTTACACCAGCGTATCGCCCCGCCACTCTCCACGATTACCACCCCGTCACGCATGGCGGCAAAGGAATCCAGCAGGTAGTCGACGGTGGATTGCAGCCGCTCCTGGGCGGCGTTGGCCTCCCGCCGCTGTTTGTGTACATGACTGACGATGGCGCCCCAGATACCGTGGAGGTCCGGTGGCGGGCGGGAGGTGTCACGCAGCCAGCGCTCGAGCAGCCAGATCTGCCGCGACCAGAACAGCAACACGGCGCCTGCGGCGACGCTGGCGCCGGCCAGCGTATTGCCGTAATACCAGCCGACGCCAGCGCCGGCCATCACTACCAGCAAAATCCGCGATATCGGCGTGAACCAGTGCATGACCGCTGTTTAACTCCTGCTAGAGTCCGCGGGAGGAGAAGCGGTAGCCGGTTCCACGCACAGTCTGTATCAGGCTGGAGTAGTCGGCGTCGGCGGTCTGCAGGGCCTTGCGCAGGCGGCGGATATGCACATCAACGGTGCGCTCCTCCACATACACGTTGGCGCCCCAGACCTGGTCCAGCAACTGGCCGCGGGTATAGGCGCGTTCGGGGTGAGACATGAAGAACTGCAGCAGGTTGAACTCGGTAGGCCCCATATCGATGGCGTTCTCCCCGGCAAAAATGCGCCGGCTCTCACCGTCGAGGACCAGTCCGTTAACTTCCATCCGGCCCTGGGCGAGACCGCTGCTGCTGCGGCGCAACAACGCGCGAATGCGGGCAATCAGTTCCCGCGGGGCAAAGGGCTTGGTGAGGTAATCATCCGCGCCCACGTCCAGGCCCTGGATGACGTTGTCTTCGGTGGTTTTGGCGGTCAGCATAATGACCGGGACTTCCCCGGTATTCCCGTCCCGCTTCAGTCGGCGCAGCAGCTCGAGGCCGCTGCCGCCGGGCAACATCCAGTCCAGCAGGATGATATCGGGGCGCTCGTCGACGATCAGCGTGTAGGCGTCCCGGATATTATCGGCCTCGATACAGCGGTACTCGGCAATTTCCAGGGCCATACGCAGCATCTCGCGAATGGCGCATTCATCATCGACAATCAGTACTGTGCTTTCAGACATGACTGCTTGGCTTCCTCATTCTGGCGAATGCAGGTATTAGATGATGAAATTGTGACAATTAGATGACAAATTGCCAGCTAATGCCCCGGCGCGTCAGCTATTTTCACGGAAATGAGCGCCAATCCACCCTCCCGAACAGAAATCCGGGAGAGTGCCGGATTCTTAACGGAGACTGGCGTTGATGTTTTTCAACATCTGGTTACCGGGGCAAAGGTCGTCTTCCGTCAGGGTATTCAAGGGCCGGCGGGTTGTTTCCATCACCTCGTGCAAATCCCTGGAGTCCTTGTTCAGGTAGATCAGACCGGTAAGGATGTCGCCCGCGGTGCGGTGTTTTTCCATGTTGATCAGCGCCGAGGTGCGGTCGAAGGGGTCCAGGTCCTCATCCATCTTGTAGAGGTGGATACTGGAGCCGTCGTGCAGGGTGACCTCGTGACTGGAACCCGCCTCGTAAGCGGTGGTAATTTCCTTCTGCATGGGAACGAAATCCACTGTCCCGGTAGCCTCCGCGTGGTCGCGCACAAACTCGTAGCTCTTGGTGGAGCCCGGGTTATTGTTGAAGGTCACGCAGGGTGACACCACGTCAATCAGGGCAAAGCCCCGGTGGGAAATGGCGGCCTTGATCAGCGGCACCAGTTGCTCCTTGTCACCGGAAAAACTGCGGGCGACAAAGGTGGCGCCCATTTGCAGGGCAGTGGCGCACAGGTCGATGGCGCTGTACATGTTGGCGTCGCCTTTCTTGCTGACCGAGCCTTCATCGGCGGTGGCGGAATCCTGCCCCTTGGTCAGCCCGTAACAGCCATTGTTCATGACGATATAGACCATGTTCAGGTTGCGGCGCGCAACGTGGGCGAACTGGCCCATGCCGATTGAGGCGGTGTCGCCGTCACCGGACACCCCGAGATAAATCAGGTCGCGGTTGGCCATTGCCGCGCCGGTGACTACCGAGGGCATGCGCCCGTGCACAGAATTAAAGCCGTGGGACTTGCCGAGGAAGTAGGTCGGGGCCTTGGATGAGCAGCCGATACCGGACAGCTTGGCGATTTTGTGCGGCTCTATGGAGAGCTCGTGACAGGCGCGCACAATCGACCCGGAGATCGAATCGTGGCCACAGCCGGCGCAGAGGGTGGAAATGGAGCCCTCGTAATCAGCCTTGGTGTAGCCCAGGTCGTTGACCGGCAGCTGGGGGTGGCGAAACTTGGGTATCTGGTAACTCATGCTGACTCTCCCGCCGAGCTGGCTATCTTGGTAAGGTGCAGGGGTTTGGGATCCCCCTCCTCCAGGTACTGCTTGATCTGCTTGCGGATATTACGCGCGCTGATCGGCGTGCCGTCGAAACAGAGCACTGACTTGAGCTTGTCCGGGCCAAACTCGAACTCCGCCATCAGCAGGGTGCGCAGCTGGGCGTCGCGGTTCTGCTCGATCACATATACCTGGCGGTGATCCTCGATAAACTGCTTCACCTCGTCGTTGAAGGGAAATGCTCGGACCCGCATGGCGTCCAGGTGCACACCGTCCTTCTCGGCGAGCTTGTCCAGGGCTTCCCGGGAGGATTCCTCACTGGTGCCGAAGTACAGCACCGCCTCGTCGGTCTCTTCCCTGGCTTTGACGACCTCGGGCTCGGGCACGTACTCCTTGATGGTGTCCCACTTGCGCATCAGCCGCAGCATATTGTTTTCGTACTCCTCGCCTTTCTCGGTATATACCGCCTGTTCGTCACGGGAGGTACCGCGGGTGAAGAAAGCACCGCGCTCCGGGTGGGTGCCCGGATAGGTCCGGTAGGTGATGGCATCGCCGTCAACATCGAGGTAGCGGCCAAACTCCACGCCCGCTTCCAGCTGTTCCGTGGTCATTACCTTGCCCCGGTCGTAACGGCGGCCCTCATCCCAGGCCAGGGGTTCGGACATGTTGTCATTCATGCCCAGGTCCAGGTCGGTCATCAGGATGATCGGGGTTTGCAGGCGTTCGGCCAGGTCAAACGACAGGGCGCCGAAGTCAAAGCACTCCTTGGGGGTCGACGGAAACAACAGCACCTGCTTGGTATCGCCGTGGGACGCATAGGCGGTGGACAGGATGTCCGACTGCTGGGTGCGCGTCGGCATGCCGGTGGAGGGCCCCGCGCGCTGGACGTCAAACAGGACGGTCGGGATCTCGGCGAAATAGGCCAGGCCCAGGAATTCACTCATCAGGGAGATTCCGGGACCGCTGGTGGCGGTAAACGCCCGGGCGCCGTTCCAGCTGGCGCCAATGACCATGCCTATGGCCGACAACTCATCCTCGGCCTGGACAATGGCGTAATTGCGGCTGCCGGTGCCCGGGTCGATGCGCACCCGGCGGGCGTACTTCTCGAAAGCGTCGACGACCGAGGTCGACGGTGTGATCGGGTACCAGGCGGCAACGGTAGCACCACCGTAGATGGCTCCCAGCCCGAGCGCGGTATTGCCGTCCAGCAGGATTTTGTCACCGACCGCGTCGGCCTTCCTGACCTGGATGCCAATGGGGCAATCGAGGTTGTTCCTGGCCCACTGGTGGCCCAGTTCCAGGGCGTGGATGTTGGGCAGGACCAGTTTCTCCTTGCCCTTGAACTGGTCTGCTACCAGGTCGGTGAGCACCTTGAAGTCCATGTCCAGCAGGGCCGCCAGTGCGCCCACGTAGATCACGTTCTTGAACAGCTGGCGCTGGCGGTGATCCTGGTACTCGTCGTTACAGATGCGGGTCAGTGGAATGCCGATGATATTGACGTCGTTGCGCACCAGCCGCAGATCCAGGGGCTTGGTGTTGTCGTAGATGAAGTAACCACCGGGCTCCACCTCCTGGATGTCCTGGGCCATGCTCTGGGGGTTGACCGACAGGGCGATGTCTATCCCGCCGCGGCGCCCCAGGTAGCCCTTCTCGCTGACCCTGACCTCATACCAGGTGGGCAGGCCCTGGATATTGGAGGGGAAGATGTTCTTCGGGCTGACCGGCAGGCCCATGCGGAACAGGGCCTTGGCGAACATATTGTTGGCGCTGGCCGAACCGGTACCATTGACGTTGGCAAACTTGATGACGAAGTCGTTGACGGACGTGATCTGTTTCATGGTTACTGGCCCGCCTTGGTGACGTTGTAAAGGAATTTCTGCATGTCCCAGGCCGAGGTCGGGCAACGCTCGGCACAGAGCCCGCAGTGCAGGCAGACATTCTCGTCCTTGACCATCACCCGCGCAGTGGGCAGGTCCTGGGACACGTACAGGTCCTGGGCAATGTTACCCGCCGGCGCCGACAGGCTGGCACGCAACTGCTCCTCTTCGGCGTTGGCGGTGAAGGTAATACAGTCAGTCGGGCAGATATCCACGCAGGCATCGCACTCGATGCAGCGCGCTTCCTCGAACACGGTCTGCACATCGCAATTGAGGCAGCGTTCCGCCTCCTTGTAGGCAGTGGCATGGTCAAAGCCCAGTTCCACTTCCATCTTGCGATCCGCCAGGGTTTTCTCCAGCGGCGCCAGCGGCACGATGTAACGCTGGTCCGCTGCCACGGCGTTGTCGTAGCTCCACTCGTGAACCCCCATCTTCTGGCTGGCCAGGGTGACACCCGGCGCGGGCCGCTCGGCAACGGACTCGCCGCGGCACAGCAGGTCTATGCTGATCGCGGCCTGGTGGCCATGAGCCACCGCGGTAATGACGTTTTCCGGGCCGAAAGCAGCGTCGCCGCCGAAGAACACTTTCTCATTGGTCGACTGGAAGGTGGTCTCGTCCACCACCGGCATGTCCCACTTGTCGAACTCTATGCCCAGGTCGCGCTCAATCCACGGGAAGGCATTCTCCTGGCCAATCGCCATCAGCACCACGTCAGCTTCCATGAACACCAGCGGTTCGCCGGTGGGCACCAGGGAACGCTTGCCGTCCGCGTCGTACCGGGCCTCCACTTTCTCGAAGTGCATACCCTTGAGTTCGCCGTCCTCGACCACAAACTCCTTGGGTACGTGGTTGTTGTAAATGGGGATACCCTCGTGCATGGCATCCTCCTTCTCCCAGGGCGAGGCTTTCATGTCCTCAAACGGGCTGCGGACCACAACCCGGACATCCTCGCCACCGAGACGTCTGGAGGTGCGGCAGCAATCCATGGCAGTGTTGCCGCCACCGAGCACCAGCACCTTTTTCTCGATCTTGTCGGTGTGTTCAAAGGCCACACTCGCCAGCCAGTCGATACCCAGGTGGACCTGGTCGGCGACGTCCTCGAGGCCCGGCAGGTTCAGGCCCTTACCGCGCGGGGCTCCAGTGCCGACAAATACCGCATCATAGCCCTTGTCGAGAATTTCCTGCAGGCTCTCGACCTCGATGTCGAAGGTGGTATTGATGCCCATATCCAGGATGTAGTTCACTTCCTCGTCAAGCACCTCGAGGGGCAGGCGGAAAGACGGAATCTGGCTGCGCATCATGCCACCGCCAGCGAACTGGTTGTCGTATACATCGATGATGTATCCCAGGGGCGCCAGGTCACGCGCCACCGTCAGCGAGGCGGGGCCGGCGCCGATCAGGGCGATGCGCTTGCCGTTTTTCTGCTTCGGGATGGCCGGCAGCTGGTCGCTGATATCCTGCTTGTTGTCCGCGGCGACCCGCTTGAGCCGGCAGATGGCTACCGGTTCCTCGTCGTCACCCTCTAGCCTGCCCCGGCGGCAGGCCGGTTCGCAGGGGCGGTCACAGGTGCGGCCCAGTATTCCCGGGAACACATTGGACTGCCAATTGATCATGTAGGCCTCGGTGTAGCGCTCTGCCGCGATCAGGCGTATGTATTCGGGAACGGGCGTGTGCGCGGGACAGGCGTACTGGCAGTCGACTACCTTGTGGAAGTACTCGGGATCTTTAATATCGGTCGGTTTCACATCAGGACTCGTTATTCAAGTTTCGGGCAGCGCCCTTGAGCGTGGGCGCAAACAGCAGAATTGTGGCACATGTGGGCGGCCAATGCATTACGGGTCCGGTACAAAAACCGTTACCTTCCCGATGCTTATGCCACTTTTATGCAGCAAGTTAGCAATGACTCGCGAACCGGACGGTCCCCGAAGTGCTCACCAGCCGAAAAACCAGCCGCCCTTGTCCAGGTCTTGTTCGCAGCTGTTCAACTGTTGCCGGTAACTGCCAGCCCGGCGCTCGACCTTGCGGGCAACGTCAGTCAGCCACTTCTTGGATTTGTAAGTGCCGCGTTGATAGCCGCCCTGACCCTCGTGATAGGCGAGATAAAGGCGATAGGTGTCACCCTTGGCAATACCGTTGCGCCGGTTGGACTGGTGGTTATACCAGCCGATGAAATCGATGGCATCGCCAAAGTCGTCGCGGTCGGCGCCATAATTGCCGGCGCTGCGCTTGTATTCCTTCCACGTGGATTTCTTGGCCTGGCTGTAACCGTAGGCGTCAGAGGGCCGGGGCCCGGGAATAAAACCGAAGATCTTCTTCCGTGGCGGTTTGGCCCTGGCCTGGTAGCGTGATTCCTGGTGCATGATGGCCATCATTACCGGAATGGGGCTGCCCCAGGTACTGCGGGCATCATCGGCGTCGCCGTACCAGCGCCTCTTCTCTTTGAAAATGTCACAGAGGTCATTGACGTTCGACGGGGGCGAGGTGGTACAGCCGACAAGGCCCGGCAAGAGTATCGCCAGCGCGAGCGGCTTCCAGCGGTTCACGCATCCACCCCGTGACTCTCCAGCAGGGCCACAAAGGTGGCTTCATCGATGACCTCGATACCCAGTTCCGTGGCCCTGGCCAGCTTGGACCCTGCCCCGGGCCCGGCAACCACACAGCTGGTTTTGGCGGACACGCTGCCGGCCACCTTTGCCCCCAGCATCTGCAGCGCCGCCTTGGCCTCGTTACGGCCCATGACTTCCAGCTTGCCGGTAACAACCCAGGTCTGGCCAGCCAACGGCAGCTCTTCCTGCTCCACCACCTCGATATCCGGCCAGGACACCCCCTGGTCCCGCAGGGACTGGGCGATAGACATGCCCGCCTCGGAATCAAAAAACTGACGCAGGTGATCCGCCACCACCGGACCCACGTCATCGACTTCCAGCAGCTTTTCTTCACTGGCCGCCACCAGCGCTTCCCAGCTGCCAAAGTGCCGGGCGAGATTCAGTGCCGTGGCCTCTCCCACCTCGCGGATACCCAGGGCGAAAATAAACCGCGGCAGGGTCGTGCTCTTGCTGTTCTCTATGGACTGTAACAGCTTACTCACTGACTTCTCGCCCATGCGCTCCAGCCCGAGCAGCTGCTCTCTCTCCAGCCGGTATAGCCCGGCGACATTCTCTACCAGTGCCCGATCCACCAGTTGCTCCACCAGCTTGTCGCCGAGGCCGTCGATATCCATGGCCCGGCGGGAGACAAAATGCTTGATCGCCGCCTTTTGCTGCGCCGCGCACACCAGTCCGCCCATGCAGCGCAGCACCGCCTCGTCGGCGGCGCGCTCGGTAACGGAACCGCACACCGGGCACCTGCCGGGAAATACCACCGGCTTCGCGTCCGGCGGTCGCCGGTCGCTAACCACCGACACCACCTGGGGGATTACATCGCCGGCCCGGCGCACGATGACCGTGTCGCCAATCATCACACCCAGGCGCTCGACCTCGTCGCTGTTGTGCAGGGTGGCGTTGCTCACTGTGACCCCACCGACAAACACCGGCTCCAGCCGCGCCACCGGCGTGATCGCCCCGGTGCGGCCGACCTGGAATTCGACGCCGACCACACGGGTCATTTCTTCCTGGGCCGGGAACTTGCGGGCGATCGCCCAGCGCGGCGCACGGGACACAAAACCGAGTTTGCGCTGCAGGTCCAGGCGATTCACCTTGTAGACGATGCCATCGATATCGTAGGGCAGTGTATCGCGGCGTCCGGCGATATCACTGTAATACGCCTCACAGGCAGCTATGCCGGTGACCACCCTGGACTCGCTGTTAATCCGCAGGCCCCAATCGTGCAGGCGGTCGAGCACCGCAAATTGCTCGCCCGGCAGCTCGCCATCCGCCACCAAACCGACGCTGTAACAGCACATCTGCAGCGGGCGCCGGGCGGTAATGCGGGCGTCGAGCTGGCGCAAACTGCCGGCGGCGGCGTTACGGGGGTTTACAAACGGCTTGCTGCCCTCTTCCCGCGCCCGCAGGTTGAGTTCCTCGAAGCCAGCGCGGGGCATGTAAATCTCGCCCCTGACCTCGAGCACCGCCGGGTAGCCCTCGCCGCGCAGCTGCAGGGGAATGGAGGGAACGGTGCGCACGTTGTGGGTAATGTCCTCGCCGGTAGTGCCATCTCCGCGGGTGGCGCCCCGCTCCAGCGCGCCATGGCGATACAGCAGGCTGACCGCGATGCCGTCGAGCTTGGGTTCACAGCAGTACTCTATCGGGGTATCGACGGCCTTGAGCCGCTCCCGCACGCGGCGGTCGAAACTTTCCAGCTCGCCGGCATCAAAGGCGTTATCCAGGGACAGCATCGGGACTTCGTGCGCCACCTGGCGGAATTGTTCCAGGGGTTGTGCGCCGATCCGCTGGGTGGGTGAATCCGCGCTTACCAGTTCCGGGTGACGGGCTTCGATCTCCTGCAACTGGCGCAGGCAGCGGTCATACTCTGCATCGGGAACGCTGGGGTCGTCCAGCACGTAGTAGCGGTAATTCCACTCCCGCAGTTGCTCGCGCAACCGCAGGACTTCGGCCTGGAGAGCAGCATCGGACATGGCTGTAGCTGGGCTTAGCGGGTTTGCGCCAGCAGGCGGCGCTCCAGGTCACGGATTTGCTGGCGGCAGTGCTCGAGGGTTTGCCTGGTCAGCACGCTGCGGGATTCGTCGAGCACGTCGCCGCCCAGGTTACGAGCCACCGCCTGGGCTGTTTCCAGCATGTAATCAAAGGCTTTCATCATGTCTTCGGGCCCGGGCAGGGTCAGGAAAAACACCAGCCCAGGGGTGTTGAAGTCGGCCATATTATCGATATCGAACACGCCAGGCTGCATCATATTGGCCACGCTGAACTGAATCGCGCCCTTGCCCGCCTCGAACTCATGGCGATGGAAAAAGTTCATATCGCCAAAGCGCAGGTCGCAGGCCAGCAGGATGTGGAGGATGTCCTCGCCCTTGAAACCCCGGGCATCCCGGGCGACCACGTTGAACATGAACACTTCCGGGTCGATATCACGGGGCAGGCGTCCGGGCGCTGCAGGATCGGGCCGGGGCTCTGTATCGCGATCGGCGCCCATGCCGTCCAGCCAGTCGAGGTTTTCCGGGCTGTCGCCCGCGGCGGACATACCGGCGGTTACCGTATCCGGGGCCACTTCGGCCTGATCGCTGTCGTCGGGGCTATCGTCTGCCAGCTCCGGGGCCGCATCGGCGGCCGCGGTCTGCTCCTTGTGACCGGCCGCGCGCAGCAGGTCGCCGCGCTTCACGGTGCGGGCGCCGCCATTGGGCAGCTCCTTGAGCCACTGCAGGTCCTCGTCGCCCTCACTGACATTGCGCTCCCCGGAGGTGGACAGTTTTACCTTGACCCGGGAGTACTTGTCACTGCGCACCCGTCGCCAGGCATCAAGCAGCACCGCCATGATCAGCAGTACCCCGATTATGACCATCCAGTCGCGTATGGTTAACTCTGCCATTGCCAGGACCTATCAGCTCGCCGCCAGTTCTGCCGCTTCTTCGACATCTACAGTTACCAGGCGCGACACGCCCGGCTCATGCATGGTTACGCCCATTAACTGATCCGCCTGTTCCATGGTGATCTTGTTGTGGGTAATGAAAATAAACTGCACCTTCTCGGACATTTCCTTCACCATCCGCGCATAGCGGCCGGTGTTGGCGTCGTCCAGCGGCGCGTCCACCTCGTCCAGCATACAGAACGGCGCCGGGTTGAGCTGGAAGATGGAGAATACCAGGGCAATCGCCGTCAAGGCCTTCTCGCCACCGGACAACAGGTGAATGGTACTGTTTTTCTTGCCCGGAGGTCGAGCCATGATGGCGATACCGGTGTCGAGCAAATCGTCGCCCGTCATTTCCAGGTAGGCGCTACCACCGCCGAACACCCGCGGAAACAGTTCCTGCAGGCCGTTATTCACCTTGTCGAAGGTTTCCTGGAAGCGGTTGCGGGTTTCCTTGTCGATCTTGCGGATGGCGCTCTCCAGGGTGTTGAGCGCCGTTTCCAGATCCTCGTTCTGGGAATCGAGGTAGTTTTTTCGTTCCGACTGGAGGTTGTATTCGTCGATGGCCGCGAGGTTGATCGGCCCCAGCCGGGCAATACGGCTGGCAATCTTTTCCAGCTGCCGTTGCCACTCGTGTTCGGAGGCTTCCTCAGGCATGGTGCCCAATACCGCCTCCAGGTCCTGCTCGCCTTCCTGCAACTGCCGCTGGACGTTCTCGCGCTGCACCTGCAGGGTCTGGTTGCTGATCCGCTGTTGTTCCAGCTCGCTGCGCACAGATTCGGCGCGGTGCTCGATGCCCGCCCGCTGCTGCTCGCATTGACGCAGCTGGTGCTCGACCTCGGCTACCGCCTGGCGGGCCTCGCTGAGTTCGCCCTCGGCCACCAGGCGCAATTCCAGCTGCTGCTCCAGTTCCTGTTGCAGGTGATCCAGCGGGTTGTCGTTATCGGCCATGCTGCGCTGCAGGTTCTCCCGGCGCTCGCGCATCTGCGCTACCTGGCTGTTGGTGCGCTCGATGGACTGGCGGATGGAGCCCAGCTGGGTTTGTAGCGACTGGTAGCGCATGGCCGCCTGGTGGGAGGCGTCCTTGTCGTGACGGGCTTTCTGCCGGCAGCTGTCCAGGGTGCCGCGGGTTTCGTCGCGCACCGACAGCAGGTCCTCGCGGCGCTGGGAGTCGGACTCCATGCCCTCGATGGCTTCGGACAGCAACTGCCTGGCCTCGGCGATGGATTCCTGTTCCTGCTGGAATTGCTCCCGGGCTTCCGCGATATCGCTGCCGAGGCGTTCACGGCGAGCGGCGATCTGCTCTACCTTGGCCTGCAGTGCCGACAGCTGGGCACTGGCGTCGGCATGCTGGCGGGTAGCGGCCTGCAGTTCGCGCTGGGCCACCTGGCGCTGTTCCTCCAGCTGGCTCAAGCGCTCCTGGCTTGCCGCCAGCTCCTCTTCCAGCTGTTGTTCCCGCTCAACACTGGACGCCAGCGCCTGCTCCAGCTGCTCCAGCTCCTGCTGGCGCTTGATCACACCGCCCTGCTGGTCCGCCAGGCGGGTAACCCGCAACCAGTTGCGCCCCAGCCAGACCCCCTCACGGGTGATAATGGATTCGCCGTCCGCCAGCGAGCTGCGCCGGGTCATGGCCTGGGTCAGGTCGTCAGCTACCCGGACGCCGTTCAACAGCACCGCGGCATGGCCCTGGCTGCGCACTTTGGCCGCCAGGAAGTCGTCCGCCAGCGGGGCTTCCGCACCGCCCTCAACCAGCGCCAGCTGGCCCTGCTCGAGGCTGCCCAGCATTTCGCCCAGCGGGCCGAGGTCATCCACACAGACCGCCTGCAGGTAGTCCCCGAGCACGGTTTCCACCGCCAGCTGCCAGCCGTCGTCGACCTGCAGCTGCTCCAGCAGGCGCGGTTTATCGGCGACCTGCTGCGCCTGCAGCCAGTCCCCCACCCCGGCGCTGCCATCGTCCATCGCGGCCTGTTGCAGGGCTTCCAGGGAGGCCTGGCGGCCACGCAGTTGCTGCAGGGTGGAGCGCACGTCATTGAGTGCCGTGGACAGCTGGCTATTGCGTTCGCGGGTGGCGGACACCTCGTCGACCAGGGATTCGGCACTGGACTCGTGCTCCGCCATGAGCAGCTCGATCTCGGCCAGTTGCTCACCCAGGGTTTCCATTTCGCCGTCATCAGGGCCTGGCGCAAGTGCCGCCTGCTCTTCCTCGAGCTGGCGGATGCGGCCCTGGCTGCGCTGCAGCACCTGCTCCAGGTGCTGGATACGGGACTGCTGTACCTCGGCCTGCTGCCGCGGCTGGGCAGCATGGTGGTTAAACTCATCCCACCGGTTCTGCCAGTCGTGCATGGCCTCCTCGGCCTGCACCAGGGCCTCGGCGGAAGCCTCTTCCACCTCCTGCAGCATCTCCAGCTCCGGGGCCAGGGTTTCCACCTCCTGCTCCCAGCTCACCAGCTTGTCCCGGTCATCGCCCAGATGGCTTTCGGCCTGCTCCAGCGATGCGAGGGTTTGCGCCAGGTCCTCGGACAGCTGCCTGCTGCGTTCCTGCTGGTGCTTGATGGTCTGCTCGATGCGGGCCACTTCCGACCCCAGGGAGTAATAGGTCGCCTGTACCTTGTTGAAACTGTCGTTGCGGTCGCTGTGCTCCACCCGGTGCTGCTCGATCGCGGTGTCCACCTGCTGGTGTTCCGCGTGCACCGACTCCAGCTTGACTTCCAGCTCGGCGATGGCCTGGCTGGCGGCCCTGACCTGCTGGTCCAGCTCGCGCCACTGCAGTGCCTGCAGCTGACCCTTGTAGCGGCGCTCTTCTGCCTTGTACTCTCTGTACTTCTCCGCAGCCTGCGCCTGACGCTGCAAATGCTGCAGCTGCCGGTCCAGCTCTTCGCGCAGGTCGGTGAGCCGCTCCAGGTTATCCAGGGTGCGGCGCATCCGGCTCTCGGTTTCCTTGCGCCGCTCCTTGTACTTGGAAATACCGGCGGCTTCCTCGATGAACACGCGCAGCTCCTCGGGCTTGGACTCGATCAGCCGGGAGATCATGCCCTGCTCGATAATGGCGTAGCTGCGGGGGCCGAGACCGGTACCGAGGAAGATATCGGTGATATCCCGGCGCCGGCACCTGGTGCCGTTGAGGAAATATTCGGATTGCCCCTCGCGGGACACCTGGCGCTTGATGGAAATTTCCGCGTAGCTGGCGTATTCACCGCCAACACCGCCATCGTGGTTATCGAATACCAGCTCGATGGCGGCCTGGCCAACAGGCTGGCGGTTCACCGAGCCGTTGAAGATCACGTCGGTCATGGACTCGCCGCGCAGGTTTTTGGCGGAACTCTCGCCCATGACCCAGCGCACGGCGTCGATGACATTGGATTTTCCGCAGCCGTTGGGGCCGACTACAGCGCACATATTGCTGGGGAAGTTGACTGTCGTCGGGTCGACGAAAGACTTGAAACCCGCCAGCTTGATTGACTTTAGTCTCATTGAACTTTAATTGCCCGCTTTATCTTGCTGTTTTTTATAGGAATTACCGGGTAAAACCCAGAAATCACCCCAACCCGGAAACACAAGATATAGTGTATAGACTTTGATCGGGTGACACTACGCCCTGAGCCAAAAAAGCGCCAACTTTAGCGCCGGGAGCCTAGCTTCCAGCGGTGGGGCTGAGGACGATCTGCACCGGCTCGACCGAGTCGCCGGGGGCCAGCGGGCCCGCCTGTCCCAGCCAGCTGCTATTGGCCTCCCCGGGCTGGCCGCCGGGCGAGACCTGCACCACGACCATGACCGAGGCTGTCTCCGACAGTTTTTGCCCGGCCATGGACTTGCTATCATCGAGGCGCAGGGTGGCCGGCAGGTCGGCACCGCGCAGACGCTGCACGGCAATTGGCATGCGGCTGTCGCTGGCGGCATTCCGCGCCAGCACGAACACCGTGTCACCGGGCGCCACCTGGCCGCCCTCGGGCAGCGCCACCGACACGGTAACCCCGGCTCCGGCCTCGTCGGCAGCCGGCCCGGCTGCGGGCTCGCTATCGCCGGCGGCCATTGCCGGCGCCTCCCCCAGCCGTTCCAGGGCGGTGGCAATAATGCCGGATATCATTTGCCGGGTTTCGGATCCCGGCGGTTCCATCGCCACCAGGCGCTGCCAGTACTCGACCGCGGCCCGGTACTGACCCTGCTCGAAGGACGCCATGCCCAGCAGGCCCAGGGCCGTGCGCTGGTGCGGGTCGATGGCCAGGGCCTGCTCCGCCCGCATGCGGGCGCTGTCATTCAGTTGTCTGCCAGCGGCGAGATACCGGGCCTGGGCGGCATAGGCCAGTGCCGCCGCATCCTCGGGCGCAGCGCTGATCAGCTCGTCGTAGGCCTCGGCGGCGCGGGCGTAATCCTGCAGGCCCATATAGTAACGCCCCAGCATGGCCACGTAGTGCAGATTGTCCGGACGTTGCCCGGCGCGTTCCTCGATCGCCAGCATCAGCGCATCCATCTCCTGGGGCGTGCTGCTATCGTCCAGGGACTGCAACTGGCGGGCAATCAACACATCCGGGGCGGCACCCAGGCGATAGTAGAGGACGATGGCGAACAGGCTGATAAGCGGGACCAGGATCCAGGCGGGGAAGCCGCTGCGGCTGGCGCCTGGCGTGTGAGCCGGCGGCACCACGCCCTCCTCGTCCTCCAGCAGGCGCAGGCGCGCATCCTCGGCCAGCGCCTCATCGCCCTCGTTGTCGAGTTCCTGCTGCCGCTGGCGATACCACTGCAGGTTGGCTTCGGCGAGGTCCTGTTCGCTGACACCGTCGTGGCGGGACAGGGGCCGGATATAAAACAGTGCACTGAACAGCAACAGCGCTGCACAGGCGATAATAAGTAGGGTCACTGGTCTTGTTTCGCCTTTTCCATCAGTGCCTGCAGGCGCTGCTGCTCCTCATCGCTCAGGGCGACTCCGGCGCTGTCTTTCCTGCGCCCACGCAGGGTCATTACCACAATGGCGAGGCCGAGGGCGAGCAACAGCAAGGGGGCCAGCCAGAGCATGGCGGTGGCGCCGGAGAACCGGGGCCGGTAGCTGACAAACTCGCCATAGCGATCGACCATATACTGGCGGATTTCATCGTCGGTAGCGCCCGCTTCCAGCTGCTCGTACAGCAGGCGCCGGAGATCCTGGGAAATAGGCGCGTTGGAGTCGGCAATGTTCTGGTTCTGGCACTTGGGGCAGCGCAACTCCTCGCTCAGCGCCTGGTAGCGCTGCTGCAGCGCCGGGTCACTGAACTGGTAGGTCTCGATCACCGCCAGCGCCGGCAGCGCCAGCAGCAACAACAGTGGCAACAAGCGTCTCATCAGTTGGCCTCTCCCTGCTGCAATTGCTGGTACAGGGGCTGCAGGATGGTGGTCCAGACCCGCTCGTCGACCACGCCCACGTGGCGGTAGCGCACCAGACCGCTGGCATCCACCAGGTAGGTCTCAGGGGCACCGTAGACCCCCAGGTCCAGCCCCAGCGTACCCTGACGGTCGGCGATACTGGCCACATAGGGGTCACCGAGGTCCCGCAACCAGCCGAGGGCAGCCGCATCGTCGTCCTTGTAATTGATACCGTAAATGGCCACGCCCTGCTCCGCCAGTTCGGTCAGGTAGGGGTGCTCTACCCGGCAGGATACGCACCAGGTCGCCCAGACATTGAACAGCGCCACCTCACCGGTTACCGCGTCCTTGTCCAGCACTTCCTCACGGCCCAGGGCCGGCAGCGTGAATGCGGGAAAGGGCCTGTCGATCAGTGCCGAGGGTAGCTCTTTCGGGTCCAGCGACAGGCCGCGCATCAGGAACAGGGCCAGGACGACGAACAGGATCAGCGGCAGGAACAGCTTCAGCCTAGCTGGCATACTGCGCACCCTTTGCCGGTACCGCCGCGCGGCGGGACTGGCTGCGATAGCGTTTGTCCATTACCGTGACAAACCCGGCCAGCCCCATGAATATCGCCCCCAGCCACATCCAGCGCACCATGGGCTTGTAATGCAGGCGGATTGCCCAGGCACCCTGCTCACCGATGGGCTCGCCCATGGCGATGTACAGGTCGCGGAACAGCCCCGGATCGATGGCGGCCTCGGTCATTATTGAACCGCCGGCGAGGTAGCGGCGCTTCTGCGGTGCCAGCTCGGCGATCTTCCGGCCCTCCCGGTACACCTCGAAGCGCGCCTCGTCGGCGACAAAATTAGGACCGCGAACCTGGGCCACTTCGATAAAGCGGTATTCGTAACCCGCCAGGGTTTCCCGGTCACCGGGGCTCATTTTCAGGTCGTGCTCTATGCTGTACTGGCTGGTGGCGACCACCCCGACCACGCAGGCGGCAAAGCCGAGGTGCCCCAGTACCATGCCCCAGTAGCTGGGGGTCAGCCGTTTGAGGCCACCACCAGCACCGCTGCGACCGCCAATCCTGAACCAGGCATCCCGGGCCATGCCCAGCACCACCCAGGCGGCCAGCAACACCGCCAGCGCCACCCACAGGTTGTACTCCGCACCGAACAGCGGCAGGGTCAGCGCGCACACCAGCGCGACGATGCCCGGCACCAGCAACTCAGCCTTCCAGCGCTGGCCGCTGTCCCGTTTCCAGCGGGAGATTGGCGCGATTCCCATGAAGGGCGCCAGCAGTGCCATCAGCGGCACAAACACGGCATTGAAGTACGGCGGTCCCACCGAGTACTTGCCCTGGCCCAGGGCATCCATGATCAGCGGGAACAGGGTGCCGAACAGCACCGTCAGGGTCGCGACCAGGAACACCACGTTATTGAGCAGCAGCAGCGATTCACGCGACAGCCAGGAGAAACTCACCCGACTGCTCACCGCCGGTGCGCGCAGGGCATACAGCGTGAGGGAGCCCCCGACCACAATGGCCAGGAAAATCAGGATGAACATACCCCGCGCCGGGTCGGTGGCGAAGGCATGCACCGACGTCAGCACGCCGGAGCGAACCATAAAGGTGCCCAGCAGGCTGAGGGAAAAGGCAAAAATCGCCAGCAGCACGGTCCAGCTCTTGAACAGGCCGCGCTTTTCGGTCACCGCCAGCGAATGCAGCAGCGCCGTGCCCGCCAGCCAGGGCATGAACGAGGCGTTCTCAACCGGGTCCCAGAACCACCAGCCGCCCCAGCCCAGTTCATAGTAGGCCCACCAGCTGCCCAGCATGATGCCGAGGCTGAGAAAGGCCCAGGCCACGTTGGTCCAGGGCCGCGACCAGCGCGCCCAGGAGGCGTCGAGCCTGCCGCCCAGCAGGGCGGCAATGGCAAAGGCGAAGGCCACGGAAAAGCCGACATAGCCCATATACAGCAGGGGGGGATGAATGATCAGCCCGGGGTCCTGCAGCAGCGGATTGAGGTCGTTGCCGTCAACCGGGACGCTCGGTAGCAGGCGGGCAAAGGGGTTGGAGGTCAACAGCGAAAACGACAGGAAACCGACGGATATGGCCCCCATCACCGACAGTACCCGGGCCAGCACCAGCAGCGGCAGCTGGGAGCTGAACAGCGCCACCGCGGCGGTCCACAGGCACAGGATCAGGCCCCACAACAGCAGGGAGCCCTCGTGGTTGCCCCACACGGCGGAAAACTTGTAAATCGGCGGCAGCAGGGAATTGCTGTTATTGGCGACCACGGTCACCGAAAAATCGTCCTGCAGGAACGCCGTACAGAGGCAGACAAAGCTGATGAATACCATCCCCAGCATGCCCAGGGAGAGGCCGGGGGCCAGGGACATGGCCGATACGTTGCGCTGCCAGGCGCCCCAGGCTGGCACGATGGTCAATACCAGGGCCAGGGCCAGGCCGAGAATGAGGGCAAAGTGACCTATCTCCGGGATCACTGTTTCACACCCTTGTGGTCATAGCCGGACTTCTCCAGGGCGTCCGCCACTTCTGGCGGCATGTAGTTCTCGTCGTGTTTGGCCAGCACTTCGGTCGCCTGCAGGATGCCATCCTCCCCCAGCTTGCCCGAGGCAACCGCACCCTGGCCCTCGTCAAACAGGTCGGGAAGAATGCCCTCGTAGACCACCGCCACGGTGGCTTCATAATCGGTGAGCTCAAAACGCACGGCCAGGCTGTTGTCGGAGCGCTCGACGCTGCCGTCGACCACCATGCCGCCAACCCGAATCGGCTGCCCCACCGGCGCCTCGCCCGCAGCCACCTCCGCGGGTGGGAAGAACAGGTTGATATTACCGCGCAGGCCATAGGTCACCAGGCCGACCGCGGCGCTGGAAAAAACAACGATGAACAGGACCAGGTAAAGCCGCTGTTTACGAACTGGATGCATTGGATTCCCCCTCGACATTTAGAGCACCGGCAGTCCGGCGAAGTTCCCCTCGCGCCTGGTTAATAAAGCGCGTCCGGCGACGTAACGGCGCCAGCAGGACCAGCAGGATCACCAGCACGGTGATCAGGTAGGCGGCCCAGACGTAGGGGCCGTGGCCGTCCATGTACAGCAGCGCCTGCAGGCTGTCGAAATACATCAGCCCCGCTCCCCCAGAACCAGTTTGCGTACCCACTTGGTGCGCCGCTCGCGCTCCAGCAGTTCGGCACGCATGTTCATCAGCAGCGCGCAGGTGAACATCAGGTAAAAGGCGGCAATCATCAACAGCAGCGGATACAGCATGCTGGGGTCGATGGTCGATTCGCCGGTAAACTTGATCGATGCCGGCTGGTGCAGGCTGTACCACCAGTCCACCGACTTGTAGATGATGGGGATATTGACCGTACCCACCAGGCTGAGCACGGCGCAGGCTTTCGCCGCCGCCTCCTTGTTGTCATAGGCCTCGTAGAGGGCGACCACACCCAGGTAGAGAAATAGCAGGATCAGCATCGAGGTGATACGGGCATCCCACACCCACCAGGTGCCCCAGGTGGGCTTGCCCCAGATGGCGCCGGTGACCAGGGCGACGAAGGTCAGCGCCGCGCCGATCGGGGCACAGGATTTCATCGCCACATCCGCCATTTTCATTTTCCAGATCAGGCTGACGGCCCCGGCAATCGCCATCACGTAATAGCCGGCCAGAGCGACCACCGCTGCCGGCACGTGGATATAAATGATGCGATAGCTGTTGCCCTGGCGGAAATCGGGGGCGGTGAACAGCACGCCCCAGACCATACCCGCCAACAAGGCCAGCAGGGTCAGCGGCAACAGGTAGCGAAGAATGGTTCCGGAGATCCCGTAAAGCCAGGGCGGGGAACCGAGTTTATGGAAGAAGGTCCACATAGCGGCGGCAATTATACAGGCGCCCGGGGGACGAACAAGCGCTTGTCCCAATCTCGCCTGACCCAGGTCAAGTTATTCTCAGGCATCAACGCTAATCCGCAGGCCGGCGGCGGTTGCCACCGGCGCCAGGGCGATCGCCAGGGACAGCATGGCGCCGAGAATCGCCAGGTAGGGCCCCGCCGACGCACCGATAACCGCCGCCTTGACCGCAGCGCTGCCAAAAATCAGTACCGGCATATAAAGCGGCAGGATCAGCAGTGAGATCAGCATGCCGCCGCGCTTGAGGCCCACGGTCAGGGCAGCGCCGATGGCGCCCACCAGGCTGAGCACCGCTGTGCCCAGCAGCAGGCTGGCCAACAGCGCACCAATACCGGCCGCCGGCAGGTTGAGCATGACGGCGAACAGCGGCGAGACCAGCGCCAGCAACACCCCGGTCACCAGCCAGTGAGCGACAACATAGGACAGCACCGACAGGTACAGCGGCTGGGGCGCCAGCAACAGCTGTTCGAGACTGCCATCATCGAAATCACTGCGAAACACCCCGTCAGAGGTCAGCAGGTTGGACAGCAGAGCAATAATCCACAGGATACCCGGGGCGAAATCGGCCAGCTTGTCGGGTTCCGGACCCAGCCCCAGGGGAAACAGGGCCACCACCATGGCAAAGAACAGCAGCGGGTTGCCGATCTCTACCGGCCGGCGGATGGCCAGCACCAGCTGGCGCCGCAGCAGGCGCAGGCAGAACTCCCCGGTCGACGGCGCGTTCACCCGACGATTCCCGTGCCAAGGTTGAGCCGGGAGATCGGGTAATCCACCGCCAGCGCCTGGTGCGAGGTGAGCAGCACCGCCCCGCCCCCGCCGGCATGGGCGGCGAACAGGGACTCCAGTTCACGCACGCCTTTCACATCGATCGCGGTGAAGGGCTCGTCCAGTAACCACAGCGGTGACTGCGACAGGTAGAGCCGGGCCAGGTTGACCCGGCGATGCTGGCCGGCGGACAGGGCGTGACTGGGCACGTCCTCGTAACCGTAAAGCCCTACCCTGGCCAGCGCCTCCTCGATCTGGCTATTGTCGAACAGCCCCTCCCCCGACACATGCCAGGCGAGGTTCTCCCGCGGGGTCAGCATGGCTTTAACCGCGCTGTGGTGCCCCAGGTAGAGCATGGCGGCGGCGCGGACAACACGGCCCTCAAAGCCATAGCGCGAGAGTCCGGCGAGAATCCGGATCAGGCTGGTTTTGCCGGCGCCGTTGGCGCCCTCGACCTGCACCAGCTGCCCGCCAAAGACCTCGAACGACAGCCCCTGGAACAGCTGCCGCCCCCCGCGCTCCAGCGAGAGGTTGTCGGCTGCCAGCAGGGGCGCGCTCTGGGATCGGTTGGTCAGAGGTTCACCACGTTGACCACGGGGATATGAAGGTCGGTATCGACCTGCTCCGCCCGCAGGCTGGTGAAATCGAACAGCTCACCATCGGCCAGTTGCGAGGGAGCCACATTGCGGATGCTGCGGAAAATAGTCTCGGTGCGACCGGGGTACTCCCGCTCCCACTGGGCCAGCATCTTTTTCACCTGCACCCGCTGCAGATTCTCCTGGGAGCCGCACAGGTTGCAGGGGATGATCGGGAAGGCCTTGTAATCCGCATAGGCCGCCAGGTCCTTTTCCTTGCAGTAAGCCAGCGGCCGGATGACCACATTCTTCCTGTCATCGGACAGCAACTTGGGCGGCATGGCCTTGAGGCTGCCATTGAAGAACATATTGAGGAACAGGGTTTCGACGATATCGTCCCGGTGGTGACCCAGGGCGATCTTGCTCGCCCCGATGTCCCGGGCGAAGCCATACAGGCTGCCGCGGCGCAGGCGCGAGCACAGGCCGCAGGTGGTCTTGCCCTCGGGCACCACTTCCTTGACGATGCTGTAAGTGTCCTTTTCCAGGATGTAATAGGGCACCGCCAGGGCGTCCAGGTAGTCCGGCAACACGTGCTCGGGAAAGCCGGGCTGCTTCTGGTCCAGGTTCACCGCCACCAGCTCGAAGTTCACCGGCGCCGAGTGCTGCAGGTTGAGCAGCACGTCCAGCATGGCGTAGGAGTCCTTGCCCCCGGACAGGCACACCATGACCTTGTCGCCTTCCTCGATCATGTTGTAATCGACGATGGCGTTACCCACGTTGCGCCGCAGCCGCTTCTGCAACTTGTTGAACTCGGTTTTTTCCTTGCGTGATAACTCGCGCACAATAATGGCCGTTAGTGCTTGATTTGGCGCGCATTTTACTCGCAGGCAGGGCTGCCCGTCCACCGCTTCCTGAGCTAATTCACTTCCTGCCCACCCGGCCCGGCCAACGAAAAAACATAGCGTCCATTCGCCAAACCCATCCCGACCATAGTCGAAGGTGCCTTGTATTTTGTGGCCAATAGAACCAAAATACGCGCCCCTGAACACCCCATCCCAACATCTGCGAGGACAGCATCCCGATGAAAACACCTGTACGCGTGACCGTGACCGGCGCCGCGGGCCAGATTGGCTACGCGCTGCTTTTCCGCATCGCCTCCGGCTCCATGCTGGGCGACGACCAGCCCGTTATTCTGCAACTGCTGGATATCACTCCTGCCATGGAAGCGCTGCAGGGCGTTAAAATGGAACTGGAAGACTGCGCCTTCCCGCTGTTGAACGACATTGTCTGCACCGATGACCCCAATGTGGGCTTCAAGGACGCCGACTACGCGCTGCTGGTTGGGGCCCGCCCCCGTGGCCCCGGCATGGAGCGCAAGGACCTGCTGGAGGCCAACGCCGCCATCTTCTCGGTCCAGGGCAAGGCCATTAATGACAACGCCAGCCGCGACATCAAGGTGCTGGTGGTGGGCAACCCGGCCAACACCAACGCGCTGATCACCCAGCGCAACGCGCCGGACATCGATCCCCGCAACTTCACTGCGATGACCCGCCTGGATCACAATCGCGCCATGACCCAGATCGCCCAGAAAACCGGCAAGACAGTCAACGATGTCAGCAACATGACCATCTGGGGCAACCACTCCGCCACCCAGTACCCCGACCTGTTCAATACCAAAGTGGCCGGCGATTCCGCCATTAGCCTGGTGGACCAGGAGTGGTACGAGGACGAGTTCATCCCCGTGGTCCAGCAGCGCGGCGCCGCTATCATCAAGGCACGCGGCGCCTCCTCCGCTGCCTCCGCAGCCAACGCCGCCATCGACCACATGCGCTCCTGGGCGCTGGGCACCGAGGGTGACGACTGGGTATCCATGGGCGTGTACTCCGACGGCTCCTACGGCATTACCGAGGGCCTGATCTACTCATTCCCCTGCCGCTGTGACAACGGCGACTGGAGCATTGTCCAGGGTGTCGAAGTTGGCGAGTTCAGCCAGGCCAAGATGAGCGCGACCGAGCAGGAGCTGGTAGAGGAGCGCGACGCGGTGCAGCACCTGCTGCCATAAACGCCACCCAGCTACAGAAAGCGCCCCGGATTCACCGCGGCGCTTTTTTTTCGCCCGGTTGGACCCGGGCGGAGATTCCTGCTGTAATGCCAAACCATGACTGATAATGCTGGCAATAAGACCTACCACCACGGCAACCTGCGTGCAGAACTGCTGGATACAGCGATTGCCGAACTGCGCGAGACCGGTGCCGAGGACCTCAGCCTGCGAGCGCTGGCCCGCGCCATCGGCGTTTCCCAGACCGCACCCTATCGCCACTTCGCCGACAAGGGCGAATTGCTGGCGGCGATGGCCACCCGCGGCTACCGGGAGCTCTACCAGGCGCTGAAGCTTGCCGGTGACAACGCCGGTGACTGCCCCACCGACCAGCTGCTGGCCTTTGCCCATGCCTACGTGGACTATGCGGCCAATAACCCGGCCATGTTCAAGCTGATGTTCGGGCCCGCGGTGCAACCGGCGGCCCGCTACCCGGAATTGCGCGAGGCCAGCCGGGAGACGCTGAGCCTGGTCCAGCAGATCCTGCAGCGGGGAATCGACCAGGGGCTGTACACTGACCAGGAAAATACCACCTACCTCACCAACGCCGGCTGGTCGGGCATCTACGGTCTGGCGACCTTGCGGGTCGATGCGCCCGAGCTGTTCGTGCGCCATATCGACCTCAAGACGCAGGTTGAACTCGGGGTGCGGACCTTCATCGCCGGTATCAGCAGCGATAACTACCGGCCGCGGCCGACCGTCAGCGTCGACGGCTAGATTTCCCGCAGCAACACCACCGGCGGGCTGGATACCACCCGCCGGCAGCTGTAAACCCCGAGACCGGCGATGAGCACGGTGCCCACCAGCAGGCCCAGGGGCCACAGCCAGGGCGACAAACTGTAATTCATATCCAGCACGAACAGCTGCAGGATGGCAACGGAGAGTTCCGCCGCCACGGTGGCCAGCACTCCGGCGAACAGTCCCAGGGTGGCAAACTCTATCAGCAGGCCACCTAAAATCAGTTGCCGGCGGGCACCCAGCGCCCGCAGGATGGAACTCTCGTGCATGCGGGCGTCGACGCTGGCCTGCACGCCCGCCACCAGCACCAGGGCGCCGGTGGCGAGGATGATTGCCAACACCAGTTCCACCGCCGCTGACACCTGGTTGACGATACTGCGAATCTGGTCGATCACCAGGTCCATTTCAATCACCGTCACGGTCGGAAAACTGCGGATGAAGCGGTTGAGGAAGACCTTGTTGTCCGCCGCCAGGTGAAAACTGGTCATGAAGGTCGCGGGATAGTCAGCCAGCAACTGCGGTGGAAACACCAGGAAGAAGTTGGGTCGCATGGATTGCCAGTCCAGCTCCCTGATACTGGCCACCGTCGCCTCCAGCGGCTGCGCCCCCACCAGGAAAGACACCCTGTCACCCACATCCAGTTCCATCCGCTCGGCGAATTCGCGCTCTACCGAAACCAGCGCCTCAGTAGTGCCCTCCGGCCACCACTGGCCCGCCACCAGTTTATTGCCCGTGGGCAGCCGGCTGGACCAGGTGAAATTGGTCTCCCGCTGCCGTGGCCCGTCTTCCACCACCTCGCGAGTGGGCAGCGGCTGGTCGTTAACGGCCATGATCCGGCCACGAATCATCGGGTACAGGGCCTCGCTGGGGACGCCCTCTTCCCGCAGCATCTGCTCTACCGACTGCAGTTCCCCGGGGCCGATGTTAATCATGAAGTGGTTGGGGGCATCCGCCGGCAGCTGGGTCTGCCACTCGTCTATCAGCGAGGTGCGCACCAGCACCAGTACCAGCAGCAGCATGATGGCCATGGCGAAAATAACCACCTGCAGGGCGTTGGCGGCCCCCCGGCGCTGCAAACCGGCCAGGGCCAGCCGCCAGATGCTGCCCGCGCTCATGCCCACCATGCGCCCGCCCTTGAGGAGGGTCAGCGCCAGCACCATGCCCAGGCCGACCGTGATAGCCAGGCCCGCGAGCACGGCAGCGGTCAACTTCCAGTCACCGGAATACCACAGCATCAGGGCGCTCACCGCCAGCAACCCCACCAGGTAGTCGCCGATGGAGCGGCGGGTTTCCAGGGGCAGATCCCGGCGCAATACCCGCAGCGGGCTGGCCAGGCTGAGCCGGCGCAGCGGCGGCCAGGCAAAACACACCAGGCAGGTCAGTGCGGTGGCGCTGCCGATCAGGTAGGGCCTGGCGCCCGCGGCGCCTGGCTGTACCGGCAACTGGTCGGCAAACACGCTGAAAAACAGCGCCTGGATGGCCCAGCCGAGCAGGCAACCGAGCACCGTGGCCACTACTCCCAGCAACAGCAGGCTGCGCCCGTAGAGCAAATTGATGGTGGCGGCGGTGGCGCCCAGGCTCTTCATGATCGCCACGTAATCATTGTGGCGTTCGCTGAAGCGGCCCGCCGCAAGGGCGATGGCCACCCCGGCGAGAACCACCCCGAGACTGCCCGCCAGCAGCAGGAAACTCTCCGCCCGCTGCAGGGCCCTGCCGATACCCGGCTGGCCCTGGTCAATATCCAGCAGCCGCTGTCCCGGCTGCAGCTGTGCTTCCAGGCGCGCCCGGTGCTGTAGCAGCACGGTCTCCTCACCCGCGTAAAGCTGTCGGAATTCGACCCTGCTTCCGGGCTGGACCACCCCGGTCGCGGTAATGTCAGCATAATTCATCAGCAGGCGCGGGCCGTAGCCGTACATGCCGGCAGCCTGGTCGGGCTCGGCGCGCACTGCGCCGCTGACCCGGAAACGGGCGTCGCCGACGGTCACCGTACTGTCCACGGCCACGTCCAGCAGCGGGAACAACCTTGAATCCAGCCAGACCTCCCCCGGACCGGGGCCGGCCGGCACCTTGCGGGGCTCGGCGAATGGCTCTCTGCTGAAGCTGAGTTCACCGCGCAGCGGATAGGCGGGCGAGACGGCCTTCACCGAAACCAGCTGCATGCTGTCTCCGGCGGCATAGACCATAGACGGAAACGCCAGGGTGGTGGCGGTGGCCAGGCCGGCGTCCTGCGCCTCCTGCAGCCACTCGGCGGGCATTTCATGACTGCTGCGCACCACCAGGTCAGCGGCGAGAAAGCGGTGGCTCTCCTGTTCCAGGGCGCTCTGCAGCCTGGTGGTGAAGGCGCTGATTCCCGAGACCACCCCCACGGCAAGCACCAGCGCCATCACCAGTATGCCCAGTTCGCCGCCGCGCCAGTCACGGGCCAGCATGCGCGTTGCAGTTACCGACACCGGTCAGCCCTCTACCAGTTCGCCGGCTTCCAGCACCAGCCGGCGCTGGCAGCGCTCTGCCAGGTTGAGGTCGTGGGTGACCAGCACCAGGGTGGTCCCCTCCTCGCGGTTGAGGCCAAACAAGAGGTCAATGATGTGGGCACCGGTGCGGGTATCGAGGTTACCGGTGGGTTCGTCGGCGAACAGGATGGCCGGACGGGCGGCAAACGCCCGGGCAATGGCCACCCGCTGCTGCTCGCCACCGGACATCTGCCGCGGGTAGTGCTGCAGGCGCTGCGCCAGTTCCACCCGCTGCAGGTACCGCTCCGCCTCCTGGCGAGGATTGTCCCGGCCCATCAGTTCCAGCGGCAGCATCACGTTCTCCAGCGCAGTCAGCGCCGGCAACAGCTGGAAAGACTGGAACACGAAACCGATCTCCCGGCCGCGGAACAATGCCCTGCCATCCTCATCCAGCTGGCCCAGGTCGGTGTCACCGATAACGACCCGGCCAGCGCTGGCCTCGTCCAGCCCCGCCAGCAGGCCCAGCAGGGTCGACTTGCCGGATCCCGAGGCGCCGACGATCGCCACCGTCTGCCCCGACTTGATTTCCAGCGTAATCCCTTTCAGTATCTCCAGCTCACTGCCGCCCATGGGCACCCGTTTCTGGAGATTTTCGGCTTTTATCATGCAGTTTTCCCTTTACCGCCTGTTACGTGCATTCACGCCGCTTGGATTGCTGTTGCTGGTCCTGGTCACCAGCAATCCGGCACGGGCGAATACGCTCCTCGTCGTCGGGG
Organism: Seongchinamella sediminis; assembly: GCF_003457605.1. Classification (GTDB taxonomy): domain Bacteria; phylum Pseudomonadota; class Gammaproteobacteria; order Pseudomonadales; family Halieaceae; genus Halioglobus; species Halioglobus sediminis. The sequence goes on from NZ_QRAN01000003.1 coordinate 40,950, forward strand.
ATAGTATCAGCGCGGCCTATGGTATGTCGCTGGACAAAGGCTGGGTGGCCCTGCTGGCGGGTCGAATGGCCGGGTCTTACCCCGACTACAGTGTGGTCAACGCCAGCATTTCCGGGGAAACCACTGATGGCGCCCTGCGCCGGATCGACAAGTTGCTGCAGCAATACCAGCCATCGGTCGTGCTGATCGAGCTCGGAGGCAATGACGGCCTGCGCGGTTTCCCGATCAAGCGCTTTCGCGATAACCTGCAGCAACTGGCGCAGCGCAGCCAGGTGGCGGGCGCCAGGGTGATTATCGCCGCGATGCGGATTCCCCCCAACTACGGCAGTCGCTACGCCGATAGTTTTTACGCCAGCTTTGGCCTGGTGGCGCAGGCTACCGAGAGTATTCTCGCCCCGTTCATCCTGGAAAACATTGCCACCGAGCCGGGCTTGATGCAGGCTGACGGTATCCACCCCACGCTGGAAGCCCAGCCCATACTCCTCGACAACCTTTACCCCTATATCGAAAAGGCCTTGCAATGACCACCGCTAACACGCTCTGGCAGGAACTGCAGCAAGGTGACCGCGACCACGTCTGGCACCCCTACGCCGCGTCGCCGCCCACCGGCGATGTTTACCCGGTCACCAGCGCCCGGGGCGTCAGGCTGACCCTGGCCGACGGCCGCGAGTTGATCGACGGCATGGCCTCCTGGTGGTGCGCTATTCACGGCTACAACCACCCCCTGCTCAACCGCGCCGTGCAGGAACAGCTGGGCAAGATGTCCCACGTCATGTTCGGCGGGCTGACGCATCCGGCGGCGGTAAAACTCGCCCAATCACTGGTTAGGCTGACCCCGGAACCCCTGTCACGGGTGTTCTTCAGCGACTCCGGGTCGGTCGCCGTGGAGGTCGCCCTGAAGATGGCCATCCAGTACTGGCAGGCCTGCGGCAAGTCCGAAAAACAGAAAATAGTTGCCCTGCGCAGCGGCTATCACGGTGATACCTTCGGTGCCATGTCGGTCTGCGACCCGGTGACCGGCATGCACCACCTGTTTGGCGATGTGCTCAGCAAGCAGCACTTTGTCAGTGCCCCGGATTGCTCCTTCGACGGCCCCTGCCCGGAAAGCGCGATGACCGAAATGGCCGACCTGCTGAGCCGGCGTCACCGCGAGATTGCCGCGGTCATTGTCGAACCGGTGGTCCAGGGCGCCGGCGGCATGCGCTTCTATTCACCCGACTACCTGCGCAAGTTGCGCGCCCTGTGCGATGCATTCGATGTACTGCTGATATTCGATGAAATCGCCACCGGCTTTGGCCGCACCGGCAAGCTGTTCGCCCTCGAGCATGCGAAGGTCACGCCCGACATACTCTGCCTCGGCAAGGCCCTCACCGGCGGTTACATGACCCTGGCCGCCACCCTGTGTACTACGGATATTGCTAAAATAATCAACCACAGTGAAGCCCGCGCCTTCATGCACGGCCCCACCTTCATGGCCAACCCCCTGGCCTGCGCCACCGCAAACGCCAGCATCGAGTTGCTGCTGTCGCAGCCCTGGACGCGCACCGTGCAGCGGCTGAACCTGCAACTGGAGGAGGGCCTCAGTCCGGCACGCAAACTTCCCGGGGTCAGGGATGTGCGCACCCTGGGCGCAATCGGGGTGATCGAACTCGATGCAGCGGTGGATATGGCAAAGGTGCAACCGATGTTCGTCGAGCGCGGCGTCTGGGTCCGCCCTTTCGGCAAACTGGTCTACACCATGCCGCCCTACATCATGGGCCAGCAGGATGTGGCGACCCTGACCGGTGCCATGGTTGAGGTGGTCGCGGCACTTTAGGGCCCGACTCGATGCCGCACTCAAGGTTGTACATGGCGGTTCGACCTAATATATAGTGGCCTAGCCAGATAGCGACAGGAATAATAACGCCGGGCATGTCCATCAGAGAACAAACCCCGCTGCAGCTTGCGTTCTACCGGGTCATATTCGGTACCGAAACCCCCGCCGGCAAGTGGTTCGACATCTGCCTGATCATGGTCATTCTGGCCAGCGTGCTGGTGGTAATGCTCGATTCCATTCCCCGCTACAACGAAAGCTACGCGCTGCTGTTCCTGCAGATCGAATGGGGCTTTACCCTGCTGTTTACCGCCGAATACCTGGTGCGACTGTGGTGTGCGCCAAACCGCAAAGGCTACGCCCTGAGCGTTTACGGGGTGGTGGACCTGCTGGCGCTGCTGCCCACCTATATTTCCCTGTTCGTCCCGCAAGCCGCCTCCCTGCTGATCATCAGGCTGTTGCGCATCCTGCGTATCTTCCGGGTGTTGCGCCTGCTGACCCTGCTGGACGAGGCCAACGACCTGGCCCGTGCGCTGCACAACTCGACTCGCAAGATCTTTGTTTTCTTCTCGCTGATGATGATACTCACCACCATTTTCGGCTGCCTGATTTATGTCATCGAGGGCCCGGAGCACGGCTTCAACAGCATTCCCCACAGTATCTACTGGGCTATCGTCACCATCACCACAGTAGGCTATGGTGACGTGACCCCCATGACTCCCCTGGGCCAGGCACTGGCCTCGGCCGGCATGCTGATCGGCTACGCGGTGATCGCCGTTCCCACCGGTATCGTTACCGCGGAACTGACCCTGTCACAGCGCCTGAAAAAAGAACGCCTGATTCGCTCGTCCCGCAACTGCACGACCTGTGCCCATGTGGAAACAGACCCGGGCGCGCACTACTGCCGGCACTGCGGCAGCCAGCTGCCGGCGCCCGGACACCAACCAGAAACTGAACACAAGGAAACCAGTTGATGAAAGCAAGCAACCGCAGCGCCCTTGCCGGCGCACTAGCCGCTGTTCTCGGACTGGCCGCCCCGGGCGCGCTGGCGCAGGGAGCGCTTGAAGAAGTGGTGGTCACCGCGCAGAAACGGGAGCAGAACCTGCAGGACGTCCCGGTGGCGGTGTCCGCTTTCAACGCCGCGACGCTGGAACAGTCCGGGGTCAAGGACATGTTCGACCTGCAGAACAACGCCCCCAGCCTGATCGTGTCCCAGAGCCAGACCTCGACCACCACCAGCTTCTCCATCCGCGGGATTTTCACCAGTTCCCAGAACTTCGGCCTGGAGCCCTCGGTCGGCCTGTACGTGGACGGTGTTTACCGTGCCCGTCAGGGGTCGATGATCAACAACATGGTGGACATTGCCAGTGTGGAAGTCCTGCGCGGTCCCCAGGGCACCCTGTTCGGCAGGAACACCCCCGCCGGCGCGATCACCATGAATACGGCGGCTCCCGACTTCGAGGGCTCCGGATTCCTCCAGGGCACCGCGGGTAATTACAACCTGGTCGACGTTAACGGCGCCAAATCCTTTACCCTGATCGAGGACACCCTGGCCATGCGCGCCACCGGTTTCTACATGGAGCGGGACGGCTATGTGGACATAGTCGGCGGCGGGGACGACGTTATCAACGACCGTGACCGCTGGGGCGCGCGGCTCTCCGCGCTGTACCAGCCTACTGACCAGTTGACGGTAAAAGTCATCGCCGACTATTCGGAAGTAGCGGAAATCTGCTGCGCCGCCGGCTCCTGGAAAAACAACTTTTTCGCCCAGGACCTCCCCCCCGGTTCCGCACCCAAGCCCGGAACCGACAGCAACACCGTAGCCGCGGGCGGCACGGTCGTCGACCAGCGGGACTTCTATGACTACGCGGTAAGCGTTGCCTACCCGCCGCGCTCGGAGAATGAGGACCGCGGTGTCTCGATGCAGATCGACTGGGCCACCGATACCTTCCTGGTCACCAGTATCACCGCCTATCGCGCCCACGACTCCTACGATAACAGTGACATCGCCTTCAACGACCTCGGCGGGGCCTTCCGCATCAATGACGCCAGCCAGGACCAGTTCACCCAGGAACTGCGCATCAGCGACAGCACTGAACGCCTCAATTATGTAGCGGGACTCTACTACTACGAGCAGTCGCTGGATAACGACCGGCAAACCAATGTCGGTGGCGGGCTCAGCAGTATTGTCGGCCTTCCGGCGAACGCCTTCATCGAGGGCACCGGGGCCACCGACCGCAACGAGCAGGATCACACCAGCTATGCGGTATTCGGCCAGGTGGACTACAACCTGGGCGACAGCCTGGTGTTAACCGGCGGCCTGCGCTGGACCTATGAGGACAAGGACCTGCGCAATACCTACACCCAGGACGCGCCGGAGGCACTCAATCCACTGCTGCCCAACTGGGGCTTCTACCTGTTCCCGCCGCTGTCACCCCAGCCCGATGTAAGCGAACAGTTTGACGACGACCGGGTCACCGGCACCCTCAAGCTGAGCTGGTTCATGAATGACCGCACCATGTTCTATGCTTCCTACGGCACCGGCTACAAATCGGGTGGCATTAACGGGGACCGGATCGAATCGCAATTCGAGGTGGTATTCGACGCCGAGAACTCCGAGTCCTATGAGCTGGGGATGAAAGCCGAGTTCCCGGACCAGGCCCTGCGCCTGAACGTGGCCCTGCACCTGACCGATACCGAGGACCTGCAGACCAACTCCTTCCAGGGCGGTGGCTTCACCCTGGCCAACGCCGGTACCGCGGAAACCTATGGCGCTGAGGTAGACCTGTACTGGCTGCCCACCGACAGCACCGAGCTTACCCTTGCCTATGCCTACAACCACGGTGAATACGCCGACTTCGAGGGCGGTCCCTGCTGGACCGGCACCCCCTGGCACAGCAACGCGCCCGACCCGGGCCAGTTGCCGGACGGCAGCTGTGACCGCAGCGGCGGCGACATATCCGGTAACCCGGAAAACGTGCTGGTGCTCACCGCCAACCAGGATTTCCCGCTGTCTGATGCGATTACCGCTTTCCTGTACGGCGAATATGTGTACACCGACGAGCGCATGACCGACGTCAACAACGACCCGGTGAAGTACGATGAGGCCTTCAATATTGTCAACCTGCGCGCGGGGCTGATTTTCGAGCGCTACAGCACCCAGTTGACCCTGTGGGGCCGCAATGTCACCGACGAGGACTCCACCGACACCATTTCAGACACCCCCGGACAAACCGGTCGTTTCATCGCCTACTACAAGGAACCGGCCACCTGGGGCCTGACCCTGAGAAAAGATTTTTGATGTAACTCCGGGCGCCCGCCAGGGTGCCCGAATCACCCCCTCTCCAGCGCCGGTCATACCTGCTATAATGCCCGGCCAGATTTTCCGTGTAACAGACCATGCCGACCCCTATCCATTCCTACCGCAAATACTGGGCTGAATGCTTCGGCCCGGCGCCGGAACTGCCCACCTCCAGGGCGGAGATGGATGCGCTTGGCTGGGACAGCTGCGACATTATCATCGTCACCGGCGATGCCTACGTGGACCACCCCAGCTTCGGCATGGCGGTCATCGGCCGCCTGCTGGAGGCCCAGGGTTTCCGGGTCGGGATTATCGCCCAGCCCGACTGGACCAGCGCGGAGCCGTTCAAGGTGCTCGGCAAACCCAATCTGTTCTTTGGCGTTTCGGCCGGCAACATGGACTCCATGATCAATCGCTATACGGCGGACCGCAAGCGCCGCAACGACGACGCCTACACCCCCAACAATGAGGGTGGCAAACGCCCGGATCGGGCGGTGATCGTGTACAGCCAGCGGGTGCGCGAGGCCTACCGCGATGTGCCGCTGGTCATCGGCAGCATCGAGGCCAGCCTGCGCCGTATCGCCCACTACGACTACTGGAGCGACAAGGTCCGCCGCTCGGTGCTGCTGGACAGCCGCGCCGACCTGCTGCTCTACGGCAATGCCGAGCGCGCCATTGTCGATGTCTCCCACCGCCTGGCTGCCGGCGAGTCCATCCACGACATTCGCGACCTGCGCGGCACCGCTTTCGTGCGCAAGCGCATTCCCGACGGCTGGCGGGTGATCGACTCCACCTCCATCGATCCCGTTGGGCGCATAGACAGGATCGCCAGCCCCTACCAGGACGTGCGCACCGCCGAGTGCGCCAGCGACGAGGTGGCGGTGCAACAGGGCGAGGACGTCGTGCGCATCCTCGACCGGGTGGACGACAAGCGCCCGGCCGTCATAAGGATCCCGTCCTACGAACAGGTAAAAGACGATCCGGCCCTCTACGCCCATGCCTCGCGCATCCTGCACAAGGAAACCAATCCGCACAATGCGCGACCCCTGATCCAGGCCCACGGCGACCGTGAGGTCTGGCTGAACTCGCCGCCGATTCCGCTGGAGACGGACGAACTGGACTGGCTGTTCGAGTTGCCCTACACCCGCCTGCCCCACTCCAGCTACGGCGATGCCCGGCTGCCCGCCTATGAAATGATCCGCCACTCGGTCAATATCATGCGCGGCTGCTTTGGCGGCTGTACATTCTGCTCCATTACCGAGCACGAGGGGCGCATCATCCAGAACCGCTCGGAAGAATCGATCCTGCGTGAGGTGGAAAAGATTCGCGACACCTCACCGGCATTTACCGGGGTGATCTCCGACCTCGGCGGCCCCACCGCCAACATGTGGCGGCTCGCCTGCAAGAGCAGGGATATCGAGGCCAAGTGCCGCAAGCTCAGCTGCGTATTCCCGGGCATCTGCAAAAACCTGAATACCGACCAGACACCGCTGGTAGAGCTGTACCGCAAGGCCCGGGCGCTGGAGGGGGTGAAAAAAGTGTTGATCGCCTCCGGGCTGCGCTACGACATAGCGGTGGAAACCCCCGAGTACGTCGAGGAACTGGTCAGCCATCACGTGGGCGGTTACCTTAAAATCGCCCCGGAACACACCGAGGATGGCCCGCTGGACAAGATGATGAAGCCGGGCATAGGGACCTACGATCGCTTCAAGGCCATGTTCGAGAAATACTCGAAAGCGGCAGGAAAGGAGCAGTACCTGATTCCCTATTTTATCGCTGCCCATCCGGGCACCTCGGACAGGGACATGATGAACCTCGCCCTGTGGCTCAAGCGCAACAGGTTCCGCGCCGACCAGGTCCAGACCTTCTACCCCTCGCCCATGGCCAGCGCCACGGCGATGTACCACAGCGGCAAGAATCCCCTCAAGCGCATTACCCGCGACAGCGATACCATGCCCACGGTGAAAGGCCTGTCACAGCGCCGCCTGCACAAGGCCTTCCTGCGCTATCACGACCCGAACAACTGGCCGACACTGCGCAAAGCGCTGAAAAAGCTGGGCCGCAGTGACCTGATTGGCAACGGTAAAATGCACCTGGTGCCGCCGCGGCAGCCGGGCAAGCGCCATGCAGTAGTCGAACCGGGCAGGCCCTTCGCCACCCAGCACAACGGCCTGCCACGCACACCAGGTCCACGCCGCAAGCTGAACAAGCGCCGCTAAGCGGCGGCACAGCGTCGGCCTAAAGCCAGCGCTTGCAGCGAAACACCAGCGCCAGGGCAGCGGTCAGGCCCAGGCACACGGCCACGACTATCCAGAACGCACTGCTATTTTCCACCCCCGGCATGCCGGCGACATTGATTCCCATCAGGCCGGTGAAGAATCCCAGCGGCAGGAAAATAGTCGCCACCACGGTAAAAATATAGGAGCGTTCGTTCATCTGTTCCGATACCCGGGTGAACAGCTCCTCCTGCGCCAGGGCGGCTCGGTCCCTGATCTCGTCCACGTCTTCTATGTAGCGCATCTGGCGGTCATTGGTTTCCCGCAGGCGCAGGCGGTTGATCTCGTCCAGCCAGCTCAGGTTTTCGCTGGCCAGGCGGTTCATGGCCTCCCGCTGGGGTGCCAGGTAACGCCGCAGGGAAATGGTTTTCTTGCGCAGCTGGGCGATCTGCACCCGCAGGCCGGAGGTTTCACCGCCGAGCACGCGCTCTTCCAGCGCCAGCACCTCGTCCTCGAGCTGTTCGATGGTGTCGTTCATGCGCAGCACCACCCGGTCAATCCAGGTCACCAGTAATTCGGCTGCATTGCGCGGGCCATTGCCGGCTTCCAGTTCCTCGATCACATCCTGGGTCGAAACCAGCTGTCGGCGCCGGGTACTGATCAGGCGCTGGCCGTCAGTCCACAGGCGCAGTGACACCATGTCCTCGGGGTCGTCGCCGGGGGACAGGTTTACGCCGCGCAGGGCCAGCAGTAAATTGTCTCCGCGATTCAGGGTGCGCGGCCGGGTCTCATCGGTAATCAGGGCAGCTACCGCAATGTCATTCAGGCCGCTTTCGTGCTCCAGCCAGTCCCGGGTCTCGGTCTCCTCGAAATGGAAGTGCAGCCACAGGTAGCCCTGCTCCGCTTGCCAGTTGCCCACATCCTGCCAGGGCAGGCGCAGGCAGCCGCCACTGCCATCGAGCAGGATGGCATGAAGTAGTCCTTGGGGTGCTGCGGTTTCTGTCATGAACACCTTCCTGTTGTGATAATCGGGGACGCAGATACGGCCGGCTCAGGCCTGCTCCAGACGCTTTTTGGTGTGCCGGGTCGCCACCGCCTGCAGGGGGTCGTCCGGCCACGGGTGTTTGGGGTAGCGCCCTTTCATTTCCTTTTTCACGTCCTGGTAGCTGCTGCGCCAGAAGCCGGCGAGGTCCTGGGTCACCTGCAGCGGCCGCTGGGCCGGCGACAGCAGGTGGACCTGCAGCGCCACCCTGCCGCCGGCGATCGTGGGCGTGTCCTCGCAACCGAACATTTCCTGCAGCTTGACCGCCAGCACCGGCGGCCGCTGGCTGTAATCGACGGCAACACTGGATCCGGAGGGCACACTGATGCGTTCCGGGGCCAGGCGCTCCAGCTCCAGCGGCAAGGGCCACGGCAGCAGGGCGTGGAGAATCGCTTTCAGATCCAGCTTCTGGAAGTCCTCCAGCCGGTTGACGGGGCCCAGGTAAGGCAGCAGCCACTGCTCCATGCTATCCAGCAGGGCCGCCTCGGCAAGATCGGGCCAGGGGTTTTGCGGATCGCTGCTGCAGGCCTCGTGCAGCAGCCGCACGCGGTCACGCCACTGTTGCAGGGACCTGGTCCAGGGCAGTATGGCCAGTCCGCGACGGCGTACCACACCGAGCAGTGCCTGGCTGCGGGACTCCTCGGGGACCTCCGACAGCGGCTCCACAGCAACCTGCAACTGCCCGCACAGGGTGCGGCGCTGGGCAACAAAACGTTCCAGACGGTTATCCCAGTCCACCATGTCTTCCTCGCGGACCAGCGGCGACAGGATATCGCTGAAGCGTTGCGGATTGAGGCGAACCGCACTGAAGATCCGGTCCGTGCTCTGTCCCGCCTGGCTGCCGATGTCCGCTACCGCCAGCCAGGGCTCGCGCGCCAGGGCATCCTCTGCCGGCAGATGCGCACTGCGGCCGTTACCCAACTGGTAGCCTTCGCCGCTGTCGCGGCGGCGGGCAATGCGGTCGGGATAAGCGCTGGCCAGCAGGACCCCCAAGACATCGGCGGAATCCACCGCTATGGCGAAGCGCCGCGGCTTGTGAATATCACTGGCGATGCGGGCAAAACGCCTGGCCTGCTGCCAGATGCGCCGGAACCAGCCCTGGGCCTCCTGGGGACAGCGCTGCTCCCCCAGCAGCACCGCCAGGGTGCCGGCCAGGTCAGCGCCAGTGCCGGCCAACGGATTGCGCTCGGAGAGTACCGCGGCCACCAGGCAGGCGGTTTCCGTGGCGTGGATATCGCAGCCCACCAGCAGCATATGGGCCAGCCTGGGATGCAGGGGCATTTGTGCCAGCCTGACGCCGTGGGGGGTGAGCTGGACCGTCTGCGTCTGGTTGTAGAACAGGGCGCCACAGCGCTCGAGGATGTCCAGGGCCTGCTGCCAGGGGACCGCAGGGGGCGCATCCAGCCAGGCCAGTTCGCCCGGGTCGCTGACGCCCCAGGCCAGCAACTGCAGCGCCAGCGGCGCCAGGTCTGCCTGCAGGATCTCGGGGCTGGACTGGGCCACCAGCCGGCCGTGCTGTTCCGCGGACCAGAGCCGGTAGCAGTGACCGGGACCAAGCCGGCCCGCCCTGCCCTGGCGCTGTTCCGCGGAGGCCCGGGATATGCGCCGGGTGGTCAGGCGCGTCATGCCCGTGGCCGGGTCAAACAGGGCCTCGCGAACCAGCCCGGTGTCGACCACAGCAGTGATGCCCTCGATGGTCAGGCTGGTTTCGGCGACATTGGTGGCCAGCACCACCTTGCGCTGTCCCGCCGGCGCCGGGGCGATGGCGCGCTGCTGTTTCTCCAGGCTCAGGCTGCCGTGCAGTGGCGTCAGCACCACGTCCTCGACATCGCCAGTGGCCAGGTGCTTGGCCAGTTCCCGGCCGGTGGCATTGATCTCCCGCTGGCCCGGCAGAAAGACCAGCACGCTGCCCGACTGCTCCCGCAGCGCCCGGCGTACCGCTGCTGCCGCCGCCGGGCCGATAGGGTCCTGCAGGCGATGGGTGGCGCCGAAGTGCGTCGCCACCGGGAACTGGCGACCGGTCGAGGTGATAATCGGCGCGTTATCCAGCAGTCTCGCCACCGCCTCGCCATCCAGCGTTGCCGACATGACCAGCAGGCGCAGCGGACTGGACTCGCGAAACAGCTGGCGCCCCTGCAGGCACAGGGCCAGACAGAGATCGGAGTCGAGGCTACGCTCATGGAATTCGTCGAAAATGACCAGGCCCACGTCCTCCAGCCCGGGGTCGTTTTGCAGGCGCCGGGTGAGGATGCCCTCGGTGATGACCTCGATACGGGTCCTGTCGCTGGTGCGGCTCTCCAGGCGGATGCTGTAACCGACGGTCTCCCCGACCGCCTCGCCCAACAGTTCCGCCATCCGCGCTGCGGATGCCCGGGCAGCCATACGCCGGGGCTCCAGCATCACAATCCTGCGCCCTTCCAGCCAGGGCTCACGCAACAGCGCCAGCGGCACGGCGGTGGTCTTGCCGGCGCCGGGGGGCGCCTGCAATACTGCCTGGCCCTGGGCGGCCAGTGCCGCACGCAGTTCGGGCAGGGTTTCCAGTACCGGGAGTTCATGGGATTCGCTGATCGTCATGGCCCCATCTTAGCGAAGGGCGCTGCCCCAGGCCACGAAAAACGGAGATCGCTACGCACCATAATCGCGCCCTGCGCACCACAAGGGAACAACGATCATCAAACCGACACCTGCCTGCAGCCCCCGTGTCACAGAAGCAGGCCAGAATGGGGCCGGTGGCAGGAATCTTGCTGTGTGTTTTAAGCATTTACTGACGCCAGCGCAAACACCGGAGTGAAGCACAATGACCAGCCTGGAAAGCCATCTGCAAACCGTTGCCAACAGCCCCCGGCACGGCAGCGGTCGCATCGCCTTTTTTGACCTCGACCGCACCCTGATTGCCGGCTACTCGATCCTGGCCCTGGCGGTGGAGACCGCCCGCCACGGCGCGGCCCGGGGCAAACTGCGCGAGGCTGCCGGCCTGTTGCGGGACGTGGCCCGGCAAAAAGGGGCCGGCAAGGGGCCCCAGTACCATCAACTGGTCAAGCGGGTGGCGGGCGCGCTGGCCGGGCTGCCGGAATCGACGCTGCAGGAACTCGGTGAACGGGCCTGGAATAACAGCGTGGCCCGCAGCCTCTACCGGGAGGCGATTTCCCTGGTAGAAGCGCACCGCGCGGCCGGAGATCAGCTTGTCATCGTCTCCGCGGCCAGCCGCTACCAGGTTGAGCCCGTTGCCAGGGCCCTGGGGATCAGCGAGATTTGCTGCACCCGGCTGGAAGTGCAGGACGGCCGGTTCACCGGCCAGGTTATCGCCCCGCTGTGCTATGGCGAGGGTAAAACCATGGCCGCCCGGCGCATGGCGCGCAAGTACCGCTGCGCCCTGGCCGACAGCTGGTTTTATGGCGATTCCAGCGCCGACCTGCCCCTGTTGCAAAAAGTGGGCAGGCCGGTTGCTGTCAATCCGTCGGAAAAGCTGGCGCTGCACGCGCGCAACAGGCAATGGCCGCAACTGCAGTTCGACAGCCGCGGCATGCCGCAGCTGGAGAACATCGCCCGCACCCTGCTGGTGGCAGAATCGATGATTGCCACCACTGCATTCGGCGCCGTCAGCCGTCGTATCGGGGTGAACGCCAAATGCAACGCCAATCGCATCACCCGCCTGCTCGGTGATATCGGCAGCGGCTTTGCCGGCCTGGACGTCGAGATCGAGGGGCACGACAACCTGCGCCGTGATCGACCCTGTATCTACGTATTCAACCACCAGAGTCTGCTGGACTCGCTGGTGCTGGCCCACCTGCTGCGCGAGGACGTGGTGGCCCTGTGTAAAAAGGAAATGGCCGACAAACCCGTACTGGGCCAGATGCTGCGCCTGGTGGACACCATTTTCGTCGACCGGCGGGAAACCGACCAGGCCGAGGTGCTCAGGCAATGCCTGCAGACTCTCGCCAGCGGCCGTTCACTGGTGATAGCGCCCGAGGGCACCCGCAGTACCCTGGGTGACATACAGCCCTTCAAGCACGGCGCTTTCCTGCTCGCCAAACGCGCCGGCGTGCCGATTGTTCCCATTGTGCTGCACAATGTGAAGGACGCCCTGCCCAAGGGCGGGCTGATGCTGCGGCCGACCACCATCCGGGTGACGGTGATGGCACCGATTGCCGCCGGGGAAATCGGCAGTATCAGGGCCTGCTGCCGCGAACTGGAAGAGCGCTACTGCCAGTTGCTCGGCGCTTCGGACCAGGCCGCCCTGCCCTACATCGCGACCGCCTGACTACCACTGCACACCGGCCGGCGGCTGGTAGCTGTCCAGCACGCTGACATAGTTGGCACGCAGGAAGGCCGCGGAGTCGGTGGCGTTGGCCTGGCTGACGCTGCCTTTCATCTGGCTGACGGACTCGTATTCTTTTTCTTCCAGCCAGTGGCCGAGGGCCTTGATTACGGCGGCGATATGACCGGGCCCGCGGCGCAGCAGGGCACTGCACATGTGGGTGACATCGGCACCGGCCAGCAGCGACTTGAGCACATCGCGCAGGTTGTGCACGCCACCGGTGATCGCCAGCGAACAGCGGGTCCGGCCGTGGAGTATCGCCAGCCAGCGGATGCGAAGCAGTGATTCTTCCGACGTCGACAGCTCCAGCTTCGGCGTCACTTCCAGGGTATCGAGATCGATATCGGGCTGGTAGAAGCGGTTGAATACCACCAGGCCGTTGGCGCCCGCCTCCTCCAGTCGCAGGGCGAAGTTGAACGGCGAGGAAAACTGTGGTGACAGCTTCATGGTAATGGGGATACTCACCCGCTCCCTGACCGCGGTCAGCACTTCCACATAGCGGTTCTCCACCGCGCAGCAGTCCTCCCGGGGGCCGGCGGGAATATAGTACACGTTGAGCTCCAGTGCATCTGCGCCCGCCGCCTGCAGCGCCTCGGCGTAGCTGACCCAGCCGCCAGGCGTGGTGCCGTTGAGGCTGGCTATGACCGGTATTTCCAGCGTGGCTTTCAGCGCCTCCAGCTGCGCCAGGTACTGCTCCTCGTAGCTGGTGTAGCTGTCGGGGATGGGATGGAAGCTGTCCGCCTCGCCATGACCCAGTGCCTGCTGGTGAAAAAAGCGGTCCAGGCGCGCGTCCTCCTCCTCGATCTTCTCTTCAAACAGCGAATGCATGACCAGTGCCGCGGCGCCCGCATCCTCCAGTCGGCGAGCCGAATCCAGGTGCTTGCTCAAGGGGGAGGCAGAGGGTACCAGCGGGTTCTTGAGGTCAAGGCCGAGGTACTGTGTTGTGAGATCGACCATCTTACTGGCCTCCTTGCGTGGTGGTATCGCCTTTGACATTGGCTTTGGTTGCCTTCGCTTCTGCCAGGGCCTCGCCATCGGACCAGTCAAGCTCGGACAGCTGATGGTAGAAGTGATAGCGGTGATTGACGAACTTCTGCTCCTGGGCCAGCAAGGCCTCCGCCACCTCCGGGTGGCTGTGCCAGAGCATGTTGAAACGGGTCTCGGTCTGGACGTAGTCGCGGTAGGGAATGCTCGGCGCTTTCGAGTCCATCTTCATCGGTGGCCTGCCGGCGGCGATATGTTCCGGGTTGAAGCGGAACAGTGGCCAGTGCCCGCTCTTCACCGCCAGATCCTGCTGCTGGTGGTTGCGGGACATGTCCACGCCGTGGGCGATACAGGGCGACAGGGCCAGGATCAGGCTGGGGCCGTCGTGGGCCTCCGCTTCCAGGAACGCGTTGAGTGTCTGGGTATCCTTGGCGCCATAAGCGACGCGTGCAACGTAGACATTCTCATACTCCATGGCCAGCAGGGCGAGGTCTTTCTTGCTGGTGGCCTTGCCGCCGGAGGAGAATTTTGCCACCGCGCCTCGCGGGGTCGCCTTGGAAGTCTGGCCGCCAGTGTTGGAGTACACCTCGGTGTCCAGCACCAGCACATTGACGTTCTCGCCGGAGGCCAGCACATGATCCAGGCCGCCATAACCGATGTCGTAGGCCCAGCCGTCGCCGCCGATTATCCACACACTCTTGCGGCACAGGTTCTCGCTGAGGGTCAGCAGGCGCCGGGCCTTGTCATCGTCCACTTGCGCCAGCGCCTGATCGAGGGTGGCGACCCGCTGCCGCTGCTCGTAGATCTCGGCTTCATTGCTCTCGCTGGCCTCGAGGATCTCGGTGACCAGTTGCCCGTCCAGCTGATCGCGCAATTCGGAAAGCAACTGCCGGGCCATGTCCCTGTGCTGATCCACGGCCAGGCGCATACCCAGGCCGAACTCGGCGTTGTCCTCGAACAGCGAGTTGTTCCAGGCGGGTCCCCGGCCATCCGGTGTGGTGGTCCAGGGTGTGGTTGGCAGGTTGCCACCGTAGATAGACGAGCAGCCAGTGGCGTTTGCCACCAGCATGCGGTCGCCGAACAACTGCGATGCCAGTTTGACGTAGGGTGTCTCGCCACAGCCGACGCAGGCGCCGGAGAACTCGAACAGGGGTTGCAGCACCATGGAGCCGGCGATGGTGTTGGTCTTCAGTTCGCTGCGGTCGAACTCCGGCAGGGAGACAAAGAATTCCCAGTTTTCGCGCTCGGTCGCCCGACGCTCGGGCTGGGCGGCCATATTCAGGGCCTTGCGGCTGACATTGGATTTATCCCGGATGGGGCAGATATCCACGCACAGGGTGCAGCCGGTGCAGTCCTCGGGGGCCACCTGGTAGCTGATGTGATAACCCTCGGGATAGCCCTTGGCCTTGACCGGCGCCGACTTGAATCCCGCTGGCGCGGATGCCAGTTCGGACTCGTGAAACACCTTCGAGCGGATGGCGGTGTGCGGGCATACAAACGGGCACTTGCCACACTGGGTGCAGAGTTCGGTCTCCCAGACCGGTATCTCCAGGGCCAGGTTGCGCTTTTCGTAAGCGGCGGTGCCCAGCGGGAAACTGCCGTCGCCGGGCATCTGGCTTACCGGAATAAGGTCGCCGCGACCGGCGATGATTTCGGCGGTGACTTTGCGGACAAAGTCGGGCACCGCTGCGACGGCCTGCTCGACCTTCATCTCCTCGCCTACTGCCCCCGGGGTGATCGGGTGCAGGCTGGCCAGGGTCTCGTCGATCGCCCTGAAGTTGAGCTCGATAATGCGCTTGCCCTTGCGCCCGTAAGTCTTCTCCACCGCCTGCTTGATCGAGGCGATGGCCTCCTCTGCCGGAAGAATCCCGGAAATGGCAAAAAAGCAGGTCTGCATAATGGTATTGATGCGCTTGCCCATGCCGTTGCTGGCAGCGACGCCATAGGCGTCGATACAGTAGAAGCTGATTTCCCGCTCGACAATCTGGCGCTGGTAGGATGTCGGCAGCGACTGCCAGGCCTGGTCCGCCGGCTGTGGCGTGTTGAGCAGGAACACCGCCCCGGGGCGGGCGTAGGCAAGTACGTCGTATTTTTCCAGGAAGGCCGGCTGGTGGCAGGCCACGAACTGGGCGTCGCCATGGCCCACCAGGTAACTGGAGCGGATCCGGTCGGGGCCGAAGCGCAGGTGAGAAATGGTCACCGCCCCGGACTTCTTGGAGTCGTAGACAAAATAACCCTGGGCGTGCAGGTCGGTATTCTCGCCGATAATCTTGATGCTGTTCTTGTTGGCGGAGACCGTGCCATCGCTGCCCAGGCCGTAAAACACCGCCTGGAAGGTGGCATCGTTGGCCGAGGTGCGGAAGCTGTCATCCCAGTCCAGGCTGGTATGGCTGAGATCGTCGTGAATGCCGATGGTGAAGTGGTTTTTCGGCTGCGCCCGGGTCAACTCCTCGTACACCGCCTTGATCATCCCCGGGGTAAATTCCTTGGACGACAGGCCATAGCGGCCGCCGATCACGCGCGGCATGGCAGCAAGGCGCCCCTGGCCGGAGCCACTGTCCTGGGCCAGGGCGGTGACCACGTCCTTGTACAGTGGTTCGCCGTCGGCGCCCGGTTCTTTGGTCCGGTCCAGCACTGCCACCGCCTTCACGCTGTCCGGTAGCGCGGCAATCAGCGCCTCGGCCCTGAATGGCCGGTACAGGCGGACCTTGATAGCGCCGACCTTTTCGCCCCCGGCGACCAGGTAATCCACGGTTTCCTCGACCGCCTCGGCGCCGGAGCCCATGATGATCACCACCCGCTCGGCCTGCGGGTGGCCAAGGTACTCAAACAGCCGGTACTGGCGCCCGGTAAGAGCGGCAAACTGGTCCATCACTTCCTGAACGATCCCGGGTAGCGCCTGGTAGTAGGGATTGACCGTCTCCCGCGCCTGGAAATACACGTCCGGGTTCTGTGAGCTGCCACGCAGCACCGGATGCGCCGGTGACATGGCCCGGGCACGGTGAGCCTGTACCGCCGTCTCGTCAATCATCTCGCGCACTACGGCCGCATCCACGAGTTGCAACTTGGCGACCTCGTGCGAGGTGCGGAAACCATCGAAAAAGTGCAGGAAGGGAATCCGCGACTTGAGGCTGGCGGACTGGGCCACCAGGGCCAGGTCCATGACCTCCTGCGGGCAGTTGGAGGACAGCATGGCAAAACCGGTCTGGCGGGTGGCCATGACATCGGAGTGGTCACCGAATATGGACAGTCCCTGGCAGGCCAGGGAACGGGCGGCAATATGAAATACAGTGGGCGTCAGTTCGCCGGCAATCTTGTACATATTGGGGATCATCAACAGCAATCCCTGTGACGCCGTGAACGTGGTCGCCAGTGCCCCGGCCTGCAGGGCGCCGTGAATCGCCCCCGCAGCCCCGCCCTCGCTCTGCATCTCTACCACCCGGGGTATATTTCCCCACAGGTTGGTACGGCCGTTGGCGGACCAGTCGTCAGCAAACTCCCCCATGTTCGAGGAGGGGGTTATCGGGTAGATGGCGATGACTTCACTGGTCAGGTGGGCGATTGTCGCCGCCGCCTGGTTGCCGTCGATGGTTACGGTGTTGGCTGAACTCATGACCCTGTCCCGAAAACTTTACGAACAGCAAGCATAGGCCCGATCCGGGCGTTGGGTATTGATCCGCATCAGTAAGCCGGGATTGAACGCCAGGTGGGAGCCAGCGACAGCGCCCCGGATCAGCCCGGGTCGGGGAGAGGAGGATTAGCGGAGGGTTGTGGCCCCTGCTCCGGCTGCCGCCTATAATACCCGGCTGGCCCACCTTGTACCGAGCACTACATGTCCGTTTTTGACAAAGACAACCAGCCCCTGAGTGAGAAAGCCGCTCTCGAACGCCACATCGAGATGGCCCTGGCAACCCCGCAGCCCGCCGGACTGCAACTGGAACTGGTCTACCGCGCGATCAAGAGCCTGTTCAATCCGGTGGTGATGGGCGAGGAAAACCTGCCGGACAAGCCCTGCCTGTTTGTCGGCAACCATTCGCTGTTCGCCCTCGATGGCTGGGTACTTGGCCCCGTATTCCTGCACGATCTCGGTCGTTTCCCCCGGGGCCTGGGTGACAAGTTCCTGTTTGCCAACGAAAAAATCGGCAACGCCGTTCTCCGCACCGGCGGCGTGATGGGCCATCCGCAGGTTTGCTCCGCGCTGATGAAAGCCGGCAAGGACCTGCTGGTCTTCCCCGGCGGCGCCCATGAAGCGGTGAAACCGGCCCGGGATATTTACGAATTGCAGTGGAAGGAGCGCTACGGTTTCGTCAAACTGGCGGCGAAACACGGCTACACCATCATGCCCTTCGGCATCGTGGGGCCCGACGAATTTTACGGCCACCTGATGGAGGGCGAGGACCTGCCGGACACGGCACTGGGGCAGTTACTCAGGCGCCTGGGGATGATTGACGAAAACACCCGGTCGGACATGCTGCCGCCCATACCGGTCGGCGCCCTGGGAACCCTGTTCCCCAAGCCCCAGCGCTGTTATATCGGCCTGGGCGAACCCATCGACCTGGCGCAGATGAAAGGCAAGACCCCGACCAAACGCCAGCAGGAAACAATACGCGCCCAGGTCGCGGAGCAGATCGAGATCCAACTGGCGGAGTTGCTGTTCGCCCGCGCCCAGAACCGGGGCAAGGAAGGCCTGCTGCGGCGGCTGCTGACAATTTGACGGCCCGCGCCAGCCGGCCTTATTCCTGCATCACCCGGGCGAGCCGCTCGGGTTGGCGCCAGCGGCCGCGGTACAGCCGTACCGCATAGCAGACAGCGATGCTCTGCAGCATCACCACGAATACCCACCAGGACACCAGCGGGTCCAACTGCCAGACGACGATCACGAAATACTGCGCCAGCAGCATCAGCCAGTGCAGTGAAGTCGAGGTCCACATCACCCAGCGGGTATCGCCGGCACCGCGCAGGGCACCGCCGGCGATAAGAAGCACAGCATCCGCCAGCATATAGGTGGTAAGGCCTATCATCATGGCCGAGGCCAGTTCCCTGATCTCGTTGAAATGCTGGTCCCCGGTGGCAAACACGTCCACCAGTTCCACCCGGAACATCAGGTACAGCACGGCCAGCAGGCCCGAGTAGCCCAGGGCCAGGATCAGCCCGGAAGAAATCACCTGGTTGGTCCGGGTCATGTCGCCAGCACCGACGAAGCGGCCGATAAGGCTCATCACCCCGATATTGAGCCCCATCATCGGTACGAAAGAGACCATGTCCCAGTTGAATACAATAGCCATGGAGGCGCCCTGCACCACGCCGTAACCCTGGAACAGCAACAGGAACACATTGAAGGTGCCGGTATTCATAAAGCTCTCCAGCGCCGAGGGCACACCCAGCCGCAGATAGCGGCGCATTACGCCGCGGTCGAAGGCCAGCGACTCGCCCACGGAAAACTGTTGACGATGCGCGCGACTGAGGTAAAAGCAGAGGAATAGCAGTATGGTGGCGAACTGGGCGAACACGGTACCGGCGGCAGCGCCCACAATGCCCAGTTCGGGCAGGCCGAACTGGCCGAAAATCAGCATCCAGCTGAGCGGTATGTTGATGCAGATGCCGATAACGTCCACTGCCATCACCACCCGGGTCCGGCCTATGCCGACAAAGTAAGAAGCCAGGCAAGCCTTCACCAGGTGGAAGAACCCGCCGCCCATCAGGGTGTAAAAGTACATCCGCTCCAGCGGCACCTGGCGGGGGTCATGACCCATGTGGTCAAACGCCAGGCCCATGCCGACACCCACGATTGCCAGCAGTGGCAGGGATACCACGGCGATTATGACCCCCTGGCTGACCACCCGCGGACAGCGCGGAAACATGCCGGCCCCATAATACTGGGCCACCAGGGCGTTGCCGTAGCTGATCAGGCCGATAAACAGCGACAGGCAGAAGAACGAGGCCACGCCGCCGCCCATGGCGGCGGCAATGTGCACCGAATCGATTTGCGACATGAACCAGCGGTCGGTGAATACCATGACCGCAAACGCTCCCTGGGAAATCACCATGGGCAGCGAAAGGCGGAACAGTTCCCGCAGCGTTGTCAGCGAAAGGTAGGGCACGATTACCGGAGCGGTCTGGGAGTAAACAGGAGCGGCATTATACGCCTGAACCGTGGCAAGTCAGGCGCGATGGGGCAAGCGCGGCAGGTACTATTTCACAAGGCTGTGGCGGCGCTCGCCCGCCTCAGCGATAGTCAGCGTCTGAATTCGCTGCCAGGTAAATGAACGAGGCCCAGGCCGCCACATTGTGGGCGATATCGGCGGGATCGATTTTGTCCAGGGTGTCGTTGGGCGTGTGGTGCAGGTCAAAATAGTCCCAGCCGTTCTGCTTGAGCCCGACCACCGGCACCCCGGCCTCGCGGAGGTACTTCATGTCCGGGCCACCGCTGGCGTTGTTACCGCCGGGGGCCGCCCCGAGGCTGCGGACGACACTGCCCAGGGCCTGGGCGGCCTCTATCTTGTCCTCGGCGACGTTGGTTTCAAAACGCCAGATGCGCCCCGCGCCAAAATCCGACTCCGAGGCAACTATGTGCTGGTCCAGGTCGTCGGCATGGGCCACGGCATAGGCCTGGGCGCCCACCAGCCCCACTTCCTCTGCGCCGAACAGTACCACCCGCACCGTGCGCCGGGGCCCCTCGGGCTGGGCGTCCATCACCCGCTTGGCGGCGGCCACCACGATGCCCACGCCGGCCCCGTCGTCGACGGCGCCGGTGCCCAGGTCCCAGGAATCCAGGTGGGCCCCGACCAGGACAATTTCATCGGCCGCTTCAGTGCCCGGGATTTCGGCGATGACATTGCCGGACATACCCGCCGGGCGCTGTTGCGGGGTCAATACCAGACGCAGGGTGACGCTCTCCCCCGCGGCGAGGATGCGCTGCAGCTGGTCGGCGTCCGGCGCTGACAGGGCCGCTGCCGGCACCCCGCGGTCGGCGCCGCCCTCGGTCAGGCGGCGCATCTGCCCGGTGTGGGCAAAGCGGTGTTTACTGGTGCCCACGGAACGGATCAGCACGGCTGCCGCACCCTTTTCCTCAGCGATGTAGGCCGCAGCACGGCGCTTGCCGGCGGCCACGCCATAACCGGAG
Organism: Seongchinamella sediminis; assembly: GCF_003457605.1. Taxonomy (GTDB): domain Bacteria; phylum Pseudomonadota; class Gammaproteobacteria; order Pseudomonadales; family Halieaceae; genus Halioglobus; species Halioglobus sediminis. The sequence goes on from NZ_QRAN01000003.1 coordinate 61,747, forward strand.
CCGTCCTGGCTGCGGGTCATGACTTCATCGACGAATACTATCTTGCCCTTCAGGTTTTCCGCCGGCGCCGCGCGCAACTGCGCCAGTGAGGCAAAGGAGGCCACTTCCCCTTCGACACCGTCCGGGCCGGTCGCGGTGCTTCCCCCCAGTGCGCTGATCACCAGCGGCTGGGGATAGGGGGCAGTGATTTGCGCCCACTCTACGCCGCGCTCCCACACCGGCAGTTCAAAGGGTTCCACCCGGACCTTGCTGAACCCCAGTGCCCTGAGTTTTTCCACCGCCCATTGCCTGGCCCGCTCCTCGGCCTCGGTGCCGGCGAGGCGGGGGCCGACTTCGGTGGTCAGCGACGCTACCAGCGAGTAGCCCAGGGTGTCCTCCAGCGCGGCACTGGCCAGCGCTGCCGCGCGCTGTTCCAGGCGGGGATTGATTGACTGGGCCAGGACGAAACTGGCACTGAAGAGGAAAGTGAGGGCGAGCGGCAGACGGATGGACAAGGCGGTGATCTCCAGGGGGAAAACCGCGAGTGTACCGGGAAGTCGTGAGCAGCGACATGTACAGTTTGCAGACACTGGGCGTATACTGCCTGCAGACTGACACCGGGACACACCATGAGCGAACTCGCCCCTGCCAAATGGCCCTTCCGCTGGGATCTCCTGTTGCGCTACCGCTACATCGAGACTATCGCCCTGTGGGAAGGCCGCTTAACCACCCGCCATCTCTGCGACACCTTTGGCATCGGCCGCCAGCAGGCGAGCAAGGACATCAACACCTACCTGCGCGAGGTGGGGGTTGGCAACCTGGAGTACGACAAGTATCTCAAGGGCTACAAGCCCAGCGCCGATTTCCAGCCCCGGGTAACCCGGGGACTGGCGGACGAGTACCTGCACCTGATGGCGCGCAACAACGAACTGATGACCATGTTCGAGTCCCTGGCCCTCAATGTCAGCAACGTGGAAGTCCTGAGTCATCCGGTGCGCGATGTCCACCCCGAGGTGCTGCGCCCGATCATGCAGGCGGCCCGGCAGCAGAAGCGCCTCGACTGTGACTACGTGTCCCTCAACCACCCCGACCGGGAAGGCCGGATCATCGTCCCTCACACGCTGGTCTACACCGGCCTGCGCTGGCATGTTCGCGCCTGGTGCGAGAAAAACCGGGAATACCGCGACTTTGTCCTCAGCCGCTTCCGCGACACGCCGGAGATCATGGACGAGTCGGAGCACGGTATCGACGGCGACCGCGAATGGAACACCGAGGCGACCATTGTCATCACCCCGGACCCGAGACTCGCGCCCGAGCAGCAGGAGGTCATCGAGATCGATTACGGTATGAGCGCCGGCGCCCTGCGTATCACGACCCGCGGCAAACTGGTGCCCTATGCCCTGCGCCTGTTGCACATCAACCCGCGGGAATCCCTGGAGGATCCGATGGCCCAGCAAATCGTGGTGGCCAACCGGGACGACCTGGAACCCTGGCTGTTTGGATAAGGATATGACTGACAACAACGAGTACCAAAACGCGTTCAGTGAGCAGGGCTTCCGGGACAAGCTGAAGCGCTATGCCCGCACGGCCGGCCGCGAGGTGGTGGAAAAGGCCCTGCTGCTCTATTACGCGATGCAGGAGGAAAAGGCGCCGGCCTGGGCCAAGGCGACCATTGCCGGAGCCCTCGGATATTTCATTGTGCCGCTGGATGCCATTGCCGACCTGACCCCCGCCGTGGGTTACGCCGATGACCTCGGCGTGCTGGCCCTGGCGATTGCCGCCGTTGCCACCTACATCAACGACGATGTGCGGGCCAAAACCGCCGCCCGGCTCGACCAGTGGTTCGGCCCCCGCAGCGACAACGGGACAGGGGATGACTGAACTTGACATGCTTATGGACCTGCATCGGCGGCAGGCGCGCCAGGGTCCCGGTAGCGACTACCACAGCCTGCTCGCCCTGCAGTTGAGCGGCTTGACGCCCTCCGCCGACCTGCGGGTGGCCGATATCGGCTGCGGCACCGGCGCCAGTACCCTGGCCCTGGCCGGCGCCCTGCCCGCTAGCATCACCGCGGTGGATTTTCTTCCGGGCTTTATCGACGAGTTGCGGCTTCGGGCCGACGCCGCGGGGCTGGATCAGCGCATCCGGCCCGGCATCGCGGATATGAACGCCCTGCCTTTCGCCGATGGAAAGTTCGACCTGCTCTGGTCGGAAGGCGCCATTTACAGTATGGGGTTCAGCAGGGGCCTGGCCAGATGGCGCCGCTTCCTCAGGCCCGGGGGACTGCTGGCGGTCAGTGAAATTACCTGGCTGACGGCGCAGCGGCCAGCGGAGATCGAGGCCTTCTGGACCGCTAACTACCCGGAAATCGATACCGCCGCCGGCAAGTTCCGGGTGCTGGAACAGCAGGGCTACAGCGCGCTGGGCTACTTCACCCTGCCGCCCAGTTGCTGGCTGGAGAACTACTATCACCCCTTGGCGGCGGATTTCGAGCACTTTCTTGATCGCCACGACCACAGTGCCGCGGCCCACGACCTGGTGGCCGAACACCGGCAGGAACAGGCCCTGTACGAAAAGTACAGCGAGCACTACAGTTACGGGTTCTATATCGCCCGCCGGAGCGACTAAAGGCCCCGGTAGGCGCGGTAAGCCGCGGCGTAGTCGATGGCATCCTTGTTGTCGATAAGCGTGCCGGTGGGCAGTTCGCTGGTGCGGGCGCTGATCTCCAGCATGGCCCGACCCAGGTCGATCCCGCGGATCACCAGGTATCCCGGTTTGAGTAGCAACTCGCCGAGAACCATGCCGGCGTTGGCATTTTCTGCAGTCGGCATGATCCAGGCCGAGCGGTGAGCAAAGCTGCGCATACCGGTACCCTTCGACATTTCCGCGATCCTGCGCTCGGCTCTGCCCTTGTCCTTCGCCCACTGGGCGCTTTCATCCTCGCCGGTACCCATCCCGGTAACGTAATGAAAAGCCATCGGCCCCTCCTGACGGGCTGACAGCCACTGCCTGACAAAGGCAAGCGGGAAATCCACGTGGATGTGGCGGTAGAGTTTGGGGTCCATGCCAATGGAGGTGGTGCCCAGGCCCCACAGCACCGTATTAACCTCTGCCAGTTCGTCGGCGATGCCGCTGTAGTCGCTAAAGTCCTGGTGCAGAATAACCTCCACCCGGCCTTCCTTTTGCCCGGCTTCCAGCCGCGCCGACATTCGCCGGGCAGGGGCATAAATCTTTTTCACTTCCGGGTCGGCCATCGCCGCTTTCAGCAGCCCGTCCCCCACCGAGCCGGTGGCGCCGAACACCATCACCACCCGGTTGGCCCCAGGGTCGCGGGCCGCCGCAGGGTCCGGCCTGTGGGAGCCCAGGGTAAGCGTGCCCCAGATATTCAGGCCCAGTAGCAGCACCACAGGTGCTGCGATGAAAGTCAGCAGGAGCTTCTTCAGCATAATCGCTGACGCTCCAGCAGCGCATCGATTTTGCCAGCCAGGGCGAAGTCCTTGTCAGAGAGGCCGCCGGCGTCATGTGTGGTCAGGAAAATTTCCACGGTGTTATACACATTACTCCACTCGGGGTGATGATTCATCGCCTCCGCCACTAATGCTACCTGGCTCATGAATCCAAAGGCTGCAACGAAGTCAGGAAACTCACACTTCGAATAGAGCTTATCGTCCACCAGGCGCCACCGCGGCATCGACAGTAAGTTCTGCCTGGCCTGCTTCGGGTCAATTGTGTTCATTTCGCTTTAATCCGCTATGTTAGCCACGTCGTATTGTAGCGCAGACTTGCCGTGTACCTGAGCGGACAGTGGGGTGAGTTTGGCGCAAGGCCCCGGGTCGAAGCCTTATTGCCATTCTGTTTGAGCAACTACAGCGATTACCCGAAAATTCAAGCACCTGGGAACGAGGCGGCGCAATGAAGTCTCGTAAACGATTTAAAAGAGGCAGATTAATTTGTCCTGCTCTTGATATAGTTAGTGCCCCGACCGATTAACGCAAGGGAAAAGGGCCAGATGCATGACTGACGACACTACCGCTCCGGGCGAGCCTAACTCGGCCGCGGCTCACTCCCTGTTACGCACCGAACGCCACCTGGTCCGCCTGACATTCTGGCAGACTATCCTGTCGGTGGTCGGTATCGTGATTGCCATACTCGCACTCTATGCGGCACTGACAGAATCTGCTGCGGTTCGCCAGCAGACCGCAGCAGCCGTCTGGCCTTTTGTGCAACTGATGGTCGAAGACTACGATACCGGTGATGCAGCAGGGTTCTCTTTAGCATTTACCAATGCCGGTGTTGGTCCGGCAAAGATGCAGGATGTACGCGTTAGTATTGATGGCAAAGTCACGCGAAACTGGTCCGAGGTGGTTGCCAGTGTGGATGGAGACGCGAACGCTGCGGTCAAGCGAAACTTTATTAGCAATCGCGTCCTTCGAGCCGATGAAACCGTGGTCATGTTCAGTACCAACGATGCAGATTTGGCGCGAAAGCTCGTTGCCGCCGTCAGCAAGCCGAGAGGCGTGCTCACTTTTTGCTACTGTTCGATATTCAATGAGTGCTGGCTTGCGGATAGCCGCAAGGAACTGCAGGCAGCGGAATTGGTCGAGGTCTGCCCGGACTTCGGCGACGATACCTATCTCAACTAGCTGCAGAAAACGAAGGTGACGAGCTAAGGGTCAGTGGCAAACACTCCTGATAAAACCCGTGCTCGACTCAGACTGAGAAACAGCGCAGTCGATATTCCGGCAGACGCGAAGATCATGCACATCACCATGATCTGGTAACGGGAGGCCACCAGCGGCGACACGCCCGACAGGATCTGGCCGGTCATCATGCCCGGCAGGGACACCAGGCCCACCGCCAGCAGCGCGTTGATCACCGGGATCATCGCCGCCTGGTAGGCCTTGATGCGGGCCTCCTGCCAGGCCATGCCATGCTTCAATTCACTGTAAATGCGTTCGGCCGCCAGGCTGACCGCCGTCATCGCATTGGCGAAAACCATGCCGGCGAGGGGTATCATGTAACGCGGCAGGTACCAGGGATCGACCTGCAGCACAGCCTGGGTGATCAGCAGCAGCGTCAGCCCACCGCCCAGCAAGATCGCGATAAAAGCGGACAGCAGCAGTTGCCGGCGGTGCTCGGGCGCAGTTCCCAGGGCGATCCAGGCGGAGGCTGCCACCATAATGGCGAGTACGGCGATGATGGCCAGCCCGCTATCGGCGTTGAATATCCACACCAGGACATAGCCAACCGCCAGCAGTTGTATCACCATGCGGGCCAGGGCATAGGCCGCGTTGCCGGTGCCGTAGGACCAGCGAAACAGAATGACCAGGGTGATGGCGACGGGCAGGAAGGCCAGCGCCAGCTGCGCCAGCGACAGGGTGATTACCGGGTTGTCCATGTGTTCTTGCGCCGCGTCGCTGCAGGGAGCGATCATGCTACACCTTCGGCCAGCAACTGCCCACAGGCATCCGCACTAAAGCTATTACTAACTTTAATTATAGAATTTATCTGATTGTTTTTACTGCGCTAAATGTAGATGTGTTTGTCGAAAAACTGGCGTAAAAAGGATCCAATCGTGAGCTGCAAAACCCCTACCTGCTGAGCCGCTAGCGGGTTCCCAGGCTCCAGACCATGCTGGCGGCAAGACCCGCGGCCACCAGCTCCGGCATGTAACTGCCGAATAACAACAGGCCGCTGGCAGTTGCGGTGACCGCGATCAACTGCTCAACCAGCCGCCGGCGCCCTGTCCGGCGCCGCTGCGGTGCATGCCCGGCCAGGTGACGGTTGATTCGATACTCTATCGCGCGGCTCGAAGTCATCAGCGCTCTCCCTCATATGCTGTGAGGGCCATTGTGAACAGGTGTCGCTCGCGGGGCCATCTGTCGCCTTGCGGACCTGGTTGAAAAAGTGACAGGTCGAGGATTTACAACGGGCGGGCGGCGAAGGTATCACAATCGGCGAGACTGCCGCCCTCGAAGCCAACCCGGAACCAGCGTACCCGCTGAGCGGAACTGCCGTGGGTGAAGCTGTCCGGGACCACCTGGCGTCCGGCCTCGCGCTGCAGGCGATCATCGCCGATGGCGCTGGCCGCGGTGAGCGCCTCCTCGAGGTCACCCGGGTCAAGCAGCTTGCGATCGACATTGGCAGCATGCCCCCAGAGCCCGGCAAAGCAGTCGGCCTGCAGTTCCTGGCGCACCGACAGCGCATTGACCTCCGCCTGGCTCCGGCCAGCGCCAGCACGGCGCACCTGCCGGCTGATGCCCAGCAGGGTCTGCACATGGTGCCCCACCTCGTGGGCCACCACATAGGCCTGGGCAAAATCCCCGGGGGCACCGTGCCGCTGGCCCAGGTCGCGAAAGAAGGCCAGGTCAATATAGAGCTGCTGGTCGGCGGGACAGTAAAAGGGCCCCACGGCGGACGAGGCCATGCCGCAGGCGGAGTTGACCCTGCCGCTGAATAGCACCAGGGTGGGCTCACGATAGACTTGGCCCTGCTGCCTGAAGATCGCATGCCAGGTATCCTCGGTATCGGCCAGCACCACCGAGACAAAGCCCGCCAGGCGCTGCTCCTCTGCGCTGAAGCTCGCTGGCTGTGGCTCGCCGCCCCCGGGGGCCCCCAGGAACAGGCCCAGCACATCGACGCCAAGCAGTTTGCCGCCAAAGATCAGTAACACGCCGCCAAGCAGGAGCAGCCGCCCGATGTTGCTGCGCAGGAGCATGGGCAGGAAGCGCAGCAGTGCCGGTGCCGCCCCGGCGGCAGCGTAGGCGGGACTCTGGCCCCTGCGGTCCTCTACGTTGTCGCTTCGCCTGCCTTTTTCCCAGCGCATACACTTCTCTCCATTGGCTCAATTCAATCTAGCAGGGCTGCCAAAACTGGCAACCATGATATTCTGCAAACAAGCTTTGGGTACACAGACAGTCACGGGGACTCACCATGGGCATACTGCTAGGCGGCAATGAGGCCGGCCAGGTATTTCTCGATCCAAAATACGCCAATCGCCACGGGCTGGTCGCCGGGGCCACCGGCACCGGCAAAACCGTCACCCTCCAGTGCCTGGCCGAGGGCTTTTCCGACCTCGGGGTGCCGGTGTTCATGGCCGACGTCAAAGGCGACCTGTCCGGCATGAGCCAGCCGGGCAACGCCCACCCCAAAATTGATGAGCGGGTCCAGGCCGTCGGCATCGACAACTACCGCCCCGAAGCCTACCCGGTCGCCTTCTGGGACCTGTTCGGCAAGAAAGGCGTGCCGGTGCGGTCCACCGTCTCGGAGATGGGGCCGCAGCTGCTGTCCCGCCTGCTGGACCTGAATGAAACCCAGGAGAGCGTTGTTACCCTGGTATTCGAGTTCGCCGACGCCGAGGGTGTGCTGCTGCTGGACCTCGCGGACCTGCGTACCACCCTGGAATACCTGGCCGAGAACAGCGCCAGCCTCGGCACCGGTTACCGGGTGGCCAGGTCCTCGGTCAACGCCATCCTGCGTCGCCTGCTGATGCTGGAGCGCGAGGGCGGCAAGAAGTTCTTCGGTGAACCCGCCCTGGAACTGGAAGACTTCATGCAGACCACCCGCGACGGCCGCGGCCTGATCAACATCCTGGCGGCCGACAAGCTGGTATTGAGCCCCCGGGTCTACTCCACCTTCCTGCTGTGGCTGCTGTCGGAGCTGTTCGAGTCACTGCCCGAGCTGGGCGATCCGGACAAGCCGGTGCTGGTGTTCTTCTTCGACGAGGCCCACCTGCTGTTCAAGGATGCTCCCAAACACCTGCTGGAGAAAATCGAACAGGTGGTCAGACTGATCCGGTCCAAGGGCGTGGGGGTCTACTTCATCAGCCAGAGCCCCGGTGATATACCCGACAGCGTGCTGGCGCAACTGGGCAACCGCATCCAGCATGCGCTGCGGGCCTATACCCCCAAGGAACAGAAAGCAGTGCGCGTCGCTGCCCAGTCATTCCGCGCCAACCCGGCGGTGGACACGGTGACGGCGATAACCGAGCTGGGGGTCGGCGAGGCCCTGGTTTCCACCCTGCAGGACAAGGGTATTCCCAGCCCGGTCGAGCGCATTCTGGTACGACCACCGCAATCGCGCATAGGCAAAGCCACCGCCGCCGAACGCCAGGCCCTGCTCGACCGGGAACCCAACATGCGGCGCTATGGCGAGGGCGTTGACCGGCGCTCGGCCCACGAGGTGCTGTCAGAACGGACCCAGGCCCGCCTCAAGCAACAGGAGGAGGCGGAACTGGCAAAGCGCGCTGCTAAAGAACAGGGCAGCAAACCGCGGACCAGTTCCCGCCAGGGCGTCGGCGAGGCCTTCATGAAAAGCGTGGCCCGCAGCCTGGGTTCCGCCGCCGGTCGCCAGCTGTTTCGCGGCATACTGGGATCGCTGTTGAAGTAGCACAGCGTTGCCGCTCGGGGCTTCCCGGGATTGGAAATTTACCCTCGGCCCGTGTATAGTCCGGACCGCTGACAGCCAGTGACCCTGGCTTTACCCACGGAGACAGCCCGTCACCTGCGCCCTACCCGGGACCCGTGACGCCCTGGCTCCCACAACGACGGTAATGACATGTTTAAAGCTATCCTCGGAGCAGCCTGCGCTGCCCTGATCAGCACACCTGTGCTCGCGGTCAGCCAGAAGGCTGACCCCACCCCCCCGGCGAAGGCCACGCTGCAGACCGAAACCCAGCGCGCCAACGCCCTGTTTGATGATATTTTCGACCGCCAGGTCGCCCGCGACCCGGTGCGCCAGACCTACCTCGGCATCAAGGATGACTACGACCAGTGGAACGACCTGTCCGAGCAGGCCCAGGCCCGCGAGCTGGCCCACGACCAGGCCGATCTCGCCCTGCTGGAAGCCATCGACAGCAACAAGCTCGATGCCAGCACCCTGGTCAGCTACCAGCTGCTGGAGCAGCAGCTGCGCAACGACATCGCCGACTACCAGTGGCGGCACCACAACTACCCGGTCAACCAGATGTTTGGCGAGCACGCCGGCATCCCCGCGTTCCTCATCAACCAGCACAGCATCGCCGATCGGGAGGAAGCCGAGGCCTATATCGCCCGTCTCAACGGGGTTGAGGACCGGCTCGAGCAGGTGATTGAACAGCTCAGGATTCGCGAGAAAAAGGGCATCATCGCCCCCGACTTTGTCTTCCCTCACGTGCTCCGTGACTCCCGCAACATCCTCCAGGGTGCGCCCTTTGACGGCGGTGAGCCCAGCACCCTGATGGCGGATTTCAGCGCCAAGGTCGCCAGGCTGGAGATCAGCGATGCCGACCGGGCCACGCTGTTGCGCGAGGCCGAGCTGGCCATGCTGCACAGTGTGCAGCCGGCTTACCAGAAGCTCATCGCCTGCCTCGAGGACCTGCAGGCCAAAGCCTCTGCCGATGCCGGCGCCTGGAAACTGCCGGCGGGCGACGCTTACTATCGCAACCGTCTGCAGCGTATTACCACCACCGACCTCAGCGCCGAACAGATTCACCAGATCGGCCTCGAGGAAGTGGCGCGCATTCACGACGAGATGCGCAAAATCCAGGCGCAGGTCGGCTTCGAGGGCAGTCTGCAGGACTTCATGGCCTTCATGCGCACTGACGAGCAGTTCTACTACCCCAACACCGACGCGGGACGGCAACAGTACCTGCAGAGAGCAGACGCAGTGCTGGCGGATATGGAGGCGCGGCTGGATGAGTTGTTCCTGGTGCAGCCGAAGGCCGAGCTGGACGTGAAAGCGGTGGAGGAATTCCGCGAAAAGTCGGCCGGCAAGGCATTTTACCAGCAACCGGCCGCCGATGGTTCCCGTCCCGGGCGCTATTACGCCAACCTCTACGACATGAGCATGATGCCCACCTACCAGCTGGAGGCGCTTGCCTACCACGAGGGCCTGCCCGGTCACCACATGCAGATCGCGATCAAGCAGGAACTGGAGGACTTGCCCAAGTTCCGCCGTTTTGGCGGGGTAACCGCCTACAGCGAGGGCTGGGGCCTCTACTCCGAACTACTGCCCAAGGAGATCGGCCTCTACGAAGATCCCTACGCGGACTTCGGCCGGCTGGCGATGGAGCTGTGGCGCGCGGTTCGCCTGGTGGTCGACACCGGCATGCACGCCAAAGGCTGGACCCGGGAAGCGTCCATCGACTTCTATGTCGACAACACGCCCAATGCCCGCATCGACGCGGCGAAGATGGTGGAACGCCACGCGGTCATGCCCGGCCAGGCCACCGCCTACAAGATTGGCATGCTGAAAATCCTGGAAACCCGCAGCAAGGCGCAGCTGGCGCTGGGCAGCGACTTCGACATCCGGGAGTTCCACAACGCCGTCCTCAAGAACGGCGCGGTGCCGATGAACCTGCTGGAAGCGCAGGTGGATGACTACATCGCCCGCAAGCAGGCGCTGGCGCTGGGCGAGTCCAGCGAGGATGACGCCGGCTGATCCGGCTACCGGTTGCGGGCCTGTCAGGCCCGCAACTTCCGTATTCCCTCTACAACGGCGACCACCACCCCGCCCGCCAGCAATCCCAACAACATCCCCACCAGGGTGGGGACCATGCTCGCCATTAGCGGCTGCAGCCCGGCTGCAAATTGCCCCACTGCCTCGTGCAGGAAATGTATGTTGTGCAGCAGGATGCCGCCGCCGACCATGAACATGGCCACAGTACCGATGATGCCCAGCGCCTTCATCAGCCAGGGCGCAAAATCGATCAGCCGCAGGCCCAGCCAGCGCTGGCAGCGAACCCACATCCCCTCGCCCTTTTTCTCGTAGAGGTAGAGTCCGGCATCGTCCAGTTTGACGATCCCGGCGACCAGCCCGTACACACCTACCGTCATAATGATGGCAATACCCGCGAGCACGCCAACCCGGGTGACAAACGCTGACCCGGCCACCACCCCGAGGGTCAGCACGATGATTTCCGCCGACAGGATGAAGTCGGTGCGCACCGCGCCCTTGATCTTCTTTTTCTCCAGCGCCACCAGGTCCACCGCGGGATCTGCCAGCTTGCTCACCAGTTCCTGGTGCTCCCGGGCGTCTTCACTGCGGTGGAGGAAGCGATGGGCAATCTTTTCGAAGCCTTCAAAACAGAGATACAGGCCACCGGCCAGCAGGGCCGGGGTAATAAGCCAGGGGGCAAACAGCGAGGCCAGCAGGGCCAGCGGCACCAGGATGAGCTTGTTGATGAAGGAGCCGCGGGCCACGGCCCACACCACCGGCAGTTCGCGTTCCGCCCGCACCCCGGTGACCTTCTCGGCATTCACCGCCAGGTCATCCCCCAACACGCCGGCGGTCTTCTTCGCGGCGACCTTGGTCATCAGCGAGACATCGTCAAGCACCGTGGCGATGTCATCGATCAATAACAGCAGGCTAGTGCCAGCCATGGCCTTCTCCCCCGGAAACAGTCAGCCGAAGTTTGCCCACTTCCGCGGCAAAACACTAGCAATCCGGGCTCAACCCTTGCCGGGCTGCACCACGGGCTTGCTGCGCCGGCGGCGCGCCGGCACGTTCATCCGCGACTTGGGATAACGTGGTAACTTGCCGGTCTGCAGGTAACGATGGATGGATTCCTGGGAGCGAATACGCGCCGCCTTTTTCTTGCTGGGCACGTAGTCGTTATCCTGGTCCTGGTCCAGCACCCTCGCCTTCACGTTATCGTGCCACTGCTGGTCGAGAATGTCCTGGATGATCCGCTGGGCATCCTGGTCGAAAATGGGCACCAGTACCTCTACCCGGAAATCCAGGTTGCGGGTCATCAGGTCGGCGGAGCCGATCAGGTAGCGGGGGTTGCCCCGGTTATAAAACACATAGGCCCGGGGATGTTCCAGGTAGCGATCGACAATACTGATAGCCTCGATGTTTTCCGACAGGCCCTTGACCCCGGACAGCACCGAGCACATGCCACGCACAATCAGGTTGACCTTGACCCCCGCCTCGCTGGCCTCGTACAGCTTCTTGACCAGGTCCCGGTCGACCAGGTTATTGCACTTGAGTGTCATTTCCGCCCGATAGCCGGCGCGGGCATTGGCGATCTCCGTGTCCATGAGCTGGGTCAGCCCCGGACGGCTGCTGTGCGGCGACACCAGCAGCAGCCGGTACTCGGGGCGGCGATAGGTGTATTGCAGGAAATCGAATACGTTGAACACGTCCTTGCCGACGTTCTGGTCGTAGGTAACCAGGGTAAAATCGGTGTAGACCCGCGCGGTCTTCTCGTTGAAGTTGCCGGTACCGATATGACTGTAAAAGCGTTTGCCGCCCTTTTCCTTGCGCTCGATCAGCACCAGCTTGGAATGCACTTTCAGCCCCGGGATACCGAAGATCACGTTGATGCCGCTCTCGGTCAAGCGCTCCGCCCAGCTGATGTTGGCCGCCTCGTCGAAGCGCGCCGCCAGTTCTACCACGGCCAGCACCCGCTTGCCATTGTCTACCGCATTCACCAGGGCGTCGATCACCCGTGAGTTTTTCGCCACACGATACAGGCAGATCTTGATGTCGGTGACATCGGGATCCAGCGCCGCCGTTTTCAGCAGGTCTATCACATAGTCAAAAGGATGATAGGGATAATAGAGAAAGACATCCTTGTCGCGGACGGCATCGAATATGCTCCCGGGATTGTCCAGCCGCTCCAGGCGAACCGGTGGCAGTGGCTTGAACTCCAGGTACTTGGGCCCGACATTGGGAAAGCCCATGAAGTCCTTGGAATTGTGGTAGCGCCCTCCGGCTATCAGGCTGTCGTACTTGCCGAAACCGAAGCGGGAGCAGAGGTAGCCCAGCAGCCGCTGGGGCATCGTCGCATCGTATACCATGCGCACCGCATCTGCCTTGCGCCGCTGCTTGAGGCTCATGGCCATTTTATCAATCAGGCTTTCGGAAATGCCGGTGTCGATTTCCAGTTCCGCGTCGCGGGAAAACTTGAAGCAATAGGCCTGCGCCTCATCGATCTGCAGCACACCGCGGAACATCTGCTGTAAACAGGCCCTGATGATATTGTCCAGCACGATAAACACCTTGCCGCTCCTGCCCCTGCGCCGCGGGATTTCCACAAAGCGATCCAGCCGGTCGGTCGGTACTTCCACTACTGCGTAGTGATAGCTCTCGCCTGCCCGTATGTCCACCGCCAGGTACAGGGACTCATCATTGAGCGCGGGAATGGGCCTGCCCTCCACCACCAGGATGGGTTCCAGTTCCGGCAACACCCGCTGGGTGAAATACTTCTGCACAAAAGCCATCTGGCCCTCATCCAGTTGCTGCTCATTAATGAGATAGATCTTGCGCGCGGCGAGCTCTTCCATAATCTGGCTGTATATCCGGTCGAACTCCTTCTGCAACTGCACCACGCCCTCGAGAATAGCTGCCAGCAAGTCCTTGAAGTGTTGCCGGTTGGCGCCGCCTGACACCGATATTAAGCGCCGGACTTCCGCCACCCGTACCCGGAAAAACTCATCGGAATTATTGGAAAAAATCCCCAGGTAGCGCAGTCGCTCAATCAGGGGGACCGTCTGGTCTGCCGCCTCCTGCAATACCCGGGCATTGAATGACAGCCAGCTCAGTTCTCGCGGATAAAACAGCTCGTGCTCGCGCAAATCCGCTGCACGGGTCTTGATAGGGTTTGCCATGGTCGTCCCGCTTTGTTTGGAGCCTGGCGAGGCAGGCCCGGAATGTTTGCCAGCGTTGAACAATACTACAGGAATGTGATGAAAGGAGTCGTGAGTGAAGACAAAAAAACCCGGCCAGTGGCCGGGTAAAGCAGGGATTACCTACAGGGGGTTGGGTTCGCGACCGCGCAGTGAGGGGCTGCCAGCCACTGGCATCTAAAAAGAGCCCGGTTGGTCTCCGGTACCGCTGGAGCCGGGCCAAGGTAGGGATTCTGCCCCCCAGGCTTCAGGCAGCTGCCTGTTGGATCTCCGCGTCATAGGCGCTGGCGACGGCATCAAAGCTGTAGTCTTCCATGCCCAGTTCCTGCAGCACGGGCAGGATCTGGTCACCGCTGCGGGACTCTATGCGCTTCTGGATGGCGGCAAGCAGGCCGTAGCGGTTAACCATTTGCCAGGTACCGGTCGCCCTGGTGCGCTTACCTTTGCTGTAGCCCAGTGCTTCCTCGTAGGCGTAAATAGCCCTGGCTGCGGCGAACTCGGCGTCGGTCGCCGTTTCGTGCTGCTCTGCCCGCAGGTCCACGGCACGGCGATAGGCTTGCAGCGCCAGTTCCGGGTGCCCGCGCTTGTTGGCATTGCGAGCGAACACATAACACAGTTCGGGTTCCTTGATTCGTTGTACTAATTCGTGCATTTCATTCTCCCTGTTCAACTTGCGCTGTTGTGCAGTCGCGCTCGGTATGGGAGGCATAGTAGGCTGGTACCAGCAATTTCCACATGGCCCGGTGCGTCAAGCGCATGGCCGTGGGCGTCAGCATGCACTTAATCCTGGTTGTAGCTTCAGGTTTGGGGCATAAGCCACTGATTAAGAGCGCTTTTTCGAGAAGCAATGCGATAATTTAAGGCGCAAAAAAGCCCGCATCACAGGGTGAAGCGGGCTAACAGCCGTATGTTTCGGGGCAGAAACATCGGCCAGGGGACGTGTTAGCACGTGCAGGGAGCAACGTGCTTCTTGAAACATAGACCGCCGTGGCCAAAATGCAAACTTTTCACACAAAACAGCCCCCGGATGCAACCACCGGGGTCGTCGGGAAGGGTGCTGTCTCTAGGGCTTCAGGGCAAGAACGTCGGTTTTCAGGTGCTCCAGGACCCGCTCGGCGGTGTTGCCGAGCAATTTGGCTTTAATTCCCTTGCGCCCCACGGTGCCCATCACCACGATCTGCGCCCGCCGCTTTGCCGCCTCGCTGGCAATGACTTTTTCCACCGGGCCGCGCTTGACCACAAACGCATTCACCGGAAGCTTGAACTGCCGCGCCAGGGCCTTGATGTGGGGCTCCATCTCCGCCTTTGCCTTGCGGACATAGCTGCGGGTGTCAATGAGGTCCAGGTCGTCAAGCAGGGTCGGGATCTCCACCGCACTGATGATGTGAAGCTCTTCATCCATGGCCTCCGCGAGGGCCGCGGCGTGGGCGAGAATAGTCGCATTGAGCTTTTTCTTGGAGGCGATGCGGCTGGACAGGTCCAGCGCCGCCAGCACCGGCTGGGTGCGCCGCCATTTCTTCTCGGCGACAACCAGTATGGGCGTATTGCATTCGCGCAACAGTTGCCAGTCTGTAGACGCCCTGGCCAGGGTCTCGGAGCGATGGCCCGTCTTTACCACCATTTCATAGTCGGTTTTGCGGCAGTGGTCGGCGATCCAGTTGGCCACATCCTTTTGCCACAATACTTTCAGCCTGACCTTCTGGCCATCGCGGGCAAGCTTGTCAATCCGCGCCTGCACCTCTGCCTTGCGATCTTGCAGCAAACGCCGCTTGAGCGCGGTCCGTTCCGGGGCAGGCATCTCCAACTGGCCCAGGGGCACGTAGGTGAAAGCGTACACATCCACCGAATGGCCCAGCCTGGCAGCCAGTTCCAAACCGCGACCGGTGGCAATGGCGCTGTCCTTCTGGTCAGCGATAACCAGGATTTTACCCATTTGGCATCATTCCCTGTGATTTGAAATATTGATTATAGGGACTTGCGGAAGGGAAAAAAGTAGCCGAGGTCAATAAGCGGTAAAAAACCGGTGGGGCAACGACGACATGGCCGTCCGCGTCAGCCAGGCAAGCGCAGGCGCCGGCCTCAGCCATCCGCAGCTGATTCCCGAAAGTCAGCCGGGGCCATGCCGGTCCAGCGCTTGAACGCCCTGGAGAAGGTGCTGGGTTCGGAAAAACCGAGCAGATAGGCGGTTTCTACGACCGAGCGATTAGGGTGACGGAGATACTTGCGCGCCATTTGCAGGCGCGTGTCCTGCAGCAGGTCCATGAAGCTGGTGCCCTCTTCCTTGAGTTTGCGCTGCAGGGTGCGGTTACTGACGTGCAGGGCCTCGGCAATCTGCTGCTGGCTGGGGGGGCCATCCGGCAGGTGCTCGACAATCTTGTCCACTACCTGCCTGGCGATGGAATGCACCAGGAAGCCATCCAGGTAGGCCTGGGTCTGTTCATCGTTGGCCCGGGCCAGCGCCGGGTCGCCGGTGACCAGCGGTTCGAGAATGTCGGACCGGTACCAGGCCATGCGGGTTCGCTGGCAATCGAAGCTGACCCGGGACGCCAGCCTCGACTCCCAGCGCTCGGGGGCTTGCGGCCGGGGCCGCTCCAGTTCCACCGTCACCGGCGCCAGGAAATCCCCCAGAGCCAGCGCACACATGCGCGAGACCATGCCGATGGCGTAATCCCTGCCGGCGAAATGAAAGGCCCCGGTAACGGGGACCGCACCGAGATCGAGCAGCACCAGGTCGCCCTCTTCGACCAGCCGCATGTTGGCAGCGGTATTAACCAGTTTGCTGAACCGGGCCAGGCGCTTGAGCCCATCGTAGACTGTATCACTGGCCAGCCAGGCAAAGCCCAGGCCGCGCAGCGCCTGCGGCTGCACCTGTTCCGCCGCCAGCAGGCCAAAGGCTTCGTCGCCGGTAGCCGCAACACAGTGCGCCATCAGCGCGCTGAACTGGCGCTGGGGCAGGCGCCAGTCGGGATTGGCGATACTGGCGCCGTCTATACCCACCGCTTCCATGGTTTCCAGCGGATCCAGGCCGCGCAGGCGCAGGGCCTGGGCAATTGGTAGCAGGAAGCTACCCAGCACCGAGTGCTCAGTGGAGGGGTTGTCGCTCATACTGACTCCGGGATTACCCCGGCCAATATACCACTGCCCCCGGCCATGTCTGTAGCGGTGCTGGCTACAGCTGGGAAAACTCCTTGTTGAGGTTGTAGCGGCGCGAGGTGACGTAAGACTCCATGTCCTCCACCCGGCGCAGGGCCGCGTCGAGACGCTCCTGCGCCCGTTCCAGGCGCACACTGCCGGACTCGCTGTAGCGAAACACCTTGCGCGGCCGGTAATCGTGGTAGCGCTCGTCGTATTCCATCTCCACCTCGACATCGTCAAATTCCGGCTCATCGTAGTAGCCGCCATCGCTGCTGCGCCGCGTCGGCCGCGGCGCCAGCAGGATCCAGGCGCCGAGGTAAACCCACAGTGCCAGGGTGCCGGTAAACAGGAAACCGCCGATCCAGATCAGGCGCATCACCCAGTGGGCAATGTCCCAGTGATCGGCCAGACCGGCACAGACACCGGCAATCTTGCCCTCGCGGGTATTGCGGTACAGGCCCATGCCCCAGCCGCCGCGCTTGTTGTTGCGAAAGCGCCGGCTTTCACGGCGGTAGGTAGCGCGGTAATCCTGATGCTCCTTGTGGCGTCTTCTACTCATCATTTACTCCTCGTTCCTGCGGCTGCGGCCGGACTGGGCACGCCAGTCAGAGTGGTCTGCATCCAGCAGCGACTCCAGTGCCTCAATACGGTCGGTCAGCTTGTCCACGGTCTCCAGCATCTGCTCTACCGTCTCCCGGTCTTCCTGTGACAGGCTGCGGGAGGAGCGATGCAGGCTGCGGTAGTGCATCGTGATCCACATGGGCGCCACAATCACCATGAACAGAATGGTGGGGACGAACATGAATTTCCAGAATTCCATTAACTCTTTCCTTGGGCGGCCGGGTCAGTCGCAACCATGCTGCCATTGATCAATCCAATTACCAAACCGTTCAGGACGGGTCGGGCTTGCCCTGCATTTCAGACTTGAGCCGCTCCAGGTCGTCGCTGATGCGCTCATTCTCTGCCAGCGCATCGATTTCCGCTGCCAGGTCCGGAGGCACGTCACGACCAACGTCCATGGATTCCAGCTGGCTTTCCAGCGTATCCATACGCCGCTCGAACTGATCGAAGCGCTGGAAGGCACCATCCAGAGCCTCGCGATGCATTTGCCGCTTGACCTTGATCCGCGATTCCACGGTTTTGCTGCGCATCATCAGCGCCTTCTGCTTGGCCTTGGCATCGGACAGTTTCTGCTGCAGCTTGGCCACTTCCTCGTTGAGCTGGCCGATGTGATCGTCGGTGGCCTTGAGCTCGGCGGCTACCAGCGCCACCTCGTCCTCGATGGCGTGCTTCTCCTGCAGCGCCGCCCGGGCCAGGTCCTCGCGGCCCTTGCTGATGGCGAGCTTCGCCTTCTGCTCCCAGCTGTCGGCTTCCGCCTGCACCTGCTCGAGGCGCCTGGCCGCGGCCTTGCGATCCGCCAGCACCCGGGCGGACGATGAACGCACCTCCACCAGGGTGTCCTCCATCTCCTGAACAATCAGGCGGATCATCTTTTCCGGGTCTTCGGCCTGGTCCAACAGGGAGTTGATGTTGGAGTTGATGATATCTGTCATGCGGGAAAATATACCCATTACCGTTCTCCTGTCTGCTTACCAGCCCCGGGTTCGGGGCTTTTTATCGGGATTGGCCAACCAGAAAATAAACTCGGTCACTGCCACCACCTGGAGAAAACTCCACAGACCGGCAGCGGTGCCCACCACCGCCGCAGTCAGCGCGCAGAGCGCTGCCAGCGCGGTGTAAATCAGGCTTCGTGTCCCCAGTTTGTTCATGGTTCTGCTTCCCTACCTTGCGAAAAAACTGTTTTGCGTCCTACACGCCGGTCAATACAGAATCTGTGCCAACAACTCCAAGCTATTGTTTCCAATGATGTTATCGCAGGAGCCAGGGGCAAAAACCCGCTGCCGCCAGAATTTTGAGGCACATTTGACGCGATATGGGTAACAATCACCGGTTTTTAAGGTATATTTAACCTATGAAACGGCCCAGCGAAAGCATTATCGGTAACTCCGCCGCCCTGGCCCTGGCCCTGGACCGGATTTCCCAGCTGGCGCCGATAAACCGGCCGGTACTGGTGCTGGGGGAACGGGGCACGGGCAAGGAACTGGCCGCCGACCGCCTTCACTACCTCTCCGGGCGCTGGGACGCGCCGCTGCTGAAAACCAACTGCGCGGCCCTCGCGGAAACCCTGCTCGAATCGGAGCTGTTCGGTCATGAACAGGGGGCGTTTACCGGGGCCACCCGCGGCCACCGCGGCCGTTTCGAGCGGGCCGATGGCGGCACCCTGTTCCTGGACGAACTGGCAACGATGTCGCTGCGCCTGCAGGAGAAACTGCTGCGCCTGATCGAATACGGGGAGTTTGAGCGCCTCGGTGGCCAGCAGACCCTGCAGGTGGATGTGCGGGTAGTGGCGGCGACCAACGCCGACCTCCCCGCACTCGCCCGCGAGGGCAAATTCCGCGCCGACCTGCTGGACCGGCTGAGCTTTGACGTGGTCCACCTCCCCGCCCTGCGCCACCGCCAGGAGGACATACCCGAGCTGGCCCAGCACTTTGCCGTCCAGATGAGCGCCGAACTGGGCTGGGAGCTATTCCAGGGCTTTACCGATGAGGCCATGGCAGCCCTGTGCCAGCACCCCTGGCCGGGCAATATCCGGGAACTGAAAAACTCCGTGGAACGCTCCCTGTATCGCTGGGCGGACAGTGAATCCCCGGTGGGAGACGTGGTGCTGGATCCCTTCGCCAGCCCCTACATCACGGCGCCCGAGGCGACGCCTGCCGGGGCCCCGGCCAGCACGGAAGCGGCAGCGGAAATCACTGACTTCACAGCCCACATGGACTGCCTGGAAAAGCGGCTGCTGCAGGAGTCGCTGGCTCGCCACGGCCATCACCAGCGGCACACCGCCGAGGCCCTGGGACTGAGCTATGACCAGATGCGCGGCCTGGTGCGTAAACACGGCCTGTCGCGACGGCAGCGCCGCGGCGGAGACTGATGTTCGCTCTAGCTGTAAAGTGACTCCGCCCGCGCCTTCAGCTTGCGGGCGCAAAGATTGAAGCCCTGGCGCACCCGTTCCACTGCGGATAACTGGCAAAATCGACGATCACCTGCCACACCAGTTCTGCCGGCGCATCGATTTCCACCGTATCGGAACTGATCCTGATGGTTTCGCTCATGCTTGCCTCCTAGGTGCTGATCGGCCAGCGTTTATCGCCGGTGTAGAACGCGAACCGCCGGTCGATCAGTTCGCGGGTGAGGCCGTACTCCTCGAGCCGGTACTCGTGGCGGCCGTGCTTGCCCTTGGGATTGGCGTCGATATGAGCCCTGAACGCCGCCCGGGCATCGTCGTCCAGCGGCATGCTGAACTGCCGGTACACCCGCTCCACGACCGCCATGGGATCATCCACCAGTTGCTGTTGTGAGCAATCCACGAACAGCGCCGGGTCCAGCCGCTCCCGGGCCGCCAGCCCGCGTTCCAGACTCAGGGCATCCCATTCCATCAGCGCCCTGCCGATCTCGCCGGCATCGAGGTGGCTGCAGTCACCGGCGTACATGCCCATGACCACCTTGTTCATACTGTTGATGGAGGGCACCACCGCTTGCGGGTCCCGGTGGCACCAGACGAAACGGGCGTCGGGGAACACGGCCAATATCGCGTCGATAGCCAGCATGTGGGCCGGGGCCTTGAGCATCCATTGCTTACCGGGCATGCGCCAGTTGAGCAGTTGCATGATCTTTTTCTGGTAGCGGTAAAGCGGCCCTCCAGGTCCCGCAGGTGCCGGTCATAGGTTGCCAGCAGCATGTCCAGCCCCTGGCGATAGGGCAGCTCACCGAAATCGCTGAACCCGGTCTGTTCGATCGCCTCCCTGATCAGTTCCTCGGCGATAAACGTGACCTGCCCCTCGCTCATTTCAGGTCCGCCAGCTTCATAACCCGGGTCTTCAGCAGCGGGTGCCGCTCAGCGCCGATCCAGCGCCAGCACATGGTGCCCATATTATGGCCCGCGGTTTCGATCCAGTTGGGCACACCGGGATCGGTGTGGGACACCACCACCCGGACGCTGCCGTCCGCTTCGTAGTGCGCGCTGTGCTTGTTGACGTGAATCTGGTGATGGCGATAGTCCAGCGATTCCATCCACCAGTTGTCGAGCTGGAAGTTCCAGGTCTGGCACTCGGGTATCTCCGGCGCCTCGATCACCAGCACCTCGTCGTCCGCCAGTTGCCAGGCACTGTGAAAGTAAAAAATATTGGGGTCACCACCGATCGACTGGCAGTAGTCCTGGTCCGCCGGGGGCAGTTCATTCAGCGTCGGCAAAAAGCTCTCGGACCAGTTCTCGAACAGGGTGGCGGAGCCCAGCAAGAACATGGCGGCGCCCTGCAGCCCGCGCTGCAGGTTTTCCGGGGTCAGCGGTTGCGGTCGGTCGTCGCTGGCGCCGACACGCTCGATCCTGAGCTCGGCGGCTTTTTCGTTAACCCGATCCTGGAAGGTCTGGCGCACGGTGATGGAATTGCTCTCCTCCCCTATGGGCAGCCAGTTACCGGGCTGTTTGTTGCGGCTGATGATGATGTCGATCTCACCGTTGGGGCCCAGGGTCATCTCCCGGTGGTCTATATGCCCGGTGACTTCCATGGTGCCGCCGGAGGCGTACTTGTTGATTACCGTGCTGATGCCCAGGTAGTCGACGGTGCCGCGGGTGCCGTAAATCCGATAGTCGTGGGCCGGGTTGATGCTGGCGCTTTCGTAGCGGTTGTCCGGGTTGTCGGCACCGAGCTTGATGGTCTCGTGGGCACCGCAGCGCAACTGCGGAAACAGCGGGTCGCGGAACTCCAGGAAACTTTCCAGGCCGCCGCGCAACAGGCGTGACAGGTAACGGTAGCCCTCCGCCTGGTTGAAGGCGTCGCCCGGGGCTTGCTCGCTGCGAATGATTTTGCCAGCCTCCTTGAGGGCATCACAGAATTCATCCCAGACCCGGCCATCGAGTACTTTTTGTTCAGCTTCGGTTGTCATTATTGTCTCCCGCTCTGCTGTCAATGCTATCATCCAGCACTTGTTATAGCGGCTCCCGCGGCACAATTCAGCTAAAAACCCGCCCGGGGGACGGCCGGCCGCCGGGCACTCCAGCAGGGTCCGATCTAGTGAACCGATGGCCCGGCTCTGGTCCCGAAAACTCAGAAATTTCAGAGGGATACCCACAATAATTTCGAGCCTTTAAACCCTTTAAATTTGAACTTTGCACCCTTATCATCTGTCCTAACGATACCCGCACATCCCGTGCGACGCTTTACGGAGTAAACGATGCAAGACAAGACTTTGTACAATATGAACACCGCCGGCATGGACAGTGTCATCAGTACCAACAAGGTGCTGAAAAACACCTACATGCTACTGGGAATGACCCTGGCGTTCAGTGCAGTGTGCGCCGGGATCTCCATGGCTATGGGCCTGCCCCATGGCGCGGCCCTTATACTGAGCCTGGTCGGTTTCGGCCTGCTGTTCGTCGTGCACAAGATGGCTGACACCAGCAAGGGCCTGCTGGCCATCTTCGCCTTCACCGGTGTGATGGGCGCCTCCATCGGCCCGATGCTCAACTACTACCTGTCCATGCCCGGCGGCCCGGCCCTGGTCATGCAGGCGCTGGGCGGCACGGCGCTGGTGTTTTTCGGCCTGTCCGCCTACGCGCTGACCACCCGCAAGGATTTTTCCTATATGGGCGGTTTCCTGATGGTGGGCCTGCTGGTCGCCGTGGTGGCAATGATCGCCAATATCTTCCTGGCGATTCCGGCACTGTCCCTGACCATTTCCGCGGCCGTTGTTATGATCATGTCCGGTCTCATCCTGTTTGACACCAGTCGCATCATCAACGGCGGCGAGACCAACTACATCCGCGCCACCGTGTCGCTGTACCTGAGCATCTACAACCTGTTCATTCACATGCTGTCCCTGCTCACTGCCCTGGGCGGTGATGACTGACCGACAGCGCGACTGCAGCAGACCCCGGCATATCGCCGGGGTTTTTTGTTTCTGCCGCGGTTAACATGAACTACGCCCTGCTGGTCATGTCCTCCCCCGCCTCCGGTCACGGCGCGCGCACGGCCGCCCGGTTCGCCGCTGGCGCCATCGCCCGTGGCCACACCATCGAGCGGGTGTTCTTCCTCGATGAGGGGGTCGGCACCGGCTCGGGGGTCGCGGTTTTTCCCCAGGACGAGGACGACCGCCTGGCACCGTGGATCGAACTGGCTGAACAGCACGAGGTTGAGCTGGTCCTGTGCATCTCCTCGGCCCTGAAGCGCGGCATGCTGGACGCAGCGGAGGCCCGGCGCCACGGCAGGGCCGGCCCCACGGCCCACCCCGCCTTCGTCGTATCCGGCCTCGGGCAGCTGATTGATGCGGCAGCGAGCGCTGACCGCCTGCTGACCTTTGGCGGCTGAATGAGCACAGTGGAGAAAAAACGCAGCCTGCTGGTCATGCGCCACTCCCCCTATGGCAGCAGCCTGGCCCGGGCCACGATTGACCTGGCGCTGGCCATGGGAGCCTTCGACCAGGACTTCGACCTGCTGTTCATGGGCCCGGGAGTGTTACAGCTGGTGAAGGACCAGCACAGCGAACAGCTAGGCCTGAAGAACGCGGGCAAGATCCTCAGCTCCCTGCCCCTGTATGACATGGAAGCGGTATACGTTGATGCCACCTCGCTGCAGCGCTACGGTCTGGCGGAGCAGGACCTGGTACTGCCGGTTAACGTGCTCGATTCAACCCGCTTGCCGCTGTTCCTGAACGACTGCAACCACGTGCTGAGCTGCTGATATGTTGCTCCATACACTCAACTGCGCGGCCGACAGCGAGGCCTTCCATGACTGCCTGCGAACGGCCGGCCCGGAGGATACCATTGTCCTGCTCGGTGAAGGCGTGTACCGGGCCCTGCCGGGGACAGCCTCGCGCCGCGACCTGGACGCCAGCCCGGCCCGTGTCGTGGTCCTGGACACCGATGCCGACGCGGCGGGTGTGACCCCGCGCCTGGGAGGACTGGCGCTGGTCGACATGGATGCGCTGGTGGCACTGAGCGAAACCTACCCCCGGCAGATTGCCTGGTACTGAGCCATGCTGGAACCCGGAGCTTTTGACAAGGAGGGATTTTTACTCAACCTGGAGGCCTGGAGCCCCGAGGTCGCACAACAGATCGCCTCCGCGGAAGGCATCGAGTTAAGCCCAGAACACTGGGAAATACTCGAACTCCTGCGCAGCTACTACCGGGAGTTTGACGCCTCCCCCGCCATGCGCCCGCTGGTAAAATACTGTTCACTGAAACTGGGCGCGGACAAGGGCAGGAGTATTTACCTGCTGCGCCTGTTCCCCGGCTCACCGGCCAAGATCGGCAGCAAGATCGCCGGCCTGCCGAAACCAGACAACTGCCTGTAAGCGAGACTCCGTGAACCAGACCCCCTTCCAGGCTCCCGCCGATGAGCACCCCTTCGCCCCCTATGTACGCATCCTCGGCAAGGGCAGGACCGGCAGCCGCTCGCTGGATCGCGAGGAGGCCGCCGCTGCGCTGGCAATGATACTGCGGGATGAAGTCCAGCCCCTGCAGCTGGGCGCCTTCCTCATGCTGCTGCGGGTCAAGGAGGAAACCGGTGAGGAACTGGCGGGCTTCGTCGACGCCTGCCGGCAGGAAATGCTGGCGCCGCCAGATGGTCTGGCGGCCGCCCTGGACTGGTCCAGTTACGCCGGCAAGAAACACCAGCATCCCTGGTACCTGCTGAGCATGCTGCTGCTCGCCGGCGCCGGTTACCGCGTGTTTGTGCACGGCGGCGACGGTCACACCGCGGGCCGGCTGTATACCGAACAGGCCATGCGGGAACTGGGATTGCCGGTTGCCGACAGCTGGGAGAGCGTGTCCCGGCAGCTGGATGAGCAGCAGCTGAGCTATCTCCCGCTGCGGCACTTCTGCCCCCGGCTGCACGACATCATGCAACTGCGCCCGCTACTGGGCCTGCGTTCGCCGGTCAATACCCTGGTGCGCATGCTCAACCCGCTGCGCGCGGCGGCCAGTATCCAGAGTGTTTTTCACCCGGCCTACGGCGGCCTCCACCGGCAGGCGGACCGCCTGTTGCAGCAGCCCCGCTCGCTGGTATTCAAGGGTGACAGTGGCGAGGTTGAGGTCAAACCGCAGGCCGATACCCGGCTGCTGTTGCTGGACAATGGCAGCGAACGGGAACTGCCCCTGCCGCGAACCCTGCCGACCAGAGTGGCGCCGGTGGCGCAGCCCGCGACCGCCCCGCTGCGCGCCCTGTGGGCAGACAGTGCCGCGGACCGCTACGGCAGCGACAGCGTGATCGCCACCACCGCTGCCGCCCTGCTGGTGCTGGAGCCCGATTGGGACCTGGATCACTGCCGGCAGCGGGCTGACCAGCTGTGGCACAAGCGCGACCGGGGGCGCCTCGCCTGATGCCCCTGTCCGCCGTAAAACCTGAGCAGTACGAGGAACTGCTGGCCGCCAAGGTGACCAGGGTGAGTAAACTGCTGGCGCCCTTCGATGCCCCGCCGGCGGCGGTGTACCCCTCTCCGGTCACCGGCTTTCGCATGCGCGCCGAGTTTCGCCTGTGGCACGACGGTGACAACCTGGATTACGTCATGTTCCGCCGCGAGGACCCGAAAACCCCGGTACCCATTCGCGACTTTCCCATCGCCTGCGAGACCATTCAGCGGCTGATGCCGGCCCTGCTCGATGCAGTAAAACCGAACCAGCAGCTGCGCCGCAAGCTGTTCCAGGTGGAGTTTCTTGCCACCCTGGCCGGGGAATCGCTGCTGACCCTGGTCTATCACCGCAAGCTCGACGAGGACTGGGACGCGGCGGCGGAACAGCTGCGCTGCGCGCTTGCGCCACTGTGCAGCGGAGTCTCCATCATTGGCCGCAGCCGCAGGCAGAAGCGCATCCTGGGCAGGGACTGGGTGTGGGAGGAACTGGACATCGATGGCCGCTCGTACCGCTACCAGCAGTATGAGCAGGCCTTCACCCAGCCCAACGCCAGGGTCAACATCGACATGATCCGCTGGGCCTGCAGGCAGGCTGCGGCACTGGATGGTGACCTGCTGGAACTCTACTGCGGCAACGGCAATTTCACCCTGCCCCTGGCGGCTGAATTCACCCGGGTGGTAGCCACCGAGCTGGCCAAGGTATCGGTGCGGGCGGCACGGGAAAATATGCGCGAGAACGGTGTCGACAACATCCAGATCATTCGCCTGGCGGCAGAGGAAGTGACCCAGGCAATGAACCGCGAGCGGGAGTTCCGGCGCCTGGCGGACCTGCCCAAACCGCTGCACGAGTACGACCTCAGGACCGTGTTCGTCGACCCGCCCCGGGCCGGCCTCGATGCGCACACCGTGCAGATGGTCAAGCGCTTCGACAGCATCATTTACATCTCATGCAATCCAGACACCCTGGCGGAAAACCTGGCGGTGCTTGACGCCACCCACCGGGTCGAGCAGTTTGCCCTGTTTGACCAGTTCCCCTATACCGATCATATGGAGTGCGGCGTGCTGCTGCGCCGCCGCACGGGTTAGCAACGGATGCCCAGGGCGAGCAGGCCCCTGCCCAGCACCTCGTCCAGCCGGTCGGCGTCGCCGGCGTTGACTTCCAGCGCGTTGAGGCCCAGCTCGCGGTAAACCTCGCGCTTGTTGAGCCGCTCCCGCAGGTCGCTCGCCGAGTCGTCCTCCTCCCAGCAGTCAATGTAGACATTGCCCGCGGGCAGGTAGAAATCCGCGTGTAAAGACGCCTCCACCGGCAGCGCCCGGCGATAGGCGTGGGCCAGCTGGGCGAGGTACAGCCAGTTGCACACCCGCATCTGCAGCGGGGTCTTGAGCACGTGGCCGTCTATGCCCTCGCAGCTGAGGCTCTGCTCCGCATTGGCAAAGAGGTCGGGCTCGGCGCCGGAGTCATCCGGTTCAGCAGTGGGGATCTGGTCCGACTGGCGACGCAGCTCTCGGTGGACAACCGGGTGATCGATGACCTCGTGGGGCCAGGTGACGTAAAACGCGCCGGAAGACTCGCTTTCCTCCTGCTGCCCGCCCATCGAGCGGCCCAGGTCAGTGAGCTCCCAGCCGAGAATACTGTGATGCTGCAGGCCCATTTCCGCCAGCGCCCGGTTGATTTGCCGGGCGTGCAGCCGCGGGTAGTAACGGCGCATGGATGCGGCGGTAATGCGCTTGTTGGACTCGATGGCCGCCAGCAGCGGATGATGGTCCAGGGCTTGCGGCCAGACGATGTAACGGCCGAAGCGACGGCTGTTCTGGTAACTGCCGCCCTCGTACTCACCTTTGGGTAACAGGACCCAGCTGTCGCCGGAACGGCGGATCCAGCCATAGTCCCGCAGGGTCGCAAACAGCTGTTGCACCGGGATATCCAGCTTCTTCGCCAGCGCGGTGGTGGATAGTTTGCCGTCTTCCTGGGACACCCGGGGCCTCGTGGCGCTTCAGTCGAGTACGGTTTCGCGATAGCGCTTTTCCAGCGCCGCGTAGACGTGCTCGGCAAACTGGGGGTCGCTGGATTCCAGCGGCGCCAGTAACTCGACCAGGTGCTCGTTGTCTTCCCTGCCGTCCCAGTTCTTGACGTAGCTGCCTGCCTTGTAGCCGTGGTCCTGGCGAAAAAAGTTGAGCACATTCTTGCCCACGTAGGCGCGGTACAGGCCGTCAAAATCCAGCCCCGAGGCGAGCATCAGGTCCCGGAACAGGGCGGGCGAGAAACTATGGGTCTGCAGACAGTGCAGGGCCAGGGCCTCGGTGGCCCCGCGCACGTCCAGTCCCGAGGGCTGGTGATCTGCAAGCTCCGCGGCAATGTCGGCGGCAATGTCCTCAATGGCCTTGCCGGGCTGAAACAGCGCCGACATGCCAAAGTGCCAGATATCGATGGCCTCCATTCGCACCTGGTCCAGGTCCGGGTGCTGCTTTTTCCACCACTTGAAACCGTAGTGGTCGATCAGTTCACCGCACTCGATCCAGGCCGCGCGGTACCATTCAAAATTCTGCTCCACCCAGTTTTCATGCACCCGGGTGTTCATTTTGTCCTGCATGGTCAGCATGTTGATCAGGGCCTGTTCCAAGGTAAACCTCGCGATTTTCGTGATTGAAAAAGTGGCACAGAGCATAGCAGCGCCGGGGGATGAAGGCCATGGCAGGCCGGTTCAGGGCAACAGCACCGCAGCACCCGTGAAACGCCCGGCGCGCAGGTCATCCAGGGCCTCGTTGGCCCGCTCCAGGGGATACTCGTGAACCGTGGTGTGCACCGGGATCTCCGCCGCCAGCGGCAGGAATTCTTCCCCGTCGCGGCGGGTCAGGTTGGCCACCGAGACAATCTCGCGCTCTCCCCACAGGATTTCGTAGGGGAAGGAGGGGATGTCGGACATGTGTATACCGGCGCAGACCACCCTGCCGCCGCGCCGCACGGCGCGCAGAGCCTGCGGCACGAGCTCTCCCGCCGGGGCGAAAATGATCGCGCCCTCCAGGGGCTGCGGGGTATCCAGGGTCGAGTCCCCGGCCCACTCGGCACCCAGTTCAAGCGCGAACTGCTGCGCTTGCGTATCCCCCTCGCGAGTAAAAGCCAAGATACGCTGCCCGCGGTGCCGGGCGACCTGGATAATAATGTGGGCAGCGGCACCAAAACCATAGAGGCCGATGGTTTCGCAATCCTCCACCAGTCGGTAGGAGCGATAGCCGATGAGCCCCGCGCACAGCAGCGGCGCCGCCTGGGTATCACTGTAATTGCCGGGTATGGGAAAGCAGTAACGGGCCCTGGCAACGGTGTATTCGGCAAAGCCGCCGTTGATCTGGTAGCCGGTATAGCGGGCCTCGTCACACAGGTTTTCCCTGCCCCGCCGGCAGTACCAGCAGTGACTGCAGCTGCCACCCAGCCAGGGCACGCCAACGCGCTGGCCCACGCTGAAGTCTGTTACGCCCTCACCCAGGGCCGTGACCCGGCCGACAATCTGGTGGCCGGGCACCAGGGGCAGCTTCGGCTCGGTAAGATCTCCGTCCACCACGTGCAGGTCAGTGCGGCAGATACCGCAGGCGGTGATCTCGATCTGCAACTCCCCCGCAATGGGCTGTGGTACTGGAATATCGCGCAATTCCAGCGGCATGCCTGTTTGCTCAAACACCATGGCGCGCATGGCCGGGCCCTCCGTACTCACCCGCCCAGGGAGCGGGCGGCGGTCTCCACCTCAAGTGTACCCGGCTGGTAACTGCAGTGCAGCACGGTTCGGTACTCGGTGCGCGACCGGCTCACCTTCCACTGCCCCGCCTCGCGGCGGTACTCGTCGTGATAGAGCGCAGACATCAGGGTGAGGGTCTGGTCCCGGGTATTGATATTGCGATAGTTCAGCGACCACACGCCGCGGGCGCTATCCTCGCTGAGAATGTCGATCTCCGGGTTGGCGCAGTGATGCATATCCAGCACGTAATCGTGGCAGCCCCGCGGCACAAAAATGCCATCGACAAACTCGTCGCGATTGCTGCACTGACCGAAATAGGCCATATCAATAATGACTTCACCGGCGACAAAACAGTCGCGCACCGCTTCCGGGTCCTGGCGGTCGCAGGCGTTGAGGTAACGGGCCTTCAGCTGGCGAATAGCCTCGATATCACTCAGTCGCTGCAGTTCCGCCTCCAGGCGTTGTAGTCGTTGTTCTACAGACATGGCTCTCCGTTCATTGCTCTTGTCAGGGTTAATTGAAGGTAGAGTGATCGCCCGCCAGATACGTTACAAGGCGCAAGCGGGCCGAGATCATTCTGCGAACCTTCGCATTGGGATGGCTGGATTCGGCTTCCAGCAGGATACTTCTGGCCTTGTCGCTACCCAGTCCGAGCAGGGCAGATACGGCGGCGTAGTTCAGGCGCTGGCCAGGCGCGTCGAGCAGCGCTGCCAGCGCATCTTCTGCACCGGCGTAAACCGGATGGCCAAGGGCCCGGGCAGCGGCTTCCGCGGTGATGGCCGAAGGATTCTTCAGCAGGGCTATGAGGTAGGGCATGAAAGCGGGACTCTCATAACCCTCGGTAGACCTGATAACCAGCGGGAGATTATCGGCGCTTTCATGCTGCAACAGGTAGACCCAGGCTTTATCGTCGGCCAGTTGCTTGCGGTCCATGGTGCGCAGAATGGCAAGTCGCAGGTTGATCGGCCGGGCGGGGTCGCGGATGAGCGCCAGCAGGTCCGCACGCTCATCCCGGGTCAGCTGCATCGTGGCGCCCGCATGCTCCCAGT
The DNA here is from genome assembly GCF_003457605.1 of Seongchinamella sediminis. GTDB lineage: Bacteria > Pseudomonadota > Gammaproteobacteria > Pseudomonadales > Halieaceae > Halioglobus > Halioglobus sediminis. The sequence goes on from NZ_QRAN01000003.1 coordinate 91,709, forward strand.
CCAGTAAGCCTGATTCCACCAGCTCCGCGGAATTTGAGCCCAGCATACGCAGGAGAATCGCCTTGAGCTGGCCAGTGCGCTGCTCGTCCGTGATGGCGGTCGAATTACCAAAGCCGGCATAGGCCGCGAGTATCCACTGGTAGTCGGGCAAGGCATCGGCTTCAATGCGGTGTTCGGTATTCCTGACCTGGCTGGAGACAAATGCAACTCCGGCGGCGGGCCCCAGTTCGGCGAATTCGGCCCTGTTACTGACCGCGTCGAGGAACAGCAGCGCGGTATCACCGGGTACATAGTGCGCATGGCCATGGCCGTCCTGGAAAAAATCTACCTCTGCCGGCGCGCTGCCCTTGTAGCTTTGCTGCACCTGAGCCCGCACCACCTGGCTGGATGTGGCCTGCTCGTCGAGCAGGAAGCGCCGCTCGCTTATCCCGTCGATCAACGCTATCGCCACCACATCGGCATTGAGAAACAATTGCGACAGGGAAACCCGCTGCGCATCCAGATGTGCAAAAGCGCTGCCGGCGGACAGCAGCGCTAACAGCACCCCGATAATTGCCCGGAGGCAGGCCTTACCACCCATGCAATCAGGGTCTGGTCTGGTTTATCTGCTCGATAAGAGGCATCAGCGCGCCGCTGATCGCCGGATCGAGTCCGGGCCCAACGTTATTCTGGAACACGGTGCTGCAGTCAATATCCGGGTATAGCGGACAGAACTGGGGCACCCCACCGAGAACAAAGGGTGCACATATGCTGCAACTCTGGTCAAACTTGCTTTCCAGTACCTGGTAGCCGATGTGGTCGTTGCCGAGCCCCACGATCAGCTTGTCGCGGACTCCCGTCATGGCGGCGCGGTACTTCATGCCAATCTGCGGGTCGAGTTCGGTGGGTACCACAATCAGGCCGGCATCACCGATACGGGCGGCGCCAACCTCGGTTTGCAGATCCTCGCCCAGTGCCTGCGGGATCACGTCAAAGGGCGCGGGGAAAGGAAAACCGACCGAGGTATCCTGGGCGCCATTGGTATACAGGGTCCTGCCATTGCCGAGCACGCCGATGGCGAAAAAGAAGCGGAAGAAACTGTTGTCCAGTTTGACCGGCACCGGGTTTTCGCGGGCAAAGGCCACCACCGGTGCGGGATGTCCCGGCTTGTTGTCCAGCGCGGAAATGGCCCGTTCTGCCAACTGTTTCCCGTGTACCTCTGCGAACTGGAATGACCTGCGGGGCAACACCGGGTTTACGCCGTCTTCGGTGATGTCGATTCTATCCGGCCCCTGCAGTACTCCCAGGGCGCCACTGACCCATATCGCCGTGCCTCCGTATTCCTGTTCCAGGCGTTCCCGCACGTAGTGGGGAAAATCAGATGTCAGGACTGTATTCTGCGACCACAGCACTTCCGGGTGGCTGCCGAAGTTGACGATGGTGGCCAGCACCTCCCTGTCCCGTTTGCGTTCGGTGAACTGCAGCACCACCAGGTTGGGATCAACGATTCTGCCGTTGGTCTCCGGCGACAGGATGTCGTCGCCCTCCAGAACTGTCTGGTCAGCCACGCCATAGCCGTCGTCATTCGCGCGCATACCGGTACTCAGCCCGGCGCTGCTGGTCGTTACCGACTTGACCCGCGCGGGGCGCATGTTAGCGCTGGCATCCGCGACACAGTCGGCAATCGCGTCATTGACGAAATCGAGATAGCCCGCGTCCACGCCGGTGGTCAACTGGTCCGGCCCCCATATACCCAGAGTGTCGGGGCCCTCGTGGGAGTGGGAGCTCTGGACGATGAGGTAATCCACATCATCGCCAACCATCTCCCGGGCAATCTCGATCTGGTTATTGAAGTAACCGATCAGGTCCAGGGCCACCAGGGCGATACGACCACCCCGGCCGTCGATGACGACACCGCGGGCCCACAGGCGATCGTTGTAACCGGTGGCCTGGCGCCCGTTACCAAAACCCGCCATGTAAATGGGATCGGAATGGTTGACGGGCATGGCCTCGCCGAAGCGGTCCCGGTAAGCCTGGGCCAGGGACGCGCTGACCGGAGTAATTTCCTGCTTGCAGACCCCCACACTCAGGTCGCCGGGTGCAGCGCTGGCCGTATTGAACCAGCCACAGGCCAGCAGCAGAAGCAGCATGCGCCGCAGTGCCAGAGAGTCGCTAATTGATCGGATTATTAGCATGTCTTTTCCCTCGAGAGTGCTCGATGACAGAGGTAAACGTAGTCCAAGGACCTGCGGCTCGCAAGAAATCGGTCGAGCAATAGCTAATGCTGGTTTGCAGAAGTCGCCCGTAGCAGCGGTAGCTGGCCTGCCCGGCGTTTACCGTAAACACCGTTTCCTGCTAGTGTTCGCAGCTGACTCAACAAACCCGATAAGGATTTCCCCATGCGATTGATGGTGCTGGCGACCGGCCTGCTGTTTATTTCCCAGACTGCCTTTGCCCACGAGGCCAGCGGCCTGGCTGGCGGGTTTGCCAGCGGCCTCATGCATCCCGTTCTCGGCTGGGACCACGTGGCGGCGATGGTTGCCGTCGGGCTGTGGGGAGCGGTTCTGGGGCAACCGGCAATATGGGTGCTGCCAGTGACATTCCCCCTGGTCATGGCCATTGGTGGAGCGCTGGGCGTCGCCGGCGTGGCGCTGCCCGGGGTGGAAATCGGCATTGCGGCCTCGGCCCTGGTGCTGGGTGTGATGGTGCTGGCGGCGGCGCGGCCGCCCCTGTGGCTGGCGGCCCTGATCGTCGCTGCTTTCGCCGTGTTTCACGGCCACGCCCACGGTACGGAGTTGCCCGGCGCGGCCAGCCCCCTCGCCTACAGCCTGGGTTTTGTACTGTCGACCGGTTTACTGCACATGCTGGGCATCGCCTTCGGCCTGTTGACACGCTGGCGCTCGGGGGTTGTGCTGGTCCGCGCCGGCGGTGCGGTGATAGCCATGGCTGGAGCCCTGTTTCTTAGCCGGGCGATCTGAGTGCGCCAGCGTTTCCTGGCGCCGCTGTTGCTGCTGGCGCCGGGCACGGTGCTCGCCCACAGCCCCATGCCGGGCATTGGCCAGTTTTACGGCGGCTTGTTGCATCCGCTGCTGGTCCCCGCGCACTTGCTGCCCCTGGTTGCCCTGGGCCTGCTGGTCGGCCAGCGCGGCCTGGCCGCCATGCGGGTTGCCTACAGCGGGTTCGCCCTGGCCCTGCTGGTCGGCCTGATCATCGCAGGATTGAAACCCACAGCACCCGCGGGAGCTGAAACCGCCCTACTGCTGCTGGCGGCCTGCTGCGGACTGGCGACGGCACTGCGCATACCGCTCCCGCGTATCCTGCTCGCCGCAGTCGCCGCACTGACCGCCCTGGTCATCGGCGCCGACTCCGGGGTGGCAGACCTCAACCGGCAGCAAACCTTTTTCGCCATGTTCGGCGCCGGCATCGGCGCCTGCCTGCTGCTCCTGGTAGTCGCCGGGCTTGCCGAACTGCCGCGCCGCCACTGGCAGCAAATTCTGGTCCGCGTCCTGGGTTCCTGGTGCGCCGCAAGCGCAGTGATCGTGCTGGCACTGGCATTGCGTTAAATGTGGCCAATGGAGTTGTGGTGCCCGGAGCGAGAATCGAACTCGCACGCCTGCAATAGGCGGGAGATTTTAAGTCTCCTGTGTCTACCAATTTCACCATCCGGGCGGTGACGCGAGCGCAAAAAGCGCTGGTGGAAGGCGGCGGCATCATAGCATACTGGCCGCGGCCGGGGGCAAGGACTGGACAGCTTTTCGTGGCGGTCCGCCATGCTACACTCTTACGCTCTCCCTACCCGGAATTCGCAGTGGATGCGTAAGGTAATCATTCTGCTGATCCTGCTCGCGGTACTGCTGCTGTCACCGCTGCTGCTAATGCGCTCCGAACGCGCTCTGCTGTATATCGCCCACTGGGCCGTCGATACCTTCACTGACCTGCGGCTGGAGCTGCAGCAACCGCTGCTGCGCCCCCTCAAGGGCCGGGTTGCGGCCAGCGAAATCCACCTCTACCCCAAGGCCGACGACGGCCCTCCCTTTGTCAGCGTACTGGGCTTCGAGGGTGACCTAAGCGCCGGTGATATCTACCGCGGCGACCTGGCCGGGAGTCGGCTCGCAGCCCGCCAGGTTACCATCTATGTCTCATCCCGGGATGCCACCGCCGATCCGGCGCCGCTGGACTGGCTGCAGTACCTGCGCTGGCTGCCCGATGCGCTGTCGGTACAGCAACTGCACGTGGTCACTGCCAGCGAGGACACGCTGGTCGTTCCCCTGGAGGACCTGCAGGGCAGCCGAACCGGCAATAAACGCTTTGTCGCCAGCGCCAGTGCCCGCTACGAGGGAGAGCCCCTGCAGGTTGGCCTGGATCTGCAGGCGCTGTTTGAGCACGAGCAGGCCACTGGCATAGCAGTTGCGGCCAGTTTCACCGCCCCTGAAAGCGGTAGCCGGATCAATCTCGACGGTGAGCTGCGCGGCACGCCGGAAGACTTCAACTACGACTTCAAGCTGGTTGCAGACTACCGCGAGGTGGCCAGGCTACTGACGGGGCTGGACTCCCACCATGCCCTCGCGGGCGAGCTCACGGTAAAGGCACTCATGACTGGCAATACCGACGGCTTCAGCCTCTCCAATGCCCTGTTCATTCTCGACAACATGCCCGACTACGGCATCGAGGCCCATGGCAAAATGGACTACCGATTCAGCGGCGAAAACCAGCTGTTGCTCACCATTGCCGGGGAAATGACCACCATGGAGGCGGTATTGCAGTGGCTGGACGTGGACCTGCGCCCTCTGGGCCGGGCCCAGGGCAGCGCCACGGTCAGCGGCAGCCTGTCCCACCCGGTAGTCGAGGACTTTATTCTGCGCAGCGAAAACGCTAATGGACTCACGGTCAACCTGCAGGGAAGAATAGACCCGCAGCGGGGTGACAGTGAGGAAAACCAGGTGCGGCTTGATATCAGCGCGCCCTCACTTGCAACCCTGGAACACTGGATCGGCGCCCTGCCCCATGAGCCTGGCGAATTCAGCGCCAGTGGCCTTATCGTCGCCGGCAGTACCGGCCTGCGTCTGGAGGACTTTATTGCCGAGACCGGTTCCAGGGAGACTGTCTTGCTGCGGGCGGAGGGTGCGGCACAAACCGGCGACCTGAGCCACCAGCAGGGCCTGGCGGCCATCGAGTCGCTGGCGCTCAAGCTGTCAGTGTTCGCCCCGGACTCAGAGCAACTCGGCCCCTACCTGCCGGCCGGCGTACCCGCAGGCTTTGCAGTCAATGGCTCGGTATCCCTGGCCGGAAATGGCGAGGAAATTTTTGTCAAGGAGGGGCAGATAACAGCCGAATCCAGCGATATCGTGGCGACACTGCTAACCCGCAGCGGCAGCCTGCGCCCACTCAACGAGCAGTTGCTGAACGATTTTGCGGGCGATCTCACTGTGCACCTCAGCGATACCAGCGCCCTGTCCCAGTTTGTCAGCAAGCCGGTGCCCGTGCTCGGTGAGGTCCGCGGCAGCGGCCGGCTGATACAGCAGCAGGACCGATTCAGCCTGGAGAACCTCTGGCTGCGCCTGGACAATGAGGAAGCAAAGTTGAATGCGACAGGACGGCTGGCTGATGTCGCCCGGCTGCAGGGCTTCAGTCTGCGTGGCCAGTTCAGCGGGGTAAAAAGTCGCAACCTGCTGAACACCACGTTCCAGGATTTCCATTACGCCGGTGAACTGGCGGAACTGGGCGGCAGCTTCGGGCTCGAGCGCAGCGGCAACGACTGGTCGCTAACGGAATTTACGGTGGCCTCCGCCGGCCGCCAGTCGCCCTTGCAGCTCGATGCGCGGGGCAAGTTGCTCAACTTTACCGGCACGCCCCAGGGGGAACTGGCCCTTGACTTCCAGCTCCGCGACCCGGCCCTGATCGAGGCAGCGAGCGGCCTGCGCACCCGACCAAGCCGCGGCAGCTTGCGCCTGTCTGCCGGCGCGGGCACCACCGATGCCAGCGGGCACCTAAGCTTCGACCAGTCGGATTTCAGGTTCAAGGCACAGGTCAGGCACGACAAGGGCAAGATCGACGCCCTGCAGCTGGTTGTGGATAGTCCCAGCATGCGCCTGGAAGACGTCGGTCTGCAGGCCCAGAAACAGACCGAAGGCAGTTACAACCCGGCCGAGCAGCTGGACGACATCAAGCCGGGCGAGCGTTTCCAGAAAGCGCTGCAACAGGCGCCAAAATTCAACACCGATATCGCCATCAGGCTCAACGAGGTCAGCGGGGACAACACCAGCATAGACGGTTTCAACCTGCATTTCACCGGCGCCGAGCAGCGCTACACCCTGCGTGATTTCACCCTCGGCTATGACCAGTCACTGACCGAGATTCGCGGCATCATAGATCTCAACGCCTCCCCTCCCTTCGTCAGCCTGGCGGTGGATGCGGTGGCGGTACCGCTCCACACTCTCACCAGGGACCTGGGTATCGACTTCAATATCACCGGCATAGGCAACCTGCGCGGCGGCCTGGCCGGCGAGGGAATCACGCCCGAACAACTGGTCGCAAGCCTCGACGGCAACCTGGGTGTTGCCTTGCAGGACGCCGTTATCGACGGCGCCGCCTACGATGTGCTGGCTACCGACCTGCTGTCATGGTTTTACTCCGGCGCCGCGCTGGAGGAGTCCACCGAGGTGGACTGCACCATGGCCCAGTTCGTGCTCGATGATGGGGTAGCGTTCAGCGATAGTCTGTATATCGAGACACGCAGAATGGTCGCCACCGGTTCCGCCAGGCTGGACCTGGGCCGGCACACCATGGACGTCAAGTTCACGCCACGCTCGCGCAGTCGCAAATTGCAGGTACCCTCGTCTATCCGCATCAGGGGCCAGTTCGATGACCCCAGGGTCACCCTTTCCCCGGTCGCCGCCGCCTTTGACGCCTATGCCGAAGTACTGTCACTGGTGCCGCAAATCGCGCGGCGCATATTCGGCGGTGACCGGCGCCGCCGGACCCGGAGCCCCTGCGAACCCGGCGCTGTCTGAGGCGCTTCTGCTGACGGCCGGGCGTGCTACAATTCGCCGCCTATAACAATGATCTGGGTGAAACATGGCATCTGCTCGGGGTGAATTCTCCTCCCGTTTCGGGTTCGTAATGGCTGCGGCCGGCTCCGCGGTTGGGCTGGGTAATATCTGGGGGTTTCCCACCCAGGCTGCCAGTAACGGCGGCGCGGCCTTTTTACTGGTGTACCTGGTACTGGCCTTCACCCTCGCTTACCCGGCGCTGATGGCGGAGCTGATCATCGGCCGTCACGCCCACGCCAATGCCGTCAGCGCGCTGCGGCTGATATCCCCTAATGCGCTGCTGCGCAGGGTCGGCGCGACCACCGGCGTTGTCGGTTTTATCGTCGCCAGCCTGATCCTCAGCTTTTACGCTATCGTCGCTGGCTGGATGATCGCATTTTGCCTGGCCTCGCTGGCAAGCCTGGTGGGTATGACTGAGCTTGCCGAGTGGCTCACGTCCTTCGGCCTGGGTCGTAACCTGCTATTCATGCTGCTGTTCATGGGCCTTACCACCAGTATTATCTCGGCGGGCGTTCGCTCCGGCATCGAACGCTGGTCGGAGCGCCTGATGCCCGCCATGCTGCTTACCCTGCTGGTGCTGGTAGCTTACGTACTCACGCTCGACGGGGCCATGGAAGGCCTCAAGGTATACCTGCTGCCCGATTTCGAGCGGGCGCTGACGCCGAGCCTCATCATCGCCGCCCTCGGGGCCGCCTTCTTCTCCCTCTCCCTGGGCGTCGGCACCATGCTGATTTACGGCTCCTACATCTCCGACCGGGAAAACCTGCCGCTGCTCGGCGGCATGGTTACCATGGTCGACATCGCTATCGCCGTGTTGGCCGGCTTCCTGGTGCTGCCGGCCATGTACGTGGCCCTGCATAATGGCGTGGAGATCTACAGCGCCACCGGGGCACTGCTGTCCGAGGACACGCTGATATTCACCGTCCTGCCAGAGCTGTTCCGCAGCATGGGGCTCACCGGCATCGTGGTCAGTATCACCTTCTTCTTCCTGATGAGCATTGCCGCCCTCACCTCCTCCATATCCATGCTGGAGGTACCCGTGGCCTATACCATCGAGGAACACGGGGTCGACCGGCACAAGGCGGTGTGGATACTGGGCGGCGCCATCGCCATCATCAGCACCATTATCCTGCTCAACTTTGGCAACCTGTTTGGTTTCGTGGTTACCCTCACAACCCGCTACAGCCAGCCGCTGCTGGGTTTCATGCTGTGCGTGTTTGCCGGCTGGGTCATGCACCGGCATACGCTGCTGGAAGAATTGCGCAAGGGCAGCCCGAATGTGGCCCAGGGATGGTTCTGGAAGATCTGGCCGTGGTATGTGAAGCTGGTGTGCCCGCTTATCATCCTGGCGATTTTCGCCCAGTCACTGCTGGGCTGAACACTACTTGAGGGTGAAGCTGCCGGTTTCCTCTACCCGTTGGGTAGGCACAAAACCCTTGAAGTCGATTTTTGCCTTGAACCGGTAGTCCAGACTGTCGGAGGGCGCCATGCCCAGGCTGCTCAACAGGCGCAACAGCTGTAACAGCTGCAGCCCTGCTTCCAGGGTCACCACTTCTTCTGAATACGGCGCCAGCACGGGCACATCACTGGTAAGCCCGCTGATCAGTTCCTCGCCCTGTATCTCCACCCCGTAGCTGATACCGGCGACATCAAAGGACTGCTTGTTGGGGTTGGCAATACGCAGCCTGATCTCGAAACGGGGCGCCCCGCCCGTACCCGGCAGGGGCCTGAAGCTTTCCAGGGTGACTTTCGGCGGATCGATGTCCGGTCGCAGGGACGCGCAACCGGCAATGAGGAGCAACAGCGATAAATACAGACTGAGGCTGAGCAGCTGCTTCATCACGATATATCCTGGTTGAAGAAGAACAGCGCGTAGGCGAGACTGCCGATGGCAAAGACCGCGGCCACCCAGTCGCCGGTCTGCAGGTACATCCAGGTGCTGAAGGCAAACATGGCGGCAGTCGCCACCAGGCCCACGGTTTTACCGGTTCGGGTCACAGCCAATTCTCCACAAACAACCCGCGAGCCGGGTTCATCCCGGACGATTCTAGCGGGAAGCGGCGCGACTGTAACCCTCGGATCAGGCGCTCTTCAATACCGGTGCCGCCATTTCTTCCTGCTCCTGCTCGTGGCTCTGCAGTACCAGATCCAGCGCTTTCTCCATCAACCAGCGCGACTGGCTGGTATAGGCGTAGATGCAGGAGTGCACCGCGGCGTCGTGCCAGTTATCCACCGAGCACTCAGCCGAGTAAGCTTCGAACTCGGCCAGCTGGGCAATCAACGACGCCAGGTGCTGCGGACATTCACAGGCCACGCCCGTGGTGAGGGTCGCGGCCTTGTCCAACTGCCCGGCAGAATGCAGGCGCGGCCTGGAGGCGACCAGCTCGGCGAGGCTGTTGATGCCGTCCCGCGTCGCCCGCTCTGCACTGCTGCGGGTCAGGTGAAACGCGAGCTCGGCGCGATCCGGGGGAAATTCCATGGTGGCAATGCCCTCTGAGGCCAGCTCCTCGAGCCAGTTGTCGCTCATGCCGGCCTGCAGAACGAGGGTCGATGCCGGTTGCAGCAGCTGGCGCAGCTCGCTCAGCTGGCGAAACTGGTTGCCACCCATGCGGTCGCAGCCCACCACCAGCAGGTCGATCTCGCCCAGTTCCTCGAACACCTGCAGCTCGAGGGCTTCCAGGCGGCTGGCTGCCAGATGAGCACTGACGCCGGAGAGACAGCCCTGGTGCTCCTCCAGCCAGTTACAGATAGCCTCGCCGACAAATACCACCTGGGGCTTGTCCACAGCCGGACTACGGGACCCGTCGGTACAGGCCTCCACCAGCCGCTCCAGGGTTTTGCGCTCGCTGGCGGCTATCTCGCCAATGCGTGCGCCGGACCGCACCAGTGCGGCCACCAGCTGCAGGTGCTCCAGATCGGCCTGGGTATACTGGCGGCGCCCGGTGTCGGATTTCTGGCTGGCGCCCAGGTCATAGCGGCGCTCCCAGACGCGCAGCGTGTCTGGCTTGAGGCCGGTGAGTCTGGCCACGGTGCCTATGCCGTAGAGGGGCCTGGATTGTAACTGTTGTTCTGCCATCTTTCGGTACCCGGTTGCACGTTTAACTGAGTGTACGCAGCATATGTCCGTCCGGATGACGGGTAATCCCGATCGCCCAAGGCAGCGTATGAAGCCCTGGAACTTGTCGCCTGTTCAGGCTTGGAGTATGTTGATTCGATGACAGAATACGATCCCACAGAAGCGCCCAGGCCTGTCATGGGCATTGGCGCCTGCCTGGCCGGCAGGGAAGTCCGCTACAACGGGCAGACCAAGGCCGCCAATATCCATGTAAAGCGCATCGCGGAGATTTTCGAGATGCGCCCGTTCTGCCCGGAAATGGCCGCCGGCCTCGGCGTACCCCGCCCTCCCATACACCTGGTTGGGGATGAGGACAATATCCGCGTACTCGATGTGGACACCCACCAGCACGATCACACTGACGCCATAGCCGGCCATGCCCGCGAGGTACTGGCACTGGCCCCCGAACTGGCCGGGTACGTGCTGGTGAAAGCCAGCCCCAGCTGTGGATTCGAGCGGGTGAAGCGCTTCAACCAAAAGGGTAATATTGTCGCCCACGACCAGCAGGGGATTTTCGCCCGCGCGCTGGCCGGGGCTGATCCGCTGCTGCCCCTGGAAGACGATGGCCGCTTGAACGACCCCGGGCTGCGGGAAAGCTTTGTTACCCGGGCGCTGGTTTACCACCAGTGGAAACAACTGCGCGCGGCCGGCCTGAGCGCCGCGGCCCTGATCGACTTTTACAGCCGCCACAAGTACCTGGTCATGGCGCACCACGTGCCCAGTTACAAGCAACTGGGCCCCCTGCTCGCCGATGCGGGCAACAGGGACCTGGATGCCCTAGCCGAGGAGTTTATCGCCACCCTGATGTACGCCCTGACCCAGCGTGCGTCCCGGCGCAGCCACAGCAACGTGCTATTCCACCTGTCCGGTTACCTGAAAAAGAAAATCAGCGCCGACGAGCGACAGCGGCTGAAGGGGCTCATCGACCAGTATCGCCTGGGGCAAGTCCCGCTGGTGGTGCCGGTGACCATGCTCAAGCACCACTTCGCCAACAACCCCAATGCCTACATCGACCAGCAGGTGTTTCTGGAGCCCTATCCGGACCAGTTACAGCTGCGCAACGTGGTCTAGGCGGCGAGGATGTCCCTCAGTGCTGCGTCGAGCGACGGATAGCGGAACTCTAACCCCGCCTGCCGCAGCCTGGCGGGCACGACGCGCTGGCCGTTGATCAGCAGCTCCTCGGCCATCTCCCCCAGCAGCAGCCGCATCGCCGCGGCAGGCACCGGCGCATTGATGATCGTGCGGCGTTGTTTTTGCATCGCCTCGCAGAAGCCGCGACTGGTTACCGGCTCTGGCGCGGTCAGGTTGAAGGGGCCTGACAGACTGTCTTCCGCCAGCAGGAACAGCATGGCGCTCACCACGTCGGCCCGATGAATCCAGCTGAGCCACTGGTGGCCGTCGCCAATCCAGTTGCCTATGCCGAAGCGGAAGGGACGGGCCATTTGCAGAAAGGCCCCACCGCCACTGTCCAGCACCACGCCGAGACGTAGCAGGCAGGTGCGGACACCAAGTCCGGAGGCCTCGCCGGCTTTTGCCTCCCACTGCTGGCACAGCGCCTGGGCGAAACACGGGTTAGTGCTGCCGTTTTCGTCCAGGCGCTCATCACCATGGTGCCCGTAATAGCCGATGGCACTACCGCTGAGCAACACCTCCGGCCTCTGCTCGCGCCCGGCCAGCCAGTTGACCAGCGCCGCGGTGGTATCCAGCCTGCTGTTGACGATTTCCCGCTTGTAAGAGCCGCTCCAGCGCCGATCCGCCAGCGAGGCGCCGGCGAGATTAATCACCGCGTGTACGGTTTGTTCCCTCGGGATGTCATCGAGGGCCTTGATGTAGTCGACACCGTCGCCGCCTGCCCGTGACTGCCGGGTCAGGATTCTGAGCGTATGCTGTTGCTGACGCAGTGCCGGCACCAGGGCCTCGCCGATGAAGCCGGTACCACCGGTGATGAGTATATGCATGATGAGCCTCCCGTGAATGTATACGTCGCTACAGGCGAGCAGATCAAAGATCCATGCAACCCCGGGCCAGCGTATACTGCCGCGATGAATAGCGCTATTACCCTCGCTGACCAGCTGGCGGCCTTTCTGCGCCGTTACCCCCGGGTCGTTATCCTCACCGGGGCCGGCATCAGCGCCGCCTCCGGTATCCCCACCTACCGCGATGGCGATGGCAAATGGCTCCACCACAAGCCGATCCAGCATGGCGATTTTGTCAGCGACGAGTTCACCCGCAGGCGCTACTGGGCCCGCTCCCTGCGCGGCTGGCCCCATGTCAGGGACGCAGCTCCCAACCCGGCCCACCGCGCATTGGCGCAACTGGAGGAGAATGAGCGGGTAGAGTTGCTCATTACCCAGAACGTTGATCGCCTGCACCAGCGGGCGGGTCACAGGAAAGTTATCGACCTGCACGGCAGGCTGGACCGGGTGCGGTGCTTGCAGTGCAACAATCTCGAGGAGCGGGAAACCATCCAGCAGTGGTTGCTGGCGCACAATAACGCCCCCGGGACCACGGGCCAGCAAATCAAACCCGATGGCGACAGCGATGTGGCCGACGCGCAGCTGGAGCGTTTCAGGGTGCCCCCCTGCCCCGCCTGCGACGCAGTGCTTATCCCGGACGTGGTATTTTTCGGCGGCTCGGTGCCCGCCGCACGGGTGGAGTCCTGCCGCACGGCCCTGGAGCGGGCTGATGCCTTGCTGGTTATCGGCAGTTCCCTGCAGGTGTACTCGGGATACCGCTTCTGCCGCCAGGCAAAAGAGGCGGGCAAGCCCATCGCCCTCATCAATCCCGGTGTGACCCGGGCAGACCCCATAGCGGCACTGAAAATCGACGCCGACGCAGTTAGCGTACTCAGCAGGCTGGCGTCCCGTCTCAGGGCTGCTTAACGGGCTCCATGCGATCGCGGTAGTCCCAGGTGAAAAACCGCTGCGGCGCTACCCGGATCACTACTTCCTCGTCTTCCCGCGACAGCAGCCATTCCGCCAGGCTGCTATTACTGCTGCCTAGATAACGGCTGATCACTGCCCGCAGTACCTCTCCCGCGCCCTCGCTTGCCAGGCTCGCGGTTCCCTGGCCGCGCACACCGTGATATGGGGGTTCGTTGGGAGAGACCTCGAAACCCACCTGCGGCGAAGACTGCAGCAACTTCACCAGTGAAGAATCGCGGTGGGAGACGCTGAGAAACTCCCCCTCCCGATACAGGAACCAGACGGAGACCACCCGGGGAAAACCGTCCTCACCGGTACAGGCCAGACGAATGGGCATCGCACATTGACCAAGCCACTGCTCCGCGGCCGCTAAATCCCAGGGACCTTTAACTTCCATCTTACTTCTCACCTCGTTGCCGACATTGCTGTGTTAGGCTGCAAGCATAGCAGACAACAGATACACCTTCGGAGCCGCTGCCGATGACCACAACCACCGAGCGTCATAAGCCACTGGCGCTGGTAGCCCTGATCATCGCTGGCGAGGCGGTCTTCTCCCTGCCCTTTCACATCGTCCGCTTCTTCCGCCCCACCTTTCTCGACGTATTCCAGGTCAGCAACCTGGAAATCGGCCAGGCCCAGGGCACCTACGGCGTTATCGCCATGGCCTGTTATTTTCTCGGCGGGCCCCTGGCGGACCGCTTTGACGCCCGCCACCTGTTGCTGGCCAGCCTGCTAGCCACCGCGGCGGGCGGCCTGGTGCTGGCGCAGATACCCGGCCCGGGCAGCCTGCAACTGCTGTACGGCTTCTGGGGCTGCTCAACCATCCTGCTGTTCTGGAGTGCCCTGATCAAGGCCACCCGGGTCTGGGGCGGCCAGACCGAACAGGGCCGGGCCTTCGGCCTGCTGGAAGCCGGTCGCGGCGCTTTCGCGGCCCTGCTGGCCTCCACTGCCGCATTCGGGCTCGGCGTGCTGCTGCCAGATGATCCGGCGGCGCTGGACCCAGCGCACCAGCGCGCGGCCCTGCAGGGCATTATCTACCTCTATACCGGGGCCACCGCAATCGCCGCCGTGCTGGTTTGGCTCTGGGTTCCCACGACCCGCGGCAGTGGGCCCATGGCCATCACTGCGACACCTGCCAGCGGGCGCATTCGCGCCGTGCTGGGGAACCGCATGATCTGGCCCCAGGTGGTCATTGTGGTCAGCGCCTACGTCTCCTACAAGGGGGTGGACAACTATGTACTGTACGCGGTGCAGGGCTACGGCCTGAGCGAGGCGGAAGGCGCCGGCATCGCCGCCAGCAGCGCCTGGCTGCGCCCCTTGAGCGCCATCGCCGCGGGGTTCCTGGCCGACCGCATCAGGCCCTCGCGGGTGGTACTCGGTTCATTCGGCATACTGCTGGCGGGCTACGCCCTGTTTGCGGTGCTGGTGCCCGGGCCGGACCTGTACTGGGTACTGGTGGCCAATATCGTGTTCACCAGCGTGGCCGTCTACGCCCTGCGCGCCATCTACTTCGCCCTGCTCGCCGAGTCGCGCATGCTCCTGGGCATCACCGGCACCGCCATCGGTATCATCTCGGTGATCGGCTTTACCCCGGACATCTTCTTCGCCCCGGCCATGGGCTGGGCGCTGGAGAACCACGACCCGGTGACAGGACATCAATTTGTATTTTCGGGCTTGCTGGCGTTGGCGTGTCTGGGCTTTGCCAGTAGCCTGTTCTTCATCTACGGTTTGAGGGAGCGAGGACAGGATTGTCGGCATCGGCGATCACAGGTATGAGGGAGGATATATGCACGATCATCACCGCGCGTGTTCCCATCACGGGACACAGGAGCAACTGCAGGACCCGGTCTGCGGCATGTCCGTCACCCGCGACGCCGACCACCAGCGTCAACATCAAGGACAGCGCTACTACTTTTGCAGCGCCCACTGTGCCGACCACTTTGCCGCTGATCCTGAGCGCTTCCTGGCGCCAGCCGAGGAGACAGGTGAAACCGTCGACCCCCGAGCCTGGTACACCTGCCCCATGCACCCTGAGGTGCGACAGCAGGGTCCGGGAACCTGCCCGAAGTGCGGCATGGCCCTGGAGCCGGAAGCGCCGTCTCTGGACGAGGAGGAGAACCCCGAGCTGGTGGATTTCACCCGCCGTTTCCGGGTCAGCCTGCCCCTGTCCTTCACCGTGTTCGTGCTCGCCATGTTCGGCCACGACTGGCTACCCCCAACCTGGCACAACTGGGTCGAGTTAGCCCTGGCGACCCCGGTGGTGTTGTGGTGCGGTCTGCCGTTTTTCGTCCGCGGCGTACAGTCGGTGATCAATCGCAGTCCCAATATGTGGACCCTCATCGGACTCGGTACCGCAGCGGCCTACAGCTACAGCGTGATAGCCACGCTGGCGCCCCAGCTTTTCCCGGCCTCCTTTGCCATGGGCAGCCGGATCAGCGTTTACTTCGAGGCTGCCGCTGTGATCGTCACCCTGACACTGCTGGGGCAGGTCTTCGAATTGCGGGCGCGCTCGAAGACCTCCGAGGCAATAAAGGCCCTGCTCCGCCTGGCCCCGGATACCGCCCGGCGTCTCAACGACGATGGCAGCGAGGAAGACGTGCCACTGACCCAGGTGAACGCGGGCGATCGTCTGCGCGTGCGCCCCGGGGAAAAAGTGCCCGTTGACGGGGAAGTGCTGGAAGGCAGCAGCGCGGTCGATGAAGCCATGCTCACCGGCGAGCCGGTGCCGGTATCCAAGCGTCAGGGCGACAAGGTCATAGGCGCCACCATGAATACCAGCGGCGGCCTGGTGATCCGCGCCGAGCTCGTTGGCCAGGATACCACCCTGTCACAGATCGTACAGATGGTCGCCCAGGCCCAGCGCTCGCGGGCGCCCATGCAGCGTCTGGCGGACAACGTCGCCGGTTATTTTGTCCTGATCGTGGTTGTCATCGCGATTCTCACGTTCTTTACCTGGGGCATGGTTGGGCCCGAGCCCAGCTGGGTCTATGGCCTGATCAACGCGGTGGCGGTATTGATCATCGCCTGCCCCTGCGCGCTGGGACTGGCCACACCCATGTCCATCATGGTCGCCACTGGCAAGGGCGCAACCCAGGGCGTGCTGTTTCATGACGCCGCGGCGATAGAGGCACTGCGCAAAGTCGATACGTTGGTGGTGGACAAGACCGGCACCCTGACCGAGGGGCGACCGGCCTTCCGCGAGGCGCTCGCCACCGAGGGCTTCGATAAACAGGAGGTGCTGCGGCTGGCGGCCAGCCTCGACCAGGCCAGTGAACACCCGCTCGCCATGGCGATAGTCGCGGCGGCCCGGGAGCAGGGACTGGAACTGGTAACGGCAACGGATTTTGACTCCGACTCAGGCATCGGCGTGACCGGAACGGTGGAGGCTCTTGCACTGACCCTGGGCAATACCGCGCTGATGCGGGAACACGGCATTGACCTCGCGGGCCTGGAAGAAAAAACCAGCAAACTGCGGGACGAGGGTGCCAGCGTCATCTATCTCGGGGTCAACGGCACCCTGGCGGGCGTGCTGTCAGTGGCCGACCCGGTAAAGGAATCCAGCCATGAGGCCGTCCAGCTGATTCACGAGGCCGGCATCAGAATCATCATGGCAACCGGCGATGGTGAGAGAACCGCGCGGGCCGTGGGACGAGAACTGGGTATTGATGATGTGTACGGTGAGATCACCCCGGACGGCAAGCTGGCCCTGGTCAGCGAACTCCAGGCGGAGGGCGCGGTGGTCGCCATGGCCGGCGACGGCATAAACGACGCGCCGGCGCTGGCAAAGGCCAACGTGGGCATCGCCATGGGGACCGGAACCGACGTTGCCATGAGAAGTGCCCAGGTCACGCTGGTCAGGGGTGACCTGCGCGGAATCAGAGAGGCGATCCACCTGTCCGAACTCACAGTGAGCAACATGCGCCAGAACCTTGGCTTCGCCTTTCTCTATAACAGTATCGGCGTGCCCATCGCCGCGGGGGTCGCCTATCCCCTAACCGGCCTGCTGTTGTCGCCGATGATTGCCGCCCTGGCCATGAGCTTCAGTTCCGTGTCGGTAGTCAGCAACGCCCTACGCCTGCGCTACAAGTAACGGCCATACCGCACCAGGGCTTTGGGCTTGGCCTTGTGGTCGCTGAATAGATGAGGGGCCGGGACGACCCGGCCCTCTCGCTATTTCCGCTTCTAACGACTTATTTCACGGGCAACAACGGACACTGGAAATAACTGTGGTCACCCTCGACAATGATCAATTCACCTGCGTCGACGTAGTACATGATGTCGGCGTAGGACGTCAATAACTGCGGAGTACTGCCCATCTTCCAGACAATGGTATAGGTGGCCCAACGCCCCCCGTTGTAATCAGGGTTGCCCGGCGCGGCCTCCGATACCGGAAGCTGTCCAGACGCTGTTTCTGCCCCGTCGGGGAAGACGAACAACTTGTCAAATGACTGTATGTTGTGCCCGTTGGGAGCCGGTAATGACGTGGTGCCCTTGGTGCCCCACATTTCCCCATCGCCGTAGATGGCGGGCGAGAAATTCGGGATTCCGGGCCTTGCCTGGACAGCGCCAGCGACCAATAGCCCCATGATTAAACTGATCAAAAAACCTGCTGTGTTTGACTTCATAGTCTCCTCCTAAACGTGAGTAATGGCGCGTCTTTCCTGGACGCGGGAGGAAAGAATCCCATGGAATTATCCTGTGGTGATCACACAGTTATCACGAAAAAGTCACGTCGAACAATTTATCGCACAATGGCCATTCGCGAGTGAATGGCGCTGGTGACAACTCACTCAATGGGATAGTTTTGTGATAGTTGTAATCTAAACTCCAGAACTACCGGAGCAATAGAGTATCCGCCGTGGCACAGCGCAACATCCTGGTGGTCGAAGACGAGCCCGATATCGCCGAGCTCGTGGCCCTGCACCTGCGGGACGAAAACTTCCAGGTAACAATAGTGGCCGACGGCCACGAGGGCATGCGCCAGGCGTTTGCGCGGCCGTGGGACCTGATCGTGCTGGATCTGCGACTGCCAGGACCCGATGGCCTGGCCATATGCCGTGCCCTGCGGGCCGACGGTCGCTACGTACCCATCCTTATGCTGACCTCCAAGTCGTCCGAGCTGGACCGGGTGCTGGGACTGGAACTCGGCGCCGACGACTACGTGACCAAACCGTTCAGCGTTTCTGAACTCGTGGCGCGGGTGAAAGCCCTGTTCCGACGCATCGACGCCGTGAGTTCACCCTCCGGGAGCGAGACGGCGTCACTGTCGATCGGGGATATCCGAATCGACTCGTCCCGCCACGAGGTGACGGTGGATCACCGGCACGTGGAGCTCACCGCGCGCGAATTCGACCTGTTGTTGCATTTCGCCATGCATCCGGGCCAGGTTTTCAGCCGCGCACAGCTTTTGGACTCCGTGTGGGGCTTCGGCCACGAGGGCTACGAACACACGGTGAATTCCCATATCAACCGCCTGCGGAGGAAAATCGAGCCGGACAGTGACCACCCCCGCTATATCGTTACGGTCTGGGGTGTGGGTTACAAAATGCAGTCACCCCCCGCAGTGGCAGCATCATGAGGTCCCTCTACACCAAGCTGTCCGTCGCGCTGCTGCTGATCATGCTAACGGTTGGCGGCGGATTCTACGCAGTAGAAAAATGGAGCACCCGCCAGTACCACGAGGAGCTGACGCAACGCCTCAACGCCTCCATCGCCATGTACGTCACCGATCAGACGACACTAATTGAGAACGGCGAGGTCAACCGGGCCGAGTTGGCGCGCCTGGCCGATCGGGCCATGGTGATCAATCCCTCCGTAGAGGTCTACCTCCTCGATCCAGAGGGTCGTATTCTCGGGCACGCACTGCCTCCCGAATCAATTCTCACCGATCGAGTCGACCTCGCACCCGTGCTCCGGCTGATTGGCGGCGCGGGAGAACCGCCGCTGTATGGGGCCGATCCGCGCAATCCCCATCGGGAAAAAGTATTTTCGGCCTCCCCCGTGACCAACGGAGACAGCGTGGAGGGCTATCTCTACGTTGTGCTGGGCGGGCAGCAATACGACCAGTTGGCGGGCAGAATCCGGGGCAGCTACGCCAGAAAAACGAGCTTGGGAGCGATCGCAGCGCTGGTGGTCGGGGGAGTGATCGCGGGGCTCCTGGTGTTTTCACTCTTGACCCGTCGACTGAGCCACCTTACCCAGGCGGTGCAAACTTTCTCCGATTCGGGCTTCGATACCACCCTCGAGCCGCGCCAGTTCCCGGAGTCAGGCGGTGAAGACCGAGGCGGTGACGAAATAAGCCGTCTGAACCAGGCCTTTGCGGCCATGGCCCACAAGATCCACGAACAATTCAACGCACTGCAGGAAACCGACCGCCTGCGGCGGGAGCTGATCAGCAACGTTTCCCACGACCTGCGAACGCCGCTGGCCACCATGCACGGTTACGTGGATACACTGCTGCTTAAGAACGACGAGTTGGATGCCACCGAGCGCGAGCACTATCTGCAGATCACCCGCAAACATACCCAGCGACTCGGTGCACTGATCGGTGACCTGTTCGAACTCTCGAAACTGGAATCCGGCAGTATGCCCCTGTCACTCGAGACCTTTTCCCTGGCCGAATTATTAAATGACGTTGTACAGGACTTCGAGTTGGAGGCCAGGCGGAGGCATGTCGAGCTGAAACTGCAGGGAGAACCAGGATCGGCGCTGGTCCACGCCGATATCGCCCTGGTGCAGCGGGTACTGGAGAACCTGATCCGTAACGCCCTGGACTCTACCCCCGCTGGGGGCAGTATCACGCTGGGTATCAGCACTCTTCCAGAAAGTGTCGCTGTGGCGGTATCGGATACCGGTTGCGGGATACCGGAGGACCGGATCGACAGCATATTCAATCGCTTCTACTCCAGCCGGCACGGACAAACTTCCGGCGGCGACTCCACGGGTCTGGGCCTCGCCATCGTCAAGCGTATCCTGGACCTGCATGGCAGCCGCATCACGGTATCCAGCACCATGAACGTGGGGACGCGTTTTGAGTTCAGCCTTCCGATCCCGAGGGCCGCGTAAGCTGGAGTGGCCCTTTTACTTGCTGAATATTCCGGTGGGATGGGTAACGCCCCGTGGTGCCATATTCGGTGCCACGCGGCACCATGGACCTGTCTGATTGTGTGACCTCAGAAGACTAACTTTGACGAAAATACTGGTATACAAGCGTCAAATTATTGGAGGCTCGGGTCGGAATCGAACCGGCGTACACGGAGTTGCAGTCCGCTGCATAACCACTCTGCCACCGAGCCATCGCGACTGAGAACCAGTCTGGGAAGTTGGAGCGGGTAATGGCCGGGGTGGCGCACCACTTCGAACTCCAAAACCCTCAACGCATTGAACTACCGCGCTGGGGAAGTTGGAGCGGGAAACCGGGTTCGAACCGGCGACCTCAACCTTGGCAAGGTTGCGCTCTACCAACTGAGCTATTCCCGCTTCAAGCCGCACCCCGCCAAGCGGTGTACGTTCAAGAGGCGCCTATTGTATGCACCCGGCGCCCGGTGTCAACAAGAAAACTGAAATAATCTCGCAAGCACCTGAATTAAAACGAATTATCGCGCTCCTTCATCACTGCCCAGGCGGCCTTGAGGTAAATGAACATGGACCACAGGGTGAGCACGGCGGCCACGTACAACACCACGTAACACAGGGCCAGTAGCCAGCTCTCGTTGGTGGCCGGGTCTATCGCCAGCAGCAGGGCTATGGCGACCATCTGGAAAGCGGTCTTGACCTTGCCCACGTAGGACACCGCCACCGAGGTACGCGCGCCCAGCTCCGCCATCCATTCGCGCAGGGCGGAGATGACGATTTCCCGCCCGATAATCACGCAGGCCGCCAGGGTAAACAGGGGCGTGCCGTGGCGCTCCACCAGCAGCACCAGGGCCACCGCCACCATCAGTTTGTCGGCCACCGGGTCGAGGAAGGCGCCGAAGGCGGTCATCTGCCCCAGTTTGCGTGCCAGGTAGCCGTCGACCCAGTCGGTAATCGCGGCGATGCCGAAAATACCAGCGGCCACCAGCAGGTGGTTCTCGAAGGGGGTATAAAACACGATGGCCAGCACCGGGATCAGGCAGATCCGCAGCAGGGTCAGCGTGTTGGGAATGTTTATTTGCACTTAATTCCTTTCCCCGTCATCACTCACGTCATGCAAGTGGTCGTATATTTGTGTCGCCATTGTGGCACTTATTCCGGAAATTTTCTTCAACTCTTCCACGCTGGCGTTGACCACCCCCTGGGCGCTGCCGAAATGGCGCAGCAGCTCCCGGCGGCGTTTGGCGCCGACCCCGGGGATGTCCTCCAGCAGGGAGCGCTGGCGGGCCTTGTCGCGGCGGGCCCGGTGGCCGGTAATCGCGAAGCGGTGGGCCTCGTCGCGGATCTGCTGGATCAGGTGCAGGGCCGGGCTGTCCCCCGGCAGTTGCGATTCGCGGCCGCTGGCGCCGTCTATGAGGGTCTCGAAGCCGGCCTTGCGGGTCACCCCCTTGGCGACGCCGATAACCAGCACATCGTTGATCTGTAGTTCCTCCAGCACCGACATGGCCTGGCTTACCTGGCCCTTGCCGCCGTCAATAAACAGGATGTCCGGCTGCCTGCCCTCCCCCGACTTGAGCCGCCGGTAGCGCCGCTCCAGCGCCTGCTGCATGGCCGCGTAGTCGTCGCCGCCGGTAATGCCCTCAATGTTAAACTTGCGATAATCGCTCTTGCGGGGGCCGTTCTGGTCGAATACCACGCAGGAGGCAACCGTGGCCTCGCCGGAGCTGTGGCTGATATCGAAGCATTCCATGCTCTCGGGCAGTTCCGGCAGCGACAGCAATGCCTGCAGAGCCTGGAAGCGCGCCTGCACGGTCTGTTTGCCGGCCAGGTGGGCCTGCAGGTTGGTTTCCGCAGTCTGCACCGCCAGCCGCAGCCAGCGCGCCCGGGCGTCCCGCACCCGGCTGCGCAGTTTTACGTTGCGCTCCGCCTGCGCCGTCAGGGCCTCGGCCAGCGCCGCTGCGCTGTCGGGTTCCTGGTTGACGATGATCTCGCCGGGTATCGCCCGGCTGCCGTCCAGGTAGTACTGGGGAATAAAGGCTGCCAGTACTTCCCCGGGCGATTCCTGCAGCTTCAACGGCGGGTAGTAGGTCTTGCTGCCGAGGACCCGCGCACCGCGCACAAACAGCACCTGTACACAGGCGCGGCCGGCGTCCACCGCGGCGGCGAGGATATCGAGGTCGCCTGTTACTCCCTCTATGCCCTGGCTGGCCTGCACATGCTGTAACTGGCTGATCTGGTCCCGGTACACCGCCGCTTGCTCGTATTCCAGTTCCGCCGCGGCCTGCTCCATGTCGTCTGCCAGGCGCACCAGCAACTGCTGCGACTTGCCGGACAGGAACAGGCAGGTGTTATCCACCTGCTGCGCGTACTCCTCTTCGCTCACCAGGTCGACACAGGGCGCGGTGCAGCGGTCGATCTGGTGTTGCAGACAGGGCCGGGACCGATTGCGGAAATAGCTGTTTTCACACTGCCTGACCTTGAACACTTTCTGCAGGAAGTGCAGCGACTCACGCACTGCCGCGGCACTGGGATAGGGCCCGAAGTAGCGTCCCTTGCCCTTCTGGGCGCCACGGTGCAGGGACAGCCGCGGGAACTTGTCAGCCGACACGTAGATATAGGGATAGGACTTGTCGTCCCTGAGCAGGATATTGTAGGGCGGACGATGGCTCTTGATCAGGTTGTGTTCCAGCAACAGTGCATCGACCTCGGTAGAGGTCACGGTTACCTGGATGTCATGGATACGGCTGACCAGGGCCAGGGTCTTGTCGGTGAGGCCACGGGCGCGGAAGTAACTTCCCACCCGGTTTTTCAGGTTCTTGGCCTTGCCCACATATAGCAGTTTGCCGTCCTCGGCGTACATCTGGTACACGCCCGGCCGCGAGGTCAGGGTCTTGAGAAAGGCCTTGTGGTCAAACTGGCTCAAGCCTGGTCACCGTATATTCGCGGCTCGGGCTCCAGGGCAATGGTAAACCGGCTCGCCACCGCGGCCCTGATCTCTTCCGCCAGGGCGAGTATGTCGGCGCCGGCGTCACTCCCGTAGTTGACCAGCACCAGGGCGTGGCCGGGGTGCACCCCTACCCCGCCGCGCCGGCGGCCCTTCCAGCCGGCGCGCTCAATCAGCCAGGCGGCCGGGACCTTGGCGCCGCCATCGGCCTGGGGGTACAGCGGCATGTCCGGGTACTGCTCCTGTAGCGCCGCGGCGACCGCAGCCGCCACCACCGGGTTCTTGAAAAAACTGCCGACGTTGGGCTCGCGGGCCGGGTCCGGCAGTCGCCTGCTGCGCACAGCGACCACTGCCCGGAACACATCCTCGGGCCCCGGATCGCGGATACCGGCCCGTTCCAGTTCACTGCGCAGGGCCGGGTAAGCCAGCTCCGGCGCCGGCCGCCGCGACAGGCGCAGGTCCACCGCGGTAATCACCAGCTTGTCGCGCAATTCCCGCTTGAATACGCTGTCGCGGTAAGCAAACCCGCAGTCGCCGGCAGACAGGGTCAGCGCCCTGCCGCTGGCGGTTTCCACCGCGTGCACCGCCGCCACAAAGCGTTCCAGCTCCACCCCGTAGGCGCCGATGTTCTGGATGGGCGCAGCGCCCACGGTTCCAGGTATCAGCGCCAGGTTTTCCAGCCCGTAATAGCCCCGTGCCAGGCTCTGTTCAACCAGCGCGTGCCAGTCGTGACCGGCAGCGACGCGCAACATCACGCTGTCGCCCTGCTCACTGAGTACATCTATCGCGCTGCCGCGCTGGCAGACCACCAGGGCGTCGATGTCCCCGGCCAGCACCACATTGCTGCCGCTGCCCAGGGGCAACACCGGCAGGCCCTCGGCCCGGGCCCAGTCCAGCGCTGCGCTCAGCTGCGCCCCGGAGGAGACCTCCACCAGCGCTTTGGCATGAGACTCCAGGTGCAGCGTATTGCGGGCGCGAAGCGATTCAGCGCGCAGTATCTGCACCGCCTATCTCCCTCAGCAAGCCTTCGCTGGCAGCTTCGACCATGTCCAGCACGCGAGTAAAGCCCTCGTCGCCGCCGTAGTAGGGGTCGGGCACCTCAGCGATGCTGGCCGCGGGATCGAAGGGCAGGAACAGCCCCAGGTAGCCGCTGAACCCGGCGGGGCACATGGCCTGCAGGTCAGCCAGGTTCTGCCGGTCCATGGCCAGGATGTAATCGAAGTCGTGAAAATCCCTGACCTGGACCTGCCGCGCCCGCAATCCGCTGAGGTCGTACCCCCGGCCCAGGGCTTCGGCCGTGGCGCGTTTGTCGGGGGCGTGGCCGATATGCCAGTCGCCGGTGCCGCAGGAATCGACCCGGATCTGCTGCTCCAGCCCGCGCGCCCTGACCATCGCCTCGAACACGCCGTGGGCGGTGGGTGAGCGGCAGATATTGCCCAGGCAAACGAACAACACGCGGGTGACAGGGGATTCAGTCATGACGCTGCTCCAGTCGTTGGCGCACCGCCGCCAGGTCCTCGGCGGTATCTACCCCGGCGGGCACCGCCTCGCAGGCGGGCGCCACATGGATGCGTTCGCCGTTATACAGGGCGCGCAGCTGCTCCAGCTGCTCCAGCTGTTCCAGCGGCGCTGGCGACCAGCTCACGTAGCGGTGCAGGAATCCGGCGCGGTAGGCGTAAATGCCGATGTGCCGGTACCACTGGCCAGCGGGCATGGTATCGGTGGCGGCGTTGAATGCCTCGCGCGGCCAGGGAATGGTGGCCCGGCTGAAGTACAGGGCCATGCCGCGGGCGTCGGTCACCACCTTCACTGCGTTCGGGTTGCGCAGTTCCGCCAGCCCGTTCACCGCTTCGCTGAGAGTGGCGATAGCGGCCTCGGGATTGGCCGCCAGGTTGGCGGCTACCTGGCCGATCAGTGCCGGCGGAATCAGTGGCTCGTCGCCCTGCACGTTGACCACGATCTGCTGCTCGTCCCAGTCGCGGCTCGCCGCTACCTCCTGCAGCCGGTCTGTACCCGAGGGATGGTCGGGCCTGGTCATGCAAACCTCGGCACCGAAAGCCTGCGCCACCTGCTGGATGCGGCTGTCGTCGGTGGCCACCACCACTTCACTGGCGCCCGCCCCCAGGGCCTGCTCCCAGACACGCTGGACCATGGGCTTGCCGGCGATATCCAGCAGGGGTTTGCCCGGGAGCCGGGTGGAGCCGTAGCGAGCGGGAATAACGACTGCAAATGACATGTGTTTACCTTATCGGGAATTCAGGAACGGACCAGGGCGCAGATCTCCTCCACTACCGCCGGCGGCAGGCTGGCCTCGATGCGCAGGTACCAGGCGTCCGCCCCGGCCAGTGAACGGCATTTTACCGCGTCTTTTTCGGTCATGAGAATTGTCGAACCCTGCAGCGGGGCAAAATCCTGCGGGCGGTACTGGTGGTGATCGGCAAAGCTGCGTTCGTCGCAACGAATCCCCAGGGCCTCGAGGCTGGCAAAAAACTGGGCTGGCTGGCCGATCCCGGCCACTGCCACCATACCCTCGCCGCCGCTGAAGGCGGACAGCGGGCGTTCCTCCCCTGAGGCGACATTGACCCACGCAGTCGGCCGGTAGCTGACGCTGCTGGCGGCGTCTTCGCCGCCGCGGTAGAGCACCCGGTTGACGCTGTCCAGGCGGGAGGCAGGTTCGCGCAGTGGTCCCACCGGCAGGCAGTGACCATTGCCAGTGCCGCGCGCAGCGTCGAGCAGGGCCAGCTCGTAGTCACGCTGCAGGGCATAGTGTTGCAGGCCGTCGTCGGCGAGCACCACGTCAACCGGCCCGGCTGCCAGCAGTGCCCTGACTGCCGCGGCCCGATCCGGATCGACCACGCAGGGCGCGCCGGTGCGCCGGTGAATCAACAGGGGCTCATCGCCACACTGGGCGGCGCTGCTGTTCGCCCCGACCCGATGGGGAAACTCGCCAGCAGTGGCGCCATAGCCGCGGCTGACCACGCCGGGGGTGAGCCCGCGGGCCTGCAGCGCCTCGACCAGGGCGATGATAACCGGCGTCTTGCCGGTGCCGCCAACGGTGATATTGCCCACCACGGCCACGGGACAGGAAGCGCGATAGGATGACCAGAGGCCGCTGCGATAGAGCCAGCGGCGCATCGCCGCTACCGCGCGGAACAGACCCTCAAGGGGCAGCAGCAGCCACAGCCACCAGGCGCCACGATACCAGGCCGCCGCCAGTCCACTATCCGCGGCAGTCATTAATCGCTGAATTCCTGGTGGTACAGCTGGGCGTAGATCCCGTCCCCCGCCAGCAGTTCAGCGTGAGTGCCGGTGGCGACAATGCGGCCCTCGTCCATGACCACGATGCGATCGGCTTTTTCAACGGTGGACAGGCGGTGGGCGATGATGATGGTGGTGCGATCCCGGGAGATGCGATCCAGCGATTTCTGGATCCGGTGCTCCGACTCGTTGTCCAGGGCCGAGGTGGCCTCGTCCAGGATGATGACCGGGGCATCCTTGAGGAAAGCCCGGGCAATGGCGATGCGCTGGCGCTGGCCACCGCTCAACCCGCCGCCGTCGTCGCCCAGCGGAGTGTCCATGCCGGCGGGCATGGCGTTGATGAAATCTTTTGCATAGGCCGACGCCAGCGCCTCCTCTACCGCCTCCCGGCCCTTGTCAGCCAGGGTGCCGTAGGCAATGTTGTTGTAAACGGTGTCCTGGAACAGGGTCACATTCTGCGAGACCATGGCCAGCTGCTCGCGCAGTGCGGCCAGGCGGTACTCCTGCAGGGGGATATCATCGAGCAGGATCTGGCCGGCAGTCGGCTGGTAGAAGCGCGCCAGCAACTGCACCATGGTGCTTTTGCCGCTGCCGGAGCGGCCCACCAGCGCCACGGTCTCCCCGGGGGCGATGTCCAGCGACACATCCCGCAGCACCTGGGTATCGCTGCCCGGGTAGGCGAAGCTGACCTGGCGATAGGCGATCGCACCGCGGGCGCGGGCGATCTCCCTGCCGCCCTGGTCGACCTCGTTTTCCAGGTCAAGCTGGGCAAAGATATCCTCCGCCGCCGCCAGGCCCCGCTGGATCACCGACTGGATACTGGACAGCTGGCGAATCGGTTTGCCCAGCTGCCCCGCCGCAGTCAGGAAAGCCACCAGTGAGCCGGCAGAGAAGTCCGCCAGCAGGCTGGGTTTGAGGGCGAACCACACCAGGGCCGCCAGCGACAGCGCCAGCAGGGTCTGGATAACCGGGGTGCTGAGGGCGTCGAGGAAAGCCAGCTTCAGGCTCTGGGCGCGGTTGTAGTCACTGGCGCCGTGGAAGCGCCGGGACTGCTGCTCCTGGCCGCCGAAAATCCGCACTTCCCGGTAGGCGCCGATGCTCTCGTTGGACACCTGGGTAACGTCGCCCATGGAGGCCTGGATGCGCCGGCTGTAGCGGCGAAAGTGCTTGCCCACCACACCCACTACCAGAGCAATCGCCGGCGCCACGGCGAGAAACACCAGGCACAGGCGCCAGTTGAGGTAGAGCATGTAACTGAGCAGCGCGACCACCGTCAGGCCTTCCCTGACGATGATTTTCAGGGCCTTGGTCACCGCCCCGGACACCTGCTCCACGTTGAAGGTGATCTTGGAGATCAGCACCCCCTGGCTGTGGCTGTCGTAGTAGGCACTCGGGGCCACCAGCATTTTGTCGAAAAGTTCGCAACGCAGGGTGTGGATCAGGTTGCGCGCCACGTGGTTCATGAAGTAGGTGCCGACGAAAAAGCCCATGGAACGGATAAACGCCAGCACCACCAGGCTGATGGGAAACGCCAGCCGGGTGAACTCCAGCTTGTCCATGCCCTCTTCGTAAAAAAGGCCGTAGGCCACCCGCGAGACCAGGCCCGAGTCGGCCTTGTCGGACTGGTTCAGGGCGTCGAGCAGGAACTGCATCATGTCGGCCAGCAGCACATTGCCCAGGGAGTAGACGATGTACCCCGCCAGGCTGAGCACAAATACCCACCAGTAGGGCAGCACGTAGCCGATCAGGCGGCGGTACAGCTGCCAGTCGCTCATCTTGCCCGCTCTCACCGGGTGCTGGAGGCGAGGATTACTAGCCACCGGCCTGCTCCGGGGTGGGCTGGCGGGTGGTAATACTGAGGTGGACAAAGCCCATCTGGCCCGCGGCGTCCATGGCCCGCACCACGTCCTCGTGGGCGGCCTGGGCGTCGGCGGTAATGATCATGGGCAGGGTGGTGTCGCCGGCGGAAATCTTGTAGATCGCCGCCTGCAGGGTGCGCATGCGGTTGTCCACCAGCCCCTGGCCATTGACCCGGTAGCGGCCGCTCTCATCGATGAGTATCTCGATCTCCTCCCCCTGCGCCTCCTTGAGCTGGCCCTGGGCCTCGGGCAGGTCCACGCTGAGCTGGGTTTCCCGGGTAAAGGTGGTGGACACCATGAAGAAGATCAGCAGCAGGAATACCACATCGATCAACGGCGTCAGGTTGATCGTGACGTCATCGAGGCGCTGGCGGCGGAATTTCAAAGCTTGTGTTCCGTATTCTCTTCACTGTGCAGGGCATCCACCAGCTTGATGGTTTCCTGCTCCAGCTCGACCACGATGGCGTCGATCTTGCCGGTGAAATAGCGGTGCATGGCCAGCGCCGGAATGGCCACGGTGAGACCGGCGGCGGTGGTAATCAGCGCTTCGGAAATCCCGCCGGCCAGCACGCTGGCGTTACCGGTGCCCTGGGACATGATTTCGGCGAATACCCGGATCATGCCGACCACGGTGCCCAGCAGCCCCAGCAAGGGCGCGATGGCGGCAATGGTACCCAGGGTATTGAGGTAGCGTTCCAGGTCGTGCACCACGTGCTGGGCCGCTTCCTGGATACTTTCTTTCATCACTTCCCTGCCGTGATAGGCATTGCTCAGCCCGGCGGCGAGAATTCGTCCCAGGGGAGACGATTGCTTCAGGGTCTTGAGCCGGGCCGCGTCCATTTCACCGCCCTTGAGCTGCTTCCACACTGTCGCCAGCAGGTGCGGCGGGGCAATTTTTTTCGGGTTGAGGGTTATCAGTCGTTCAATACAGATCGCCAGCACCACGATGGAACACAGTACGATCAGTACCATTAACCATCCGCCAGCCGTCAACAGTTCCAGCACAGGGACATCTCGCCAGTTTTTCCAGGAAAGGCCCATTATACGCACAGGCCGCGGAGTGACGGAACCGCGGAAAAGTCACATCCACCAGGCGTGGTATCCGTCGCGCTTAGCTGTTAGCGACCAGGCGCCGTCGGGACCAATGGCTATGCGCAGCGCGCCCCGCCGCGCAGTCTCGTGTACGGCCACGCCGGACTGGCGCAAGCGCGCCAGCACCCGGTCGTGGGGGTGGCCAAAACGACTGGCGTAGCCGGCAGCGATCAGCCCCAGCGACGGCGACACCCGGTTCAACCAGGCCTGGTAGGTGGACGTGTTACTGCCGTGGTGTGCCACCAGCAGGACCTCGCTGCGCAGGGCGTCGCCCCAGTAGCGGATCAGCTGCTGTTCCTGCTGCCGGCTGATATCACCGGGCAGCAGGATGCGCACCCGCCGCGCTTCGATCTGCAGCACGCAGGAGGCATCGTTGCCCTCCTCCGCACCCACCGGGGACAGAAAGCGAAAGCGGGTTCCCCCGGGCCAGGTCCAGGCCTGTCCCGCCCGACAGGGCCTGCTCCGCGGATGGGCCGCCTCGCCCTGCCACAGCCGCTCCACCGGCACGGCCGCCAGCACCGCAGCGAGGCCGGCGCTGTGATCGAGGTCGTTGTGGCTGATCACCAGTTCGTCAATCCGCTCCACCCCGGCATTTTGCAACCACGGCAACACCACGCTGTGGGCGAGATTGGGACCGGCGGGATTGCCGCCGCCGGTATCGTAGAGCAGTACCCGGCCACCGGCCCGGAATACCACCGCGGTGCCCTGCCCCACGTCCAGTACGTCCAGCTGCGGGGAGTCTATCGCCGGCGGCCGAGCCAGCAGTAAGGGCAGGATCATGGCGACACAGCCCAGGCGCCAGCGCCGGGAGAGCGGCACCACCAGCAGCACCGCGGCGACCAGGGCAAGGACTATCGCCGCAGCACTGCCCGCCGCGTGGATAAACAGCGTCGCCCGCTGGTCGATCAGGTGGGCAGCGGGCCAGAGCAACTCCAGGGGGACAGCTGCCAGCTGCCAGCAACGGGTGGCCAGCGGTAGAGCGCCACCAAGGGCCAGCCCTGCACCGAGTAGCGACAGGGGAATGACGTAGCAACCGAGCAGCGGAATCAGCAACAGGTTGGCCAGCGGGGCCACCCAGCTGCTGCCCCCGAACCACAGGGCCCCCATGGGCAGCATCGCCAGCCCCATCGCCAGCTGCGGCATGAGCATCCGGCCGACCCGGCCGCCGCGCTGCCAGCGCCCCAGCCACAGCAGCATGGCCACCGCGGCGAAAGACAGCCAGAAGCCCGCCCCCAGGAACACCAGCGGATTGATGAGTGACAGCACCCAGGCGGCCACGAATAAACTGTTGAACCCGGAGCTGCCGCGCCGCAGCACCCGGGCCAGCAGAAAGCAGCCGAGCATGACCAGGGCGCGCTGGGTAGCCACCGAAAACCCCGCCAGCGCGGTGTAAACCAGGGCCATGGCAAAGGCCGTGGACTCAGCCCAGGAGTAGCGGGCCAGACGCAGGCCCGCCAGCATCAGGCCGGCGGCGAGCAGTTTTCCGAGCCCGTACCCCAGGCCGGCAACCAGCGCCACATGCAGGCCGGAAATCACCAGCAGGTGATTGATACCGTAGTGCTGGAACAACTGCCACAGGCGATGATCGACACCGCTTTTGTCGGCAACGGTAACCGCCTGCAACACGGCGGTGGCCGGCGCCGACAGACCAGCCCCTGCAATCGCTTGACTGACCCGGGCACGCAGCCGGTGGTGCCAGGCCCGCCAGGCGGGGGCAGCTCCGGACAACTGCCTGTCCCCGGCGCTGCGCACCGAGCCAACAGCGTCAATACCGCTCAGCGCATACCAGGCCTGCATGTTGAAGGAGCCCGGGTTAGCCAGGCCCCAGGGGCGGCGCAGCCTGCTCTGGAACTGCCACCACTGGCCGGGCTGGATGTCCCGCTCGCCATAATACGACAGCAGCACCCGGCGCGGACCGGCGCAGCCCCGGGGCAGCAGGCTGTCGACGATAAATTCAAAGCGCTGGCGCTGCCGCCCCTCCGCCAGTTGCGACAGCCGGGGCAAAGCGGCAACGTGGCCCACCAGGACCACCGGCTCGCCGTTGCACGCCTTCGGCAGGCGCTGCTGCAGATCCACCTGCCCGCGCGCTGAACACAGCAGCACCGCGGCCAGCAGGCCCGCCCACAACGGCCGGCGCCACAGCGCCGGCACAAGGCAACAGAGCCACAGCCAGGGTGGCAGCAACCATGGGGAGACGGCCATTAACCCTGTGGCCGCAAGCCATCCGATCATCCATGAACGCATGTAGAGAAGCCGCCCCGTTGCGGGCATAATAACTGGCCCGGCGCCGCAGCCCTGGGCGGGTGCAGCGCCGGCTTACCTGCACAGTGAACCACGCTGCCAGGGAAAGCGACAGAGCAAATGCGATCAGGCGGGCGATGCCAAAGAAAACCCTAAAGTCCATTACCCCCAGCGTTGAGCGGATGCGACGAATCAGGTCACTGCGCATTCTGGGCGAATGGATTTATGCCGGCAATCTCTGGCACATCAATCGCTACTCCGCCTCGATGGCGTTCTTCGTCGGTCTGTTCATCGCCTTTATGCCCATTCCCGGGCAAATGCTGGTAGCCGCGGCACTGGCGGTTCTGGTTCGCTGCAACCTGCCTCTGTCCGTTGGACTGGTGTGGATCACCAACCCGGTAACCCTGCCGGCGGTTTTTTTCCTGGCCTACAAACTGGGAGCGATGATTATCGGCGTCCCCTTGCAAGCGCTTGAATTCGAATTGAGTTTTCACTGGCTGGCGCACCGGCTGGAGGATGTCTGGCAACCCTTCCTGCTGGGTTGCCTGCTATGCGGCCTGTTTTTCGGCTCACTGGGTTATTTTGTCATCAATATCCTGTGGCGTTTGCGGGTAGCGAGAATGCTGCGCGAGCGCCGCCGGCGGCGACGGCGTGCACAAAAGGTGCTGGCCGAGGCCGCATCCGCCAAGCTGGAAGAGACGCCCGTCAACGCTCCTGATTGAGCACTGCGGCGGGGGCCAGCCGTGCCGCCCGCCGGGCCGGGTAAATAGCCGCCACCAGGCACATGCCCAGGGCCACGCCCGCCACCGCCAACACATCCCGCAACAGCAGGTCCACCGGCAGGAAGGACACCGGGTATACATCGGTATTGAGGAAACGGATATCGAGCACTTGCTCCAGCCCCGCCACCATTGCCGGCACCAGCTGGCTGAGCAGCGCCCCCAGCAGACTGCCGCTGACGACGCCGACGGCGCCGATCATCGCGCCCTGCAGCACGAATATCCAGGCGATATCCGCACCGGACGCGCCCAGGGTTCGCAGAATGGCGATATTGTCCTGCTTGTCGAACACTACCAATACCAGTGATGACACCACATTGAAGGCCGCCACCGCGATGATGGAAAACAAAAGGATGCTGACCAGGTCCCGGGACAGCTGGATTGCCGCATAGAGGTTGCCGTGGGTCATCATCCAGTTGGTGGCGTAGTGACCCACGGGCAACTGGTTGACCACGTCCCAGCCGATCCGGCGGACCTGGAACAAGTCGCTGCTCACCAGCCGCAGGCCACTGACCGCGTCACCAAGCCCGGCCAGCCGGGAGGCGGTATTCAGGTGCAACAGGGCCACCCCCTGGTCAAGCTCGGTGCCGGTATCGACGATCCCCGCCAGGTAAAGCGCTTCAAAGCGGGTGGCGCCGGTATCGCCGGTCAGGCCGCCGCCGGGAACGATCAGGGTCAGAGTCTCACCCACCCGGGCGTTCAGGCGGCGGGCGATACCGACCCCCAGCACCAGGGCATCTGCCCTGCCGACAAAGGTGGTTCGCTGGGCGGCGGGCAGCAGCGCCAGCAGGGTCTCGCTGGCGGGGTCGGCCGCGTCCACGCCGATGCCCTGGGCGGTTTCGATATCTGCGCCGCGCATGAACAGGCTGTCGAACTGGGTGAACGGACTGGCCTGCAGCACCTGCGGATGCTGCAGCACCTCGGCACGGCGCTCCCGCCAGTCCGCCATCGGCTGGTGGGAATACACGGTGATATGCGGCACCAGGGAAAGAATGCGCTCGCGCATTTCCCGGTCGAAACCGTTCATCACCGACAGCACCACGATCAGCAGCGCAATAGCCAGTACCAGTCCCAGCATGGACAGGGATGACAGGAAGGTAGACAGGTGCCCCTGGCCGTGGGCAAAGGTGTAACGCCGCGCCAGTCGCCCACGTTCCGCCCAGTTCACGCCCGTGCCTCCAGCCGCCCCTCGAGCAGTTCCAGCGTGCGGTGCATGTGGGCGGCGATGGCCGGGTCATGGGTTACCACCACAAAGGCCGAGCTGAGCTCGCCCAGGGCATCAATGAGGGCCAGCACCTGGGCGGCGGAATGGGGGTCGAGATTGCCGGTGGGTTCATCCATCAGCACGCAGTCCGGCTCGGTGACCAGGGCCCGGGCGATGGCAACACGCTGGCGCTCGCCGCCGGAAAGCTGGGACGGGCGGTGATCCAGGCGGTGCTGCATGCCTACCCGCTCGAGCATGTCAGCCGCCCGCGCCAGCGCCGCGCGCCGCGAATGGCCACCGATGATCAATGGCATGGCCACATTTTCCCGGGCGTCAAATTCCGGCAGCAGGTGATGAAACTGGTAGACAAAGCCCAGGTGACGATTGCGCATCCGGCACAGGCTGGCCTCATCCAGCGTCGCCAGGTCCCGGGCACAGAGCAGCACCTGTCCCTCGCTGGGGGTATCCAGCCCGCCGAGCAGGTTGAGCAGGGTCGACTTGCCGGAGCCGGAGGCGCCGACGATAGCCACCTTCTCGCCGGCCTGCAGGGTCAGTTCAACGCCGTTCAGCACCTCGACGGAGCGGTCGCCATCGCGGTAACTGCGCCCCAGCGAGCGGCACTGCAGCACCGGCTCACTCATAGCGCAGGACCTCCGCCGGAGCCACCCGGGCGGCCCGCCAGGCGGGATAGAGAGTCGCCAGTAAACTCAACGCCAGTGACGCCGCCACCACCGCGGCGACATCGGTCCACAGCAGCTGCGAGGGCAGCTGGGAAATAAAGTACACGGAAGGGTCGAACAATTTCACTCCCAGCAGGTTTTCGACAAAGACAGTAATAGCGGAAATATTGAGGCCCAAGACCACGCCCAACACTGCCCCCAGGCTGATGCCGACGGCCGCCAGCCCCAGGCCATGGGCGACGAAAATGGCCATGATGCCGCCTGCCCGCGCTCCCATGGTGCGCAGCACCGCAATGTCGCGGCGCTTTTCCGCCACCGACATCACCAGCGTGGACACGATGTTAAATGCCGCCACCGCCACCACCGACAGCAGCAACAGGCTGACCATGATCTTCTCCATTTTAACCGCCTGGAACAGGGAACCCTGGGTCTGGCTCCAGTCCTGCACCGTCAGCCCCGGCGGCAGCGTGTCCGCCACCGCATTCATGGTCTGCGGTGCGGTGTACAGATTAGCGGTTTTCAGCTGCAGGCCATCGACCCCGGCCGCGGGTCCCAGCAGTTTCTGGCCGCTGCGCAGACCGATGTAGGCCTGGTAGGAGTCGGGCTGGGCGCCCACTTCAAATATGCCGGTGACCGTCAGGCGCTTGCTGCGCGGGAATACGCCAAGCGGCGTCATCGTCAGCCGGGGCACCGTGACCTCCACCGTATCACCGGTTCGCACCGCGAGCATGCGCGCCAGGGATGCCCCCAGCACCACCGGGAATCCGGGCTCCGCCAGGCTCTGCAGGCTGCCCTGCACCATGGCCGCCGGAATACGGGAGACCTGTGCCTGCAGTGCCGGGTCAATCGCGGTGAGCACGCCACCGCGCAGGGTACGTCCGCTGGCGAGAATCACCTTGGCGGAAATATAGGGCGCTACGGCCACCACCGACGCCTGCGCTTCGATAGCGGCCGCCAGCGCCTGCCAGTCCTCTATGCCCTCCTCCGCGCTGACAAACCCGTGGGGCACCAGGGACAGGATCCGGCCGCGCAGTTCGTTGCCAAAACCGTTCATTACTGACAGCACTGTCACCAGGGAAGCCACCCCGAGCACCATACCCAGCATGGAAACCAGGGCGATAACCGAGGTGAAACGATTGCGCTTGCGGGAAAAACTGTAGCGCAGGCCGATAAAGGGGGCGTAGTTAACTATGGCGTGACCGCGGGCACTCAAGCGGGCGGGCGTCCGCTACTTGCGGTCGGCGTTATAGAAAAGATCGGGGTTCTCGCGGCTGTTCTGGCCGTCGCGGGTCTCCTCGTCACAGCGTTTGGGGTCGCCGCCGCAAATATCACAGGAGGTATCGATACCCAGGGCACCCATGCCGCCACAGGAACCCTTGATCGGCCCGCGGCCCATCATCACCCCCACGGCCATTGCGGCCATGACAAGGCCGATAAAAACTGCGGTGATCACAAAC
This sequence comes from Seongchinamella sediminis, assembly GCF_003457605.1. Taxonomy (GTDB): domain Bacteria; phylum Pseudomonadota; class Gammaproteobacteria; order Pseudomonadales; family Halieaceae; genus Halioglobus; species Halioglobus sediminis. Next base: position 127,364 of record NZ_QRAN01000003.1, read on the forward strand.
AGGCTCATAGTCTTCCTCCGTAAGCGCGAGCTTACTGTTGTCCGGTCTCTGCTTCGACCAGGTAAGGGGCGAACGCATCGGTGTGACGGCTGCTGAAGCCCTGCCCTTCGCGCTGAATCAAATATACCGCCAATCCCTGCGCCTGCGCCACTGCGAAGGCCTCGTCGGCCCCCAGCACGGTCAGGGCCGTGGCCCAGGCATCTGCCATCATCGTACTTGGGTGGACAACAGTCACCGACACAAGTTCATGTGCCACCGGCCGGCCCGTGCGCGGATCGATACTGTGGGAATAGCGTTTACCGTCAACCTCGAAAAAGTTGCGGTAGTCTCCCGAGGTGGCCACGGCAGCATTGCCCAGGTAAATCGTGCGGGCAATACCGAATCCGCCGGCCTGCGGTTGTTCGATGGCAACCCGCCAGCTGTCACCGCGCGGGCTGTAGCCGGACAGGCGCATCTCGCCGCCCACTTCCACCATGTAGTTGCTGATCCCGGCAGCGCCCAGGTAGCGGGCGATCTCGTCCACCGCAAAGCCCTTGGCGATGGAGGAAAAGTCCAGGTAGACATCGGCGTCCTTGCGCAGCCGCAGCGCCTCGCCATCCACCCGCAGGTAATCCTGGCCAACGCGCGCCATGGCGGACTTAATCGCGGCATCAGCCGGCGGCTCGGGCGCCTGGCCGCCAGGACCAAAGCCCCAGAGGTTGACCAGCGGCCCGACGGTGACATCGTAGGCGCCGCCGGACTGCCAACCAATGGCCATGGCCGCAGACAGCACCTCATAGAAACCCTGAGACAGCGGAAACCATTCCCCCACCGGCGTTCGATTGAAACGGGATATCTCCGAATCCTCGCGGTAGGTGGACATGCTGTTGTTGACCGACTCCAGCAGTGCCTCTATGCCGGCCAGCAGCTGCAGTTCCTCCTGGTCGGAGTCCGGCGGCAGTATCAGGGTGGCCGACCAGGTGGTTCCCATGGTCTGGCCGCCGAGTTTGAGCAGGCTGGCGTCCCGGGCGCACGCGGCAAGCCCGGCCACAAGCAGCGCCAACAGCGAGGCCCGGACGTAAAAAAGCCACTCCAGGGAGTGGCTTCTGGCTGGTACTGGACGGCGGATCATCAGCCGCCGAAATCGTCCAGCAGGATGTTTTCGGGCTCGACCCCGAGGTCGGTCAGCATCTGGATCACCGCCGCGTTCATCATCGGCGGTCCACACATGTAGTACTCACAGTCTTCCGGCGCGGGATGATCCTTCAGGTACTGCTCGTAGAGCACATTGTGGATAAAGCCGGTCAGGCCGTCCCAGTTGTCCTCGGGCTGGGGGTCGGACAGGGCGACATGCCACTCGAAGTTGTCGTTTTCCGCCGCCAGGCCGTCGTAATCCTCGACGTAGAACATCTCACGCAGGGAGCGGGCCCCGTACCAGAAGGAAATCTTGCGCTTGCTGTGAAGACGCTTGAGCTGGTCAAAGATGTGCGAGCGCATGGGCGCCATACCGGCACCACCACCGATGAACACCATCTCGGCATCGGTATCCTTGGCGAAGAATTCGCCGAAGGGGCCATACACTTTGACCTTGTCGCCAGGCTTGAGGTTAAACACCCAGGAGGACATGATGCCCGGCGGAATGCCTTCGCTGCCGGGGGGCGGTGTGGCAATACGGATGTTGAATTTCACCACGCCCTTCTCTTCCGGGTAGTTGGCCATGGAGTAGGCGCGAATCACCGGCTCCTTGACCACGGACTCCAGTTTGAAGAAGCCAAAGTGCTCCCAGTCGCCGCGGTACTCTTCCTCGATGTCGAAGTCCGAGTACTTTACATGGTGCGGCGGGCACTCCAGCTGTACGTAACCGCCGGCACGGAAGTCGACGTTCTCACCCTCGGGCAGGCGCAGGGTCAGTTCCTTGATGAAGGTCGCCACATTGGGGTTGGACTCCACCGTGCACTCCCACTGCTTGACCCCGAATACTTCCTCGGGCACCTCGATCTTCATGTCCTGCTTGACCGCGGCCTGGCAGGACAGGCGCCAGCCCTCGGCGGCGTCGCGCTTGGTGAAGTGGGATTCCTCGGTGGGCAGCATGGAACCGCCACCCTCCTTGATGATGCATTTACACTGGGCGCAGGTGCCGCCGCCACCGCAGGCCGAAGGCAGGAACAGGCCTGATTCGGACAGGGTCTGCAGCAGCTTGCCGCCGGCGGGAACGGTGATGGTTTTCTCGCCGTTGATCTCGATGTTGACGTCGCCAGAGCTCACCAGTGAGGAACGGGCAACGAGAATAACCGCTACCAGCGCCAGCACGATGGCAGTGAACATCACCACGCCGAATACAATTGTCATATCCATATCAGTTCAATCCCGCTTAGATATCGATGCCGCCAAAGGACATGAAGCCCAGTGACATGAGGCCGACGATGATGAATGTAATGCCCAGTCCCTGCAGGCCGTCGGGCACGTCCGAGTACTTCAGCTTCTCGCGGATACCGGCCAGAGCCACAATCGCCAGGGCCCAGCCAACGCCGGCGCCGGCGCCGAAGACCACTGATTCCGCGAAGTTGTAGTCACGCTCGACCATGAACAGGGAGGCGCCGAGGATGGCGCAGTTCACGGTAATCAGCGGCAGGAACACGCCCAGGGCGTTGTACAGCGCGGGTACGTACTTGTCGAGGAACATCTCCAGGATTTGCACCAGGGCCGCGATCACGCCGATGTAGGACAGCAGGCCCAGGAAGCTCAGGTCCAGGTCGGGGAAGCCGGCCCAGGCCAGCGCGCCGTCCGCCAGCAGGTAGTTGTAGATCAGGTTGTTAACCGGCACGGTAATGGTCAGTACCACGATCACCGCCACACCCAGGCCGAAGGCTGCCTGGATCTTCTTGGATACCGCCAGGAAGGTACACATGCCCAGGAAGAAGGCCAGGGCCATGTTCTCGATGAAAATCGAGCGTACGAACAAACTCAGTAAAGCTTCCATCTTAGACGCCCTCCCTCGCTACGGTGTGTTTGGCCATTTTGAAGTCAGGCTCTTCCACCTGATCGGTCTTGACGCTGCGCAGAACCCAGATAAAGCCACCGATAAGGAAAAAGGCGCTGGGGGGCAACAGCAGCAGGCCGTTGGGGACGTACCAGCCACCCTCGGTCACGACCGGCAGGATTTCATAACCCATGAGCTTGCCGGCGCCGAACAGTTCGCGGATGACCGCCACGCTGATCAGTACTACCGAGTAGCCGAGGCCGTTGCCGACCCCGTCGAAGAAGCTGGGCAGCGGCGGGTTTTTCATGGCGAAGGCTTCCGCCCGGCCCATGACGATACAGTTTGTGATGATCAGGCCGACAAACACCGACAGCTGCTTGCTGATGGCATAGGCGTAGGCTTTCAACACCTGGTCAACCACGATTACCAGGGAGGCGATAATGATCATCTGCACAATGATGCGGATACTGCCGGGGATGTGCTTGCGAATCAGGGAGACGCCCAGGTTGGAAAACGCACACACCGAGGTCAGGGCGATACACATCACCAGGGTGACCTGCAACGAGGAGGTCACCGCCAGCGCACTGCAGACGCCGAGGATCTGCAGGGCGATCGGGTTGTTCTTGAAAATTGGGCTCGTCAGTGTCTCTTTGATGGAATCCACGCTCAGGCCTCCCCGGATTTCAGGTTGTTAAGGAATGGCTCGAAGCCGCTTTCACCCAGCCAGAACTGGACCAGGTTGGAAACGCCACGGGTGGTCAGCGTCGCGCCGGCCATGCCGTCCACTTTGTACTCGGAATTCTTCATCGCGGGATCGACAGTGCCTTTGATCACGGTCAGCTCGATGTCGCCGTCCTTGTAGACCTGCTTGCCGTCCCACAGGGACTTCCAGCGCGGGTTATCCACCTCACCGCCGAGCCCGGGGGTTTCCTTGTGCTCGTAGAAGCCGATCCCGGCCACGGTGTTGGCGTCGCCCTGGAGGGCGATGAAGCCGTACAGGGTTCCCCACAGGCCATAACCGCGGATGGGCAGGATGATCTTGCCGATATCTCCCTGGGCATCCTCGGCGAGGTAAACCAGGGCATAGTGTTCACGGCGGAACACCTTGGCGATATCCTCGTCGGTGCTCAGCTTGTCCGACATGGACGGATCCTTGGAAGCCGCCCGCTGGTCGTAACTGGCGGGATCAACCGCATCGGTAAACTGGCCGGTGCGCAGGTCTACCACACGGGTCTCGATTTTGGCGAACTGCTCCTCAACACTGCTGCCCTCTTCCAGCATGCCGGCCGCCGAGAGAATATTGCGCTTGCGGTCCAGCGACTGGTTGGCCTCCTGGGCCGGCTTGAGCACTACCGCCGCGGTGGACACAATCACCGAACAGACAATACACAGGGAGAATGCGACGATCAGGGTCTTGGAAATACTGTCGTTACTGGACACGGGCAAGCCTCCTCTTGATATTTGCCTGGACCGCGAAGTGATCCATCAGCGGGGCGAACAGGTTGGCGAACAGGATCGCCAGCATGATGCCCTCGGGGAACGCCGGGTTGACCACCCGTATCAACACCGTCATCAGGCCGATGAGAATACCGAAAGCCCACTTGCCGGAGTTGGTCATGGCAGCAGATACCGGGTCGGTCGCCATGAAAATCATGCCGAAGGCAAAACCGCCGGTGACCAGGTGCCAGTACCAGGGCATGGCGAAGGCCGGGTTGGAGTCGGAGCCCACCATGTTGAACAGGGTGCTCAGAACGACCATGCCCAGGAACACACCGGATACGATGCGCCAGGAGGCTACCCGGGTGGCCAGCAGGACGAAGCCGCCGATCAGGATAGCCAGGGTCGAGGTCTCGCCCACGGAACCCGGAATGTTGCCGAGGAACGCGTCGGTCCAGGAAACGGTTGACTGCAGCGCCGCCATACCGTCGGCAGCGACGATGGACAGGGGCGTGGCCGCGGTATAGCCGTCAACCGCCACCCAGACCGCGTCACCCGAGAGCTGTGCCGGGTAGGCGAAATACAGGAATGCGCGGCCCGTCAGCGCCGGGTTGAGGAAATTCTTGCCGGTGCCACCGAACACTTCCTTGCCGATGACCACACCGAAACTGATGCCCATGGCAACCTGCCACAGGGGAATGTCCGGCGGGCAGATCAGGGCGAACAGGATGGAAGTGACGAAGAAACCCTCGTTCACCTCGTGGCCGCGCTTCATGGCGAACAGGACTTCCCAGAACCCCCCTACGATGAAAGTCACCGCATAGATAGGCACGAAAAACACCGCGCCGTACCAGAAACAGTGCCACAGGCTGCTGGCGTCGTAACCGCCGAGCAGTTCGATCAGCCAGCCGCGCCAGCCTTCAACCGCGGCGCCGGCACCCATCGCGTCGGTGGCCTGGAAACCGAGGTTCCACATGCCGTAAAACATGGCCGGGAAAGCGGCCAGCCAGACGGTGATCATGATCCGCTTGAGGTCTATCCCGTCGCGCACGTGGGCGGTGCTGCGGGTTACCGAAGACGGTGAATAGAAGATGGTGTCCGCCGCCTCATACAGCGCATACCAGCTCTGCAGCTTGCCACCTTCAGTAAAGTGGTGCTCGATATCGTCAAGAAACTTGCGCAATCCCACGTCTTAACCCTCCTTCTCGATCAGCGTCAGGTTATCCCGCAGGATAGGACCATACTCGTATTTGCCGGCGCACACATAAGTGCACAGGGCGAGATCTTCCTCTTCCAGCTCCAGGCAACCCAGGCTCTGGGCAGTGTCGGTATCACTGACAATCAGCGCCCGCAACAGCTGGGTGGGCAGGATATCCAGTGGCATGATGGTTTCGTATTGCCCCACCGGCACCATGGCCCGCTCGGAACCATTGGTATTGGTGGTCATCGCCAGCGGCTTGAGGCCGAAAAAGCTGCTCAGGTAGATGCCGAGGCTGGAGTGCTTGTTAACGCCCGGCGACAGCCAGCCCATGAATTCCCGGTGCCGACCTTCCAGTAACACCGACACCTGGTTGTGGTAGCGGCCCAGGTAGGCGGTACCGGTAGCGACGCCACGGCCGCCCAGCACTGAGCCGGAAATGATGCGGTTGTCACCGTCCTTGAGCTGGCCGGCGCAGAGGGCCTGCAGATCCACCCCCAGGCGGGTGCGCAGCAGGCGCGGATTCTCAACCTGGGGACCGCCCAGGGAGATGACCCGGTCAGTGTACAGGCGACCGTCCAGGAACAGGCGGCCGATGGCGATAACATCCTGGTAGCCGATTTGCCACACCACCTTGCTGGTGCTCACCCCCTCGAGGAAGTGGATATGGGTACCGGCCAGTCCTGCCGGATGGGGCCCGTCGAACTCGGCTGTTTCGATATTGCCGGCCTTGCCGGTGGCCACGCTGGCGCCGGCCGCGATACACACATACACCTTGCCGCTGGTCAGCCTGGCGAGGATATCCTGGCCGAGGGCGAAGGCATCAGCCTGCTCGGCAATAATCACGGTGGGATCTGCCGCCAGCGGGTGGGTATCCATGGCGGTGATGAAGATGGCAGATGCCTCGCTGTCGATGGCGGGCACCTTGCTGAACGGGCGGGTACGCAGGGAAGTCCACTGACCGCTCTCGATCAGCTGGCTGCGGATGGTCCCGGCATCCAGCGCGGCGGCGTCGGCGGCACTGTAACTGGCAAAGGACTCCGCCTCGTCGCCGTCGATATCGATAACCACCGACTGCAGCACCCGCCGGGCGCCGCGGTTGATCGCCGACACCACCCCGGAGGCGGGTGCAGTGTAACGAACACCTTCGGTCTTCTTGTCGGTGAACAGCAGCTGGCCGAGTTTGACCCGGTCACCTTCCTTCACGTCCATCGTGGGCTTCATGCCCACATAGTCGAATCCGACCAGCGCAACCGCGCGCGCCGCAGGTGCATCTTCAATAACTTGCTGGGGAGCTCCCTGGATAGGGATATCCATACCCCGCTTGATCTTGATCATACGATCTGCCTACAGAACTAGTGTGTGAGTTGACCGGGGACGACTACAGGGAACAAATCTACTGAATAACTGCTGCAAACGCCACTGTCGCAGTGGTGATTTCTGCCACCGCGGGATGACACATGATGCCACCTGTCCCAAAACCGCGCGCATTATAGGGGAAGCGCCCTAAAAACGCCACATTTCAGCCGTCAATTCTTTGATTTTGAACAGGTTTTAGCGCTGTTTCCGGCGCGGTAAAACTACCACAAAAGGGTTAGGCGGAGCCTCTATTCATGGCAACGGCAGCGTCCGGCATCTGTCCATCTCCGGGCGGGAATGGACAGATGCCAGTGACTGGTTCAGGCACCCTCTTTCGGGTACACCGCATAGTCAATACCGGCCATTTGCTCCAGGATCCGGTGCACCTGGCAGCTGTAACCGAACTCGTTGTCGTACCAGAGGTAGAGCACCGCCTGGTTGCCATTCACAATGGTCGCCTGGGCGTCAAAGATACAGGCGTGACGGGAGCCGACGAAGTCGGTGGACACGACCTCGGGGGAATTGGAATAGTCGATCTGCTTGCGCAGCGATGAATGCAGAGCCCGGGTGCGCATGAACTCATTGACCTCTTCGGCAGTGGTTTCACGGTTCAGGGTCAGGTTGAGAATCGCCATGGACACGTTGGGCGTGGGCACCCGGATCGCATTGCCGGTGAGGCGGCCAGACAGTTGCGGCAGCACCTTGCCGACAGCCGATGCAGCGCCGGTTTCGGTCAACACCATGTTCAGCGGCGCGGCGCGGCCGCGCCGGGAGGCTTTGTGGTAGTTATCGATCAGGTTCTGGTCGTTGGTGAAGGCGTGCACGGTTTCCACGTGACCGGCGCGGATGCCGTATTCGTCATCCATGGCCTTCAGCGGCGGCGCGATCGCGTTGGTGGTGCAGGAAGCCGCGGAAATAATGCGGTCGCTGGGGTCGATAATGTCGTGGTTGATGCCGTGCACCACGTTTTTCAGCTCACCCTTGCCCGGCGCGGTCAGGATCACCTTGGACACGCCTTTGCTCTTCAGGTGCAGCGACAGGCCGGCCTCGTCACGCCAGACACCGGTGTTATCCACCACGATGGCATTGTTGATGCCGTATTCGGTGTAATCGATGGTGTCGGGACTGTCGGCATAAATCACCTTGACCTCGTTACCGTTGGCCACAAAGCTCTGGCGCTCCTCGTCCACGCGGATGGTGCCGTCGAAAGCGCCGTGAACCGAGTCGCGACGCAGCAGGCTGGCGCGCTTGACCAGGTCATTGGGGGCCTTGCCCTTGCGCACGACCACCGCCCGCAGGCGCAGGGTGTCACCGCCATCGGTCTTGTCGATCAGGATCCGGGCCATCAGCCTGCCGATGCGGCCAAAGCCGTACAGGACCACGTCCTGGGGCTGCTCCAGCGGCTTGTCGGTGGAACCGATGTCTTCCGCCACTTCCCGCCGCACATACTCTTCAATCGTCAGGTTCTCGCCCGCACCCTTATCGTAATAATTCACCGCCAGGCGCCCCACGTCGATATGGGCAGGCCCCAGGCCCAGCTTGCTCAGCTCGGTGATCACCGGGAAAGTCTCGAATTCTGACAGCTCGTTCGCCTCGACCTGGCGAACATAGCGGTGGTCTTTCATGATCTCCAGCACGGAGCGGTTTACCAGGGATTTGCCGTAGATGTAGCATTTGACGCTCTTTTCCCGGGCCAGGCTGCCCACCAGGGGAATCATGCCTTCAGCCAGGGCTTCGCGCTCTTTCCAGTCCTTGAAATAATCGTCGGGACGTTCTCTCTTGCGGTCATTCACGGTTTGTCAGTCCTTGGCGGTATTAAGGGGCGCGTATTATCGTCTGATGGCCCTTGCCACGCAAGCCGCCCGTGGCGCATACCCGCTATCAATAGCGGCAATACACTGGAGGCGGCCGCCGGGGCCGCGCTACAATGCGCTCCTCATTAAATATCCGAAGCACTGGTATGTTCACTTCCCTGGTCCAGGCCACTCCCTGGCCGAACCAAGCCGGTTCCCGCACCGCCCTCGGCCCCTTTTACGGCGGCGCCGATGCGCGCTGTATCGCCGAACTAGCAGACCCCTCCCGCCTGCTGGTCGTCATCACCGCCGATACCAGCGCCGCGCTGGCTCTCGAGCGCGAGTTGCCCTTTTACCTGGACCGGGAGTTGGAGATACTGGCCTTTCCCGACTGGGAAACCCTGCCCTACGACAATTTCTCGCCGCACCAGGACATCATCTCGGAGCGGCTGAGCACCCTGTACCGGCTGCCCCGCCTCCAGGGCGGGGTGCTGATTGTTCCGGTTTCAACCCTCATGCACCGGCTGCCGCCCACCCACTATGTGGCCGGGTCCAGCCTGCTGCTGGAACAGGGCCAGAGCATCGATCTGGCCAGCTTCCGTCGCAATCTCGAGCGCAACGGCTACCGCAATGTGGAAACGGTATTCGAGCACGGCGAGTTCGCCCTGCGCGGCTCGCTGTTCGACATTTTTCCCATGGGTTCCGCCCTGCCCTACCGCATCGACCTGCTGGACGACGAGGTCGACACCCTGCGCACCTTCGATCCGGAAACCCAGCGCACGGTGGAAAAGGTAAGCGCCATCAATATGCTGCCGGCGCGGGAATACCCCCTGGACAGCAGCGCCATCACCCGCTTCCAGATGAACTGGTGGGATACATTCGACGTCGATCACGACAGCTGCCCCACCTACGCGGAAGTCAGCGCCGGCCGCAGCCCTGGCGGCTGCGAGTACTACCTGCCGCTGTTTTTTGATGACTGCGCCACCCTCTTCGATTACCTGCCGGAGCAGGCGGCAGTGATTGCCACCGGCGATCACCACCATGCGGCCGAACATTTCTGGCAGGAAGTGGGCAGCCGTTTCGAGGAGTACGGTATCGACCCGCGCCGGCCCTTGTTACCGCCGGAGAGGGGTTTCCTGCCGGTGGCGGAGTTCTACCGTCAGTTGAAACAGTTCCCGGTGCTCGAATTGCGCCACAATCCGCAGGCACCGGTGCATCAGCAGACCAGCGTGCTGCCCCCGCCGGACCTGGCTAGCGACCAGACCGTGACCTCCGCCGCGGCCAACCTGGCCCGGTTCATCGACGCGCACCAGGGTCCGGTGCTGCTCTGCGCTGAATCTGCCGGGCGCCGGGAAATCCTGCTGCAGTCGCTTCGCGAGCAGGGTCTCAAGCCCCCTGCCGTCGCCGGCTGGCACCAGTTCCTCGACTCCGGGGAGCCCTTTGCCATCGCCACCGCCCCGCTGGACCGGGGCCTGTACTTCGGTCCCGGCAAACCCACCCTGGTCTGCGAGACCCAGCTGTTCGGCAACCGGGTGGCCCAGCGGCGTCGGCGGCGGGCCAGCGCCGAGGCCGCCAGTGCCAACGTGTTCCGCGATATCAACGAATTGCGCGAAGGTGTGCCCGTGGTCCACCTCGAGCACGGTGTCGGCCGTTACGTGGGCCTGCAGACCCTGGCGGTGGACGGCCAGGAAGCGGAGTTCCTGACCCTGGAATATGCCCGCGGCTCGAAACTTTACGTGCCGGTGGCCTCCCTGCACCTGATCAGCCGCTATGCCGGCTCCGACCCTGACCTGGCGCCACTGCACACCCTCGGCTCGGAGCAGTGGGACAAGGCCCGGCGCAAGGCCAGCGAAAAAGCCAACGATATCGCCGCCCAGTTGCTGGAGGTATACGCGCGGCGGGAGGCCCGCCAGGGCTTCAGTTTCCAGCTGGACCAGGAGGCCTACGCCCGCTTCAGCGCCGCCTTCCCCTTCGAGGAAACGCCCGACCAGGAGTTGGCGATTCGCACGGTGGTGGACGATATGTGCAGCCCCCGGGTCATGGACAGGCTGGTGTGCGGCGATGTGGGCTTTGGCAAGACCGAGGTGGCCATGCGTGCCGCCTTCATCGCCTGCCAGAACAACAAACAGGTGGCAGTACTGGTGCCCACCACCCTGCTCGCCCAGCAGCACTACAGTTCCTTCTGTGATCGTTTTGCCGACTGGCCGGTAAATGTCGAGGTGGTCTCCCGCTTCAAGTCCGCCGCCGAGATGAAAGCGGTGTCCCGGCGCATTGCCGCGGGCAAGGTCGACATTCTGGTGGGGACCCACAAGCTGCTGCAGTCGGACTTCCGCTTCGCCGACCTCGGGCTGTTGATTATTGACGAGGAGCACCGTTTCGGGGTCAAGCAGAAGGAGGCAATCAAGGCCCTGCGTTCGGAGGTAGACATCCTCACCCTGACCGCGACACCGATTCCGCGCACCCTCAACATGGCGCTCGGCGGCATGCGTGACCTGTCGATCATCGCCACCCCGCCGGCGCGGCGACTGTCCATCAAGACCTTTGTCCGCGAGCACAATATTGCCCTTATCAAAGAGGCAGTCCTGCGGGAGACCCTGCGCGGCGGGCAGGTGTATTACCTGCACAACGAGGTCAAGTCCATCGAGGAGAGCGCGCGCAAACTGCGGGAACTGGTCCCCGAGCTCAAGGTCGGCGTGGCCCACGGCCAGATGCGGGAAACCGAACTCGAGCAGGTCATGTCGGCGTTCTATCACCAGCGCCACCACATCCTGCTGTGCACCACCATTATCGAAACCGGCATCGACATTCCCAATGCCAACACCATCATTATCGAGCGGGCCGATAAATTCGGCCTGGCCCAGTTGCACCAGTTGCGCGGCCGGGTCGGGCGTTCCCACCACCAGGCTTACGCCTACCTGCTGACACCGCCCCGCTCCGCCATTACCGCCGACGCCGGCAAGCGGCTGGAGGCCATCGAGGCAGCGGGCGACCTGGGCGCCGGCTACCTGCTGGCCACCCATGACCTGGAGATTCGCGGCGCCGGCGAACTGCTGGGCGATGAACAGAGCGGCCAGATCCACTCGGTGGGCTTCTCCCTGTACATGGACATGCTGGAGCGGGCCGTGGCCGCCCTCAAGCGCGGCGAGATACCGGACGTCGATGCGCCCCTGGACGCGGGCACCGAGGTCAACCTGCACATACCGGCGCTGATCCCGGAAGACTACCTGCCCGATATCAACAGCCGCCTGGTGCTGTACAAGCGTATCGCCGCGGCGGCCGATGACGAGCAGCTGCGCGAGCTGCAGGTGGAGATGATAGACCGTTTCGGCCTGCTGCCGGAGCAGGTGGGCAACCTGTTCGAGGTGTCGCGCCTGCGGCTGCAAGCGCAGTCCCTTGGCATTCGTTCGATTGAAGCGGGCGCCAGTGGTGGTAGTATCGAGTTCAAGGAGAGCACCCGGGTCAACCCACTGTCACTGGTCAAGCTGGTGCAGGGCGATCCCCGCTCCTACAAACTGGCCGGCGCAACCCGCCTGCGTTTCGAGCGCGACCTGGACGACAAGGTCAACCGCCTGCGGTACGTCGAGGACCTGCTCAACACCTTTGCCACTGATGCCACGGAAGACGCTGCCTGATGCCTACCCTGAAGTCCCCGCTAGTCCCCTGCCTGGCCCTGGCAGCCGGTTTACTCAGCGCCCCCGCGGTCGCCGAGGAGGAACGCTGGTACCAGGTCGAGCTGTTGATCTTCAGCCATGAGAACGGCGCCAGCGACGAGCAGTGGGAGCCGCTGCCAACGCTGGCCTATCCGGATACGGGACGTTTCCTGGTCTACCCGCAGCAGGTCGCCGCCCGCGCCGAGGCGCACGAGGGCACCAGCGAAGTGGATGAATTCGGCCGCCAGTTCCTGCGCCCCTATCCCGAGCCACTGGCAGAAGAGCCGGCGCCAACCCCGGATATCCCGCGCCGGGAAGCAGCATCCCCGCCCCCGGAGGAGGAAGCCCCCCCTGTGGACGCTGCGGCGGAACCGCCGCCGGCCCTGCCCCTGACCCCGACGCCCTTTGTCGCCCTGCCCCGCAGCAGCGCAGAGTTCTACGGCAAGGCGGCGTACATGCAGCGCAGTGGCAACTACAAGACCCTGTTCCACGAAACCTGGGTGCAACCGGTGCGGGAAAAAGGCGCCGCCCTGCCGCTGATTATCGACCGCTCCGGTGACAGCGGGGAATGGCCGCGCCTGCAGGGCAGCGTCACCCTGCATATCGCGCGCTACCTGCACCTGGAGACCAGGCTCTGGCTCAACACGTCCGGCGATTACCTGCCGGGGGCCTGGCAGATGCCAGCGCCCCCCCTGGGCCCGGTTTCCCTGATCGTGGAGGAACCGGAACCGGCAGAGGAGGACTATTTCGCGGTTGATGCTGCCATGGACGCAGAACAGGATCCCGTCGAGGATGCCCTGCCGGCCGTCGGCGAGACAGCCCTGGAGGAAGATGCCGGCCCCGTCTACCCCTGGCGCCACGCGGTGCTGATGCAGCAGAGCCGCAGGATGCGCAGCAAGGAAGTGCACTACCTCGACCACCCCCTGCTGGGGGTCGTGATCAAGCTCATGCCCCTGGATGAGGAGCAACTGCAGGCCATGGCTGAGGCGGAGATTGCCGAACAGCAGGCGGCCGCTCAGTAAGTCGCCGCCAGCGCCCCCAGCAACTGGCTCACCACCGCCGCCTCCCGCTGCAGGGTAGCGCGCATCGCATCCAGGGTCAGCGGCGCGTCATCCAGCCCCGCCGCCGCGTTGACCACCATGCACACGCTGGCGTAAGCCAGGCCCAGTTCCCGGGCGAGGGAGGCCTCGGGCATGCCGGTCATGCCCACCAGGTCACAGCCGTCGTTCGCCATCCGCCGTATCTCGGCGGCGGTCTCCAGCCGCGGGCCCTGCTTCACGCCGTGCACGGCGGCGGGCTCATGGGCGATGGCCTGTTCGCTGGCAATAGCCAGCAGGCGCTGGCGCAGGGCCCGGTCGTAGGGCTCGGTGAAATCGATATGCATGAGCGTATCGTGCTCACCGGTGTCGACGGTGTGCTCACGGCCCCAGGTATAGTCGATCAGCTGGTCGGGAATGACCAGCCGCCCGGGGCGCATGGCCGCGCTGATGCCACCCACGGCGTTGATCGCCACCACATCGCTCACCCCCAGTGATCGCAGCGCCCACAGGTTGGCGCGATAGTTGATCAGGTGCGGGGGAATTGCTCGCGGGCTGCCGTGGCGCTGGAGAAAAAACAGCCGGGTACTGCCGAGCCGCCCCTCCTGGAGCACGCGCGAGGGGTCGCCGTAGGGCGTTTCAACGGCATGGTTGTCTACAATCTCCAGGCCCTCGAGCTGGTCGATACCGGTGCCGCCGATGATGCCCAGCACTGTCATTGCCGGTCCTCCGAGCCCATGTGCATTACCTGCTCCACGTGCAGGGTCCGTGTCGGGAACGCAACCTCGGCGTCGTTGGCCTCGATGATGTCGTGAATCTTCAGCATGACGTCCTGCTTGATCTCATGGTAGCGCACCCAGTTCGTGGTTTTGGTGAAGGTGTAGACGAAGAAATCCAGCGAGGAAGGCCCGAAGGCGACAAAGTTGACGATCAGCGTTCGCGACAGGTCGATTTCTTCGTGGTCTTGCAGCATGGACTTCACCTGCTCCACGATTGCCGCCATCCGGCCCACATCCTGGTAGCGAATGCCGACGGTCTCGTAAATGCGCCGGTTATTCATCCGGCTGGGGTTCTCCACCGCGATCTGGCTGAACACCGCATTGGGCACGTACAGCGGCCGCTGGTCGAAGGTGCGAATCCGGGTCAGCCGCCAGCCAATGTCTTCCACGGTACCCTCGATATTGCGGTCCGGCGAGCGAATCCAGTCGCCGGTGGTGAAGGGCCGGTCCAGGTAGATACTCAGGCCACCAAAGAAATTGGCGAGCAGGTCCTTGGCGGCAAAGCCCACCGCGATGCCACCGATACCGCCAAAGGCGAGCAGCCCGGAAATCGACACACCGATGCTCTGCAAGACGCCGAGCCCGGCGGTTACCCAGAGGGTGATACGCAATAACTGCGCTACCGCGCGTATCGTGGCCTTGTCGGAGGACGCGCGGTCGCGGGCCTCCAGCAGTTCCTGCTCGACACCGTGAATGAGCCGGTGTACGAACCAGGCGATCAGCAACACCAGGGCCGTGTCGTAGGCCTGCAGCAGCCGCCGTTGCACCCCGTCGCCGAGGGTATAGATTTCCAGGGCGAGATAGGCAACCGCCACCCACAGCACCACCCGCACCGGCTTTTCCAGGGCGGTCACCACCACATCGTCCCAGTTAAAGCGGCTGTGGCTGGCCGCATTGTGCAGGTGATTCACCAGCATCCCCAGGGCCAGGTGGGCAATGAAGCCGCAAACCAGCAACACCGCCAGGGACAGCAGCTCCGGGCCTACGCCGAGCGCCCCCGCGGCGTCGGCAAGCATCTCCATCAGGCCGCCCATGGCATTCCTCCCGGCAATGCAAGCGCAGGTTTTTTAGACGAATTTTTCATTTTGATAATCAAATTTATTCCTAAAACGGTATATAAAAACCAGCAGGGATTGAAGTCAACTCTGGGAGTGTAACGCAACTGGTTGATCTGTTTTGAAAAGAAACGGCAACTAATCAAAGGTAATTTCGCGATCTTCGTTTATAGCGTTTTCACATAATGGACAGGCCTGGCCAGAGTGATATGTTGGACTGCCACACTGCAGAAATGCCTGAGGACAGCCACATGAAAATGCTCAGCCCCGTGACAGGGGGATGGTACAAGGACCTGCAAACCCACGCACTGTTTGAAGTGATCGACTGGGACCCCACCAACCTGGCCATCGAAATCCAGTACCTGGATGGCGAGGTGGCCGAGTACGACCTCGATGCCTGGCGCGAGATGCTGCTGGAGCGGGCGGAAGCGCCCGAGGACTGGCGCAGCGCCTTCGAACTTGACGATGAGGACATGCTCGACCCGGACCTGCCCATGCAGCCGGAAGACTGGACCAACCCGATCAACTCCATCGAGCCAGACGCCATGTACGGGGTTGAGGACTTCTAAGCCACCTCACCCCGCGCACCCCACCATCGCCGCGCTGCCCGCGGCGGGGCACCTGCCAACTGTTACCTGTCGCCACCTTCCCCGGCCATTGTTTTTGCCGCCCCCACCTGTATATAATCACAGCCACTGTATAAATAAACAGATGGGGCGACCATGGAAAAGCTCACCAAGCGGCAGCAACAGGTACTGGACATCATTCGCCAGCACATCGATACCACGGGTTACCCCCCCACCCGGGCCGATATCGCCAGGGAACTGGGTTTCAAGTCGGCCAACGCCGCCGAGGAGCATCTCAAGGCCCTGGCGCGCAAAGGTGCAATCGAGATTATTCCCGGGGCTTCCCGGGGCATCAAACTCCCCGCTACCGCCGGCATCCCCATCATCGGCCGCGTGGCCGCGGGTAACCCGGTGCTGGCGGAGGAAAATATCGAGGACTACTGTGCCCTGGCGCCGGAATTCTTCAAGCCCAGGGCCGATTACTTCCTGCGCGTTACCGGCGACAGCATGATAGATATTGGCATATTCGACGGAGATCTCCTGGCGGTGCATTCCACCCCGGTGGCCAGTAATGGCGACGTGGTGGTCGCCCGCATCGAGGACGAAGTCACCGTCAAGCGCCTGCGTAAAGGAGCCGACAAGCACCTGCTGGAATTGCTGCCGGAAAATCCGGACTACCAGCCGATCACGGTGGATTTACGCGAGCAGGCCTTCGCCATCGAGGGGCTCAGCGTGGGTGTGTTGCGCCGGGGCGCCTGAGCCGCCCGACAGATTTGCGGGCGGTACCGGGAGTGACAGCACGCCAGCGGCGTCTGTGGTGAACCGGTGCCCGATACTGCCGGCCCGGGTCTGGGGAACAGCGACCGCGCTCAGTGCAGGACGCGAGGAGCCTCGACAGCGGGTTCGTTGTCCATTTCGCCCTGCTCGGCCACTTCAGCCGCTGCCTGTATGCCAGCCTGTATCATCGCCTTGGCGACTTCCAGGCTGTTGTCCATCATGTAGACGCGCGATTCTTCGGAGAAACGTATGGTTACCAGGGGTTCGGAATCGTCGTTAGCACGTTGCAGTACGATTTCGCCGTCGCCCAGGTCAACGATCTCCAGTAAGGATGCAGACACTCAATAAACCTCTCTTCGCTGAATGCAGGTTCATTGTATCAGCACGAGGTAGCGCCTGACAGCCCGGTTTTGGTGGCGCCAGCCTGCGCCACGGAGCAACGGTCTTACCCCAGGCGCAGGCTGGTCGCGCCGCTGTGCACCACACCCTCGCTGTCGGCCAGTTCCACCAGGCGATACCAGGCATTGCGCGAAAACAGGGCGGTGAGCCCGTGCCAGAGCCTGACCGCCGCCACGTTGTCGATGTCAGGGTCAAGAAACAGGGGGTGCTCCTCACCGACAAGCAGTGTTTTTCCGGTGTTGAGTGTTAATTGCAGCTCAGCGTCCACGGGCTCGACATCAGTGACGATCAGCGGGTGCGCTTCCACCTGCAGCCGCCACTTCTCGACCGGTGTCACCAGGTAGTACTCACCATCGTCCTCCCGCCGCAGGATGCTGGCAAACAGGTTGCGCAGGGACTCCCGGCGGATGAGGCTGTCTTCGTGGTACCAGCTGCCGTCGCGGGCGATGCGGATCGGGATATCCCCGGACAGCTCCGGGTTCCACAAGTGCAGGGGCGGGCTGTCGAAATTACGCCGCTTACCGACCTGGTCGGCGATCGCATCGAGCTTGTCTGTCACCTTTCGCCTCCCGCTGCCGCCGTTCAGGCGCAGTCGCCGATCATGCGTACGTTGATGACTCCCTCGAGGACCCGCATCCGCTCAAGAATCTCGTCAGTGATGTCGCCTTCCACGTCGATGAGGTTGTAGGCGATATCGTCGCGGCTCTTGTTAAGCATGTCGATCACGTTGATATTCTCGTCGGCGAGAATCGACAGCACGCTGCCCAGGATCCTGGGTACATTTTCATTGGTGACCGACAGCCTACAACCGCTGACCCGCTCCAGGACCAGGGTGGGGAAATTCACCGAATTGCGAATGTTGCCGTTCTCCAGGAAATCCTTGAGTTGATTGGCAGCCATGATTGCGCAGTTATCCTCGGCCTCGTCGGTGCTGGCGCCGATGTGTGGCATGAGGATCACGTCATCACGGCCGATGAGCTGCGGCGAGGGGAAATCGGCGATGTACTTGCGCAACTTGCCTTCGTCCAGCGCTGCAACGAGAGCGTCCTCGTCGACAATCTCCTGACGGGCGAAGTTCAGCAGGCAGGTACCCTCACTCACCGCCGCCAGCAGTTCGCTGTTTATCAGGCCGCGGGTGGAGTCGAGCACCGGCAGGTGCAGGGAAATGTAATCACAGCGCGCGAACAGGGCTGACAGCGTGTCCGCCCGGCGCACCTGGCTGGATAGCCGCCATGCCGCTTCCACCGACAGGGCCGGGTCATAGCCGACCACATCCATGCCCATGGTCAGGGCCATTTCCGCCACCATGGATCCAATCGCGCCCAGCCCGACCACACCCAGGGTCTTGCCCACCAGCTCCGAACCCTTGAACTGCTTTTTCTGCGCTTCCAGGGTTTTGTTCATCTCGGCCTTGTCAGTCATGTGCGCGAGCGTGTCGACATACTCGATACCCTCGACAATGCCGCGGGAGCCCAGCAGCATGCCCGCCGCTACCAGTTCCTTCACCGCGTTGGCGTTGGCCCCCGGCGAGTTGAACACCGGAATCCCGCGCTTGCTGCATTCGGCCACCGGAATGTTGTTAACCCCGGCGCCGGCCCTGGCAATGGCGAGTACGGTCTCCGCTATGTCCTGCGGCTGCAGTTTGTGGCTGCGCAGCAGGATCGCGTCCGGGTGGGAAAACTCGCTGGCGATTTCGTAACAGTCGCGCGGCAGTCGCTCCAGACCTTTCACGGAAATCTGGTTGAGTGTCAGTATCTGTCTGGCCATGTTCGTTTCGAGTCCCTTACAATACGTTGATGTCAGCGGACTCGCGCAAGCCCTGCCGGTATTCGTTGTCGATCAGCTGGCTGTACTCGGCTCCAACCATTTGCTGCAGGCCGCCGCGTTCAGCTTCCGCCAGTTCCGCCAGCGAACCGGGGCTGACCCGTGCTACTTCATACACCAGGGCGTCGCCGCTGGTATTGACCACGTAATCGACCACGGATTCACCCTCGGCGGGGGGCGCCAGCAAAAACGCGCTGGCGAGGATTTCCGCGGGCACCATGCTGTTGCGCCGGCTGGCGCCCAGTTCCACCTGCCACTCGTAGCCCGCGGCCTTGGCGAAGGACTCCACGCTGTCACCGGCACGCAGGCTGCGGGCGGCGGCGATGGCCGCGGCTTCGACCGCGGCGCGGGCGCGCTCATCGGTAATCCGGGCGATGATTTCTTCCTCTACCGCCGCCAGCGGTAGCACTTCTGCCGGGTGGTGTTCCCTGACACTGACCACAACCCAGTGCTCGGGGCTGAGCTCGATCACGTCGCTGTTGTGGCCGGCGTTGAGCACCTCATCGGAAAAAGCGGCGGCCAGCAGCGCCGGCTCGGCGAACAGGCCCTCCTCCTGGTTACGGCTGACCCGCTCACTGCGCTGCACCTGCAGTGACATCTCCGTCGCCGGCGCCTGCAGATCCTGGGCATTGAACGCCAGATCTTTGAGGGTCTCGACCGTGAGCAACAACTCCACCTGGGCCTCGGCCATCGCCAGCTGCTCTTCCAGTTGCGGGCGCAACTCTTCCAGCGGTGGCGGCTCACCCTCACGGCGTTCGGTGACCTTGATGATATGGACACCCGCGTCGGTTGCCACCGGTTCGGAAACGGCATTGACGTCGAGCGCCGCTATTGCCTCTTCCATCTCGGCGGGGAAAGCGTCCCCGGCGGTGAAGCCCAGATCGCCGCCAAAAGCGGTGGATCCGATATCGTCGGACGCGTCGCCCGCGACCTCGGCGAAGTCGGCGCCGCCGGCAAGACGGTCCTGGACATCGGCTATGCGCCGGGCAAAGGCCTCATCGCTCTCGTCGCTGCCCTGCTCAAACAGGATGTGGGATACCCGGGTCTCGGTCTGGTACTGGCCGTTAACGATCTCTTCCCGATAAGCGTCGACAATCGCCTGTTCTTCAACTGGCGCCCGGAAATCCTCGGCCCGCAGTTCGATGTAATCGAGCTCTACCGCTTCCTCCGACAGGAATTCGTCGGCGTGCTCGTTGTAATAGGCCTCAACATCCCCGGCGCTGACTTCGGTTTCGCTGGCAAAGGTGGCCAGCGGGATGGTCAGGTAGCGCAGGTCACGCTGCTCGCCGACTATACGGGCATTCAGTTCCAACTCTGCGGGCGTGGCAAATTCGCTACCGGCCAGTCCCGAACGGGCCTGTCCCAGGGTCATGTCTTCGACCATGGCCTGCTTGAAAGAGGTCGGGGTGAACCCGGCTTCGCCAAGGCGGGCCCGGTACATGTCCGGGGAAAACTGGCCGTCGAGCTTAAACTGTTCCATGGAGGCTACCACGGCACCGACCTGGCCAGCGGATACCGTCAAGCCCATGTCCTCCGCCGACTGCAGCAACAGTTTGCGCTGGATCAGCGACTGCATGGCCTGCTGCGAGAGCCGCTGGTCGTCCAGCATGGTGGGGTCGATATTCTCGCCCATCATGGATATCAGCTGGCGCTTCTGGTTATCGACGGCCTGCTGCAGTTCCAGCGGGCTGATCTGCTCGCCGTTCACTTCCGCGACGGAGTTGTTGCCACCGCCAAGCAGGATGGATTCAAGACCAAAGCCGGCAAAGGCTACAACAATGACACCGACGATAATCTTCGCCATTGTTCCCTGGGAGTTTTTGCGTATGTCTTGGAGCATGGGTTGTTCTCTCGGATACTTAAAAAAAAAGCGCACCGGAAGTGCGCCTTTTTATGCTTTCAAGCTCTCATCGTTGGGACGAATCAACTCAGCCGCAACGAACTGGGAAGGCCTCAGGAGTTAACGGCATCCTTGAGGGCTTTACCTGCCTTGAAGCTGGGTACTTCTGACGCAGCGATTTCAATAGTGGCACCGGTTTGCGGGTTGCGGCCGGTGCGGGCGCTGCGGTGTTTCACTGAAAAAGTGCCGAAGCCAACCAGGGAAACCTGGTCACCTTTTTTCAGTGCGTCGGTAATGCTGTCTACAACTGCGTCCAGCGCGCGGCCAGCGGAGGCCTTGGGTAGATCTGCTGCTGCTGCAATTGCATCGATGAGTTCAGTTTTGTTCACACTTATCCCCTTGGAATATTTGGTCGGTTTGTTGGTGATCTTGGTGCCCGGGGTGGGCAAAGAAATCGTTTGTTTCGCTCTGCCGATATTGGGCTGCAACTCCTGCAATCACTGCATTTCAGCCCTCAGCGCCGACGCACGACTTTATACCAGAGCGGGAATCCCGGTCAACGTGAAACCCGCTGTTAGTGCGTATTTATGCGATTTTTTTCGTCCTCGGACTCCTCGCCGCCCCCGGTAATACCACTGGCGAGGTATTCCTCGTCACTCAATGGTTTGGGCATGGACTCCAGCGCAATGGCCAGCACTTCATCGATCCACTTGACGGCGCGGATGTTGAGGTGCTCCTTGATGTTGTCCGGAATCTCTTTCAGGTCCCGTTCGTTCTCCTTTGGAATGATTACGGTCTTGATCCCGCCCCGGCGCGCCGCCAGCAATTTTTCCTTTAGTCCGCCAATCGGCAGTACCTCACCGCGCAGGGTGATTTCACCGGTCATGGCAACGTCGGCCCGCACCGGGATCTCGGTCAGCACCGATACCAGCGCCGTACACATGGCAACACCGGCGCTGGGACCGTCCTTGGGTGTCGCACCCTCGGGCACGTGAATGTGCACGTCGTGCTTTTCGTGGTAATTTGCCGGAATACCCAGCATTTGCGAACGGCTGCGCACCACTGTAGTCGCCGCCTGTATCGATTCCTGCATCACGTCACCGAGCGAGCCGGTTTTAACGTGACGCCCCTTACCGGCAACCGCAACCGCTTCGATGGTCAGCAGTTCTCCGCCCACCGATGTCCAGGCGAGACCGGTAACCTGGCCGATCTTGTTCTCTTCCTCGGCGATACCGTAGTTGTATTTACGTACCCCCAGCAGATCGCTGAGCATCTCCGGAGTCACCGTGCTGCCGCCTTCGGCTTCCTCGAGGGTAATGGCCTTGACCATTTTCCGGCAGACCTTGGCGATTTCGCGCTCGAGGGAGCGCACGCCCGCCTCACGGGTGTAATAGCGGATAATGTCGGTCACCGCTTCCGGCGCAATAAACAGTTCGTCTTTCTTCAGGCCGTTGAGCTTCACCTGCTTGGGAATCAGGTAGCGCTCGGCAATGTTGAGTTTCTCGTCCTCGGTATAACCGGGAATGCGGATGACCTCCATCCGGTCCAGTAGCGGGCCGGGGATATTCATGGTGTTGGAGGTACAGACAAACATCACATCCGAGAGATCGTAATCCACCTCCAGGTAGTGGTCGTTGAAGGCGTGGTTCTGTTCCGGGTCCAGCACTTCCAGCATCGCCGACGCCGGATCACCGCGGTGGTCCATACCCATCTTGTCGATCTCGTCGAGCAGGAACAGCGGGTTCCTGACCCCCGCCTTGGCCATTTTCTGCAGCAGCTTGCCGGGCATGGAGCCGATATAGGTGCGACGGTGGCCGCGAATTTCCGCCTCGTCGCGCACCCCGCCCAGGGCCATACGCACAAATTTGCGATTGGTGGAGCGGGCTATGGACTCGCCCAGCGAGGTCTTGCCGACACCGGGCGGCCCTACCAGGCACAGCACCGGGCCCTTCACCTTGCGCACCCGCTTTTGCACCGCCAGGTACTCGATGATGCGGTCCTTGACCTCGTCCAGTCCGTAGTGGTCCTCATCGAGAATCCGGGTCGCGCGCTTGAGATCATGCTTGACCTTGCTGCGTTTTGCCCAGGGCACGCTGACCATCCAGTCGATATAGCTGCGCACCACCGAGGCTTCCGCCGACATGGGTGACATCATTTTCAACTTGCCCAGCTCCGCCTCGGCCTTTTCTTTCGCCTCGGCGGGCATTTTCGCCTCGTCGATGCGGGACTGCAGCTCGTCCAGTTCGTTGGGCGCCTCGTCCATCTCCCCCAGCTCTTTCTGGATAGCCTTCATCTGTTCGTTGAGGTAGTACTCGCGCTGGCTCTTTTCCATCTGCTTCTTGACGCGGCCGCGGATGCGCTTCTCCACCTGGAACAGGTCGATCTCCGCTTCCATCAGGCCCATCAGGTGTTCCAGGCGCGCGCGGATCCCGGAGATCTCCAGAATGCGCTGCTTCTCCTCCAGGTCCACGCTCATGTGCGCGGCGATCGTGTCCGCCAGGCGACCGGGCTCATCGATGCCGGTCAGCGAGGTCAGTACCTCGGCCGGCACCTTCTTGCTCAGGTTGACATACTTTTCGAACTGGCTGTTGGTGGAACGCAGCAGACCCTCGGCCTCGTCCTCGGGGATGTCATCGCTGACGATTTCCCGCACGCTGGCCACGGCAAACTCGCCCTCGTCGTCGACACTGTCGATAGCGGCGCGAAAGCCCCCTTCCACCAGCACCTTGATGGTGCCATCGGGCAGCTTCAGCAGCTGCAGGATATTGGAGACGGTGCCCACCTGGTAGATGTCATCGGCGCCGGGATTGTCATCGGCTGCATCACGCTGGGCCACCAGCAGTACCTGCTTGTCGTTGGCCATGGCGTCCTCGAGGGCCTCGATAGACTTTTCCCGGCCAACGAACAGCGGCAACACCATATGCGGGTAGACCACCACATCGCGCAGGGGCAGCAGGGGAAGTTCGATAACAGAGGATGAACCCATAATAATCTCCGGGTTGGGCGGGAATGGTGTGTCGTCCCTCGGTTAATGGGGTCGGAAACCGAGAATACAACCGCCAGGGATGGCGCCCCGGTAAGCAGATCACACCCGACCCTGGCCGGGTGCAGCCTGGCTATTCTTCGGTTGACGCCGTCCGCGCAGCCGGTTCGTTGTTCTGGTAGACCAGCAGGGGCTCGGAATCCCCGCGAATCACCGACTCGTCGATAACGACCTTGCTGACGTCATCCCGCGATGGAATGTTGTACATGGAATCCAGCAGAACGCCTTCAAGAATGGAGCGCAGACCGCGGGCGCCGGTTTTGCGCTCCATGGCTCTCTCCGCCACCGCGCGCAGGCCATCCTCGCGGAAATCAACCTCCACGTCCTCCATCTCAAACAGTTTGCTGTACTGCTTGGTAAGGGAGTTCTTCGGTTCCGTGAGGATTTGGACCAGGGCCTCGGCATCGAGTTCCTCCAGGGTCGCGATCACCGGCAGGCGCCCGACAAACTCCGGGATCAGGCCGTACTGCACCAGGTCCTCGGGTTCCAGGTCAAACAGCAGTTCGCCGACATTGCTGGTCTCGTCCTTGGTCTTCACCTCGGCATTGAAACCGATACCGCCCTTCTCGGAACGGTTGCGAATCACCTTGTCGAGGCCGGCAAAGGCGCCGCCGCAGATAAACAGGATATTGGAGGTGTCCACCTGCAGGAATTCCTGCTGCGGGTGCTTGCGACCGCCCTGGGGCGGGACGGAAGCGACCGTTCCCTCGATCAGTTTCAGCAGCGCCTGCTGCACCCCCTCGCCGGACACGTCACGGGTGATGGAGGGGTTGTCGGATTTGCGGGAGATCTTGTCGATTTCGTCGATGTAGACGATACCCACCTGGGCCTTCTCCACATCGTAGTCGCACTTCTGCAGCAGCTTCTGGATGATATTTTCCACGTCCTCGCCGACATAACCCGCTTCGGTCAGCGTGGTGGCGTCGGCGATGGTGAATGGCACATCCAGCAGCCGGGCGAGGGTCTCGGCCAGCAGGGTCTTGCCGGAACCGGTGGGCCCCACCAGCAGGATATTACTCTTGCCCAGTTCGACATCGTCGCCGCGGGTCTGGCCGTGGCGCAGCCGTTTATAGTGGTTGTACACGGCGACCGACAATACTTTCTTGGCTCGTTGCTGGCCGATCACATACTCGTCAAGAATGGCCTTGATTTCCTGGGGTACCGGCAGCTGGTCCTGGGAAGACTCGCCGCTGGACTCCTGCACCTCCTCGCGAATGATGTCGTTACACAAGTCGACACATTCATCGCAGATAAACACCGAGGGACCGGCGATTAGCTTGCGCACTTCATGCTGGCTCTTGCCACAGAAGGAGCAGTACAACAGCTTGCCGCCGTCGTCGCCAGAATTGGTGGTTTCGTCACTCATTAAGCCGCCCTACGCGAAAATAGCTGAATTTCCATCATCTTAGCCCCTAAGATGATGTTTTTTCTGGTGTATTGCAAGCCCCCCGGGGGCGCAAAAGCAGGTTATACTAACAGGCTATCCCGCTCCGCCCCTGCGCGTCACAACTTCGTCCACCAAACCGTAGGTCCTGCTGTCCTCGGCGTTCATGAAGCGGTCGCGCTCGGTATCGCGCTCGATAACCTCCAGCGGCTGACCGGTGTGCTCCGCCATCAGCTCATTGAGCTTCTTGCGGATGATGAGGATTTCCCTGGCGTGAATCTCGATATCCGTGGCCTGGCCCTGGGCACCGCCCGAAGGCTGGTGAATCATGGTGCGGGCATTGGGCAGGCAGTAGCGCTTGCCCTTGGCGCCGCCGCAGAGCAGGAACGCGCCCATGGAGGCAGCCTGGCCCACACACATGGTGCTGACATCGGGCTTGATGAACTGCATGGTGTCGTAAATTGACAGCCCCGCGGTGACACTGCCGCCGGGGGAATTGATGTAGAGGTGGATGTCCTTGTCGGGGTTCTCGGACTCCAGGAACAGCATCTGGGCGACAATCAGGTTGGCCATATGATCCTCGACCGGACCGACCATGAAGATCACGCGCTCTTTCAGCAGCCGGGAGTAGATGTCGTAAGAGCGTTCCCCGCGGGAGGTCTGCTCCACCACCATGGGCACAAGCCCCAGGTTTTCTATCGTTTGAGCATTGCGCCCGTGTGGCTGAAATGGCATAGCGTTCCGTCCCTAAATAATTGATTATGCAGATCAAAGGCGACACCCAGGCGCCGCCTTACGGAGCGGTGCTATCAGGCTTCTTCCTGCGCTGCGGGGGCAATCGCCTCCTGATAGCTGCACTCCTTCTCTGTTATCTTGGCATTCTCGAGGAGTTTTTCAACCACCTGGTCTTCAAGAACCTTGGATTCAACTGAGGCAAGCTGCTCCTGGTTGGAGTAGTACCAGTTGATCACCTCCTCCGGTTCCTGGTAGGTGGAGGCCATTTCCTCGATGGTAGCGCGCACCTTGTCGGCATCCGCCTTGAGTTCCAGCTTGGAGATCAGCTCGGACAGCACCAGGCCCAGCTTGACCCGCTTTTCGGCGTTTTCGGTGAACATGTCGTCGGGCAACAGGGACTTGAGGTCCATATTCTGACCGCCGGCACCACCGAATTGC
The DNA here is from genome assembly GCF_003457605.1 of Seongchinamella sediminis. Classification (GTDB taxonomy): domain Bacteria; phylum Pseudomonadota; class Gammaproteobacteria; order Pseudomonadales; family Halieaceae; genus Halioglobus; species Halioglobus sediminis. Next base: position 153,637 of record NZ_QRAN01000003.1, read on the forward strand.
TGGAACATCTGGTTGCGCAGGGCATCGACTTCCTGGGCCACCAGGGCACGGGGAATATCCACGTTTTCGTGGGCGGCGATTACCGCATCCATCACCTGCTGCTTGACCTTGCCTTCCACCGCATTTTTCAGCTCGCGGGCCATGTTCTCGGCCACTTCCTTGCGGAACTGGGCTTCGCCGCCCTCTTCCACCCCGTACTGGGCGAACAGCTCTTCGTTGAGCTCGGCAGGCACCATCTCCTCGACCTTGTTCACGCTGACCCTGAATTCAACCGCCGCGCCCTTGAGGTCCTCGTTGTGGTAGTCCTCCGGGAAGCTCAGCTCCAGGGTCTTTTCCTCGCCGGCTTTCATGCCCACGATACCGTCCTCGAAGCCGGGGATCATGCGTCCGGAGCCCAGTTCGAGCTCGGAGCCCTCGGCGCTGCCGCCCTCGAAGGCCTCACCGTCTTTGGTGCCGCTGTAATCGATATTGACCTTGTCGCCCTCAGCGGCCGCGCGTTCCGCTTCCTGCCAGCTGCCCTGCTGCTTGCGGAACACCTCGATGATGTTATCCACGTCCTCGTCGGTCACCTCGGCGACGGGCTTCTCGACCTCGAAATCCTGCATCTCGACGACGTCCACCTCGGGGAAGACCTCGAAGGTCGCCACGTATTCAAGGTCCTTGCCGGCTTCCAGTGATTTGGGCTCGATGCTCGGCTGGCCGGCGGGACGCAGTTGCTCCTGCACCACCGCTTCCTGGAACGACTGGCTCATTACCTCACCGAGAACTTCCTGGCGAACACCGGCGCCGAAACGCTGGCGCATGACCTTCATCGGCACCTTGCCGGGGCGGAAGCCCGGCATACGGACGTCCTTGGCAGCCTTTTTCAGGCGCTCGTCGACAGCGCCGTCTATACGGGCTGCGGGTACGCCCACGGTCAAACGACGCTCCAGTCCAGAAGTCGTCTCAATAGAAACCTGCATGGTTTATCCTCATCAATAGCCAGGTAAGCGGCGCCAGCGGCGCTCTTCTTCACTTGTTACACGTTTGACAGCCCGACCCGGGGTCGAGGCTGCTCGCAAAATGGTGCGGAAGGAGAGACTCGAACTCTCACGCCTTGCGGCACTGGTACCTAAAACCAGCGCGTATACCAATTTCGCCACTTCCGCAGGTGCTGCCTCCCGTCACCAGCCAGCTAGAATCAACTGTAACTTCATACGCCTAACCAGTTGATTATTCTGGAGTATATTAGCCCTTATAGCGGTGCCTGGAGGTCTTGCAAGGGCGCAGATTCTGCCACAAAGACCAGCCCGGTTCAACCGCTCAACGACGCGGCTCGGCCAGCAGCAGGACCAGGGGCCTGGAGGGATCCGGATGGGCCAGCGAAAACTGCCCGCCACGGGGCAACAGGGCGCCCTGCTCGGGCCCGATGAGGGCCTCCCCAAGCGCCAGCTCGCCGGCAACCACCATCAGCAACTGGTAGCCCTGGCCGCATTCGACCGCCAGTGCTGCTCCCGGCGCCAGGCTCACCCGGCGCACCTCGAAATCGGGAAAGTCGACGATGCGCTCCACCGTCACCCCGGGCGGGGCGGGCAATACGCTGAAATGATCATCCACCGGTGGGGTCAACCGCATTCTGCCCACCGCCGCGGCGGTATCCCAGTGGTCCTGGGTGAGCACTTTCTGGGCGAAGGACAGGATCTGCCGCTCGTACACCGGGGTCTGGAATTCGATGGTGCGGACACCGTGCTGCAAGGAGTGGGGCATCAGCAGGGGCACTACCACCACATCTCCCACCCGCAGCTCGCGCATCGCAGTGAAGGCATTCATTGCCGCGCGCAGCGCTTCCTCGCGCTGCCGCAGGGCCTCACCGGCTGCCGCTCCCTCGGGCAGCCCATCAATTTCCCGCCGCACTGCTTCGTAGGCCTGTACCGCGGCCAGGTAATGCTGCCGGAAGACCTCCTCACTACCGGCCGCGCGCAGCTTCGCCGGGTCAAAGCCGTAGCGAATAGCCCCCACACCGTCCGGCCAGGCATTGCGGTCGACATGGGTGACCACGTAGACCTCGCGCTTTTCCTCGTGCAGCTCGAAGTACAGGTCGCCGGTCACCTCCTGAGGCGCGGGATCGAGAATCTTCAGCAGCACCAGCGGCGAATCGGGCTCCCCTGCCTGCGCCGCCGGGAACAGGGCCTGCAGCCAGGGAATCGGCACGGCATGGCGGCCATCGGAGAATCGGCACAGACCGCGCTCTTCAGCCCCGGTAAACCAGATCTCCTGGCCCCAGGGCTTGGGAATATGCACCGGCGAGAGCACCAGCGGCTGGCCGGGCTGGAACAGCGGCAGGCCCTGCCGGTCTGCCCAGGGGCCCAGCCCGAGCTCGGCGAGCTGGCCCTGGGCGGCTGTATCGACGGTCTCTGCGACGGTGCATTCATAGTCGCCGTCCCGCCGCCGACTGTATATGGCAACCAGGGCTTGCTCCGCCGGCTCCGGCAACCACCATTGCCGCAGGGGGAAGTCCACCAGCAGGAGGTCACCCGCCTGGGCGCCGGCCAGCCAGACCGCCAGGGCCTGCACCGGCTCGCCGGACACCCTGCGGATGCTGCCTGTGCTGCTCGGGTTCAAGGACAAAAGTGCACCTCTGGCTGACTGGGATCGCGATCCATATAGCTATTTATAATTAAAATAGCTAACGATATTTCCAAATATATTAAAAAATCGCCCGATCAACTGTGGAAAATTACCAAACTTGAGCGATACTAAGAGTGTGGCTACCTATCCCCTAGTTTAGTCGGGTGGTCGCGGGAGCATACCCAATGCTCTCACAGGGAAGCAATTCCTTTATGTTTCACTCCTAATGGTCTTATTGGGTCCCCTTCCGGGACCCATTTTTTTGGTCTTAGTTTTTAATAATCAACCACTTGGAGCGCTTTTAGAGAAACCACTTCAAGATTACATGGTGTGTGTGGGCCGGTCGGAGCCCAGCGAACCTGCCAGGTGATTCTCGATCTTGGCGTTGGCTGCCGCGTCCTGCTCGCTGAACTGCACCCCGATTCCCGCCGTGCGGTTACCCTGGGCGCCGCGGGGGGTTACCCACACCACCTTGCCGGCAATGGGGATTTTTTCCGCCTCGTCCATCAGGGTTAACAACATGAATACCTCATCGCCCAGCGCGTAGGCCTTGTTGGTGGGCACGAACAGCCCGCCGTTCTGGAGGAATGGCATATAGGCCGAATAGAGTACGGCCTTGTCCTTGATGGTCAGCGACAGGATGCCATTGCGGCTGTTTTGTCTGGCGTCAGTCATGCCCCGGTCTCCCCTGTTGAAGGCCTGATACTACCACTGGCCGCAGCGCTGCCCAATACAGACTGCAGCTTTTCCAGTAAAACTTCCGTCAGCAGCTGCCGGTTGGGGTTGGCACCACCGCGCACCGCCTTCTGGATGCCGTTCAGCTCGTCCAGGGTGGCAAATATGCGCCGCCCCCGCGCGCTGTTGAGGGCCGGGCCATCCAGCTGTTTCAGGCTGCTGCGCAGGGTCGTTGCCAGCTGTTCCAGCAACTCGTCAATGGAGGACTGCTCCAGCATCCGCGCCGCCTCGGCGCTACCGATCTTGCCCGTCACCAGCGAGCGGCAGGCTATCCGCGCTGCCACCAGTTCCTCGCTGTCGGCCCGGCAATGCATGGCCTCGGCGAGCATGGGCATGCCGTCTGCCAGTGTCAGCAGCGTTGCGCTCTGCTCGCGGCTACCGGTGGCCTGGTCCAGCCAGGCCAGTGCGGTTTCCGCGCCCGGCGGTGGCAGCTTGACGATCTGGCAGCGGGAACGGATGGTCGCAGGAATGCCGTGCAGGCGGTCACAGACCAGGATCAGAAAGGTACCGGGTGACGGCTCCTCCAGCGACTTGAGCAGGGCATTGGCGGCGTTGGTGTTCATGGCGTCTGCGGGGGCGATCACCACCACCTTGTGGGCGCCGAAGTTAGCGGTTTTGGTGGCGAAACTGACCGTGTCGCGAACCTGGTCGATCTTGATCGCCCGGCTTTTTTCCTCCGGCTGCAGCCAGCGCAGGTCGCCGTGGCTGCCGCTGGCGCTGAGCTCACAGGCGTGACAGCTGCCACAGTTGAGTCCACCGCTGGGGGACTGGCACAGCAACAGGCGCGCCAGCGCCAGTGCCAGGCGCCGTTTGCCGCTGTTGGCGGCGCCGGCGAGCAGCAGGGCGTGGGGCAGGTTGCCCTCGGTCAACTGGCGGTTGAACCGGGCCCAGGTGTCGCCCTGCCAGGGCAATGGCGCACTGCTGACTGGCAGCCCCGTCAATTCCATCACCGCTGCCGCACTCCCCAGCAGGTCGCCAGCTCAGCGCAGACGTCCTGTAACTGCTGCTCCACATCTTCAAGCGGCAGGGCGGCATCGATCACCCGGTAGCGGCCGCTGCCCTCCCCGGCGAGTTGCAGGTAGGTGGCCCGCACCCGCTCAAAGAATTCGACCTGTTCCTGCTCGAAGCGGTCGAGCTCGGCACGTTCCCGGGCCCGGGCCATGCCCACATCCACGGGGGCGTCCAGCAACAGGGTATAGTCCGGCCGGAGGTCGCCCTGCACCAGCTGTTCCAGTTCGCGGATTGCCGCCATGGGCAGCTGCCGGCCGCCGCCCTGGTAGGCATAGGTGGCATCGGTAAAGCGGTCGCACAGCACCCAGCGGCCGGCGTCCAGCGCGGGGATAACCACCTCGGCCAGGTGCTGGGCCCGGGCGGCGAAAATCAACAGCAGTTCAGCCCGGTCGGCGATCGGCTTGCTCCTGGGCCGCAGCAACAGCTCGCGAATATCCTCGCCCAGGGCGGTACCGCCGGGCTCCCGGGTAACCACCAGGTCGATACCCAGCGCTGTCAGGTGTTGCTCGAGGAAGGCCATGTTGGTCGATTTACCAACCCCTTCGCCGCCCTCGACGGTTATAAACAATCCGCGTGATTCCATGCTCTCTCTTATTCTGGTGGCGGGCTCGAGCGATAGTCCTCGCGCCGCTGCAGCTGGTATTTACGCACGGCCCGCTGATGCTCGGCAAGGGTGTCGCTGAAGTAGTGGCCGCCATCGCCGCGGGCGACGAAATACAGCGACGACCCCGGCGCCGGATGCAGCGCCGCGTGGATAGCCTCGCGCCCGGGCAGGGCAATGGGGGTGGGCGGCAGGCCCCGGTGCCGGTAGGTGTTGTAGGGGTTCTCGTCATCGCGCAGGTGGCTGCGCCGCAGGTTGCCATCGAAGCGCTCACCGAGGCCGTAAATGATCGTGGGATCCGTCTGCAGGCGCATGTTCTGGTTCAACCGGCGCACGAATACCCCGGCTATTTCCCCGCGCTCGTGCTCCAGTCCGGTTTCCCGTTCGATGATACTGGCCATGACCAGGGCCTCGTAGGGCGAGTCATAGGGCAGCCCTTCCTCCCGGCCCTGCCACTCCTCCTCCAGCACCCGAATCATGGCCGCCCGCGCGCGGCGCAGAATATCGTGGTCGGTTGCACCCCGTTCAAACTGGTAGCTGTCGGGAAAAAACAGTCCCTCCGGATGCGCATACGGAGCCGCCAGCGCCAGCAGGCGGGAATCCTCCGTCCCGGCCAGCGTGGTCTGCAGTTCGTCGCTGGCGGCGAGAATTTCCAGGGCGCGGGACAGGCTTATACCCTCGGGCAGGGTCACCTGATAGCTGATCACCCTGCCCTCCTGCAGCAGCTGCAGCAGGGCCCTGGCTGTAGTGCCCGCGGGGATACGGTATTCTCCGCGCTTGATCTGCTGGTCGAGACCGGTCCAGCGGCCGTACAGGCGCAGCATCCAGCCGTCGCCGGTGACCCCGTCCGCCTCCAGCTGCGCCGCCACCGAACGCAGGGTTTCACCGGCACCCACGTCGAGCAGGTAGCCCTGCCCGGGAATGGCCAGCGGCTGCTGCCAGCGCTGCTGCAGCAGGTTGAGCGCAACGGCGACGATCGCCGCCAGCACCAGCAGTGACAACAGGAGTTTCTTCAGCACGACATCGCCCCCAGGTACTGCTCGTGCAGGGCATGACAGAGCTCATGGTTATGCCAGCGGCGCTCGCCGAGACTGGCCACCGGCTGCAGCCCGCGGATGCTGTTGCAGACGAAGACCGCGTCCGCGTCGGCCAGTTGCGCCGGCGAGATGTGGGTCTCGGCGACGGGAATGGATAGCGCCGGCGCGAGTTGTTCCAGCACCAGCCGCCGCCGGGTACCGGCAATACCGCAGGTTTCCAGGGCAGGCGTCAGCAGGCGCCCCTGTTCCAGCAGAAACAGGTTGCCGGCACTCACCGAACAGACCTGGCCCTGCTGGTCGAGAACCACCAGTTCATCGGCGTCCATTGTCGCCAGCCGCGCGGCCACCAGCACCTGCTCCAGCCGGTTGAGGTGCTTGATGCCGGCCAGCTGGGGCTGGCTGGACCAGGGCATGTGCGCCCAGTCCAGCGCAAGCGGCGGCGAGAAGAGGCTGCGATCCTGGCTTAGCGGCGCGGCGGTGATCACCACCCTCGGGGTGGCAGCGGCCGGCGGGGCATAACCGCGCGGCGCCGCGCCGCGGGTCACCGTGAGCCGCAGGGCAGCCCAGGCATGAGCCTGCAGGTGCTCGGCGGCCTGCTGCAGGCAGTCCGCAGCCCGCTCAAGGCAATCGGGAAAAGACAGGACTTGCAGCCCGGCGGCCAGGCGCTCCAGGTGCAGTTGCTGGAACTGGGGAGTGCCGCTGCGCAGCAGCAGGGTTTCAAACAGGCCGTCGCCGAAATCCAGTCCGCGGTCGGGCAGCGGCAGTGCCGATGCCCGTTCGCCGTCTACCCAGATCAGCGCAGTTGCAGACACCGCCGGCCCGGTCAGTCGGGCTTGCTGAACAGCAGGGAACCGTTGGTACCGCCAAAGCCGAAGGAGTTGGAGAGCACGCTGTGGATTTCCCGCTCCTGCGCCGTGTGGGGCACGTAGTTGAGATTGGCCCCTTCGTCCGGGTTGTCGAGGTTGATGGTTGGTGGGCATACCTGGTCGCGTATCGCCAGCACCGAGAATATCGCCTCGACGGCCCCGGCGGCACCCAGCAGGTGACCGATCATGGACTTGGTAGAGCTCACCGCAACCTGTTCCGCGGCGGTGCCCAGCACGGTTTCCACCGCCCTGCTCTCGGCGACATCGCCGGCCGGGGTCGAGGTGCCGTGGGCATTGATGTAGTTGATTTTGTCCACCGGGATACCGGCATCGCGCACCGCATTGGCCATGGACGCCGCCGCCCCGCGACCATCCTCCGGCGGCAGGGTCATGTGGTAGGCGTCACCGCTCATGCCAAATCCGCACAGCTCGGCGTAGATTGTCGCGCCGCGGGCTTTTGCCGCCTCGTATTCCTCCAGCATCATGACACCGGCGCCATCACCGAGCACAAAGCCGTCGCGATCCCTGTCCCAGGGCCGGGAGGCCGCTTCGGGATCGTCATTGCGGGTCGACAGCGCCCGGGCTGCGGCGAAACCACCCAGCCCGACCGGTGTGGTTGCCATTTCCGCGCCGCCCACCAGCATGGCGTCCGCATCGCCGAGGGCGATCAGCCGCGCGCCCAGGCCAATATTGTGGGTGCCGGTGGTACAGGCGGTAACCACCGCCAGGTTCGGCCCCTGCAGGTTGTATTTCACCGACAGGTTGCCGGAAATCATATTGATAATGGAGCCCGGCACAAAGAACGGCGAGATCCGCCGGGGGCCGGAGTTGGCCACGATCTCGGTATTCTTTTCGATCTGGCCGATGCCGCCAATACCGGAGCCGATGGCGCAGCCCACGCGCGGGGCGTTCTCCTCGGTCACCTCAAAGCCGCTGTCTTCCAGCGCCTGGATACCGGCGGCCATGCCGTACTGGACGAAGGTGTCCATTTTCCGGGCGTCCTTGGGAGCCAGGTAGGGAGACATGTCGAAGTCACGCACACTGGCACTGAACCGCGTGGTGTATGCGGAGGTGTCGAAGGCTTCGATCGGGGCGGCGCCGCTCTTCCCGGCGAGGATATTTTCCCAGGTTTCGGCAACGGTATGGCCAACGGGGCTGACAACGCCCAGTCCTGTCACAACGACTCTTCTGCCAATCAACTTAGCATCTCCTCTCGGATCGGATTATAGGGAAGCATAAAGAAGAAAAGCCGCTCTATCAAAAAATAGAAACGGCTTCTCGGGGGAGCTGCTTGGATCAGGCGAGGTTTTCGTTGATGTAGTCGATCGCCAGCTTGACAGTGGTAATTTTCTCGGCTTCCTCGTCGGGAATTTCAGTCTCGAATTCCTCTTCCAGAGCCATTACCAACTCCACGGTGTCCAGAGAGTCCGCGCCCAGGTCCTCGACAAACGAGGCCTCCGTCTGCACTTCTTCTTCTTTCACGCCAAGTTGCTCCGCTACGATTTTCTTAACGCGTTCTTCAATGCTGCTCATGATTATTTGTCACTCCTGAGATTTAGTGCTGATTCAAACCCTGATTCACGGCCTGAGCGCGCATTTTACTCTGTTTTGTCCAAGAGTTATAAATATTTTTTTTGCGCGCCGCACACCGGTAACTATTAACTGCCAATTCAAACAGTTAAGCCATATACATACCACCATTTATATGCAGTGTTTCGCCGGTGATGTAGCCCGCTGCATCGCTGCACAGAAAGCCCACCAGCGCCGCGATTTCCTCGGGCTGCCCCAGCCGGCCCAGGGGTATCTGGCCCAGCATCAGCTGCCGCTGCTCCTCGTTGAGCTCGCGCGTCATGTCGGTGTCGATAAAGCCCGGCGCCACACAATTGACGGTCACCGAACGCGAGCCCAGCTCCCGCGCCAGCGCCCGGGAGAAGCCCTCGGCGCCGGCTTTGGTGGCGGCGTAATTGCTCTGGCCCATATTGCCCATGGAGCCCACCACCGAGGTGATGTTGACGATGCGCCCCCAGCGGGCCTTGGTCATGCCGCGCAGGCAGGCCTTGCTGACCCGGTACAGGGCATTGAGGTTGGTGTCGATCACATCGCTCCATTCATCGGCTTTCATGCGCATGAGAATGTTGTCGCGGGTAATACCGGCATTGTTGACCAGCACCAGGGGCGCGCCGAATTGTCCGGCGATGGCCTTGAGCACTTCAGCCACATTGTCGTCATCGGCCACGTCCAGTTTCATTCCGCAGCCGTCGTTGCCCGCCGCTTTCAGGTAGGCGCTGATATTTTCCGCGCCACCGTCACTGGTCGCGGTGCCCACCACGGTGTAACCGTCGGCGGCCAGTTGCTCGGCAATGGCCCTGCCGATTCCCCGGCTGGCGCCGGTAACCAGCGCTACCTTCCTGTCTTCACTCATTGTCGATCTCCTCTGGTGGATAGGCGGGCTCAGCCCAGTTCCTGGCGGGCGGAAGCCAGGGATTCAGGTTCTTCCAGCGAGTAGCTGGCCAGGGCTTTGTCGATGCGCCGGTTAAGCCCGCTCAACACCTTGCCCGGGCCGCACTCGACGACACTGCTGACACCGGCATCGGTCATTGCCTGCACACACCGCGTCCACTGCACCGGACTGTAAATCTGCTGCACCAGTAGCTCTCTAATAGCCCCGGGGTCGGACTCGGTGGCGGCGTGGACATTGTGCACCACCGGGATTTCCGGGGTACTGATCTCGATGCTGGCCATGGCCTCGGCCAGACGCTCTCCCGCCGGCTTCATCAGTTCCGTATGGAAGGGTGCGCTCACCGGCAGCGGCATCGCCCGCTTCGCGCCCGCCTCCTTCAGCGCCGCAATCGCGGCTTCCACCGGCGCCGTGTGACCGGCGATCACCACCTGCCCCGGCGAGTTGAAGTTAACCGCTGCCACCACCCCGTCGGTGGCGCTGCAGATATCGTTAATGACGTCGTCGTCCAGGCCGATGATCGCCGCCATGGCGCCCTCGCCCACCGGCACGGCGGTCTGCATGAACTGGCCGCGGCTGCGCACCAGGCGTACCCCGTCGGCAAAATCCAGGGCGCCAGCGCAGACCAGGGCGGAAAATTCGCCCAGGCTGTGGCCGGCCATCAGCGCCGGGCGCGCCCCGCCCTCCGCCAGCCAGGCGCGCCACAGCGCCACCGATGACGCCAGCAGCACCGGCTGGGTGGTCTCGGTGAGGTTCAGCGCCTCCTGTTCGCCGTTCTGGATCAGGTCCCACATGTCGTAACCCAGGGCCTCCGAGGCCTCGGCGAAGGTATCGCGAACCGCCGCGAACTGGTCGTGGGCGGCGGCGAGCATGCCCACTTTCTGGGAACCCTGTCCGGGGAAAACAAAAGCGAGTGAATTGTCTGACATGGTGTATTCCTGGGTGGTCTGTCGGTGTTAGGCAGCCCGGCTGATGTGCCGCGCAGGGGCCATCCCGGCTGTACGATGCAGCAGGCAACGGGGGGCAGTATTTTCAGGGGGCAGAAATGTTGACAGCGCTCCTGGTGGCAGCGCTGCCGGGGCGGCGGAGACGGCTGTCTCCGCGGAGAAAATAAACGGTACTGGTGACCGCCGGGACAAGTGCTTAGTCGTCGGAACCGGTGTCGACGACTTTCTTGCCACGGTAGAAACCGTCGGCGCTCACGTGGTGGCGACGATGGGTTTCACCAGATGTCTGGTCTACCGACAGGGTGGATCCGGACAGGGCATCGTGGGAACGACGCATCCCGCGACGAGAGCGGGTCTTCTTGCTTTTTTGCACAGCCATGGGCTAACTCCTGATTTACTTGTCCGTTTTCAACTGCGCCAGTATGTCGAAGGGATTGGGCTTGTTGTCGCCCTCGCCCTCGTCAGGAGCCGGCCCGGTATAGTCGGACAATATCTGTTTACAATCTTCAGTGTCGTGGTAGTTAAAGGAAGGCAGGGCCAGAATCAGCTCGTCCTCCAACAACTCCCACAAATTCGCGCCCTCTTCCGGCACTATCAACGGGTCCAGGTGACGGGGAAGGTGCCTGGCCTGGTCGTCGGTCCAGACAATCCCCAGGGTGTTTTCTCCCGCCAGTTCCAGGGGCATGGCCTGCAGGCAGCGTTGGCACTCTACCAGCACCTTTGCCTGGTAGCACACCTCGATCACCGGCTGCTTTTCCTCGTCCCGGGAAAACGTTAATTCCGCGTCAATCTCCCCCTGTTCGGCAGCCAACAAGGCTGTAAATCGAGGCAAATTGGCGAGGTTCAACGCACCGCTAATGCTCACTCCACGCGCTGCCGCCTTGCGGACGTCCAGCGTGCTGGGGAGGGGCTCAGTCAACATAGGCGCGCATCATAGTGAGGCAACCCCCCTTTGTCAAAAAAAATTCTATAAAATACAAGCAGTTCTCCGACTTATTCACAGGATTGTTTTACCCCCATGGAACTGATTCTCGCCTCCACCTCACCCTACCGCCGGCAACTGCTGGAACGGCTGGCTATTCCCTTCACCTGCGAGGCGCCGGCGGTGGATGAAAAGCCCCTGCCCGGGGAGGCCCCGGAGGTCCTCGCCAGCCGCCTGGCCCTGGCCAAGGCGCGCGCCATCGCCAGCCGTTTTCCCGCGGCGCTGGTGCTGGGCAGCGACCAGGTGGCGAGCATTGCCGGCGACTGCATTGGCAAGCCGGGGAATCACCAGGCCGCCGCGGCCCAGCTGCGCGCCAGTGCCGGCCGCCGCGTGTCCTTTTATACCGGGGTGGCGCTGGTGGCCCGGTCGCGGCAGCTGGAGCTGACGGCACTGGTGCCGTTCGCGGTGGAGTTCCGCGCCCTGGCAGAAGAAGAAATCCAGTCCTACCTGCAGCGGGAACAGCCCTACGACTGCGCCGGCAGCTTCAAGTGCGAGGGGCTGGGGATCAGCCTGTTTGAGCGCATGATCGGCGATGATCCCACCAGCCTGGAGGGCCTGCCCTTAATTGCCACCAATCGCCTGCTGCGCCAGGCGGGGCTACCCTGCCCCTAGGACAGGGCCTGCAGCCGCTGCGGCGACTCCTGCGGCAGCAGCACCTCCATCGCCCGGGGCAGGCTGAGGCCGATAATGTTGGCCGCCTCGGCGTCACTGGGTACCGGCAGGCCCAGCTCCCGGGCCACCGCCTGAACCGAGGCCACGATGTGGCTGACGGCGTCGCACAAGGTGCCATCCCAATCAAATATAACCATAATCAGCAATTACTTACGGAGCTTAGTTAAAACGCTTTCCAGCTCTTCATCGAGCGCCGCCTCCAGCTCCAGGCGGCCCGTTTCGGGCAGCCGCAGGCGCAGCCTGACGGCGTGCAGGAACAGCCGCTTGAGGCCCAGTTGCTGGCCCAGGGCGGCGCCCTGGTCGGAGCCGTACTTGTCGTCGCCGAGCAGGGGGAAGCCGGCGTGCTGGGCGTGGACCCGGATCTGGTGGGTGCGCCCGGTGACTGGTTTGGCCTCCACCAGGGTCGCCCCGGGGAAGCGCTCAATCACACTGAACTCGGTGATGGAGGGCTTGCCCTCCCGGGACACCCGCACCATGCGTTCTCCCGACTGCAGCACGTTCTTCTGCAGCGGCGCCTCGACCCGCTTCAGCTTGCGCGGCCACTTGCCGGGCACCAGCGCCAGGTAGCGCTTGTCGACCTTGTCCTCGCGCAGCTGGCGATGGAGCTCCCTGAGAATCGCCGGGCGCCGGGCCACCATGATCAGGCCGGAGGTATCCCGGTCCAGCCGGTGGACCAGCTCCAGGTAGCGGTCCTCCGGTCGCATCTGCCGCAGGCACTCGATCATGCCGTAATTGAGCCCGCTGCCGCCGTGGACCGCCAGCCCGGAGGGCTTGTCGACCACCAGCAGGCCCCTGTCCTCGTAGATGACCCGCGCGGCCAGCTGTTCCGACCAGTAGCGGGGAATGGTCGGCGCCTCCGAGGGTGGCGGCGTGCGCAGTGGCGGCACCCGCACCAGGTCGCCGGCGGCGAGCCGGTGGTCCGGCTTTACCCGCCCCTTGTTGACCCGGATTTCGCCCTTGCGCATCGCCTTGTAAAGCCGGGTGCGCGGCACGCCGCGCAATTCCCGGGTCAGGAAGTTGTCCAGGCGCTGGCCGGCGGAGTTCTCATCCACGGCCAGGTGGCGGACTGTTGGCCTGTTTTCTTCGCTATCTGACATAAGCTACGGAATTCGTTTAATTTTCCTGCAATAGGTGCTATAGTCCGCGGCGTGTGATTGCCGCCGCCCGCGACCAACCGGTGCCGGCGACGCATCAAACCACTGGCGATGTTTGGGCCTGCCGATGAAATACGCATGGTACCGCCAGCCGCAATCATACAATGGACGTCAATGCGCGACGGGCAAAACCCGACTAATCCACGCATATAAAGACGATGACTGAAACCGAGCAGATAATGACTGCCGGGACACCGAATCAGATTTAACAGCGTCGTCGCCAGCCCCAGGTGCTGCGACACTACCAAAAAGGCGGAGTGAGTACCATTCCCCCCGACGCTGATACGGCCACCCTGTGTGGCAAAGTAGAAAAGAATACCTGGATGCCGGGAGTGGCATTCAAGCCCCCGTGCCCACAAGGCACTTAAAACACGCGTTTAGCGTGCACGACCGCCCTCCCCCAAGGCCTTGCTGTTTAGGGCCTGCACACTGATTCCTGCCCGGCCAGGCCTGCTCACTATAGGCTTAGGCACTTATGAAAAAAATGTTAATCAATGCGACTCAACCCGAAGAGTTGCGCGTTGCGCTGGTCGATGGCCAGCGACTGTACGACCTGGATATAGAGAATCGCACCCGTATCCAGAAAAAATCCAACATCTACAAGGGCAAGATCACCCGCGTTGAGCCCTCACTCGAAGCCGCATTTGTCGACTTCGGCGCCGAGCGCCACGGCTTCCTGCCGCTGAAGGAAATTGCCCGCGAGTATTTTTACCGCAAGCCCGACGGCGATGGCCGGGTCAAGATCAAGGACGTGGTCAAGGAAGGCACCGAAATCATCGTCCAGGTAGATAAAGAAGAGCGTGGCAACAAGGGCGCCGCCCTCACCACCTTTATCTCCCTCGCCGGCCGCTACATGGTGCTGATGCCCAACAACCCCCGCGCCGGCGGCATCTCCCGCCGCATCGACGGCGACGACCGGTCTGAGCTGCGCGAGGCCCTCTCGGCCCTGGAAATCCCCAATGGCATGGGCGTTATCATCCGTACCGCCGGTGTTGGCCGCTCCTCGGAAGAACTGCAGTGGGACCTCAACTACCTGCTGCAGCTGTGGGAAAAGATCACCCAGGCCAACGAGGAAGTCAAACCCGCGACCCTGCTGTTCCAGGAGAGCAACGTTATCATCCGGGCGATCCGCGACTACCTGCGCGACGATATCGACCAGGTGCTGATCGATTCCGCTGACGCCTTCAAGCAGGCCCAGGACTTTGTCAGCCTGGTGATGCCGCAGTTCAAGAACAAGCTGCGGATCTACGAAGACAGCATTCCCATGTTCAACCGCTTCCAGATCGAGAGCCAGATCGAGACCGCGTTCCAGCGCGAGGTTCGGCTGCCCTCCGGCGGTTCCATCGTCATCGACCCCACCGAGGCCCTGGTCTCCATCGACATCAACTCCGCCCGCGCCACCAAGGGCAAGGACATCGAGGAAACCGCGCTCAAAACCAACCTGGAAGCGGCTGATGAAATCGCCCGCCAGCTGCGCCTGCGCGACATGGGCGGCCTCATCGTTATCGACTTTATCGATATGCTGGCTTCCAAGAGCCAGCGCCAGGTGGAAAACCGGATGCGCGATGCCCTGAGCATCGACCGTGCCCGGGTCCAGGTCGGCCGCATCTCCCGCTTTGGCCTGCTGGAAATGTCGCGCCAGCGCCTGCGCCCGTCGCTGGGTGAAACCAGCGCCAAGGTCTGCCCCCGCTGTACCGGCCAGGGCACGATCCGCGACACCAAGTCGCTGGCCCTGTCGATCCTCCGCCTGCTGGAAGAGGAAGCGATCAAGGACCGCAGCGCCGAGGTGCGGGCCATCGTACCGCTGGACGTGGCCGCCTACCTGCTCAATGAAAAGCGGGTCGCGCTGAGCGACATCGAGCGCGAGGCCCGGGTCAGGGTACTGGTTGTGCCCAACCCCAACATGGAAACACCACACTTCGAAGTGCAACGCCTGCGCGACGACGAAGTCGATGGTGACCACGAGATCAGCTACAAGATCGAGATGGCCCCGCCGGATGTAGAGTCCATCTCCGATACGCACACGGCCGCCATTCCGCAGCAGGAAGCCGCGGTTAAAGCCCTGGCGCCCCGCGGCCCGGCGCCGGAAGCGGCGGAAAAGCCCGCCCAGCAGCCGAAGCAGAAGGCGGGCCAGCAGCGCAAGCCGAAACAACAGGCCGCAGCGCCACAACCGCAACCGGGACTGCTGGCTCGCCTGTGGGCCGCCCTGTCCGGCGGTGCGGAGGAAGAGCAGCCCAAAGCAGCGCCGAAAAAGGCCAGCGGCGAGCAGCAGCGCCAGGGCCAGAAGTCATCCCAGGGCAATCGCAACAACCGTAACCGCAACCGCAACCGGCGCAGCGGTGAGCAACAAGCGCGCGGCGAACGCCAGGACGACAGCCGCAAGCAGCAGGACAAGCAGCGCGACGGTGCAACCGGCGACAAGCAGAAACGCCAGCGCAGCGACGAGCAGCGCAGCAATGGCAACAGCCGCAACCGGCGCCGCAACAACCGCGACGGCCAGAGCAGCAAGCAGGAAGTGAGCGCCGAAGCGGCCAACGACAGCAAGCAGAGCGCAGCCGAGCAGCCGCAGGAGCAACGCGAGGGCCAGCCCCGCAAGCGCCCGGCGGACATGAAGCGCAGCGAACCGCAGCGCCGCCGTCGCAGCCGCAAGCCCGCTGAAGGGCAGGATGCGAAACCGGAACAAGCGGCAGCGCCCGCGGCGGTCGCCGACCTGGCTGACAGCAGCAAGAGCGAAGCGGCGCCGGCGCCACAGTCTCCGCCGCCTGCCAAGCCAGAGCCTGCGGCTGCCAGCGCCGAGCAGCCGGCAGCCACTGCCGCCCCGGAAGCGCCAGCCGCACAGCAGGAGGCCAAAACTGACGCCGCGCCGGAACCCGTGGCCACCGCCCCGGAAGCGCCGGCCGCGAAAGCGCCCGTGGCCGAGGCCCAGCCTGAGCCCGCGGCAGCAGCAGCGGCGCCCTCAGCCCCCGCAGTCGCTGCCGAGCCCCCTGCCCCGGCAGCGGCACCTGCCGGCATCACCGCCGAGGGTCTCGCTGTTAACGATCCACGGGTTGAGCCGAAGCCGGTTGAGTCTGTGGCAATCAGCACCGGGCACCCGCCGCTGTTCAGCGACCGGGTAGCCCCGCCGGCAGCGCACAGTGGCCGGGTTGAAGCCCGCGCCAGTAACGACCCCCGCGGCCCGCTGCCCGGCGTGCCGATGGCCGAGGCGGCATCCGGCAACTAAAAAGGCTGAAATATAGGCACGGGAGGCACTTCGCCTCTTGTGCCTGATTTCGATAACGGTATAATCTCGCCTTCCTCGCCCCCGGGCGAAGGCACAAACTATCTGGTTTTTCGGTGGGCTGGCTGAGTGGTCGAAAGCGGCGGTCTTGAAAACCGTTGAGGCGAGAGCCTCCCGGGGTTCGAATCCCTGGCCCACCGCCATTCATAGGTAATTTGGAATCCCCCGAGATCACAATTACCGGCTCGAAAGCCCCGTATATCGGGGCTTTTTGCTTTCTGGCAGATACCCCCGTCGTGTATACCATTCATCATCCGGGCCCGGGTATTTCTTCAGCAATCAGATTCGGCCAAATCTCCGCGGATTTTCGGCCGCTATGATCAGAGGCAGGTTGACGGGCTGATTGGGCCCGACTTTCTGGCGCCAGGCCAGAGTTACAGCCAAACCTATACCGCCCGTGAGAAAACCAGTGCCCGTGGTGAAACATTCACCCAGTCCATTCAGGTCACGGATGTAAAAACCTACCGCGGCCGACGCACGGTCACGGTGCCAGCGGGCACCTTCGACACCTGTTTGTTCGAGTCTGACAGTCAGGTCAGTGGGCCATTTCCTATAGGTGGTGTCACCCGGACCTGGTTGGGCGTGGGCACGGGTGTGCTGATCAGGGAGGAAGGAGATAACGGCAGGGAAACCACTGTGTTGCTTTCGGCGAAAATTAACGGTCGGTCGATTTAAAGGTCCAGAAGACAGCCAAGAGCGGCGACGAAAAGCGCAAGACAAGCTTGAATTGGACAAAGCCGGTGTCACGCCGCGCAGCCTCATTGTTTCTCGAATGCCATAATTGCTTGAGTGGTCGCCCTCGAGTAGCTAGACTCCCAGCCATAAACAAATAAATCATAAGGAAGGAACCATGCAATCGAGATTCACTCGTCTTATTTCGGGGCTGTTGATTTTTATGGTCCCTCTATTCGCCTCTGCGCAATCAGCAGTAATCAATTACAGCACTCCACCAGCAGCTGCTCTTCCGGTCCCGATATTCGGGCAGACTGGACTATTGCTGCTGGGCCTTGCTGTCATTGTCGGGGGGCTTTTCAATCTTCGCAAAAGTGCCAGAGCTACCAGGATACTCTCGATGATGGCGATTGCCTCCGGGCTTGCCCTATCCTCACTCTCGGGAAACTGGTTAGTGTCCAACGCTAATGCGCTCGTTGCCTACACCGAGTATTTGTTTTCAGAAAACCCTGCTCCAGTTACCGTTTCTGAATTCCCTGCGGAACTGACAAACGATCTGGAAGCTCCTGCAACTATTCAGTCGATTGAGGTCTCGGGCTGTAATGACGGGACCACTCTTGTTGGAACCTGCGAGGAAGACTTTGTTGTTGAAGCCAATGGTGGAAGCTGCACCATAGAGTCAGTTTGCACGCCTCCCCTCGGCGACCCACCGGTACTGGCAGAGCAATGTGTAACCAGCAATGATCTGGTCAGTGGAGACCCATGGACGGTATGTGAGGCTGATGCCAATAGTGCATGGGTATCTGCCGACAACGAAGGTGTATACGAGGCCGACCGCATTTGCCAACAACTCGGCTTTGACAGAGTGGACCAATATGGCGGCACATGCGGTGATGTATGCGGTTACTGCCAACCTGAAACCACGTCCTGCAGCTCTCCCGGAAACAAGACTTTTGACGGTAACGGCGATGCGAACTTCCCGCAGCTCGCGTTTGCAGTCATGTGGACTTGCGTCAATGATAACTGAGCGAAAGTAGTTCAGGTAGCACGCCCCGCCTCAGTGCGGAGCACTCTTCTGCGCTGTGACTTCCGCGCGCTCTGAGGATCTATCGCTCGCTTTTCAGGTACAGAGAGAGGAAAGTTGTTTGCCCCGCTTCAGTACTCCCCCGGCGGCGAGTCATTGTCACCTTCCAGCGAATCGGGGGGTGAAGCGATGAACAGTTCCACGCCGGCCTCGATATCCGTCTGGTCGATACGAAAGGTCACGGTGGGATAGATAACGCCCTCCTTGTGCGCGGTTACCTTGTAGGTTCCATTCACCGGCATGTTCAGCCAGGTGACGCCGCCATCTACCGACACGCTCTCCTGACTGAGGTCGGGAATCACCGAGGCGTTGAAGTAAATCGGGCCGATTGCGTCCGGTGTTTCTGGCGACAGTGAAACCAGCGCCCCCGGATCCCCGTGAGGCAGGCGATCATCGTGCATGGAACCCCAGGACTTGCCCACGGTAACGACCATCGCATTGGAAAAGAAGAAATTGGGGTAGCCATTGCTGCGCATCATGCTCTCGACAAACGGCAGCATCCCGTACTGGTAGTAATAGGGATCGATAAACTGGATGGCAAAGTCGGTGTTGTCATTATCATCGATGACATTGACGTTGGTCTTGGTGGTGACCCAGTCCTCTTTCTCGAATATGAACGAGAACTCCAGGTCAACATCGCGATCTTTTACCACGTACATGGTCCACCAGCCGGTGTCGTCGGTCTGCAGGTCGAGGTCGCGGGTCCCAGGATATTCAGCGATCCACACCCGGGTCTCGGGAACCGTTGCGTGATAATCGATGTACTCCGGCGGCTGGAGCTGGATGTCAATGCCGAAATGGTTGGTCTTGCCCATCAGCTTGACCAGGCTCACCCTGGGTCCCAGGATTTCATCCTGCAGCGCTACCTCGGGATTGGCCTCGTGTTCGTCTACGATATCCTGCACCAGACGCCGGGAGAAACGCGCATCGGTAAACACCAGGATATTGTCCTGCAGTTCGACGCCGGGGTGAATGTTGTCGCTGTCGCTGCAGCCCGTGAAAACTACAGTGCAAACCGCCAGCAGCAGACCCGTTTGCAACAATCGCCGTGCGTTTCTCATGGTATGGTTCTCCCAGCATTTTTATTGTGTCCAGCTTTTGTTGAATCCATGTTAGCATCGAATACACCTGGCGACCATTGCTGATGCAGCAGCAGAGGCGGGAAGACATGCCAGCCTTCAGGTCGCCGGCAGGTTTGCGCCTGAAGGTCAGCCCACCCCATCGAGAGGTGATGCATGATGAATCAACCCCGGCAAACAAGCGGCCTGGACGAATTCAGCCGCCGCTACCTCTACCTGCTCGCCGGCGTTGTCGCCATCGGCCTGCTGTGGTGGTTATTCACCCTCGACTATCGCGTCGCTGAACTGAATGACCTGCTGGAGGCGGATGAACAACTGGCGGCCTACCCTTACCAGTTCCGGGTGCTGTCGCTGGACAATGGCAGTGCACGCATGTCCAGCCCGCGTTCGGCGCAGATGTCGGCGATCCAGGGTTTGCGCATTCTGTTCCCGCAGCTGACCACGGCCAGCGCAGACTCGGCAGAGATGCTGGCGGCGCAGGTGAAGCTGGCGCGAACCCAGTCCCGGGCCGCCGCGCTGGTCAGCGCCGAGGCGGATGTAAACCGGGTTATCTGGGTACTGGACGAACGCTGGCTGGGCAGCCACGGGGTCTACGTCCAGTAAGCCCCGGATCAGCGCGCGATTTCGCGTTCCACGTCGGCCTGCCAGTCCCCGGCAGCAAGAGCCGGCGCCGCATTGAGCTGGGCCATCATGCGCGGGTAGTGTTCCCTGAACACCGCCATGATGTCATCGAAGGGCAGGTCCGGGTACTCACCGCGATCGTTGAGGTACTCCATGTGGCGGTTACCCGCCTGGTCGAACTCGTGGTAAATGCTGTCCTCGCGGCCGTTGAACTCCAGCGGCCGCAGGCCAAACTTGTCGCACAGCGCCCGGTTGAAGGCCGGCGTGGCCTTGACCCAGCGACCTTCCAGGAAGATGGTGGTATAGCCGTGGAAGTAGAATATTTCGGTTTCCATGGACTCGCGCAAGCGCTCGGTAGAGAGGTGATTGCGCACGTCGGCGAAACCGAGCCGGGCGGGAATGCCGCTGGCGCGACACACGGCGGCCAGCAGCACCGCCTTGGGTACGCACCAGCCCTCGCCGGCGGCCAGGACCGCGGACGCACGAAAGGACGCTGGTTCGACACCCACCGCGTAGGGATTGTAGCGGATACCGTCGCGCACGGCGTAATAGAGCCACACCGCGCGGCTCAGGTCGTCGCCGGTACCGGCATGGTCGCGGGCGAAACGCTGGATCGCCGGCGCATCGGCGTCGATATAGAAGCTGGATTCCAGGAACGGCTCCACGGGTTCAAGCTCTGCTGTCGGTTGCATTGACGACTCCCTGCTGAGGTCTGACCCCACAGTATACCCGCTCGTCCTGCTCGCTTCAGAACGGGTTTTCCAGGTCGAGGTTGACCTCGTAGCCGCCCACCCGGACTTTGCGCGCATCCAGTTCCACGTCGGCATCGCCGAGCACCCCATGGTCAAAGCGATACACCGGCTCGATGGTGCCGGCTATCATGCCCTCGTCGTAATCGGCCTGCGCCTGCACCACCGCCTCGTTGGCGGCCTGCCAGTCCTGCCACTGGCGGGCGCTGCAGCGCTTTTGCAGCAGGCTCATGGTCGCCGTGGGGCTGAGCAGGGTCGCCGAGGCGTTGTTGCCGCCAAAACCCTTGGAGTTCACTACCGCGTACTGGGCCCGCGCGGGGTCAAAGCGCCGGTGCTCCCTGCTGAAGGCCAGGTGCTCGGTGCGCACGTCGTCAGCCAGCGCATCGATGGTGGTAATGCCGGGAATCAGGCCGTGGTGCCACATGCTCAGGGTGGCGGTGACCTGGTCGCCGGAAGCGGCGCCCAGGGAGTGGCCGAGATAGCTCTTCAGCGCCACCACCGGCCAGCTGTCGATGCCAAAGGCCGCGGCCGTGCGGCTGAGAATCTCCGACTCGGTCACCCGGTTCTGGGGGGTGCCGGTGCCGTGGGCCTGCACCAGGCCACCCTCGCGAACCGCCTGTTCGCCGAGAATCGCGCGGACTGCGGCCACTGCCTTGGCCATGGTGATGTAGTTACCCACCCCCGGGCCGGAAATCGACTTCTTGTAGCCATCGGCGTTGACGAACACGTCGGTGGCCGCGCCATAAACCGTGGCGCCCAGTTCCAGCGCCAGGGCGTCATCCATCAGCACCACCATTTGCGCCGATTCGGCAATGGTGAAACCGCAGTTATTGGCAAAGGGCCGGCAGGCCCGCCGATGGTCCAGCTTGTCCCCCGGGGCCAGGCCGTCCAGCTGTCGCAGTTCCTTGTCGGTGGCCAGCGCCCCCATCGCCGCGTAGCCCTCCATCACTTCGGCATTCACCGGCGCCTCGGCGGCACCGATAAAGGCCACCCGGGCCCGGCCGGCGCGAATATCGGCGATACCGTTTTTCAGGTTGTAGAGGAAAGAGGCACAGGCTCCGAGGGTGGCACCGGTAGAGCCCATCGCGCCCAGCACATAGGCATTGATAAAATCCGAGGGCATCTCGGCCAGGCTCAGGGGGCAATACTTGGAGGTCACCCGCTTGCCGTTGTAACGGGCCTTGAGCATGCCGCCGGCGCCGTAGCTGTCCAGCTGCCCCATGGCACTGCCGGCGTAGACACTGATCATGTCCGCCGGTACCCGCTGCTGGATCATCTCCCAGTCCAGGCCCAGGTTCCCCAGCGCGTCGGACGCGGCGCACACGGTCATTTGCAGGCCCCGGGGATGACTGCGCGAGGCGTAGAGTTTGCCCGGCTCATAGCCGGTGGGCAGCTGCCCGGCGGCCTTGACCTCGAACTCGCGGTTGGTGGGCAGCAGGAACTCCTGGTGGCCCTGGATATTCACGTTGACGTGGGTTACCGAGGTGGGGGTGACTTTCCAGCTGGGCGGAATATCGTCCGGCAGGTGGCGGCGCTCGATGTCGAAATTGACCGGATGGCCGTTGCTCTCGGTGGGAAAACGCTGGTTCCAGAGTACGGAGTCAACGTCGAAGTGCTGGGTTTCGATACGCCGGATCAGCGTATGCTCCAGAATGTACTGTTCCTGCCCGGCGGGGTCGGCGAGCCCCATCATCCGTGCCAGGGCGGCCAGGGTGCGCTGCTGCTGGTCACGGTCCAGGGCCTCGTAGCCCATGCGGGCAAGCGCATGATGCCCGGAAGCGCGCCCGGCGCCATTGTATCCACCCAAACTGACGATGACCGGTAAAGGCTGGCCCGACATGATAAAAACTCCGCTGCTGTGCGACTGATCACAGCAGTGTACGGGCAGGCAGCGCAGGAATTTATAGTATATCTGCCATATACTGTGGTTTTTAAGACAGGCAACGCCCATGTACCAGATTGCCGCCCTGCTCTACCCCCGGGCCCTGGCCACCAGTATCACCCTGCCGCTGGAAATCCTCCACGCCGCCGGGCAGATCGCCCGGGTGAAATCCCGGCTCAGTCCCGGTGTCCGTCACACCCTGGCCGCGGCCACCGGTGCGCCGGTGACCCTGTTCGGCGGCCTGACCCTGAGCCCGGACAGCAGTTACCGGGAATTGCCGGCGCTGGACCTGCTGATCATCCCGGCGATCTGGCGCAATCCCGCAGCGGCGATCAACAGCACCCGGAAGTGGCTGCCCGAGCTGGCCCGGATCGCCGCCAGCGGCACCCGGGTCTGCGCGGTGGGCACCGGTACCTGCCTGCTGGCCGAGGCCGGGCTGCTGGACGGCAAGCCCGCCACCACCCACTGGAACTACCTCGAGCGCTTTGCCCGGGACTACCCCGGGGTACAACTGAAGAGCCGTCACCTGATTACCCAGAGCGACAATATCTACTGTGTCGGCAGCGTCAATTCCATCGCCGACCTGATGGTCCACGTGGTCGAGGACTGGTACGGCAGCGGGGTCGCCCGGGCGGTGGAAAACCAGTTCTCACCGGAAATCCGCCGCCCTTTCCGCGCCGCCGCCTTCCAGACCGAGGGCGTGCAGAGTCACCACGACGAAACCGTGCTGGAAGCGCAGCAGTGGTTTCAGGACCGGCTGGCGGGCAGGCCCACGGTACAGGCAGCCGCCAGCGAGCTGGGCATCAGCGCCCGCACCCTCAATCGCCGCTTCCGCCAGGCCACCGGACTGTCCCCCCAGGCCTGGTTGCAGCGACTGCGGGTGCAACAGGCCCGGGAACTGTTACGCCACAGCAACCTGTCGCTGGCGGAAGTCGCCTGGCAGGTGGGCCTGCAGGATGTCAGTCACTTCGGCAAGCTGTTCCGGGAGCAGGTGGGCATGACCCCCGGCGCCTACCGGGAAGCGGTTCGCGGCAAGCTGTTCGCCACTGAGCGCGCTTGAGGAAAACAGGCGCCTGTGGCTAAATGGGCGCCCTTTTTCAAGCCTTACCCCGGAATATTATGAGCCAGGAAACCGTAGTCATTGTCGATGGCGCCCGCACCCCCATGGGCGGCCTGCAGGGCAGCCTCGCCGCTGTGCCCGCCCCCGAGCTCGCCGCGACCGCGGTTGCCGCGACCCTGGAGCGCAGCGGTGTCGAAGCCAGCGCCGTGGACGAGGTCTTCATGGGCTGCGTGCTCCCCGCCGGGCTCAAGCAATGTCCCGCCCGGCAGGCGGCAATCGGCGCCGGTATTCCCGTTGCCGCCGGCGCGGTGACCGTCAACAAGGCCTGCGGTTCCGGTATGCAGGCAACAATCTACGGCTACGACTCCATCCTTGCCGGCACCAACAAGGTGGTAATCAGCGGCGGCATGGAAAGCATGAGCAACGCCCCGCACCTGCTGCCTCCGGGCTCCCGCGCCGGCCTGCGCACCGGCCACGGCCAGATTTTCGATCACATGTTCCTGGATGGTCTGGAAGACGCCTACACCGGCCGTGCCATGGGCAGCTTCGCCCAGGAAACCGCCGACGCAAGAGGCCTGACCCGGGAGCAGATGGACGCCTTCGCCGTCGAGTCCCTGACCCGCGCCAAGCGCGCCATCGAGGACGGCTCACTCAAGGCGGAGACTGCGCCGGTCACCGTGCGCACCCGCAAGGGCGAGACCGTCGTGGCAGACGACGAGCAGCCGCACAAGGCCGCTATCGACAAGATCCCCAGCCTGCGTCCCGCCTTCGCCAAAGACGGTACCATTACCGCCGCCAACGCCAGTTCCATTTCCGACGGCGCCTCGGCGCTGATGCTGATGGCCGGCAGTGAAGCCAGCGCCCGCGGCCTGAGCCCCATGGCGACCATGGTCGGCCATGCCCGCCACAGCCAGGCCCCCGGCGAATTCACCATCGCCCCCATCGGCGCCATCAACAAGCTGCTCGACAAAACCGGCTGGAGCGTCGCCGACGTGGACCTGTTCGAGATCAACGAGGCCTTCGCCATGGTGACCATGCTGGCCATTGACGAGCTCGGCCTGGATCACGCCAGGGTCAATATCCATGGCGGCGCCTGCGCCCAGGGCCATCCCATTGGCTCCACCGGCTCCCGCATCATCGTCAGCCTGATGTACGCGCTGCGGAAACTGGGCAAGAAACGCGGCATTGCCGCCCTGTGCATCGGCGGTGGTGAAGCCACCGCTGTCGCTATCGAACTCAACTAAAAGGTAACGGCCATGGCCCTGTCCAGCGTACCGGACATTCTCGACGACATCCGCGCCGGCAAAATGGTCATCCTCATGGATGACGAGGACCGCGAAAACGAGGGTGACCTGATTGTTGCCGCCGAGGCAGTGACGCCGGAGATCATCACCTTCTTCTCCAGCGAGGCCTGCGGCCTGATCTGCATGCCCATCACGGAAGAGCGGGCCCGCCAGCTGCAGCTGCCGCTGATGGTGCGCGACAACCGCTCGCAGCACGAAACCAACTTCACCGTGTCCATCGATGCGGCCGAGAAAAAGGGTCCCGGCATCAGCTCGCTGCAGCGCGCCCACACCGCACTGACCGCGGTGGCGGCCAATGCCAAACCCTCGGACATCAACCAGCCGGGGCATATTTTCCCGCTGGTGGCCAAACCCGGCGGCGTCTTGCGCCGGGCCGGTCACACCGAAGCCGGGGTCGACCTCGCGCGCATGGCCGGTTTCGAACCGGCGGCCCTGATCGTGGAAATCATGAACGAGGACGGCACCATGGCGCGCCGCCCCGAGCTTGAAGTGTTTGCCGAGAAGCACGGCCTGCGCATGGGCACCATCGCCGACCTGATCGAGTACCGGGCCCTGCACGAGCAATCGGTGGAGTTGAGAAATTCCAAAACCGTGGACACCGAGTTCGGCCAGTTCCAGCTGCACACCTTTCTCGACCTGATTGACGATACCGTGCACTACGCCATGACCTGCGGCGATATCGACGAGTCCGAGGATGTGCTGGTGCGGGTGCAGTCCCTGAACACCCTGCGCGATGTGCTGGCGACGCGTATCGAGGGCTCTGAAGGCTGGTCCTACCGCCGGGCCATGGCGGCGGTTGCCGCCGAGGGTAAGGGTGCGGTGGTGCTGATTGGCCAGGAGACCACCCCGGAACAGGCGCTGGCGGAAGTCGTGCAGTTCCCCGAACCACCCGTTGTGCCCGGCCCCGCCGATTCCACCGGGCAACAGAACTACCGGGTGATCGGCACCGGCTCACAAATCCTCAAGCGCCTGGGCGTGGGCAAGATGCGGCTGATGTCGGCGCCCATACACTTCAACGCCCTCTCCGGTTTCAACCTGGAAGTGACCGACTTCATCGAGCCCTGACCGGGGCTCCGCTGCTTATTCCTCGATAGTTGCCCGCCGGATTTCCTGGGCGTCGCGGTCGATCTCACAGAACGGCATATCGATCCAGCCGCTCTCGGAGTACAGGCGCGTTGCGTCGGCGTAGTGCGGCGAGGCGGGGTCGGTCGACTGCGAATAGGTGAGCACCGCATTGGCGTCGGGACAGTCGCTTTCATCCCAGCTCACCGCCTGGATGTAACTGTTGCCGGCGCGCACATTGGAATAACCCTCGCCCTCGACGAAGCCCGCGCTGATCACGCTGAACAGCATGGACCCGGAACCGCCGGGAATCGGGATACGCTCGCCATTCTTCTCCACAAACTGTACCTCGCCCCAGGGTGCATCCAGGGCGATGCCGTTGTCCTCGAACAGCGCGACCGCGTCCGCCAGCCCCTGGCGCACAGTT
Source organism: Seongchinamella sediminis (assembly GCF_003457605.1). Lineage (GTDB taxonomy): Bacteria > Pseudomonadota > Gammaproteobacteria > Pseudomonadales > Halieaceae > Halioglobus > Halioglobus sediminis. The sequence goes on from NZ_QRAN01000003.1 coordinate 179,924, forward strand.
TCCACCAGAGCCTCATTACCGGTATTCAGGGTGTTGGGGGTGTTCACCGGGTCGGTGGCATCGAAGGGCACCGCCCACAGATTGCCCTGGCTGCCTATACGCTGCCACAGCTCGTAGAAGATATGGCCGCCGACACTGTCGATCTGGTGGCGCTTGTCCCAGGCCGCCAGCACCTCGCAGGCCTGGGCCATGGTGGCATCGGAGGCGCCGTAGGGCGACCAGTCGCCGACCGCCTCGCAGATTGCGACCACGTCGTCATTGACCAGCTCCGCCGCGTGGTTGCGCGCCGAGGTCAGGATATCGCGCACCTGCTGGTTGCCCAGGCCGTCGCCGTCGACATCATCCTCACCGGCCAGGCGCTGTTCGGCCTGCACGAAGGTAAGGCGGGTGCGAATGGTCTGCGGGTATTCCTCGGGGCCTATGGCCCGGCTAAACCCGGTGAGCAGGTTGCGCGGGTTCGGCAACCAGTAGCTGTCGTTGGCGTTGGCCGCATAATCGGTGGTGCGCAGTTTCGGCAGCTTGTCAAAACCCAGCACGTTCTCCGGCGCGCCCTCATCGTTACCCAGCTGGCAGTCCGGGTCTGAACCGTCCAGCGTCACGATACCGGCCACCGCCAGGATGGGCGTGGCAATGGGGCCGCGCACGCAGCTGTCGATCAGCTGCTGCGAGGCATTGGGCACGGTCGAGATGTCGCCGTAAAAACCCTCGCCGCTGCGATCGGCGGCGATGGTGTTCACCCAGGGAATTCCAATGGTTCTGGTGGCCTCGAGAATGTCGTCCAGGCTCTCGGCCTGGCCAAAGTTAATCCAGTTTTCCAGGCCGCGCAGGTTTTCCTGGTTGACGTCGTTGAAGGCGAAGATGGTGCCATTGAAGGTGGGCCAGCCACCGAATGCCGCCAGCTGGTTGCCGAGGTCGGCGATGGTGCCGAACTGGCTCTGGTAGAAGGTGTGCTCCACGGTCTGGCCCTCGCCGTCCACAGCACTGACGGTAACCGGCTCGAGATCAACCAGCTCATCCCCGAAATAGTACTGCAGGGGGTTGTCGGGATTGATTTCCAGCTCATGCAGGGTGAAGCGGCGCGCGGTGGATACGGTATGGCTCCAGGCCGTATCCTTGTTGAAGCCGATGTTGGCCAGCGGGATGCCGAACAGCCCCGCGCCCATCACATCGTATTCACCGGGAATGGTGTAGTGGGCCATGAAGAAACGGTTGATGCCCTGCCAGGGAAAATGCGGGTTGCCGTAAAGCACACCACTGTCGATACCGGCGGCGTCCCGGCCTATGCCGTAGGCGTTGCTGCCCAGCACCTCGGTGGCGGGAAAGCCAAAACCGGCCAGCAGTTGCTCGGGCGAAGTGGCGGCAATCTGGGCCAGGGCCTGTTCCCGCAGCGGCGCGGACACCGGCGCCAGCGCGGCAACGCTGTCAGCCGGGGGTACCGCCGCCACCAGTTCCCGGTGGAAGGGATCGGCGGAGGCCCGGAGGATGGTCTTGTGGCCGGACTTCAGGGCGTCTTCCAGCGTCACGGGCCTGACCCAGGCCGCACCGCGGCAACCCTCCTCGCCTTCGGCCAGGTTGTCGACACCGGTCTCATCCAGGTAGCGGGAAATCCCGGCGGCGTAGCCGGCAAACAGGGCCAGGCCCCGCTCGCTCATCTGGGCCTTGACCCGCTCGATAGCCTCGTCCGTGTTGTAAAGTTTCATCACGAAGTCGAATTCGAGGTTGCCATCCTCGCCCAGGTACTGCGCCGACTGGCCATTGGCCCGCACCACGTCGCGCATGTAGGTACAGAAATTCTGCTCGGCAAAGGCGTAGCCGGCGCCGTAACCCAGGCCACCCCAGTCCTCCGCGTTGATATGCGGAATACCGTACTCGGTCCAGACGATGTCCGCCCGGTAGGTCAGCTCCGGTTCCGGTGGTTCTACCGGCGGGTCCACGGGACCGGGGCGATCCGAATCCGAGGAGTCACTGCAGGCGACGACGGCAAGAGAAAAAAGGGCGATCAATGGCAGCCGGAGGCTGCCGGAAAGGGAACGGCTCAAGGTAGGCACCTGTATTTATTAATGTAAATCGTTATTGCCGGCATTCTACCCCGCCAGCCGCCGCATTCCTACTCGCGACGGCAAGCAGCACCAGTCCAATCCGGCCACCAGCGGGTATATTGTGGCCAGCTCAGCGCTGGCGGAAATTCGGCGGCCGCTTTTCCATAAAGGTGGTGATCGCCTCGATATTCTCGGCGGATCCCGCCTGCCGGGCCATGGCCTGCTGCTCCGCTTCCATGGCGGCATATATGGCCGGCAGGTGGTGCAGTCTCAGGCTGCGCTTGATCTCACGCAGCGAGTTCACCGGCCACTGGGCGATTTCCCGCGCCTTCGCCAGGGCGTGCGCCTGCAGCTCCGCTGGCGGCAGCACAGCGGCCACCATGCCCTGCGCCAGTGCCTTGTCGGCGTCTACCCACTCGGCGGTATAAAACAGCTCCGCCGCTTTCTGGGCGCCGATATTGGCCTGCAACATATAGCTGCTGGCCCACTCCGGTGCCAGGCCGAGGCTGGCGAATGGCAGGCGCAGGCGCAAGGTATCGGCGGCATAGACGATGTCGGCATGGAACAGTATTGTCGCCCCGCCACCGACTGAGGCGCCCTGCACCGCCGCCACCAGCGGTTTGTCGAACTCGGCAACGGCCAGCGCTGCCGCGTTGAACAGGGCCTGGGGGTCGACGTCCTGGTCGCCGAAGCTGGCGAGATCGACGCCGGCACAGAAATTGTCGCCGGCGCCGCACAGCAGGACGCAGACCACGGCATCGTCCCCGGCGGCGGCGCGAAAGGCGTCGCGAATGCCCGCCCACATGGCGTTATTGATGGCGTTGTTTTTCTCCGGCCTGTTGAGGGTGATAACCGCGACGCCGTCGATGTTTGCGCTGCTGATGAGATCCGTCATGCTGGGCTAGTCGTGGAAGGTAACGGTGTCGGCCAGGGCGGCGCGCTCGGTGACACAGCGGTTCGCCGGCTCGTCCGGGTCCGGATAACCAAAAGAAATACCGAACAACAGCTTGTTGGACGGGTCCACCGCCAGCGCCTCCCGCACCAGATCCACCTGGAAACTGAGGGCGGTTTGCGGACAACTGCCGAGGCCGTGGGCGGTCATGGCCAGCATCAGGGTCTGGGCGTACATGCCCAGGTCGGCCGCTTCACGCAAGCCGAATGGTGCCGGGAGAAACAGGAAGGCCACATGGGGGGCGCCGAAAAAACTGAAGTTGCGCATGAACTGCTCATGCCGTCCGGCCTTGTCGTCACGGGCAATCCCTGCCGCGTCGTAGAGCGCGGCGGCGGCGCCGTACTGCCTGCTTTTGTAAACGCCCTCGTAGCTGCCGTCGTAGGGAAAATCCATGCTCATTTTCCCGGCCACGAACTGGCCGGGCATCTCCTGGCGCAGGTACTCCAGTTTGGCGCCGGATACCACATGCACCTGCCAGGGCTGGGTGTTGCAGTTACTTGGCGCACGCTGGGCACAGGCAAACACCGCTTCCAGCGTGGACTGATCCACCGGCTGTGGTAAATAACCGCGCAGTGAACGGCGCTGGTTGACGATGGCGGTAAAGGTCTGGCTCAAATCATCTGACATGGTTACTGCTGCTTTGTCTCTGGTTGGGGGCGCCATTATGGCCACCGATCAGCTACCGGTAAACCGGGCCGGGCGCTTTTCCTTGAATGCGCGCATCCCCTCCCGGGCATCGGCGGATGCGAACACCGGGCCCGCGAGCGCATCGGAGGCCTGCATCGCCTGCTCCTCCGGCATGCACTCCTGGTGCTCGCGCAGCGACTTCACCACCGCCTGGACTGCCAAAGGCCCATTGCTGCAGATCTTGCGGGCATAGTCTTTCGCCACCTCAAGGCTGGTGCCGGCGGGAACCACCTTGTTGATCAGGCCGAAGTCCAGCGCCTGCCGGGCAGTGATGTGCTCGCCGCACAGCAGCATCTCCGCCGCCAGGCAGTAGGGAATCTGCCGGCGCAGGCGAATCGTGGAACCGGACATGGGATACAGGCCCCGCGCCACCTCGGTGACCCCGAAGATGGCGTCCTCCGCCCCCACCCGAATGTCGGTACCCTGGAGTATTTCCGTGCCCCCCGCCAGCGCATAACCTTCAACGGCGAGAATCAGCGGTTTGCAGGGCCGGTTGTCGCGCAGCAGCGCCTGCCAGTGCACATTGGGCACCTCGGCCATCAAGGCCTTGAACTCCTCGGTGGCGCGCTGCTTACCCTCGGCTCCCGCTTTCAGGTCCATGCCCGCGCAGAAGGTATCGCCGTTGGCGGTGAGAATGGCACAGTACAGGTCGTCGCGCTCGTCCAGCAGGCGCCAGGCCTTGTACATACCCAGCAGCATCTCCGGGCTGAAGGCGTTCTTGGCCTCCGGGCGATTGAGGGTGACGATCAGGACATTGCCCTGCTGTTCCACGAGGCAGTTTTTGGTGCTGATAGCGAGTTCGGGCATGTGTGGTTTCCGGTGTTTGGGTGTTCAGGTATTCGGGTTGTTATCCCACCCTGTGGCTGCCCGCCAGAGCGATGGCCAGGGCTTTCGGGTAGGCGGGCTTGCCGCTGGGGGCGCGGGGCACCTCGTCCACCACGTGCAGTTCCTTTGGCAACTTGTAGCCGGCGATGTGCTGGCGGGCGTCTTCGCGCACCTGCTCCAGGCTAAGGGGGCGGGCATCGCGCAGCGACACCACGGCGGCGACCTTGCTGCCATAGCGCTCGTCCGGGGTGGCCACCACCAGGCAGTCGAATATCGCCGGGTTGGCCTTGAGCGCCTGCTCTACCTCCTCCGGGAAAATCTTCTCGCCGCCGCTGTTGATACAGTTGGAACCGCGACCGTAAACAGTAATGCTGTTGTCTTGCTCCAGCCGCGCCTCGTCGCCCAGCAGCAGCCAGGGCTTGCCATCCACGTCGACGATGGTTTTGGCCGTCTTGGCCGGGTCCTTGTAGTAACCCACGGGTATATGCCCGCTGCGGGCGAAAATACCCATTTCGCCCGCGGCGACGTGGGCATGGGGCTCGCCCTCCCGATCGCTGATGACCGACATGAATTCACTCTTGCTGACGTTGCCCAGCCCCTGGCCCTGCCTGCCGCCACCATCCATGCCCATGCTGCCGCTTTCGGAGGAACCGAAGGAGTTGGTGATGAAAACGTTGGGGAAATGTTTTTTGAAAGCGTCCTGCTTGGATGCGGAGAACACGGCGCCGCCGGAGCCAACGCTGAACAGCGAACTCAGGTCCCAACGTCCCGGATGGGCCTCCAGGGCATCCAGCAGGGGCACCGCCATGGCGTCACCGACAATGGAAATTGAATTGACCTTCTCCGCGGCGACGATATCCCACACCTGTTCGCCCACCAGCGAGTGATGGGGCGACAGGATCACGGAGTTACCCGCCAGCAACTGGATACAGGCGTACCACCAGCAGGCGCCATGCATCAGCGGCGCCAGCGCCATGCCGACGATCGCGAAATCGCCGATGCGCTCGACGATCTGCTCCGGTTCGCTGATAGCGCCATCGGGGTGGAAGAATCCCCCGCCCCCCATGGCGGCAAAAAACACCGCCTTGTGCGGCCACATCACGCCCTTGGGCATACCGGTGGTACCACCGGTGTACAGAATGAACAGGTCGTCGTCGGCCCGTTCGGGAAAATCCCGTGCCGCGCTCTGGCCTGCCATCGCCTGCTCGTATTCCACTGAGTCCACTGCTGCGGGATCAGCGCCGGAATCGTCGTCGACGTAAACCAGGGTCTGCAGGCCGGGAACCTGATCGCGAACATGGGCGATGTGGGGACTGAACTCCCGGTTGTGTATGCAGGCCACCATGTCGGCGTTGTCGAAAATGTACAACAGCTCCTCATCGACATAGCGGTAATTGACATTGATCGGCACCGCGCGAATCTTGAAGCAGGCCAGCATCCCCTCGAGGTATTCGTTGCAGTTGTAGAGGTACAGTCCCACATGATCGCCGGGACCAACGCCCTTTGCGGCGAGGTAGTGGGCCAGCCGGTTGGCCCGCTGCTCCAGCTGCAAGTAGCTGGCGCGCTGGTCGCCGCACACCAGCGCATCCCGGGACGGCACCTTGTCGGCGACCATCTCGTACATATCGGCAATATTGAAGTGCTTCTTCATAAGGGCTGCCTATCCTTTCTCCGCACCGACAATCCACATGGCATAGAACTGGGCACCGCCGCCATAGGCATGGCCCAGGGCGAGTTTTGCGCCCTCCACCTGGTGCTCTCCGGCGTCGCCGCGCACCTGCCGCGCCGCCTCGGCAAAGCGAATCATGCCCGACGCCCCAATGGGGTTGGAGCACAGCACCCCGCCGGAGGGATTCCAGGGAATATCGCCGTCCTCGTCCAGCGAGGTGGCACCCGCCATGGTCAGCTTCCAGCCCTCGCCCTCGGCGGCGAAACCGAGATTTTCCAGCCACATGGGCTCATACCAGCTGAAAGGCACGTAAACCTCGGCGCAATCCAGGTCCCGGCGCGGGTCCGTGATACCCGCCTGCTGGTAGACATCGGCGGCACAGTCCCGTCCCGCCTGCGGATTGACCTGGTCACGGCCGGCGTACATGGTCGGCTCCGAGCGCATGGCCACGCCGCGGATCCAGGCCGGCGGTTTGACTGCCGCGTCCGCCAGTTCCTCGTTGGCAATGACCATGGCGCAGGCGCCATCTGACGAGGGGCAGGACTCGAGGAAACGCAGCGGGTCCCAGAGCATGAAGGATTCCTCCACCTCCTGCATGGTGATATCGGGCTTTTGCAGGTGCGCGAGGGGATTGCGGGCGCCGTGCAGGCGGTCCTTGACCGCCACCTTGATGCCCACGTCATAGGGCGCGTTGGCGCGGCGCATGTACTCGCGGATGATGGGCGCAAAGTAACCGCCGGCGCCCGCATTGAGGTGGGTGGAAAATGGCTGTGGCGTCGACAACGCCCACATGGCATTGGATTCAGACTGCTTTTCATAGGCCACGGTAAGCACCCGCCGGAAGCTGCCGCTCTGCACATGGGAGGCTGCCACCAGCGCAGTGGAGCCGCCCACCGAACCGGCGGTATGCACCCGCAGCATCGGCTTGCCGTTACAGCCCAGGGCGTCGGCGAGGTAGATCTCGGGCATAATCACGCCCTCGAACATGTCCGGCGCCTTGCCGATGATCACCGCATCGATATCGTCCCAGCTCAGCTCGGCATCCTGCAGCGCCCTTACCGCCGCTTCCCTCACCAGTCCTGCCATGGAGACATCGTCGCGCTTGGTGGTGTACTTGGTCTGGCCAATACCGACCACTGCTGCCAGGTTCGCCATTATGCTTTCTCCACGACAGTAACGAGATTGTGCTGCAGGCAGGGGCCGGAGGTGGCGTGCGCTATACCCCGCTCCGCTTCCCCGGCAACGATGCGGTTAAATACCTCCCCGACCCGCGCCAGCCCCGAGGCCATCATCAGGTTGCCCGCCAGCACACCGCCGCTGGGGTTGATACTGGTCTCCTCGCCCAGCCCCAGCGCCCGGCTTAACACCAGCTCCTGGTGGCTGAAGGGGGCGTACAGTTCGGCAACATCGACCCTGCCGGCACCCATCCCCGCCGCCTCGGCGGCGAGCCGGGTAGAGACTGAATCGGTCAGGTCGCGCATGCCCAGGTTGTGGGTTTCCATGCGGTGGTCTATGCCGGTGATCAGGGCATGGGGCACGCCCCACTCCCGGGCCTTCTCCACGGTGCAGATGACCATCGCCGCTGCACCGTCGGAGATGGGCGCGCAATCCGACTTGCGCAGCGGCGACACATAGCGATCCGCGGCCAGCAGCTCATCGGCGCTGATATCAGCCGCCAGCTGCGCGTTGGGATTGGCCAGTGCGTTGCGCCGCGAGCGCGACACGACTTCCGCCATATCGCGCTCGGTGATGTGGCCGCCCTCCAGTAACAGGCGGGCCTGCAGCGCGGCCAGGGAGATAGTGTCTATCCACAGCGGCGCCAGGTAGTAGGGATCCAGCTGCTGTGACAGGACGACGGGTAATTCACCGGGGGAGGACTTGCCGAAACCATAGACCAGCGCCGACTCGGCGTGGCCCATGCGAATTTTCAGGATCGACTCGTACAGTGCCCAGGCCGCATCCATTTCCACATGGGATTCCTTGATCGGCGGTACCGCGCCCAGCGCGTCCACCCCGGCGACAAAGGCGAATGCCGCGCCCTGCAGGTAATCACAGCTGCCGGAGCAGACGAAATCCACATCCTGGGCATTGCTGATGCCCAGCTGCCGGTAAACGGCGGCGAGCACCGGCATGATCAATTCCACCTCGTTACAGGCGCCCACGTCAGCGAAGGCCCGCGACTGCTGGTAGGCGACGATTGCAATCTCCTTCATCAGCTCAGCCCTCCCAACCGCTTACCGGCAGTTTGCCGATTTTCTCCACCGGCACATCGGCTTCGTCGATGGGCTTGAAGTAACGGATATTGTCCATGGCGTAATCCCACTCGTCTTCCGGCTTCCACACGGCCTGCACCCGCTGGCCGATGTGGACTTCCTCGTTGACGCACTCATCCATCAGGTGAATAAAGGAGATATTGGCACCATCGGCCACCAGGTTGGCGACGATAAAAGGCGGCTTGATAGGGTTGCCGGGAATGGGTATGTGGACAATGGTGAAGGACTCCACGGTCGCTTTGTCCGACAGGGTCACCTCTTCCTCGGTGGGAACGCCGCAGGCCGCGCAGGAGCCCCGTGGCGGCACGTACACCTGCCGGCAACGGGGGCAACGCTGGCCGGTTAATACCCCTTTCTTTACCTGGGTCAGGAATCGCGCGGGGGCAGCGCCGGCAGTGAAATTGTACCTGAGGTAAACCGGGGCCTCGATACCGGTGACCGGTTCCTGTTGCTCGCTCATTGCCTATGCCTCCTGCACCAGTTCGAAACCGTTGATGTCGGTAATAAAACCCGTGGTCTGCTCGGCCCAGCGCACCCGCACCCGGGCGCCGGTGCTGACATCGCTTTCCCGCTCTGCGCGCACCCAGTGCACCATGGGCACATCGGCGCCATCCAGCCGGATCATCGCCCAGGCAAAGGGCTGCTGGCTGGGGTGGGCCTCGCGGGGGGCACTGACCCAGGCAAAGCTGACGATCTCACCAGCCTGGCCCACCTCGACAAATTCACCCAGCGCCTCCGCGGTATCCGGGTCATACTCCATGGGCGGCACCACCACCCGGCCATCGCTGGCCCTGATGCCGACGATGTTGCGCTTGCGCAACTCGGTAAAAAAACGCCCGACCACCGGCCCGGTTGAGCGGGTGTAGGTGAAGCCCAGTTCAAAGGACTGGTTCAGTAATTCCGCTTGTGACACAGACCCTGCCTCCCATGGGGAAAATATTCGCTGAACAGGAGTATCAGTGAGATGGCATATTCGCTCAATGACCCAGCGGATCAGCTGTGAGTGACATTTCAGATCAGTATGGTGAACCAGCGCGGTTTAACCGGAACCGGGTATGGCAGGGACGCAAATTTGCCCCATAATGCCTGCAATGACTCAACACCGAGGAAAAATGCATGTCTGTTTCAGCTTCAGGTTACTTGCGCATCGGCGCCACGGACGTCGATGCATGGATGGATTTCGGCACCGGCGTTCTCGGCCTGATGGATGCCCGGCGTGAAGATGCCGACGGCGCCCGCTTCCTGCGCATGGACGATCACCCCTTCCGACTGATGATTGAACCGGCCGCGAGCGATGGCCTGATCGCCACCGGCCTTGAATTCCCCGACGAGGCGGCGTTCAGGCGCACCTGCGAGGCTGTCGCCGAGGCCGGCCATGAAGTCACCCCGGGCTCTGCCGAGGATGCCGCCAGGCGCTGTGTCACGGCCTTTGTCACCACCACCGATCCCTCGGGCAATGTCCTCGAGCTGTACTGGGGCCGGGAACTGGACTATCAGCCCCTGGCCTCGTCCCAGGGCGTGGCCGGTTTCGTCACTACCTTCCAGCAGACCGGCGACCTGGGTTTTGGTCACCTGGTGCTGCCGGCGGCGGAGTTCGATGCCACGTCTGCGTTCTATACCGATATTATCGGCATGGGCATTACCGACATTCTCTACCCCCCGGGTATGGAGGGGGCGAAAATCCACTTTATGCACGCCAACAACCCGCGCCAACACTCCCTGGCGCTGTTCAACAATCCCCACCCGCTGGGCGTTGTCCACATCATGGTCGAGGTGGAAAGCATGGATGAAGTCGGCCGTGCCATGGACCGGGCCAAGGCCGCTGGCGCCCATTTCCTCGCCACCCTGGGCCGACATGTCAACGACAACATGTGCTCGGTTTACCTGCTGGCCCCGGGCGGCATTGCGGTTGAGTACGGCTACGACGGGCTATTGATCGACTGGCAGAACCATATCGCCACGGTGAGTACCGAAGGCGACCTGTGGGGCCACGAGTACAGTTTCCCGGGCGTTAATTAAAGGCTGAACCCCGGGGCCTGCCGCTACTCCTCGCGCCGGGCGTTGGCCAGGGCCTTGTCGGTAATCTGGTTCACCAGGTTGATGATTTTGGCGACGAGTTCCTCGTATTCGGGGAACTCGTGCACCAGATGGTTGAAGTTGTGCGCCCGCTTGACAATGCGGCTGAGGATTTCGATCTCACCCTCATCCAGGCTGTGGCCACTGTCCACCTCCGCTTCCAACTGCAACAGGAAACGCAGGCGGTACTTTACAAACTGCTCGGCCAGCACCTGGGAGACGCCGGTTTCATCCAGGTCCTCGTTGCGGTGAAATTCCGGCGGGGTAAAGTCCTCGTCTTCATCGTCCAGGAATCGATTGCTCACGTTTCACTCCTCGCCGGCGGTAGTGACGGCTGCAAGACTGGTGGCACTTACTGCTGCACTTCGACAGTGACCGGGATCCAGCGGTTGAGTATGTACTGCAGGGTGCCGTTGCCGCGCATCAACTGCAGCGCCCGGTTCAGCTCCGCTGCCAGGGCCCCGTCATCCTTGCGCACGGCCCAGGCCAGCATTTCCTCGGTCAGGGGGGCGTACAGACTGATCAGGTCGTCGTTTTCCATGCTGTTGGCCAGCTGCCAACTGGTGGGAGCGTCGTGAATGTACAGGTCGATCAGGTCGTTGCGTAGAGCGGCAAAGGCCTGTTCGGTATTGTCAAATTGACTGACCTCGGCGTCCTGCAACTCCCGTTCGGCAAAATCGGCACCGGTGGAACCACTCTTTACCCCGATTCTCACCCCCTCGCGATAAACCGCCCAGGGCTGCGAGTAGCGCCCTACCTTGCTCTTGTGCATGATGGCCATCTGGCCCACCCGCAGATAGGCGTCGGTGAACAGCACCTGGGCACTGCGCTCGGCGGTGACGCTGAGCCCTGACATCAGCACATCGACCTTGCCCGCCTGCAATGCCGGCAGCAGCTGTTCCAGGGGGATTTCCACGATCTCCACCCGGCGCGAGAGAATTTCACCCACGGCCGTGGCATTGTCCGCTTCGATCCCCAGATAGCGCCCATCCTGCTTGAAGTGCAGGGGCGGATAATCGGCCGACATCCCCACCCGCAGGGTTTCCGCCGCCACGAGCATCGACGGCAGGAACAACAGGCTGGCGATGACCAGGAATCTTTTCAACATGTGAGGTGCTCTCCAGAACCAGACGCGACAAACGAATGGGAAACTGTATCACCCCTGCCTCTCAGGCCAAGGAAAAATTGTGTTTGTGATGCAATAGCCGGCTTGGGCATACCCCGCCGGTGGCGTAGAATGGCCGCATGACAGCCACAGTGTACTCAGCATGACAGCACCCATTGCCCTGGACCGAGCCCTGATCGAGGCCTGGCTGGACGAAGCGCGAGTGGAATACTACACCTGCGACCACTGCGAGGGCCTGCACCTGCAGTCCCTGCAGGACATCGAAGGCATTATCGACAGCCGCCTGTTCCTGGAACCCTGGGGCCTGCTGCTCACTACCGAACTGGAAGTGCGGCCCATGGCGCTACTGCCCCTGGCCGCCGACCTGGGCCGCCTCAACATGGACTACCCGGCCCTCAAGCTGTTCCAGGACGTGGTGGACGATGCCACCCCGCAACTGGTTATCGCCGGCACCCAGCTCGCCGGGGCGGGGCTGACCCTGGAGCAGTTTGCCACTTTTGTCGCCACCACTGTGGCGGCGACGCGCCAGGTGAGCACCGAGTGCCGGCAACTCAACTACCTGTTCGCCGAGGCAAAACCGGGGGAACACCCCGGCCCCACCGCCATTCACTAGCGGGTCCGGAAGCCGGCCAGCCCGAAACGCTTGGCCATCATCCGGTCGAACACCGCAATTGGCAGCAGGCGCTTGAGCATTACCAGGCTGAAACTGCCCTTGCCGCCGCGAATCACCGCCGGGGGATTCTGTCGCAACAGCTTGTCGACGACCGGACTGACAAATTCATCCGTAGGCGTCGCGCCCTGCTGCCCGGCCTGCGCCCGCGCCTGGATGCCGGCCTCCATGGGCTTGAACAGGGAGTCTTCCGGCAAGCGAATTCCCTCCTCCGCGTGATCACCGAAGGATGAGCGCACCCCACCGGGCTGTATGGTGATGGTGCGGATACCAAAGGGGGCCAGTTCCATTCGCAGCGCGTCAGTGACCGAATGCACGCAGGCCTTGCTGGAGCAGTAAGCCCCGGCAAAGGGGGTGGTGAACAGGCCGACGATGCTGCCGACATTGACCAGGTCTGCCACCCCGTTGCTGGCGACCGCCTTGCGCAGCAGCGGCATGGCCGCGCGGGTCACCGCCACCACCGCAATCACATTGGTTTCGTATTGCTGTCGCAGGTCCTCCCGCTGCAAATCGATGATCGCGCCGACCTGGGAAAAGCCGGCATTGTTGACCAGCATGTCCAGCTGCCCCGCCTCGGCTTCCACGCAGCTCATGGCGGCGGCGATACTGCTGTCATCATTGACATCCAGGGCCAGGGTGCGCAGGCCCTGCTGCTCGAGATCCTGCAGGGTCTCGGGCCGGCGTGCAGTGGCATAGACCTGCATGCCGCGGCGATGCAGCTCCAGGGCCAGACTGCGGCCAATGCCGCTGGAACAACCGGTGATCAATACGCTGCGTGTCATTTACAAGAACTCCTGGTTTATAAGATCTCAATCCGCTTGTTGCCATTGCGCGCGCCGGGACCAGTCGCGGGGCGACTCCCCGTACCAGCTGCGGAAGCTGCGGCTGAACGCGCTGAGCTTACTGTACCCCAAAACCAGGGCCAGTTGGGTAAGCTGCATATCACCGCGACGCAGGTGAAAAGTGGCGATTTCCCGACGTACGCTCTGCAGGATATCGCGAAAGCTGCACTGCTCGTTTTCCAGACGCGCCTGCAGCGTACCCGGTGTGGTGGCCAGGCTCGCGGCATTGGAGGCGCGGGCCATCAGCAGGCCGAAGTGTTCCGCCCCGGTCTGCCTGGCGGCCAGATGCAGGAGCCGCATGTAGTTGCCATAGGGAAGAAACACGCCCGGCACTGTGAGCACCTCGAGCGCCACGTCTGCCGCTGCCAGCAGTGGCCTGGCCTCTGCACCCAGCAGGGCGACCGTGTCGGCAAAGTGCTCGAGAATACCGCCGCGGATGTAGGGCTTCATCAAGCATTCCCGGAACGGGTTAACCTGCGGGAATTGTCAAAACAGCTTCGCAAATTGTCAAGCGAAAAACCGTGGGCAGCATACAATACCGCGCTGAATTGCCATCACTCTTGATATCTAACATTAACAAGGAGTATCGCTGATGACCGCGCCCGTGAAATCGCCGCTGGAAATGTTCTACCAGTGGGAACAGCAGACCCCGGACAAAATTTACCTGCGACAGCCCCGGCAGCTCGAGTGGTCTGAGTACACCTGGGCCCAGGTCGCTGACCGGGTGCGCCGGGTCGCCGGTTTCCTGAAATCCAGGAACTACCCCGCCGGCAGCCGCATCGGCATCTGGTCGGCCAACAGCATGGACTGGCCCATCGTCGATCTGGCGATCATGCTTGCCGGACACATCAGCGTGCCCATTTACCCCGGCCAGGATATTGAATCGGCCAATTACATCTTCAACCACAGCGAAGTCAGGCTGGTTTTCTGTGGCTCCTTTGACCAGGCCGTCCGGGTCGACGAGGCCCTGGTGGACGGCATGGAAACAGCGGCCATGCTCGGCTGTGCCATCGATGCCGATATCAGCATGGAGGCAATCCTGGACCAGTTTGAGCCCGTTACCGAGTCACCGGTACCGGACCCGGAGGATATCTTTACCATTATCTATACCTCGGGCACGACCGGTAACCCCAAGGGGGTCATGCACATGCACCAGACGCCCGGCCATGTGGTCCCTGGGCTGGCCGCAACCATGGGCATGAATGAACAACCGAACGAGCTTTTCTCCTTCCTGCCCATGTCCCACGCGGCAGAACGTATCATCGTTGAAATGACCAGCCTCTACGCCAACGCCAGTATTTCCTTTTCCGAGAGCCAGCAAACCTTCGGCGACGAGATACGCTCGGTGCAACCGACATTCTTCTTCGCCGTGCCCAGGCTGTGGGTGAAGTTCAAGGAGGGCATCGACGCCAAAATTCCCCCTGCGCTCCAGGCCGACCTGTCCGAGGAGCAAAAACAGGGCGTGGCCCAGGCGCTGGGTTTGAGTCGCGCGCGCTTTATCCTGACCGGCTCCGCCCCCTGTCCCACCGATGTCCAGGACTGGTTCCTGTCCATGGGTATCGCCCTGCGTGACGGTTACGGCATGACCGAGAATTTTGTCCACGGCGTTGCCTGGACCAGGGATGACAAACCGGTCTCCGGCTGCGTCGGCCAGCCCATGGCCGACTCGGTTCAGGTGCGGCTGTCAGACAGCGGCGAGATTCAGTTCAAGAGCAAGGGCCTGATGAAGGGCTACTACAAGAATCCGGAAAAGACCGCCGAAGTATTCGACGATGGCTGGTACTGCACCGGCGACTCGGGCAGATTCGACGAAGATGGCAACCTGTGGGTCACCGGCCGGGTCAGCGAGGTATTCAAGACCACCAAGGGCAAGTTCATCGTGCCCATGAAGCTGGAGTCCAGGTTCGGCAGGAACCATAACCTGGCCCAGTTCTGCTGCATGGGCCACGGCCTGGACGCCCCGATCATCCTGGCGACGCTGTCGGAACCTGGCCTCAGCCGGGACCGGGAAGAATTGCGCGCGGAACTGGGCGCACTGCTCGATGAGATCAATGCAGAGGTGCCCCCCTACGAGCGCATCTCGCACATCTTCGTCTGCGACGAGTGGACAATTGAAAACGCGCTGCTCACCCCGACCATGAAGCTCAAACGCAAGCACATCGAGGATCACTACCGGGAACTGGTGCGCCAGCACATGGACTCCGATAGAGTGCAGTTTCTCGACTGAATTGACAGCTGATAGAGAGATCACCAGGTACCGGTGCCAGCAAAACCACACCGGTTTTGCTGCAGCAAACCACCGGCACTGTTACCCTTCGTGTTGAAAAAGCGTCTGAAAGAGTTTAAGCATATGCAAGCCTTCGCCAATAGCTACGAACCGGAACACATCGAGTGGGCCAGAATCTGCAACCAGCCGGGTGATCCCTTCGAGGGGATGAAACTGGACTACGAGTACAGCCTGCTGGGCTACGATCTCGCCGCCGGCAAACTCGATATGATGATGAGGTTCAGCCCGGAGGGCGGCTACTGCGAACCGCACAGTCACGTCGCCGCGACCACGCTGTTCATCCTCCAGGGCGAACAGCACCTGAAGGAGCAACTCCCGGACGGCGGCGAAAAGACCATCGTCCGCAAAGCCGGGGAGTACGCCATCACCGGACGTGATGCCCTGCCGCACCTGGAAACCGGCGGCCCCGAAGGGGCGGTGATTATGCTGTCGATGCAAACCGGGACTGGCGTTCTGTTTGAGGCCTTCGACCCGCAATTCAACAAGCTGTTCGACTTCACTATCGAGGACATGGTCGCCCGCTGGGAGAATCGCCATCCCTAGCGCTTGCGGCCGTGCACGATACGGTTTTTTGTAGCAACAACCCGGGCGCCAGGCCCCACTCACCGCGCTCGGAAAGGGGTTGAAACTAACACCTATTAGTCTATAGTAAAGCGCAGAACTACTACCCGGTAATACGCCATGAGCAACTGCCCTTTCGCCGATTTCAAGAACATGATCGACCCCGATACCTATGCCAGCGGCATGCCCTATGACGAACTGGCCCGCATCCGCGCGTCCGGCCCCATCCACTACATGGACGATCCCACCCGCGGGGTACCCTACTGGCTGGTCACAGGCCGGGACGAGATAGACTTCATCTCCAAGAATCCGCAGCTCTTCTCCAACCAGGCCCGCACCGCCCTGGCCGATGAGTTCACCCAGGAAGAGATCGATACCATCCAGAGCAATATGACGATCAACATGGACCCGCCCCGGCAGATGAAATCCCGCAAGATCGTGCGGGCGACCTTTACCCCGAGGGCGGTCGACTCCTACGAAGCACGTTTCCGCGAACATGCGAAGAACATCGTCGACAAGGTCGCCTCCCGCGGGGAATGCGAGTTTGTCGAGGAAGTGGCGGCAGAACTGCCGCTGCTGGCAATCCTCGAGTTGTGCGGCATTCCCGCCGAGGACCGCAAGGACTTTTTCGAGTGGACCAACACCATGATGTTCAACCAGGACTCGGACATGGCCGTCGACCAGGAAGCGGCGCAGATCGCCTCCTTCCATGTTATCGAGTACGCCATGAAACTGGCTGCCGAACACAAGGAGAACCCCAAGGACGACATCATCGGCGCCCTGCTCCGCGGCACCGAGCGCGAGGAGGGCCTGAACGAGGACGAGTTTGTCTGGTTCTTCCTGATGCTGATTGCCGCCGGCAACGAATCCACCCGCACCGTCACCAGCCACGGCATGCGCCTGCTGATGGAGCACCCGGACCAGCTCGAGTACCTGGTGCAAAACCCCGACAAGATCCCCGGCGCCTGCGAGGAAATGCTGCGTTATAACACCGCCTTCATCCTCATGCGCCGCACGGCGATGGAGGACGTGGAGATTGGCGGCCAGCAGGTCCACAAAGGCGACAAGATTATTCTCCACTACCACACGGTCAACCAGGACGAGAGCATTTTTGGCGAGGACGCCATGGAGTTCGACGTGCGCCGCGCCGAGCGCATGCCCGACCTCTACAACCAGCACCGCGCCTTCGGCATCGGCCAGCACTTCTGCCTGGGCACCCACCTGGCGAGGCTGGAAATGCGGGTAATGTTCGAGGAAATCATCCCCCGCCTGCGCCACCCGAAACTGGCAGGGCCGGTCGAGTACACCCGCTCCAGCCTGGTGAACGGCATCAAGCGCATGCCCATTACGTTTGACCCGGAGACCAGGACCGGGGCACACGCCGCCTAGCCCGACCCGGTGCCTGTTTCGGCGCAGCGTACCGCTTGCGCCGCCCCGCCAAATGTGTTCGCTGACTATTGCATGGGACCTTTCCTGTCGGTAGTATCGCCCACCCTATTATTGCAACCAGCATAGCTCGGGTGATATATCGTGCAGTTACGCAGTTTCATGTCAGCCAAGATACACAAGGCAACCGTCACCGAAGCCAACCTGGACTATGTGGGCAGCATCACCATTGATGCTGACCTGCTGGACCGCAGCGGCCTGCTCCCCAATGAAAAAGTGCTGGTGGTCAGCAACACCAGCGGCGCCCGGCTGGAAACCTATATTATCGAGGGTGAACGGGGCAGCGGCTATATCGGCGTTAACGGCGCTGCGGCGCACCTGATCGGCGCCGGCGAGGAAATTATCGTCATCGCCTTTACCCTGGCCACCGAGCCGGTGACTCCCAGGGCGATTCTGGTGGACAAAAACAACCGTTTTGTCCGCGACCTGGTGGAAAAGCAGGCGGAGTTCGCCTGACTGGCCTTCGCCAGCCGACAGCTGGGGCCGTCCGTTTCAACCAGCCGCCAGACCGGCCAGCGGCAGCATCAGGCCAGCGCCCAGCCACAGCAGTCCGCCACAGGCCAGCGCAAACAGGATTTTCTCACTGAGGGCGTCACTGCCACCGGGCAGGCCCACTTGCTTCCAGTGCCAGAACAAAAAGAACGCGCTCAGGGCGATAAAGACCAGATTGAGTGCGAGCGTGTAGTCCAGGGCAAAAAATTCGCGATCGGTCACGCTTTTACCGGCCGCAGCCTCCGGCAGAAGGTCAAGTGCAGCAAAACCGTAATGCATGAGCATTGCGCTGGCTACAAGAATGACGAAGAACACGCCGAGAATATAAAGCGCCATCCGCCAGCCGTAGTACTGGGCCTGGATACGCAATACCGGCAGCACAACCAGGTCGCTGAAAATGAACGCCATAATACCGGCAAAACTCACGCCGTTGTCGTAGAGAACCGCAGCGAGCGGAATATTGCCCATTGAGCCAATGAAGGTGAAGAATGCCGCGACCGGCCCCACCAGGCTCTGGAGAAATACTTCCCAGAAAGCGGGTTGGGCAGAATCCGAGCCAACAAACAAAGCCTGGAAGAAGCTGCGCGGCACGAACGCAGCTATGATCCCCGCCACGGTAAAGCCGATGGTCACGTCCTTCCAGACCATGTGCCACTCCATGACATAGCGGTTCGCCACCCTCCGCCATCCCTCCTGGCTGAGAATCAGTTTTTTCCAGTCGGGCGCCTCCTCGTCATTGTCATCCCCTGCCGCCGCGCGCGCCCGCTGGCGCGCTGTTTCCACCAGCTTGCGGGAAGCGGTGAGCCTGACCACCAGCCACATAAGCAGAATCAACAGTATCCCGCCGACATATTCACCGACCACGAACTGCCAACCGAGGAACACGGCGATTACGATCCCGAGTTCGATGACCAGGTTGGTTGAGGCAAGCATGAAGGCCAGCGACGGAACCAGACCGGCGCCCTTGGCAAACAGGGAGCGCGTGGAGGCAAGCGCAGAAAAAGAGCACGAGCTCGAGATAAAACCGAACAGGGCACCGAGTCCCACACTGGAAGCCCCAGTGTCGCCAAGACTGTTCTTCATGCGCTCCCTGGTCACAAATACCTGGATCATGGCGCTAATGACGTAGCCCAGTCCGAAAGCCCAGAAGGCCATCCAGAACAGTCCCACGGTGGTTGTGGCAGCCTGGTGCCACGTGCTCATGAAATAGTACAAACAATTCCTCCCTGGAAACGGAGGATGCCGCACTCAGGCGCGGGCTCTAAGGAAACGCATCCTGCCGATTTTGGTAATGTTTCGACGTTGTCCTGGTTGCTGTGCCTCAGCATAGCATCTGACACTGGGTTTTAAAGGAGCGGCACGGGCCGGGTTGCTATGTGCCTTCGCCAGCTCCGCTGGTAAAGGACCACAAAGTACCGCTTGAGACTGCAATTCAGTGACCGTTGCAGCGATGGAGTTCGATGGTTACATGAACAATCCCCAGGCGATCAGGTATGAGCGATTTATAGTAGCCAGGCGGCTGGGGATCGTGGCTGACCAGGGCGATTTCCGCCGCGTAAATGCCGTGGCCGATACACCAAACATGGATGTCGGTAATGCAATCAGTGGACTCGTTTTCAATGGCCTGCTTGAGGTCCGCGGTCATACCCTCCCCTGCCTGGGTGTCGAGCAAAACCCGGGAGGATTCCCGGATCAGGCCGTATGACCACCGTGCCACCAGCACACCACCGACGACACCCATCACCGGGTCGAGCCAGTTGGCTCCCAGGTACTTGCCCGCCAGCAGGGCGCCGATGGCGAGCAGGGAGGTTAACGCATCCGCCAGGACGTGAAAGTAAGCGGCCCGCAGATTGTGATCGTGGCCGTGATGGTGGTCATGCCCGTGCTTGTGATCGTGCCCGTGGTGGTGTTCATGGGGAGTGGATGACAGCAGCCAGGCGCTGGCACCGTTCACAACCAGCCCCAGCACAGCCACAATCAGTGCCTTGTCAAAGGAAATGGGCAGCGGATTGATAAAGCGATCGACACTCTCGACGACCATCATCACGGCAAAGACCAGTAACAATAGCGCGCTGGTGAAGCCAGCCAGGCTATTGATTTTGCCAACCCCGAAGGAGAACCGCTGGTCAGCGGCCAGCTTGCGGGACAGCACATAGGCGATAACCGCAATGCCCAGTGCCAGTGCATGGGAACCCATGTGCAGGCCATCGGCGAGCAGGGCCATGGAACCGTAAACCAGTCCGGCGGCAATCTCGACCACCATCATGATGGCGGTCACGATAACGATCAGCAGGGTACGGCTCTCTCCGGCCCGTTTCCGGTCCTGGTTGAAAACGTGATCATGGCGCCATTGTTCGAGGTTATGGGTGTGCATTCCGGGGCTCGCTGTCAGGTCAACCGGTAATATTCAGTCAGTAAAGCGGTTGTGAACAGAACCCGGGCAGGCGCCCACACCACTTGCCAACCATTATCGCTGGCAGACCATCGCGCGCAACTGTTGCTGATCAAGCACGGTAATCTTCCGGTTCCGCTTGGCGATCACCCCCGCCTTGACCAGGCGGGCAAACTCGCGGCTGCAGGTCTCGGTGCGGATGCCGAGATAATTGGCGATGTCCTGGCCACTCATGGGCAGCTGGAATTGCTGGTCGCAGCCACCGTGGCGCAGTGAACGGGCCCCCAGGCCCAGCAGGAAAGCCGCCAGGCGGCTCTGCGCCATCTTCTTGCCCGCCAGTTGGGCTACATGCTGCTGGTAGTCAATTATCCTGTGACTCATCAGCTGCAGCAGCTGGGACTGCAGTTCCGGCACCTCGCGGCACACCTCCTCCAGATCCGCGAACGGTATGACGCAAAGGCAACTGTCCTCCAACGTCATGGCATTGGTCAGGTAGCGCTTGCTGTCGACACCGGAGAAACCGAATATATCGCCGGGCAGGTGACAGCCCACAATGCTGACCTTGCCGTCGCTGTGGAGTTTGTAGGTCTTGACTGCACCGGACACCACCGCAAACAGTGCCGCAAAGGGCTGCTGGTCCTTGTACACTACGGACCTCGCGGGGTAGGTCGGGCGCTTCTCAATCACGCTTTCCAGGGCCGCCACCTCCTCCGGCCGCAGGTTCGCGGGCAGGCACAGGGACCGCAACCTGCAGGTGTCGCAGGACACATCAAAGTCGTGGTCGCAGACTACGCCCGCGTCTACCGCCAGTGTGGCAAGCTGATTATCCAAAACCGCTCTGTTCCCCCCGTCAAAGCCCGCAAGGGCAATTCTGGGGATTCTATTGCCTTGGGCCGTATTTTGCGACTGGCGATTTTATCGTCAGCAGCGTTGGGCAAAAGCAGCGTCAGGACAGCTCCGGTATCACCCGGGCGTAGCGGTCGATCATCGGCATCATCGCATCCGGCTGGTCCCACAGGTCCATGGCTACGCCGATCGTCGCCCTGGCAATGCCCAGGTCGCGGTACTGCTTGAGTTTGTCCAGGTTGGCGGTGTCCATGATCTGGATATTGATTTCGACTTCGTCGGGGTTGCGCCCGGCCGCGCGCACCTCTTCCCTGAAGGCGGCCACTGACTGCGCCACATCGCCCATGGCCACATCCACCGGGTACCAGCCATCGGCCCAGGCGGCGGCGTGTTTGCGCCCGAGGGGGCCCATGGTGCCCATGAATATTTTTGGCCCGCCGGTTTGCAGTGGCTTGGGATTCGCCCACACCGGGTCGAAACGGATGTACTCGCCCTGGAAGCCCGCCTCGTGCTCCGACCACAAAGCCCGGGTCGCTGCCACGGTTTCCCTCAGCACAGCGTAACGCTTGTCAAAGGGATGGGGGTTGACGTTTTCAAACTCCTCCCGGTTCCAGCCGACGCCGGTACCAATGATTACCCTGCCGCCGGAGAGGCGGTCCAGGGTGGCGATAGTCTTGGCCTGGGAAAAAATATCCCGTTCCATCAGCAGTGCGATCCCGGTGCCGAGTTTCAGGCTGCTGGTGGCATTGGCCGCCGTCATCAGCGACAAATAGGGGTCCATCATATTGTGGTAAGGCGCCGGCATTTCCCCACCGGGCGGATAGGGCGTGTTGCGGGAACAGGGAATATGGCTGTGCTCGCCATACCAGAGCGACTCAAAACCGCGCTCCTCCAGAGCCCGGGCCAGTTCCGCCGGGTGGGGGTCGTTGAGCGTATTCATCGAGCTGAATGCAAGGTGCATTGTGGTTCTCCCGCTTATTGGCAATGCCCATCATACTAGCCGGGCGCAGCGCCCATCGGCTTGTGGCCATTGCAGAATCAGGGATTGGTTCAACAATGCAGCTTTACTCCGGTGCCGCAATGGCTTCAAGATGGATGTTGCAGAATAACAGCCGGTGAGCGGAAGCAGGTAACGATGAATAACAAGCCCCATCTCGCGGTAGAGGCGAACAAACAATCCATCAAGCATGCCAGCGCGGGTAACAAGGCGGCCTGGCTCGCCCTCTATGCCGAGGACGCCCACCTGGCCGATCCCGTGGGGGTGTCCCCGATGGACCCCACCGGCAGGGGCCACCAGGGCATTGTCGCCATCGAGCAGTTCTGGGACACCGTCATCGGCCCCGCCAACATTGAGATGCGGGTGGAGAGGCACTGGACCAGCGGTGACTACTGCTGCTGTGCCGCCCAGGTGGCCCGCAACCACCTCGGGGCCGGCAAATACGTCGACTGCGACATGCTTGCCGTATACGAGGTCAACGAACAAGGCATCATCACCAGCATGCGCGCCCACTGGGATTTTGACGAGTTCATGGCGCGCATGGCGAAGGCAATCGCCTGACCGGGTCGTGGGGGAATTCAGGGCACCCCGCTCGATCGGGCTGGCGCTTCACTCTTCCAGCTTGAACACCCGCCGGGCGTTATCGCGCAGAAACCGGGGCCAGACATGGTCGCGCAGCGGCACATCCGGCATATCTCTGAAAATACGCTCCAGAGATATACCCATGGGGAAGTAGCCGGCGTACATGACCTGGTCAGCGCCGCGGGTATTGGCGAACTCGATGATATCGCGGGGGTAGTAGCTGGGGGCGAAGGCGCTGGTCATGTAGTGCAGGTTGGGATACTTCAGCATCAGTTTCCAGGCGAGTTCGGTCCAGGGTTCGCCGCCATGGCGCATCACCACCCGGAGCTCGGGGAAAAACCAGCACACTTCATCCAGGTGCTCCACTTTCTGCGGTTCCATGGGCAGCCTGGGGCCCGGTACACCGACACAGGGACAAAAGGGGATGTCCAGGTCGACACAGGTGGCGTAAATGGGATACCAGCGCTTGTCGTTGATCGGCACCTGGGGACAGAGACCGGATGGAAACGCCGTTACCGCCTTGATGTCGAACTCCGCCTTGAGCCGGCGAATCTTGCGTACCTCGTCCATCGCCAGGTTGGGATTGGCCTCGTAGGCGGCAAAAAACCGCGACGGATGCTCCCGCAGCGCTCGCTCGTGGCTCCTTGCGGGATCGCCGGTAATGCCCAGCATGGCGCGGTCAATACCGAAACGATCCATCTGCGCAATGGTGTAGGCCAGTCCGTCCTTGACATCTTTCAGGTCGGGCACGTTGAACATGTACTGGGCCGGCATGCTGAACATTTCCCGGCTCTCCCGATCGAGAAACAGGGGTTTCATATATTCATACCAGTGGTTCTGCTCATCACTGGGGATTGCCAGCATCAGGTCAATAATGCCGATATCTTCGGGCATGGGCATAGCGCGTCTCAAGGGTTGCGATTTATCGACCCACTGTAGCTCACCGGAGCGGTCAACACAGGCCACGGCAGGCCCCGGCCAACGATAAGCCGAGCGGGGGTTTAAATGCTTGAATTAGAGCGGCCGCAGATTAGCCACCGGCGTGCCAGCATCATTTTCTGGCGTATAGTGCACGCATATTTACCCGCCTGGCCCAGGAGCCCCCAATGACTGTTTCCGGCACCGAGATAAACAACAAAAAAACCGAACTCACGGGACCAGGCGCGTTCTTTGAAGTCGAGGACGTCCAGCTTGCCAACGGTCGCTACAAGGCCTACAAGCATGCCCCCAGAACCGCCGCCGAGATCATCAACAATGCCCGCAATCACGGCGAGCTGGAATTCCTGGTCTACGAGGAACAGCGCTACAGCTACAACCGGTTCTTCAGTGCGGTAGATGCACTGGCGGCACAGTTCCAGGACGATTTCGAGATCGAGAAAGGCGACCGTATAGCCATCGCCATGCGCAACAATGTCGAGTGGATGATTGCTTACGTTGCCGCCACCCTGGTCGGTGCGATTGTCGTACCCATCAACAGTTGGGGTAAAACGGCGGAGCTGGCGTATGCGATTTCAGATTGTGGCGCGGGCCTGCTGGTTTGCGATGAAGCCCGCTTCAGGCTGATAGCCGACAAGCTGCCGGGGATGAATATCAACGGCATCGTGGTGCCGGCCTCGGATGAGTTCGTCCGCCCTGACTACATCGCCCTGTTTGACGATGTCATCAGCGCCGGCGAGGAGCAGACCTTCCGGACCGTGGACATCTACCCGGAAGACGACGCCGTGATTCTCTATACCTCCGGCAGCACCGGGTTACCCAAGGGGGTTCTGCACCGCCACGGGGCTATCGGCCAGGCGCTGATGAACCTGATGTTTCCGGGCCTGCTGGTGGCCGAGTTCGAGGGCGGCCCCCGGGAATACCGCGGCGGCGCCGAGCGGGAAACGCCCATGCTCACGGTGCCCCTGTTTCACGCCACCGGCCTGCTGGGCGGCCTCTACCTGCCCCTGGCCATGGGGCACAAGGTGGTGATGATGTACCGCTGGGACAGCACCCGCGCGCTGGAGTTGATCGAACGGGAAAAGATCACCGGGCTTGCCACGGTACCGGCCATTCTGCAGGACCTGCTCAGCCACCCCGATTACGCCAGCTACGACACGCGTTCCCTGATGCGGGTCAGTGCCGCCGGAGCGGCAACCCCCGCCGGGCTGCCGGACCTGATCCAAAACCGGGTCGAGGAGCCCAGCAGTTCTGCCGGCTATGGCATGACCGAGACCCTCGCTGTCGGGGCCACCATGAGCGGCGCCCTGTTTGACTTCAAGCCCGACGCCGCGGGCATCCCTTCTCCGATTATGGAGTTCCGCTTTGTCGATGCCGCAGGCCGACAGCTGGCAGACGGCGAGCCCGGCGAGATCGAGTTGCGCGGCATTACCTGCACCCCGGGCTACTGGCAGAAGCCGGAAGCCAACGCCAGCACCTTCAGCGAAGATGGCTGGATGAAGACCGGCGACGTCGGCAGGATCGATGCCGATGGCTACCTGCACATCACCGGTCGGATCAAGGAAATCGTCATTCGCGGTGGTGAAAATATCTATCCCGGCGAGATTGAGCAGGCCGCCTACGAGTGTCCCGGCGTCCGCGAGGTTGTGGTCTTTGGCGAGCCCGACGAGGCCATGGGGGAGGAACTGGTGATGGTCGCCTACCTGGACCCTGGCCAGCAGTTGACCGAGGCCGAGCTGCGGGCATTCCTGCAACAACGCCTGGCGGGCTACAAGGTACCGCGGACCATACGCTTCAGCGACCAGCCCCTGCCGCGCAATGCCAGTGAGAAGCTGCACAAGCTGAAGGTGAAGGAAAGCTTCCTCGGCCAGCAAGCCGGTTAAGGCGCCGGCGGCGCCTGGATTTCGATAACCGTGCGAATACCCCGGCCCTGCGCCAGGTCGGCAAAGCCTTCGTTCACTTCCGCCAGCGGACGCCGATGGGTGATCATCGACTCGATATCCAGCAGGCCCTGGCGCCACAGGCGCAGCAGGCGCGGGATTTCGTAGAGCGAGTTGCAGGAACCGAGCAGGCATCCGCAGAGCTTTTTCTCCAGGGCCTGGAACAGGACCACATTGGGAATATGCAGGTCCTCCTCCAGTGGCGGTGAGCCGACGATCACAGTAGTGCCCCCTTTGCGCGTCAGTTGCAGGCCCTGCTCTATCAGCGCGGCCCTGCCCGCCGCTTCAAAGGCGTAGTCGACGCCAATACCGGCAGTAACCTCCATGATCAAGCCCGGCAAATCACCCGCGGCCGGATCGACCACGTGGGTGGCCCCGAAGCGGGCCGCCTGCTGCCGCCGTTCGGCGACCGGGTCCGATGCAATAATCAGCTCCGCGCCGGCGATGCGGGCCCCCTGCACGGTGGCCATGCCTATTCCCCCCAGGCCCAGCACCACGCAGGTCGCACCGGCTTCCATATTGGCGGTGTTCAATACCGCACCCACACCGGTCTGCAGGGCGCAGCCGATCACGCAGGCCACGTCCAGCGGAATATCGGTATCGATCTTTACCGCGCCGGTGGCCGGCAGGGTGACATATTCGGCCAGCGCACCGATGCCGCAGCCGCGGTATACGCGTTCACCGCGACGCGATAGCCCGGTACTGCCATCGGCCAGGGTCCCGGAGAGAATGCCAATGGCGTTGTCACAGAGGCTGTACTGCTGGCGCTGGCAGTAGTAGCACAGGCCACAGGGCGGGGCCGGGGTCAGCACCACGGGGTCGCCCACCGCCAGGTGAGTGACCCCCTCGCCCACGGCGTTGATCACACCGGCAGCTTCATGTCCCGGCACCTGGGGGCCCAACAGTGGCGATTTGCCGGTCATAAAGCCCAGGTCAGAGTGACACAGTCCACAGTATTTGACCTCTACCTGTACCTCTCCCGTCCGTGGCTGATTGACCTCCAGGTCATCGTAAATGACCAGCGCTGTACCTGCCTGCTCCAGTAGTGCCGCGCGCATGCTCCGCCCCCTTGTTATTGTCTCGTAGCGACAGGTTATCCGCGCCCTACTCCGCGGTCCAGCCCGGGAGGACACGGGCCAACCAGATAGTTGAACAGCCGGCACCTTTTTCGCCGCCGCAGACAGGGAAAACGCAGCGCTGGATTTCACCACCGGCTGCCTCGGTTATACTCGCCAGCAACTCGCTATATGACACAAGGGTTCCGCCTATGAAACTGTCCCTGGAAAAACCTGAAGATAGACTGTTCGGCAAGATTCTCCGGACACAGGCGGCAGACTGCCCGGAGAAACCATTCCTGGTGACCGATGACGTCAGTATCAGCTACGCCGAGGCCGAGGAACTCACCAACCAGCTGGCCGCGGGACTGGCGGCAATGGGCGTGTCCGCGGGCGACCGGGTGGTGCTGTTCCTCACTAACCGGCCGGAAATGGTATTGCTCACCCTGGCAATCAACAAACTTTCCGCTATCTGGGTGCCGATCAATACGGACTACCGGGGCGACTGGTTGCGCCAGGCGATTGACGGCAGCCGCCCGGCGCTGGTGATCTCCGAAGCGGCACTGGCGGACCGCCTGGTGGAACCCGCGGATGACAGCGCTTCCCCGCAACTGGTGCTGGTGGACGGTGACGGCGCCGGTCATGGCCGCGCCGTGCCCTACGAGGCACTATTGCAGCATGGCAGCCTGACCCCGGATTACAGCGACCAGGATTATGGCGATATCTGCGCCATCATGTGGACTTCCGGCACCACCGGCAAATCCAAGGGCGTGATGCAAAGCTACAATGCCTGGATCCGGGCCATCGTCAAGGGCGCCTCGGTGCTGTACGATTCGGCCGACGACGATATCTGCTACTGTCCGCTGCCGCTGTACAACTCCGGCGCCTGGATCAGCTGTGTCTACCGCGCCCTGATTGACGGCATCACCCTGGTGCTCGAGGACAAGTTTTCAGTGAGCCGCTTCTGGGAGCGCATCAACCACTTTGGCGCCACCCAGACCTTTTGTGTGGGCGCCATGGGCTCGTTCCTGATGAACGCCCCGGAATCGCCTTCCGACGCCGACAACACCCTGCGCAAGGCGCTGATTGTGCCCATGGCTCCGGATGTCTGGCAGCCTTTCGAACAGCGCTTTAATCTCAAGTTGATTGCTTCCGGTATGGGCATGAGCGAGTGCCTGATGATCATGAACCAGAATGACTGCCCGGCCGACACACCGTCCTATGCGCTGGGCAAGCCGCCGGGCGATATCGACGTCCAGCTCTGTGACGACGACGGCAGGGAAGTCACCCCCGGGGAGCCCGGGGAAATCTGTATCCGGCCCAAAGGCCCGCACATCATTTTCAGTGGCTATTTCGACAACCCCGAGGCGACTGCCGCCAGCTTCCGTGGCGACTGGTTTCTCTCCGGCGACATGGCCCGGCAGGACCCGGAAACAGGGCTTTACTACTTCTCCGACCGCAAGAAAGACGCAGTCCGATATGCCGGGCGCAACATCTCCACCCTGGAAGTGGAAAGTGTTGTGCGCCGTCATCCGGACATCGCCGACGTGGCGGCATTCGGTATTCCCTCCAAAGAGCTGGACAGTGAGGACGAATTGAAGCTGAGCGTGGTATTAAAACCGGGCAGTAAGCTGACGGAAGAGGAGCTGTGCCAGTTCATTAACGACAATGCGCCCTATTTTTTCGTGCCCCGGTTTATCGACTTTGTCGACGCCCTGCCCTACACGCCGACGCAAAAGGTGCAGAAGTTCGAGCTGCGCAAACAGGGCAATTCGGCGACGACCTGGGATCTGAAGCAATCCGGATACCAGGTGCGGCGCTGACTCGAGGCAACTGCCCCTGAATCCCGGCGCCCCGGTCTTTGCAAGTGCTTGCTTTGCGGTTATATTCGGGCTCGCTCCTCTGGAGTGACATCCTTCTTGACCCAATAAAAACCTGATAGTCGGAGCGTAGTAATGACTCAGATAATCTCTTTTGGCGCTGTCATGGCAGTTTTCGCAGTATTCGTGGCCACCGGCCTCGGCCCCCTGGCAGGCTAGCGAGATCGGGCGCTCCCGCCAGGGAGCGCCCTCTTTTCCGGTTCAATTAATCAACCCGCTTCATCGTTTCTTCCATCTACCATCGGGATATTCCACATGTCGAACAACATCGGGAGCCTGCTGAGCAAGCGTGCCGCCATCACCCCGCACAGGGAAGCTTTCGTTGAATGGGACCGCCAGCGTCGCTTCAGCTTTGCGCAACTGAACAGCCGCAGTAACGCCATCGCCAACGCCCTGCTGGCCCGTGGTGTCAAGCCCGGTGACCGGGTC
This sequence comes from Seongchinamella sediminis, assembly GCF_003457605.1. Classification (GTDB taxonomy): domain Bacteria; phylum Pseudomonadota; class Gammaproteobacteria; order Pseudomonadales; family Halieaceae; genus Halioglobus; species Halioglobus sediminis. Next base: position 208,926 of record NZ_QRAN01000003.1, read on the forward strand.
GCCAGCCTGCTCAAGAACGGCATCGAATTCGTCGAGAGCTACTTCGCCGTCGCCAAAATTGGCGCGGTGATGGTACCCGTAAACTGGCGCCTGGTGGGCGCCGAGATCGCCTACATCCTCGACGACGCGGGCGCCGACGTGCTGGTCTTCGACAGCGACTTCGACGACACGGTAGCCGGCCTGCAGGCCGGCAGCCATGGCCAGCTCCGCTGCCAGCACTGGCTGCGCTGCCAGCCGGATTCGGGTGATGCGCCCGCCTGGGCCGAAGACTACGACAGCGTGCTCGCCAGCAGCAGTCGCGATGAACCCGCGATCGGCGCTGGCGATGACGACAACCTGTTCATCATGTACACCTCGGGCACAACCGGGCACCCCAAGGGCGCAGTGCACAGTCACGACGGCATGCTCTGGTCACAGCTGACCAGCATGGCCACCTCCGATATGCGCGCGGATGACCGCTTCCTGCTGGCGCTGCCCATGTTTCATGTGGGCTGCCTCAATCCAACATCGCTGCTGGTCCATCGCGGCGCCACCGGCGTCATCATGCGCGACCTGGATATGGCGGCCATGTTCCAGTGTATCGAAAAGGAACGGGTCAACATCTTCATGGCCGTACCGGCCCTGCTGCAGTTCATGCTGCAGGCACCGGAGCGGGAGCATACCGACCTTTCCTCGGTGCGCTGGATCGCCACCGGTGCGGCGCCGGTGCCGGTCTCCCTGCTGGAGGCCTGGGGCGAACTGGGGGTCAGCATCCACCAGGCCTATGGCCTGACCGAATCCTGCGGCCCCGGCACCCTGCTGCTGCCGGAGGATGCCGCCGCCAGGGTCGGCTCCTGCGGCCGGCCGCAGATGCACACCGAAGCGAAAATTGTCGACAGCCGTGGCGCGACCATTCCCCTGGGCAGCAGCGAGGCCGGTGAACTGCTGCTCGCCGGCAGGCATATCATGAAAGAGTACTGGAATAAGCCCAAGGCTACCGCCGCTACCCTGCAGGACGGCTGGCTGCACACCGGGGATATCTGTACCTGGGACGAGGAAGGTTTCATCACCATCTGCGATCGCAAGAAGGACATGATTATTTCCGGCGGCGAAAACATCTACCCGGCGGAGCTGGAGAACGTGCTGGCCGCCTGCCCCGACGTCGCCGAGGCCGCGGTGATCGGCGTACCCTCACAAAAGTGGGGGGAAACACCCCTGGCCCTGGTGGTTGCAGCGCCCGGCGCAACGCCGGACGCCGACAGCCTCAAGGCCTGGTGCAGGGAGAGGCTGGCGGGTTACAAGGTGCCGCAGCTCTACGAGGTAGTCGACAGCCTGCCCCGCAACCCCTCGGGCAAGCTGCTCAAACCACAGCTGCGCGAGGCCTTTCCCGGCCCGGCACCGTTTTAAGTGGACTCAGCTGGCCAGCACCCTGGCCAGCGTGTCCTCCTCGATACCTGCCAGATTGCGGTACAAAATACCGAAGGCAATCACCAGCGCTGGCACCGCCCAGATCAGCGGGATACCGAGGAGCAGCGTCGACAGCATAATCACAACCGCCGCAATCACATCGAAAGCCAGCACCCTGAACCAGCAGTGGCCGATAATCTTGCGCGATGCCTCCAGGGCCTGCCAGGGGCCCAGCTTCTTGTCGACCATCAGCGGCAGTGCTATCTGGTAGCTCACCGCCAGGTAAATCCCCGGCAGGACCAGCAGCAGTAAACCGACAAAGATGAGGATATTCATCAGTACCGCGGTCAGGAATATCTTCAGGGTTTTGTCATACCAGGCAAACAGGCTCTTGGGGTTGGGCCTGTGCCCCATGGCCACTGCGGTGGCCAGGAAGCCTAGCCCCACCGCCATCGGCATCAGTACCAGGGCCGATACAATATTGCCGATCAGTTCAATCAATGACGGCGGCTGCACCGTACCCGGATCCACCGGTGACGTATTCAATATGCCGAAGAACATACCGATCAGGAAAGCCAGGCCGATATAGAACAGCATGGCCATCCAGATCACGCCCTTGTTGCCATCGACCCGGCCCCAGGCTTCCGCCAGCCAACTCCCCAGGTTCAGTTGATAATCACCCGCCAGCCCCCGCTCCAGGGAACCAGCGGAACTGTCTCTGCTTGCATCCATTTCCACCACAACGACTCCTTGCCAACATGCATTAAGCCGCAATATAGCAGCAAAGCAATGCCGTACCTAGCCCGCCACAACGGATTGGCCATAACCGCCAATCTGATGCAAACTAGCGCCCGATTGATTCCCCATCGACCACGGCGCAGCCCCGGCAGCGGCGCCACAGCACAGGACACCTCGACGCCATGGGCAGCACTCATACCTACCAGCAGGATCCGCGCAACGCGGACATCCAGATCAATATAAACGGCGAGCTGTTTCACCGCGACAAGGCGGTGATCTCGGTGTTCGACTCCGGTTTTATTCTCGGCGACGGCATCTGGGAGGGCCTGCGGCTGCACAACGGCGTTATCCCCTTCCTGGACAAGCACATGAAGCGGCTCTGGGAGGGCGCCAAGGCGCTGGACCTGGACATGGGCCTGAGCAGGGAGGCGCTGATGCAGCGCCTGTACGACACCCTGGACGCCAATGACATGGAAGACCACGTACACATCCGGCTGATGGTCAGCCGCGGCATCAAGGCGACCCCCTACCAGGACCCGGCGGTCACCATCTCCGGTCCCACCATCGTCATTATCCCCGAATACAAGAACCCGGACCCGAGCCTGAATGACCGGGGCGTCAGGCTGTACACGGTGTACGTGCGCCGCGGGTACGCCGATGTGCAGGACCCGCGGATAAACAGCCACTCCAAGCTGAACTGCATCTTCGGCTGCATCCAGGCCGCCAAGGCCGGCGCCGATGAGGCCCTGATGCTGGACCCCCACGGCCACGTGGCGACCTGTAACTCCACCCACTTCTTCATCGTCCGCGACGGCGAGGTATGGACCTCTTCCGGCGATTACTGCCTGGACGGCATCACCCGTCGCAACGTCATCAACCTGTGCAAGGCCAACGGCATCCCGGTATACGAAAAGAACTTCTCGGTGATGCAGGCCTACGGCGCCGATGAAGCTTTTGTCACCGGCACCTTCGCCGGCCTTACCCCGGTATTCGATATCGACGGCCGGACCATCGGCGAAGGCAGGCGCGGGCCCATGGTCGACCGCCTGCAGGCACTGTACCTGGAGATGATCCACAACGAGTGCCAGGGAGGCCGCTGATGACCCTGCGTATAGCCATGTGGTCCGGCCCGCGCAACATCTCCACCGCGCTGATGCGCAGCTGGGAGAACCGCCCGGACTGCTCGGTGGTAGACGAACCCTTCTACGCCGCCTACCTGGCCGATACCGGTCTTGACCATCCCTGCCGGGAGCAGATCCTGCTCACCCAGAGCACCGATTACGGCAAGGTGATCGAGGAGCTGACCAGGACGCCGGTCGCCACGGCACTGCAGTACCAGAAACAAATGACCCACCACATCCCCCGCGGCATGGCCATGGACTGGTGTGCCGACTTCAAGCACTGTTTCCTGATTCGCGATCCCGCCCAGGTCATTGCCTCCTACGTGCAGAAAATGCCCGACGTCAACGAGGACGCCATCGGCATTCGCCGGCAGGCCGAACTGTTCGAGCAGATTGCCGGCCTCAGCGGCGACGTACCGCTGGTGATCGATTCCAACGATGTGCTGAAAAACCCGGAAAAAGTCCTCGGCGAATTGTGCCAGCGGCTGGGGATAGAGTTTTACCGGGAAGCGATGCTGCACTGGCCCACCGGGCGCCGTGACTCGGACGGCATCTGGGCCAGTCACTGGTACCACAACGTGGAGCAGTCAACCGGCTTCGGCACCTATACCCAGGGCGAACCCGAACTGGACGCCAGCCAGCGCGAACTGGCGCAACGGATGATGCCCTGCTACGAGCAACTGGCGGCGCAGCGTATCCTGCCCTGAGTCCTGCGCCCCCGATCGCTATTCGCCGCTGGAAATTGCGTTAAGGTGCTCCAGCGCGTCCGCGTATTCCTGTAGCAGGCTGTACATGATATCGCGGCAGGACTGTTCCTCGTTCATCTGGCCGACCACCTGTCCCACGGGGTTGAACGCCACTTTCTGGCAGTCGCCCACCCCGGCGTAACGATGGGTGCGGCGCACGGCGTCGAAGGTGAGATAGCCCTGCAGGGGCATGGGTAAAGGATCCGGGGTGTCCTCGCGCTCCCAGGCCTCGGTCCACTCGTTCTTGAGCATGCGCGCGGTCTTGCCGGTGAACGAGCGCGAACGCACCGTGTCCTCGGACGTCGCCGCCTTGTAGGACTCGCGCTGGGCCGGTTCCGCCTGGGCCTCGTTGGAGATCAGCCAGCGCGAACCCAGCCACACGCCCTGGGCGCCCATCGCCATGGCGGCCAGCATCTGGCGGCCATTGGCAATGCCACCGGCGGCCAGCACCGGCAGCGGCGCCACCGCGTCGATCATCTGCGGCCACAGGACCATCGAGGAAACCTCACCGGCATGGCCACCGCCCTCACCCCCCTGGCACACCACGAAATCGAGACCGGCATCCCGGTGATTGATTCCGTGCTTGAGGCGCCCCGCCAGGGCGCCAATCAGGCGACCGGAATCATGCACCTGCTTGATCACGTCCGCCGGCGGTGTCCCCAGGGCGTTGACGATCATCCGGCACCTGGGACGGGTCAGGGCCTCATCCACCAGCGCCTGGGCTTGCACCGCGGAAAAGCTGAGGGTGACATCGTCGTCAGCGTCGGGCCACTCGGGCACCCCCGCATCGGCAAGCAGCTTGTCGGCGAACTTGCGGTGCTGCTCCGGAATCGCCGCCTGCAACATGGCGACCAGCTCCTCGGCAGAGGTCTTTTCCATACCCTCGTATTTCTGTGGAATAGCGGTGTCGACGCCATAAATGTGCTCGCCTATGTGGGCGTCGATCCAGTCCAGTTCTTCTTTTAGCTGCGCCGGGGAAAACCCCACCGCCCCCAGGACCCCGATGCCGCCGGCCTTCGACACGGCGACCACCACGTCGCGACAATGGGTGAAGGCAAATATCGGCGCCTCTACGCCGAGCTGTTTACAGAATTCGGTTTGCATGGATATCCCCCACTGGTTAGGCAATAGCCCTAGCGTGGAGGATTCAGGCCCATAGATACATGACGGAAAAGGCCGAAAGGCATGACTGGATTTGCCTGCCCCGGCCGGCTACCGGCTTATTCCTGCAAGCTGAACAGCTGGGTATTGCCCCCCTTGGCGACCACATTGTCGGTGCGGGTTTTCTCATTGACGAAACGCAGCAGGTAGTGGGGACCGCCGGCCTTGGGGCCGGTGCCGGAAAGGCCCTGGCCACCGAAGGGGTTGACCCCGACCACCGCGCCGACCATGTTGCGGTTGATGTAGGTATTGCCGACCCGGGTGGCCCTGAACACGTCCCGGGCAAAGCCGTCGATGCGGCTGTGTACGCCCAGGGTGAGCCCGTATCCGGAGGCATTGATGTCTGCCAGAACCCTGGGCAGGTCGGCGACCTTGTAGCGGATAAGGTGCAACACCGGCCCGAATACTTCCCGCTCCAGTTGCGACAGGGATTCGATTTCATAGACCTGGGGCGCCACGAAGTATCCCGCCCGGTGGCTGTCGTCCAGGGCGCAGGCCGCCAGCGCCTTGCCTTCCCGCTTCATTCGCTGTTCATGGCGCTCCAGCATCTGCCGCGCATCCAGGTCTATCACCGGGCCGATATCGGTGCTCAGGGCGGCGGGATTGCCAATCTTCAGTTCCGCCATGGCGCCGCGCAGCATCGCGATTACGTTATCGGCGATATCCTCCTGCAGGTACAGCACCCGCAGGGCGCTGCAGCGCTGGCCGGCACTCTGGAAGGCGGAGGTAATCACGTCGTCCACCACCTGTTCCGGCAGTGCCGTGGCGTCCACCAGCATCACGTTGAGGCCACCGGTCTCGGCGATCAGCGGCACAATGGGGCCGTCGCGCTCGGCCAGCTGGCGATTGATCAGTTTCGCGGTATCGGTGCCGCCGGTGAAGGCCACCCCGGCGATACGCTGATCGGCCAGTAGCGCGCCTCCCACCGCGGCACCGTCGCCCGGCAGCAGGTGCAGCACATCGCCGGGCACGCCGGCGGTATGCAGTAGACCCACGGCCCGCGCGGCAATCAGCGGGGTTTGCTCCGCCGGTTTGGCAATGACACTGTTACCCGCGGCCAGGGCGGCAGTCACCTGGCCGACAAAAATAGCCAGCGGGAAGTTCCAGGGGCTGATACACAGGAACACGCCGCGCCCGTGCAGGCTCAGTTCATTGACCTCACCGGTAGGCCCGGGCAGGGGCTCGGGCCGGCCCATATGCGCCCTGGCCTGCTGGGCGTAGTAGCGGCAGAAATCAACCGCCTCGCGCACTTCCGACAGGGCGTCGTCTATGCTCCTGCCCGCTTCCGCCGCGATCAGGCCGATCAGGGACTCACACTGCTCCTCCATCAAGTTGGCGGCCCGCTCCAGGCACTCTGCCCGGGCCTGCGCTCCGCGCGCATCCCAGCCCGGCTGGGCGGCAGCGGCCAGCTCCAGGGCCCGATTGATGCTCTGTGTACCGGCTTCCACCACCTCGCCGACCTCGATACTGTGATCCGCCGGATTCACTACCGGACGCGCCTCCCCGGGCAGCATCTGGCCGCCCACGATCGGCCCGGCGCGGTGCCGGGTAGCCGCGGTGTCCGCCACGGTTTTCAGCAAGGGTGCCACCTCCAGGGGATCGGCCAGGTCGATGCCGGCGGCATTGGCCCAGGGGTATTGCTCATCCCGGTACAGCTCCCTGGGCACGGGAATCCGGCTGTGGCGGGCCAGCGGGTAGGAGCGGGTCTCCTCCACCGGGTCCTGCAGCAGTTCTTCCGGCGGCACCTTGGCGTCCAGGAAGCGGTTGACAAAGGAACTGTTGGCACCATTTTCCAGCAGCCGGCGCACCAGGTAGGGCAGCAGGTCGCGGTGATTGCCCACCGGCGCGTACACTCTCACCGCCACCTCGGGGCGGCTGTCCAGCACCTCGTCGTAGAGCAGGTGTCCCATGCCGTGCAGGCGCTGGAACTCGAAGCGATCGCCGTTCTCCCCCAGTTCGAGAATGAGGGCCACGGTATGGGCGTTGTGGGTGGCGAACTGGGAATAAATCTCATCCGGCGCCGCCAGCAAGATGGCCGCGCAGGCCTGGTAGGAAACATCCGTGTGACACTTGCGGGTAAATACCGGATAGTCGGGCATGCCCTGCTCCTGGGCGTGCTTGATCTCGCCGTCCCAGTAGGCCCCTTTCACCAGCCGCACCATGAAGCGCCGGTCACAGTTACGGGCCAGTTCTATCAGCCAGCGGGCCACGTGGGTGGCGCGCTTCTGGTAGGCCTGGAGGACAAAGCCGAGGCCATCCCATCCCGCCAGCTCCGGGTCCCGGGCCAGGGCTTCGAAAATATCCAGGGATATATCCAGCCGGTCGCATTCCTCGGCATCGATACTCAGGCCGATGCGACCCTGCTTCGCCATCAGCGCCAGCTCGCGCACCCGCGGCAAGACCTCGTTCATCACCCGCTGCTTCTGGCGGAACTCGTAGCGCGGGTGCAGGGCCGACAGCTTGACGGAGATACCGTTGGCCTGGACCACGCTGGCACCGGAACTGGTGGCGATAATCCGGCGAATCGCCTCGGCATAGGCCTCAAAGTAGCGGCGGGCATCATCGGCGGTGCGGGCGCCCTCGCCCAGCATGTCGAAGGAAAAGCGGGTACCCGGGCGATTGCCGCTGCTGCCCTTGGCAATCGCTTCCTCGATGTTGCGCCCCAGCACGTACTGGCCGCCCATGATGCGCATGGCCTGCAATACGGCCCGGCGAACCACCGGCTCGCCCAGTGAACTGACCAGCTTTTTCATCCAGGAGTTGGTCTCGCGGGTGATCTCGTCGTCCAGGGTCACCACCCTGCCGGTGAGCATCAGTCCCCAGACAGAGGCGTTGACAAAGCGCGACCCGGACTTGCCCTTGTGTGAGGCCCAGTCGCCCGACAGGATTTTCTCCGCGATCAGCCGGTCTGCGGTCTCCTCGTCGGGGACCCGCAACAGGGACTCCGCCAGGCACATCAGGGCAATGCCCTCTTTATTGGACAGCCCGAATTCCTGCAGGAAAGCATCCAGGGTGCCGGCCTTGTCACTCTTGCCCCGGCACCGCTCCACCAGTTCGATGGCGCGCTGGCGTACGGTCTCACTGGCCTGCGGTGCCAGCGTCGCCGCCGTCAGCAACTCCCCGACCAGGGCGGGCTCGTCGGCGTAGGTGGCCTGGCGGATGGCGGTTCTCAATTGCGTTAGGGTGTCCTGCACGGCATATCTCCCGTCGAATGAATCGCTCTATTGTCCATATTTATTACGATATTTGACGCGTATTTTGCAAATAAAACAGCGTATTATCCTGTTGTAAGCCCACAGACAGCACGATATGTCGTATGAGCAGGAGCAAGCCCCTGGATCGCACTGACCGCCTCATCCTGCAAGTGTTGCAGCGAGATGGCCGGATTTCCAATGTGGACCTGGCAAAAAAGGTAGCACTTAGTCCGACACCCTGCCTGGAGCGGGTAAAACGGCTGGAGAAGGCCGGCTATATCAGGGGCTATGTGGCCCTGCTGGACGCGGCCAAACTGAACGCCAGCACCCAGGCGTTTATCCAGGTTTCGCTGGCGAACACCAGCACCAGCGCCCTGCGGGAATTCAACCAGCGCATGCGCAAACTGGAGGAGGTGGTGAGCTGCCACATGGTGGCGGGCGGTTTCGACTACCTGCTACAGATTCGCTGCGCCGACATGCGGGACTACCAGCGTTTCCTCGGCGAAAAGCTGGCGGCCATCCCGCTGATCGGCCAGACCCACACCTATGTGGTGATCGAGGAAGTAAAGGCCGACACGGCCGTCAGCCTGGATTACATCGACCCCTGACCGTACAGCGTCAGGTAGCCGCCGGGGCGCGATTGAACTCGGGCACCGCGCGCCGGATCACCTCCAGGTAGCCACTGGCCAGGGCGTCCTCGTGACCGCGGTAGAAACCGCGCTGCAACAGCAGCTGGTGCAGGTCCCGCAATTTGTGCACCGGCACGCTGGCCAGCAGGTGATGCTCCAGGTGGTAATTGACCCGGTTGGGACACAGGATCAGGCGCTCCAGCGGATTGGCGTAAGTCGTACGGGTACTGCGCCGCGGATCGGGATCGTAGAGATCCGGCACGTTGCCGTGCTCGGCCACCTGGCGAATGCGCGCCACCAGCGGGTAGGTGGTGAGATAGGCTACCACCCACAGCAGGTAGTACCAGCCATAGCCCATGGCCAGCAGTACCCCGAACAACAGCCCATTGACCAGCAGCCCGCGCCGTTCCGAGCCGGTTTTCTCCCCGTCCCTGAGCATCAGGTTGCGGCCCTCGCCGCCAAACAGCATCCGCAGCAGCGACATGCCGGTCTGGCCGCTGAGGTCGCGCCTGATCTTGCGCAGGAAACTGGCCCTGCTGACCGGATAGGCCTGGTAGTTGGGCAGGTCCGGATCCTGGTCGGTGCCCGCGTAGCGATGGTGAACCCGGTGGGAGGCGCCATAGGCCTTGACGTCTCCCAATACCGGGTAGGCGCACAACCACTGCCCGACCACGTCGTTGAGGCGATTGCTGCGGAACAGGGTCTTATGACCCGCCTCATGCATCAGGACAGCCAGGCCCAGCTGCCGGCCACCGAGGACCAGCACCGCGAGCACCACGGTGACGGGATTGGTCCAGGTGATGACCACGGCAAACACCGCTGTGATCAGCAGCCAGTTGCTGGCAACCAGCCACCAGCCCATCAGGTCACTGCGCGCGGTAAACTGCTGTATTTCGTCCTTGCTCAGGTAGTCGCTTGCTTTCACGGTCGCCTCGTCGGGGGGCACTCACGCTGTTTTTATAACACTGAGGTACATTTTTGTCCATCGTGTGTTATATTTCTATCGCATAACAACGGCATATCGCTATGACCCAAACCACAGCCCCCTCCGCCAAGCGCCTGATCCTCTCCATGCTCGCTGCACCCAGCCTGAGCCGGGTAGAAATCGGCACGCTGGTCACCTGGGGCGCGCTGTTCGGTATCGACAGCCCCACCATCCGGGTGACCGCCAGCCGCCTGCTGCGCCAGGGCCTGCTCGCCTCGCCCGCCCGCGGGGTCTATCAGATTGGCCCCCGGGGAAAACTCCTCTCCGAGACTGCCCGTGCCTGGGTAACGGCTGAGCAGCGGGTGCGCGAGTGGTCCGGAGACTGGCTGCTGGTGCACAGTGCGCACCTGGGCCGCAGCAACAAATCCGCCCTGCGCGCCAGGGAGCGTGCCTTTCGCCTCTGTGGGTTTCGCCCCTGGGCGCCCGGACTGGACTGCCGCCCGGCGAATCTTGTTGAGCCCGCAGGCGACACCAGGGAGCGGCTGCTGCAACTGGGCCTGGACAGCGACGCGATTGTGATCGTGGCCAGCGCCCTTCCGGGTACCCGCACGCAGGAGTTATTCCGGTTGTGGCCAGTGAAGCCGTTGCAGCAGGCGTACGCTAAACACATCCGGGCGATGGAGCGCAGCCTCAAACGGCTGCCGGGTTTGCCGCTGGCCGCTGCCGCCCGTGAGACCGTCCAGGTGGGTGAGGCCGTCATCCGCCAGATCAGCAACGACCCGATGTTGCCGCGAGAACTGATTGATACCGCCCGCCGACAGCAGATGATCGAGTTGATGATTGACTACGACCGGGTCGGCCGCCGGATCTGGGAGCAATTCAACGCGCAGAGCTGACAGCGAGCTCGCCGGGTATACTCGGGTTTTCACCGGCGCCCCAGCAGCGAATAAGAGCACAACCATGGAAGACTACCAGCCCGTTCCCCTGCCCGACCGCGACAAACTCAGCGAGGCACAAATGCAGCAGCAGGCCGACGCGTAATACCATTTCATCAAGCGTCGGCACTCGGTGCGCCATTTCAGTGACAAAGCTGTACCGCGGTCGGTGATCGAAAGCTGTATTCGCGCTTATTCAGAGGTGCCCCAGGTAAAATCACCATCGAGGATAAGGCCGGACCATATGTCCTCGCCGTCAATAACCGCCCCGGTCGCTTCCATCCCGAGTCGAGCTGCCACCCGTTGGCTGTAGCGGTGATCGGGGTGAATGCGGGCAGAGACATGCCTGATACCGTTTTCTTGCAGCCAGGCTCCCAGCAGCCGGACCGCCTCGCGGGCAAAACCCCGTCCCTGCCAGGGGCTACCAATCAGCCAGGCCACACTCGCCTCTCCCCCGGCAACGGTGGCCTGCACATAGCCGATAGCCTCGTTGGAATCATTCAGCTGGACAATCCAGGTAAGCCAGCGTTCGCTGCCATCGGGTGATTGCCGACTTTCAAGCGCGGTAAACCAGCGCTCCACCTCGCCTACCGTTTCCGGAGGCGCGCCACCGGTAAACCGGTACAGCGCAGGGTCGGACAGGACCTCGTACATCGACAACGCATGTGATCGCTCGACCAGCCGCAGGGTCAGCCCCGGTTGCACGCAGCTATCCCTTGTACCCCAGGGCCGCCTGGAAACCTTTGTCCATGATGGTGGCGATAATGCCCTGAACGGCCTCGGTATCGTTGATATGCGGAAACGCCCCTCCGGGAGCGGGCAGCCCCAGAAAGTCACACAGGGGCTCCCAACCATCCGCCACCTCGAATACCAGCAGGCGCTCCGGTGAGATGGTTGCCCTGACCTCGGCCACGTGCTCGTCAAAACGTCGCACCAGGTAATCGTGATCGTGCATGCGGCCATCAAAGTAATTATTTATGGTGGCTGTGGTAAAGGCACCCGCCTCGCTTCCGGGCAGGAATTCGATCCACTCTTTGCCGAATATGGTGTCCTGTACGGAGGTAAACCATTTCTCCGGGTCACGGACGGTCAGTACAACTTTGGCGTCCGGGTAGTGGGCCGCCAGGGCGGCATAGCTGGTGCAGGTGGGAAAATCGACCGTGGCGGTAAAACCGTCGAAGATCGCATCCCAGTCCGGTCTGCCACTGCCCACCTGCTCCCAGTGCCGCCAGTGCTCCGGCCCCTTGGGAAAGCATTCAACCATGTGGTAACAGGGGTAGCCCAGCTGTTCCAGGGCGAACTTCAATGACATCGTCCCGGTTCGCCCGAAACCTGCCCCGATAATGTCGAGCGCCATTCATTTCTCCTCAAAAACTTCCGGATACAGAGAGAGTGTAGACGATGCGGACCAGCGCCGTGCGTGTCATTCAACGCGCGGCACCGGCAGGGCACCATGTTCCTTCACCGCCAGCAGGCTGAAATTGGATTCTATATTGCTGACGCCGGGAAACTTGAGAATCCGCTGCATGGCTAATTCGGAGAAGTGCTCCATGCTGCGGGCTACCACTTTCAACAGGTAGTCGTGGGAACCGCTGAGGGCGTGACACTCGACAATGTGCTCTTCCGCTTCCACCTGGGCCAGGAAAGCCCGCTGTTTTTTGTCGTCGCGCTTGTCCAGGGTCACCTGCACAAAGGCTGTGACCTGCAGCCCCAGTTCACGCTGGTTGAGCCGGGCGCTGTAGCCGGTGATGACACCCGCCTCCTCCAGGGCCCGCACCCGGCGAAAACAGGGTGACTCCGACAGCCCCACCTGATCCGCCAACTCGACATTGGATACGCGCCCGTTGTTTTGCAGCACCTGGAGAATTTCGCGCTCGGCCCTGTCCAGTCTCATGGTGCATTCCTGCTTATATTTATATTTTATAGGTGGGTTCCTGCTAACTTATAGCATATTTTGGGGTAATTAGAAGAATAATTGCCCTGGTGTGGACCTATCATCTGAGTACTACTGACTCGTATAACTGAGGCATAAAACGATGGCAGACCTGTTTGAGAACCCCATGGGCCTGAACGGCTTTGAATTCGTCGAATACGCCGCCACCGAGCGCGGCCTGCTGGAACCGGTATTCGAGACGCTGGGCTTTACCCACGTCGCCCGCCACCGCTCCAAGGACGTCGACCTGTGGCGCCAGGGTGAGATCAACTTCATCATCAACTACGAGAAGCACTCGCCGGCCTACTACTATTGCGAGGAGCACGGTCCCTCCGCCTGCGGCATGGCGTTCCGGGTCAGGGATGCCAAGCAGGCCTACCAGCGGGCTCTGGACCTGGGTGCCCAGCCCATCGATATCCCGGTGGGGCCCATGGAACTGAAGCTGCCGGCTATTCGCGGCATCGGCGGCGCCATTCTCTACCTGATCGACCGCTACGAGGACGGTGCCTCCATTTACGATATCGACTTCGAGTACCTGGATGGCGTCGAGCGCCATCCCGCCGGCTGTGGCTTCCAGCTGATCGACCACCTGACCCACAACGTTTACCGTGGGCGCATGGATTACTGGGCCAACTACTACGAGAAACTGTTCAATTTCCGCGAGATCCGCTACTTTGATATCAAGGGTGAATACACCGGCCTGCGCTCCCGGGCGATGACCGCGCCCGACGGCAAGATCCGCATTCCCCTCAATGAGGAAGGAGGCCAGGGTGGCGGTCAGATCGAGGAATACCTGCTGCAGTACAACGGCGAAGGCATCCAGCACATCGCCTTTTCCTGCGACGACCTGCCCGCCTGCCTGGACCGGCTGAAACAGCTCGGCATGCGTTTTATGACCCCGCCCCCGGATACCTACTACGAGATGCTGGAGGAGCGCCTGCCAGGCCACGGCGAGCCTGTGGAGGAGCTCAAGTCCCGGGGCATACTGCTGGACGGCAGCACCGACGATGGCGAGCCCCGGCTGCTGTTGCAGATATTTTCCGAAACCCTCATCGGGCCGATATTCTTCGAATTCATCCAGCGCAAGCACGACGAGGGCTTCGGCGAAGGCAACTTCCAGGCCCTGTTTGAATCCATCGAGCGGGATCAACTGGCCCGCGGCGCCCTCGATTCCGATTCAGCGGCCTGAGAGAATCCTGCCATGCACATAAAACGTATTCACCATGTGGCCTATCGTTGCCGCGACGCCCGGGAAACGGTGGAATTCTACCAGCGGGTACTGGGCATGGATTTCCAGCTGGCGATCGCCGAGGACAAGGTGCCGTCAACCGGTGCGCCGGACCCCTACATGCACGTATTCCTCGATGCCGGCATGGGCAATGTACTGGCCTTCTTCGAGCTGCCCAACTCCCCGGACATGGGCTTCGACAACAACACCCCGGACTGGGTGCAGCACATCGCCTTTGAACTGGAGGACATGGACGCCCTGCTGGCCGCCCGGGCGGCGGTGGAGGCAGAGGGCCTGGAGGTAACAGGCCCCACCAACCACGGGATTTTCCACTCCATTTACTTCCGCGACCCCAATGGCCACCGGCTGGAACTGGTCGCCAATACCCGCAGCGCGGAGGAAATGGCCGAGCTGCACCGGGTGGCACCGGCCATGCTGGACGAATGGAGCCGCACCAGACAAGCCCCCAGGCACGCCGCCTGGTTACACGAGAAGCAGTTTGAAGGAGACAAGCAATGAAGCTCGCCAGTCTTAAATCAGGCCGTGACGGACAGCTGGTTGTGGTGTCCAGGGATCTGCGCGAGGCAGTCGCCGCCACCGGTATCGCGCCCACCCTGCAGGCGGCCCTGGACGACTGGGAGGCCAGCGCAGCGGCGCTGCAGGCCCTTTACCAGGACCTGTGCGCCGGCAAGGCGGGCAACAGCTTTGCCTTTGACCCGGCCCGCTGTGCCGCGCCCCTGCCCCGGGCCTACCACTGGGCCGACGGCAGCGCCTATGTCACCCACGTGGAACTGGTGCGCAAGGCCCGCGGCGCCGAATTGCCGGAATCCTTCTGGACCGACCCACTGATTTACATGGGCGCCTCGGATGCCTTTATCGGCCCCTGCGATGACGTCGAGGTGGAGAGTGAGGACTGGGGCATCGATTTCGAGGCCGAGGTGGTTGTCATCACCGACGATGTGCCCGCCGGCACCAGCGCCGGGCAGGCCCGCGAACACATCAAGCTGCTGGGCCTGGTCAACGACGTGTCCCTGCGCAACCTGATCCCCGGGGAGCTGGGCAAGCAGTTCGGTTTTTACCAGTCCAAGCCCTGGACCAGTTTCACCCCGGTGCTGGTGACTCCCGACGAACTCGGCAGTGCCTGGGACGGCGCCAGGCTCAGCCTGCCCCTGCGCGCCAGCCTCAACGGTAAGCTGGTCGGCGCCCCCAACGCCGGGGTCGACATGACCTTCGACTTCCCCACCCTGATCGCCCACTGCGCCAAATCCAGGTCGCTGATGGCGGGCACGGTGATCGGTTCCGGCACCGTATCCAACGTCGGCAGCAAGGATGGTTCCTGCTGCCTGGCGGAAGTGCGCTGCCTGGAGACCATCGAGCACGGCGCCCCCAGCACGCCTTTCATGTCTTTCGGCGACCGGGTCGAGATCGAGATGCTGGACGCCAGCGGCAAATCGATTTTTGGCAAGATCGACCAGCTGGTAACACAGTATCATCCGCCGCGCTGAGGAGAAGACCGTGCAGCTTTACTCCTACTTTCGTTCGTCCGCCGCTTACCGGGTCCGCATCGCCCTTAATATCAAGGGGCTGGACTACGACTACCTGCCGGTGAACTTGCTGCAGCAGGAGCACAACGCTGAACGGTACCTGGCGCGCAATCCCCAGGGCCTGGTACCGGCGCTGCAACTCGACAGCGGCGAGGTGCTGGCCCAGAGTGTGGCCATCCTGGAGTGGCTGGAGGAGACTTGTCCCGAGCCGGCACTGCTGCCGCTTGACCCGCTGCAGCGCGCCCGCATCCGCTCCATGGTCAACAGCGTTTGCTGTGATATCCACCCGCTGTGCAACGTGGGGGTTCTCAACTACCTGCGCGAGCATTACCAGGTCACGGGAGAGGACTTGCACAACTGGTTCAGCACCTGGATGCATCGCAGTTTCAGGCCCATCGAACAAGCCCTGGCGGCCAGCAACAGCACCTACAGTTTTGGCGAGACCCCCTGCATGGCCGATGTGCTCCTGGTGCCGCAGGTGTTCAATGCCCGTCGCTTTGCCATCGCCCTGGACGATTATCCCCACCTGCAGCGGGTGGTGGATAACTGCGGCCAGCTGCCGGCATTCGCCGCCGCGGCCCCGGAGCGGCAACCGGATGCAAGCGGGTAGGCCAGGCCAATGACCCAGCAAGAGATACTTAACAGTCTGCCCGAGCACCTGCGTCCCTTCGTCAAGGACCAGCACTACGAACGCTATACCGCCAGGGACCAGGCGGTCTGGCGCTTCGTGATGAAGCACCTGACCCGGCAACTGAAAGACTCTGCCCACCCGGTTTATCTCGAGGGCCTGCAACGCACCGGAATCGCCCTGGACCACATCCCCTCCATCGAGGAAATGAACCAGTGCCTGGCGCAACTGGGGTGGCGGGCGGTGGTTGTCGACGGTTTCATTCCGCCAGCCATCTTCATGGAATTGCAGGCCCTCAAAGTGCTGGTGATCGCCCTCGACATGCGCAGTGTAGAGCACATCTTTTACACCCCGGCGCCGGACATCGTCCACGAGTCAGCGGGCCATGCGCCCTTTATCGTCGACATCGACTACGCCGAGTTCCTGCAGAGTTTTGGCGAGGTGGGCATGAAGGCCATTGCCACCCGCGCCGACCTGCAACAGTACGAGGCCATTCGCAAACTGTCCATCCTCAAGGAGAGCCCCGGATCCAGCGCCGCGGAAATCAACGCCGCCGAGGCCGAACTGGAAGCGCTGGCGACTATCGATGACAGCCCCTCAGAGGCCGCCCTGCTCACCCGCCTGCACTGGTGGACGGTGGAGTACGGCCTGGTCGGCAGCGTGGCCGATTACCACATATTCGGCGCCGGGCTGCTGTCATCCCTGGGCGAAAGCGCCAATTGCCTGGACGACAGTGCGGTGAAAAAAATTCCGCTGACCGTCAACGCGGTACTGACCCCCTACGATATCACCCGCGAGCAGCCGCAACTGTTTGTTACCCGCAGCTGCAAACACCTCAGCCAGGTGCTGGAGGAATTTGCCGAGTCCATGTGTTTTCGCCGCGGTGGCGCGTCATCACTGCAGGTCGCCATCGACGCCGGCAGCACCTGCACCGCGCGCTACGACTCGGGTATGCAGGTCAGCGGCAGGTTCTGCGAGGTGCTCTGCGACGCGGTCGGCAACGCCACTTACCTGCGCACCGAGGGCCCAACCCAGCTCGCCTACCGGGACCGGGAGCTCATCGGCCACGGGGTGGACTATCACGCCCAGGGTTTCGGTTCGCCCATCGGCCACCTCAAGGACTTCAGCCGCTGCCTGTCGCTCTATACCATCGACGAATTGAAGGCCCACGATATCGTGATCGGCGAGCGGGCCAGCCTGGAGTACCTGTCCGGCATTACCGTGAGCGGTGTTCTGGATCGCGTGCACCGCCAGGATCATCGCAACCTGGTACTCAGTTTCAGCGACTGCAAGGTACAGGACCTGGACGGGCGCATCCTGTTCGATCCGGCCTGGGGCACCTACGACCTCGCCGTCGGCGCCGCCATCGACTCGGTCTACGGCGGTGTCGCCGACCGGGAGAAGCTGCAACTGTACAAACCCACGCCGGCGACGACGACACCAGCGGGCCAGGAGGATGAGGCGCTCATGGCCTGTTACCGCAGCGTGGCGGAGCTGCGGGGTAAGCAGCCGGACGACAGCCAGATGCAGCAGCTCCACGCCATGCTGTTCACCTACCCGGATGAGTGGCTGCTGCGGGCCGAGATGCTGGAGATCGCCGACCCGGCACTGAAACAGCAGCTGCTGGCCGAGCTTGCCAGCCTGGGAGAGCGTTCGGCACAGCTGTCGCGCTTGACTGCACTGGTGCTTGATTCACAATAGGCGACTCACCCCCAACCCGGGTCCCACAGACCATGCTTGCAAATAATCGAATAGTAATCACCGGCGCGGCCGGCACCCTCGGCCAGGCTGCTGCAAAGGTTGCAAAGGAAAAAGGGGCGGAAGTAATCGGCCTCGATGTGGTGGCAGCCGACTCCCTGGACCACGTGGACAGCTATCACCAGGTCGACCTGCTGGACCGCGCCGCCACCACCAGCTGCTTCACCCGCCTCGGCGATTTTGATGCCCTGCTCAATATTGCCGGCGGCTTCAGCATGGGCATGGACGCCGCCGAACCCAGCGACGAACAGTGGGACTGGATGTTCAGGATCAACGTCACCACCCTGCGCAACGCGGTGATGGCGGCAGTGCCGGTGTTTCGCGACCGCGGCCGCGGCAAGATCGTCAACATCGGCGCCCTGGGCGCCCTTTCCGGCGCCGCTGGCCTCAGCGCCTACTGCTGTGCCAAGTCCTCGGTGATGCGGCTTACCGAAAGCCTGTCCGAGGAGCTCAAGGGCCAGGGCATCAACGTCAACGCGGTACTGCCCAGCATCATCGACACCCCGCCCAATCGCGAGTCCATGCCGGATGCGGACTTCGCCAGCTGGGTGTCAGCGGAGAAACTGGCCCAGGTGCTTTGCTTCCTGGCTTCCGAGGACGCCAGCGCCATCCACGGCGCCCTGCTGCCGGTGAAAGGCCTGGTCTAGTCCGCGGCAACCTGGTGCAGGTCACTCTGCACCAGGGTGGTATGTATTTCCATGGGGCCCTGCCGTTTCAGTCGATACGCGGCACGCTGTTCAGCAGGGCCTGGGTGTAGGGGTGCCGGGGCCGGGTCAGGATTTGCTCGGCACTGCCCTGCTCCACCAGCTTGCCCAGTTGCATCACGCCCACGTGGTGGGCCAGGGTCGGCACGATGGATAAATCGTGAGTGATGAACAGGTAGGAGACCCCGAACTCGCGCTGCAGCTCCTGCAGCAGGTCCAGCACCTCGGAACGGATGCTCACATCCAGGGCGCTGGTGGGCTCGTCACAGATAATCAGCTCGGGCTCCACCGCCAGGGCGCGGGCGATCGCGATACGCTGCAGCTGGCCGCCGGAAAACTCGTGGGGATAGCGGCTGGCGACCTCGGGCCCGAGCTGCACCCGGGTCAGCAGCGCATCGATGCGCTGCTTGCGCTCTTCCCGACTCAGGCCCAGGCCCAGGCTTTCCATGCCCTCGGCGATGATTTCGCCCACCGACAGGCGGGGATTCATCGACGAGTAGGGATTCTGGAAGATCACCTGTATCTGCTTGCGATAAGGCAGCATGGCCTTGCGGTCCAGGTGCTGGATTTCCTGGCCGTTGAATTTCACCGTGCCGCCGGCAACGGACTCCAGGTTGAGAATCGCCCGGCCCAGGGTGGATTTACCACTGCCGGACTCACCCACCAGGGCATAGGTCTCGGCGCGGCCGATATTGAGCGACACACCGTCCACCGCCCGGGTGTAATCGACGGTGCGCTGCAGCACGCCCCGCCGTATCGGGAAGTGCACCTTGACCTCGTCCAGCCTCAGCAGCGGCTGTTCGCTTGCAATGCTCTGGAAATGAGTGAGGTCAGGCAAGGCGTCGATCAACCGGCGGCTGTACGCCTGCTGCGGATTGTGAAAGAAATCGTCGACACTGGCGCGTTCGATGATCTCGCCGCGGTACATGACGCCGACATCGTCAGCGGTATTGCGCACCACCCCCATATCGTGGGTGATCAGCAGCACCGCCAGCTGGCGCGACCGGGTCAGGTCGCGAATCAGCTTCAAGACCTGCTCCTGGATGGTCACGTCGAGGGCGGTGGTGGGTTCGTCGGCGATCAATACCTCCGGCTCGCAGGCCAGGGCCATGGCGATCATCACCCGCTGCTGCTGGCCACCGGAGAGCTGGTGGGGGTAAAAACTGAAGCGCTGGTCCGGATCGGGAATACCCACCTCGGTGAACAGCTGCACCACTCGCTGGCGCAAGGCATCGCCGCGCAGCACGGTATGCAGCTTCAGGGTTTCCGCGACCTGCTGGCCCACGGTCTGCACCGGGTTGAGGGCGGTCATGGCGTTCTGGAAGATCATCGCCACCCGCCGCCCGCGGACATTGCGCATGGCCGACTCGGACAGGGCGAACAGGTCCTGCTCGCCCACCTGCACGGCACCCGCGGTGATTTCCAGCGCCTCCGGCAGCAGCCGCATCGCCGCCATGGAGGTCACCGACTTGCCGCTGCCGGACTCACCCACCAGGGCGAATATGCGCCCGGCCTGCAGCTCCACCGACACGCCCTTGAGAATTTCAGTGCCACTCTCGGCCAGGGCTACCCGCAGGTTCTGGATGCGCATACGCACGTCGTTTTGCTGGCTCATGCGTCAGACCTCCGGTTGGCGGTTCGCGGGTCGAAGGCATCGCGCACCAGGTCGGAGAACAGGTTGGCTGCCAGTACCAGGATAAACATGAAGAAGAAGGCGCCGGTGAGCGTCCACCAGACCGCCGGTTCCCGCGACAGTTCCGAGCGGGCGCCGTTGATCATGTTGCCCCAGCTGCCCATGGAGGGGTCAATACCGACGCCGATGTAGGACAGTACCGCCTCCGCCAGCACCAGGGCGGAAAAATCGAGGACAAAGGTAATGAGGATAATGTGCACCACGTTGGGCAGGATATGCCGGCTGAGAATGCGGAAGTGGCTGACGCCGAAGGCGTGGGCCGCCTGCACATAGCCGAGCTGGCTGATCTTCAGCGTTTCCGCCCGGATCAGGCGGCACAATGTGGACCAGCTGGTCACCCCGAGGATAAAACACAGGGCGATAAATTTGGCGTCGGCCTTCTCCATGCCGATGGAGAAAAAGTCCGGGTTGAGGTCTATGTAGACCTGGAACAATAGCACCGACGCCGCGATCAGCAGAATGCCGGGAATCGAGCTCAGGGTGGTGTACAGGTACTGCACCACGTCGTCCACCCAGCCCTTGAAGTAGCCCGCCATAACGCCCAGCGACACCGCAATGGGCAGCATCACCAGGGTCGACAGGGTGCCCAGCAGCACGCCGGTACGAATGCCCTTGAGGCTCTGGTAGGCGACGTCGGCGCCACCGCGGTCGGTGCCGAGCACATGGTAGTAATGGCTGATGCTAACCAGCCAGGTGAAGAAACAGATCACCACCAGCTGCACGCCCCAGGAGGCGTGCCAGGGATTGGGACTATGGCGCAGCAGCAGCCACTGCGGGGCGATGACGATGGCCGCAATCAGCAGCCCCCAGAGCAGCGCCACCAGGCTCTTGGCCAGCACATCGCCCGCCTGATCCGCGGGACCGGCCAGGTGGGTGCCGGCGTGCTTGAGCTGTGGAAAATCACGAATGGAATTGCCGGCCGCGTCCTTCATGTTTTGCTTTTCAAAGGACTTCAGCGCAAACGGCGCCGAGTAGGTGCGCTCGAAGCGGTCACCCATCCCCTGCAGCATCACATCGAGGACACTGGTGACCTTGTTGTCGTAAAACACCTCCTCGGTCTGCAGGCCCTCCGGGTTCTCCAGGGCCTGGCGGAAATGCAGCGAGTCAAGCAGGGCCACGCCAACATAGGTGATGATGATGGTAAAAGCGATCATGCCCAGGCGGGAGGAAAACACCTGGCCCCAGCGCTCGCGGGTTTGCGGGTCTTGCCGCAGTTTATAGAAGAAGATCACCAGGGCGATGACCAGCATGAAAATCAGGGCGTCGGACCACAGCAGAACAGGTTTCATTCGCGTGCAGCCCTCAGTTCAGCCGGACCCGGGGGTCAGCCCAGGTATAGGAAATATCGGTGAGAATCAGGCCGACGATGTACAGGATGGAGCCGATGAACACCATGCTGCGCACAATGGCGAAATCCTGCGACTTGATGGCGTCGAGCATGTAACTACCGAGGCCCGGTATGCCGAAGAAGGATTCGATCAACAGGCTGCCCATGAACAGTGCCGGAACCAGTACCACCACCCCGGTGAGAATGGGGATAAGCGCGTTGGGCAGGATGTGCCTGAACAGGATACTGATCTCGCTGGCGCCCTTGGCCCGGGCGGTGCGCACATAGTCCTGGTTGGCCTCCTCCAGGAACAGGGTGCGGTACCAGCGCGCCCCCGAGCCTATGCCCGCCACCACGCCGACCAGGACCGGCAGTATCAGGAAGCGCCAGACCTGGCCCTCGCTGTGGAAGCCGGACACAGGCACCAGTTTCCAGGTCTTGGCCACCAGGTACTGGCCGCCGATGATGTAGAACAGGTAGGAAATCGACATCAGGGCGACGAACACGAACACCGCCCAGCGGTCCAGCCGGGTACCGTGAAACATCACCACCATCAGCGCCACGCAGATGTTGACCCAGATACCCACCGCAAAGGTGGGCAGCGCCACCGCCAGGCTGGGCCACATGCGGGTGGAGACGTCGGTGGTGATATCCCGGCCGCTCTCGGAACGGCCGAAATCGAAGGCGAACAGGCGCACCGACTTGTTGAAGAAGATGGTCTCGGTCACCGCGCCGAGCCCCTCGGCTGCATCGTTGATGAACAGCGGCTTGTCGTAACCGTTCTTGATCTTCCACTTCTCGATGGCCTCAGGGGTGACGTACTTGTCCCCCAGCTGCGACACCGCCATGTCGTCCGGGGAGTTGACCACGAAAAACAGGGTGAAGGTTAACAGGTTCACCCCGATCAGGATCGGGATGGCGTAAATCAGGCGTCTGATGATGTAGGCGAGCATTAGTTATTATCCGATCTGCGGGCGGTAGCGTTCTGGCGGCGGCGATAGGCGGTAATCCCCGGCAGCACCAGCGCGGCGACCAGCAGCGCGCCGGCATACAGCGGCCAGGTCACCGGCTGGTTCCACTCGGCGCGCTTGCGCTGGCGCATGTCGTCGTCGATGTTGATGTACTTGAGGGTGGCCTTGGAAATGCCGTGGCGCTTGGTATTGCTGACCCAGGGATTGCTGAGGTAAATATCCTTGGGGTAGAAGGCATACAGCCAGACCGCCTCGCGACGGAAAATTTCCACCATCCGGGCGACCATCACGTCCCGCTCCGGGCCGGGCGGGGTGACCCGCACCTGGCGGAACAGCTCGTCGTACTCCTCATTCTCGAAGTTCGAGTTGTTGGCGCCGTCGCATTTGCAGTTGAGCGGCCCCTCGGGGCTGTACAGCAGGAACAGGAAGTTTTCCGGGTCCGGGTAATCTGCCAGCCAGCCGTAGGAGTAGATCTGGGTATTGCCGGTGAGCAGCTTCTCCCGGGTCCGGTTCCAGTCCGCGGGGCGGTACTCGATCTGCACGCCGATCTGGCCGAAGATACGGTCCATCCAGTTCATCTGGGTATTGCTGATGGCCTGGGACTGCACGTCGATAAACAGCTTCAGTGGCTCGCCGGTGCGGGCGTCGCGGCCGTTGGGATAACCCGCCTCCGCCAGCAGCTGCTTCGCCTCCTCGATGGAGCGGCGCACCGGCTCCCCGTCTATCCACTCATGGGTATAGGGATTCATGCCCGCCTCCCCCTTGAGGTGGCCGGCAATGCCTGGGGGGATGATGTTGTGGGCAGTAATGCCGTTGCCCTTCCTGAAAATCGCCAGGTACTCCTCGACATTGAATACGATTTGCAGGGCCCGGCGGAGCTTGCGCTTTTCCTCGGTGTAGCCGCCGACCACCGGGTCGCGCATGTTGAAGCCGTAATAGTAGATACCGGGCTTCACGTCCGGATCCATCTTGATGCCGTGGTCGGCGATTTCCGGCGACATCTCCACCCCGTCGGGGCCCACCACAAAGGCCTGGTCGAACATGCTGTTGGTGTTGCCGTGGTTCTCGCCGGAGCGGTCGTAGTAGCCCTGCAGGAACTTGGTCCACAGCGGCAGCACTTCCTTTTCCAGGCGGAACACGATGCGATCCACCAGCGGCAGCCGCTTGCCCGCGTCATCCAGGTTGCCCGCCTTCCGGTCGCCCGGCTCACCCTCGCTGGGGAAAAAGTCAGCGCGGAAATTCGGGTTGCGGGCCAGCACGATTTCACTGTTGGGGTCGTTGCGGACCATCATGAAGGGCCCCGAGCCCACCGGCCACCAGTCCAGGGTCAGGTTGCGGTCGATAAAACCCGGGTTTTTATAGAAGCGGTCGGCTTCCGGGGGAATGGGCGAGAAAAACCGCATCGCCAGCCAGTAGACAAACTGCGGATAGCGGCCGTGGATGGTGATGTTCAGGGTGCGCTCGTCGACTATTTCCAGCCCCGCCATGTCGAAATTGTCCAGGTTCAGCCAGCCGTCGCGCTCGACCCCGGCCAGCTCCTCGGTCAGCGCTTTCATGCCGACAATGTACTGGGCCATGAACGACAGCATGGGCGAGCCGAGTTCCGGGTCGGCCATGCGCTTGATGCCGTAGGCATAGTCATTGGCCCTTACCCGCCGGTCTCCGGTTTGCGGGAAATCGGGGATCTGGCTGTAGCGGGAGCCCTCACTGGCCGAATCGAACAGGTACAGCGGCTCACCCCGGGCATCGGTGGCGAACGCCGGATGCGGCTGGTAGTGGGCGTCCTCGCGCACGGTGAGGGTGTAGCGGGTATAGGCCAGGCTCTCATCGTCCTCGCTGACTTCATTGCCGTCGGCGTCGAGGAAGGTCAGCGCCGGAGCCTGCTCGATGCCCAGGGGAATCAGCTCGTAGGGGCGCTTGAGAAAGTGGTAGCCCAAGGGTGATTCATAGATCTGGCTGAGAATCAGGTTCTCGTCCGAGGCATAGGAAATTGCCGGGTCCAGGTGCTTGGGTGGGGCCGGTGACATCATCGACTGGTAGACCAGCTCCCCTTCCGGATTGGGCGGATGGGGGTTGTTCCAGGGGCCTTTACCGCATCCGGATAGGAGCAGTACAGCCGCCAGGCCAAGGGCAGCGCGCGCGGCGCACAGGATATTCATAGATACGAAACCTGGTATGTTGTTGTTATCGGCGCTTGTGGCGCCAGCGGGCAAGGGTACATGGACTGCTCGTGAGTCTCAATGCCGATATGCCCCGGTCTTACCCCTGAGACGGTTGAGGCGGCCTTTTCCTCAACCGGTTTTCGCCGGGCCCGCGCAGGCGGCTGCCGCCCGGCACAGGGGGAGCCAGAGTAAGTACTACGAAGGGCTGGCCCTCACAGCCCCAGCTGGCGGGCCGTCAGGTCGCGCATGATTTCTTCCGACCCACCGCCGATGGCCAGTACCCGAACTTCCCGGTACAGGCGCTCGGTCTTGCACTCCCGCATGTAGCCGATACCGCCCAGTATCTGCATGGCTTCGCGGGCGCAGAATTCCATGGTCTCGGTGGCCTGGACCTTGAGCATGGAAATGTCCTGCACCTTCAGCGCTCCCTGGTTGTGCTGCCAGGCGCAGATATCGCGATAGGCCTGGGTGGCGTTGATGCGCTTGTACATTTCGGCGAACTTGTGGCGGATGACCTGGTGCCTGGCCAGCGGCCGGCCGAAGGTCTCACGCTCCTGCGCCCATTGCGCCGCCTCCTCGAAACAGACCCTGGCGGCGGCCAGCGCCAGAGAGGCAATGCCCAGGCGCTCGCTGTTGAAGTTTGACACGATGGGCAGAAAGCCCTGGTTTTCCTCACCGATGAGATTCGCAACCGGCACCTTCACATTTTCGAGGTAAATGGTCGCGGTGTCAGAGCACCACCAGCCCTGCTTCCTGTCCAGCTTGGTCCGGGAGACACCCGCTGCATCCATCGGTATCAGCAACAGGGAGATGCCGCCCGCGCCATCGCCGCCGGTGCGCACCGCCGTCGTCAGCCAGTCGGCGCGCATGCCGCCGGAGATAAAGGTCTTCGAGCCATTGACCAGGTAATAATCCCCCTCCTTCCTGGCGCTCGTTTTGATCGCGGCCACATCCGAGCCCGCGCCCGGCTCGGTGATACCCAGGGAGATGCGCTTCTCGCCGCTCAACACCGGCGGCAGCACCGCCTGCCGGGTCGCCTCACTGGCGAAATTTGCCACCGGTGGCAGGCCAATACCGTGCACCATCAGCGAGGACGAGATGCCGGTGGCGCCACACCTGGCGAGCTCCTCCGAGGCCACCACGGCGTGAAACTCGTCGATGCCCTCGGACACCCCGCCATATTCTTCCGGGTAGCCCAGCTGCAGCAGGCCTATGTCCGCGGCCTTGGGCCACAGTGCCAGCGGCACCTCACCCTGCTCCTCCCACTGGTCGATATAGGGTGTTATTTCCTGCTCCACAAAGCGCCGCACCTGCTGGCGCCACTGCTGATGGGACTCGTTATAAAACGGACTCGCCAGACACAGCGAATCAAACTGGATAGTCAATCTTGTTACCTCGCGGATAGTTCAGGCTCAGGGTTTAACGTGCCGGCAATACTGCAGGATTCACTGCGCTGGCCATCGTACACAAACTCGGGCCCATTGAGGTCGGTGGCCGGGATCTGCTCGCGTTCAACCCAGTAATCCTGGTTGTGGCGCCACTCGGGCTTGTTGCCGCGGCTGGGAAGCTTGTCCAGGTCGCGCATCAGGTAGTTGGGGTTGAACTCCTCCTCCGCTATCCAGGGCAGAATGTCCATGTCCCTGTCTTCATCGCGCAGGCGGACTTCCACCCGCTGTGCCCCGCGCTCATCCATGTTGTGCAGCAGTTGGCAGACCAGCTTGCCCAGCATATCCACCCGCAGGGTCCAGCTGGCGCGGAAGTAACCGAATACCCAGACCATGTTGGGCACCCCGGTGAACATCATGCCCCGGTAATTCACCGTGTCGTGCCAGTTCACTGGCTCGCCATCGACCTCGAAGGGAATACCACCCATCACCAGCAGCTTGAACCCGGTGGCGGCAACGATGATATCCGCTTCGATTTCCTCGCCCGAGGCAGTGCGCACGCCCGTCTCGGTGAAGCTCTCCAGGGTATCGGTCACCACCGTCAGCTTGCCGTCCACCGCGGCCCTGAAGATATCGGCCTGCGGGCAAAACGCCAGCCGCTGCTGCCAGGGCCGGTAACGCGGAACAAAATGCGGCTCGAACTCGAAGTCCTCACCCACGTAACTGCGGATCTGCTGGCGCAGCAACTCGATCATGGTGTCGGGGTCGGATTCGGCGAGGCGGCTGATCTCGTACTGGTGGTAAATGAGGTCGGCGCGCACCACGCGGTGTATGGTCTCGTCATCGATGCCGATCAGGCGCAGCCGATCCGCCAGCTCATTGCGATTTTCATCGCAGTAAAAGTAGGTGGGCGAACGCTGCAGCATGGTCACGTGGCTGGCGGTTTTGGCGAACTCCGGAATGACGGTAGCGGCCGTTGCCCCGGAGCCGATCACCAGCACCTTCTTGCCGGCGTAATCGATAGCGGGGTCCCACTGCTGGGCATGCACCAGCAGGCCCTGGTACTGATCCATGCCGGGCCAGTCGGGAAGATAGGGATGCTCGTGATCGTAGTAGCCCTGGCACATCCACAGAAAGCCACAGCTGAACTGCAGCTGCTCGCCATCGGCCAGCCGGGTTACCTCCAGGCGCCAGAGATTGTCGGCGCTGGACCAGCGGCAGGCGGTGATACGGTGGCCGTAGCGGATATGGCGATCCAGGTCGTTCTCGGCGATGACCTCGCCCATGTAGTTCAGGATTTCTTCCCCGGTGGCGATGGGGTGGCCCACCCAGGGCTTGAACTCGTAGCCAAAGGTATACAGGTCCGAGTCGGAACGCACCCCGGGGTACTTGTGGGTCTCCCAGGTACCGCCGAAGGTATCTTTCATCTCGAGGATGGTGAAACGCTTCTCCGGGCAGTTTTGCTGCAGGTGATAGGCGGAACCGATACCCGAAATACCGGCACCGACGATGATTACCTCAAAGTGCGTACCTTCATTACCGCTTGCGCTTGCTTCTGCCATGGCCAGGATATTCCCCTCAGTAAGGTGTTATTGACGGACAACACCCTAGCACATTCATTTGCCTGAATTCATTGCGGCTTTCACCTGGTCGCCGGCTGTAACCTGCCCTCGAGTACCGTACCCCAGACGTCGATATCCTTGATTGCCTCGGGTTTCACCGCAAAGGGGCTGGTCGCCAGCACAGTGAAATTGGCGCGCTTGCCCGCTGTAATACTGCCGATCTCGTTTTCCAGGCGCAGGGAATACGCCGCATCGAGAGTCACCGCCCGCAGCGCCTGCTCGACACTGATGCCGAGGTCGGGCTTGGCCACCCTGCCGGAAAAGGTGGTCCGGTTAACCGCCGCCCACATCAGGTACAGGGGCCGCGCAGGTGCCATTGGCATATCCGAGTGCAGCGAGAAGGAAACACCCGCCCTGGCAACATCCCCGAGGCGAACCATCTCATTGGCCCGCTCCGGCCCGACACCGAACTTGCTGTACTGGTCCGCCAGGGCCACGGTGTAGTAGGGATTGGCACTGACAATGGCGCCCAGCGCTGCGATACGCTTGACCTGGGCCGGGGTGGAAAAGCCAAAGTGCACAATCGTTGTGCGGTGATCCTGCCGTGGGTTGCGCTGCATGTTCTCTTCCAGCACATCGAGTACCCGTTCCAGCCCCTCGTCACCATTCTGGTGGACATGTATCTGGTAACCGGCATCCCAGTAGGTGCGGAAGGCGTCGCGGTAAACGGCCTCGTCCATCAGCCACTCGCCGTGATGGCCGTCGAGATAGCCGTCCTGCATCTGCATCAACTGACTGAAGATGGCGCCATCGGCGAACAGCTTGACCTGTTGGGGCAGGAATGCCGTGTGGCCCTCGGCGCCACGTTGCACCGCCGCGGTCGCCGCCAGCAACTCATCCCCGGTGTACTTCAGGGTCAAAGAACGGCCATCGGGAATGAAGTAGAAGCGAAACGGCGTATCGGTGTCCCCCAGCACGGCAATCTGCTGGGGATAAAACCCGGAGACCCCACCCGGCTCCGCCGAGGTGGTAACGCCCGCCTGGTGCAGGTAGTGCTCGGTCATCTCGATACCGGCGCGCAATTTTTCCGGGGCTGCTATAAGCGGCAAAATCCGCGGCGAAATAAAGTCCATGGCACCCCTTTCCCAGAAGTGGCCCTTATCGAAATTGATCTGCGCTCTGATGTTTTCCGGGCTCGCGGCGACGGACTCCCGGGTAACCTCAGCCAGTGAGAGGGCCGCCGTGTTGAGAATAAATTCATGGCCGGAGCGATGCCAGATGACGATCGGACGCACCGAGGACACCTCATCGAGGTCCTCCCGCGTCAGTTCACCGTGGAAATAATGATGAAATCCCCAGGAGACAAGCGGTTCAGTCGGCGAGCCCAGGGCGGCCTCGACCGCCCGCAATCGGGCAAAGTAAGCCTGCCTGTCCCTGGCCGCGGGAAACGTCGTTTCCGGCAGCTCCCACTCCTCAATGGAAATAACCTGGGAGCCCAGTGTCAGCGCGCTCAGTACCGGATGAATATGCTGCTCGATCAGCCCCGGAACGATGACTTTGTCCGCAAAACGCTCATCCACAACAGCGGAATCGCCGGCCAGGGCCTGCATATCCTGTAGCGTACCCACACCCATGATACGCCCGTCGGCGACGGCCACCGCCTCTGCCCGGGGCTGCTGCGGGTCCATGGTAACGATTTCCCTGGCCAGATATATCTGTACGGCGGATTCCTGGCGCGCAGAGACCTGGGCGGCAAGACCCAGCAAAACAGCGACTACCATGCCGATGGTGATTGTGCGGATCATGCCTGTTCCTCTTCGCTTACTGCATATTGTCTGGATAGTGCCGGGCCATGCTACCACCACACCCCGGGCAAGTGACACGCAGATGCCCTGGCCGTGTATAGGGTGCTTTCAAGCGATACCATGCCTACCCAGGTTCACTGCTGCGGTCGGCCAAGGATTTTTCGTCCCGGGTAGCGGCCCTCGATACGCACCGAGTCCTGCACCACCTGCCGTCCGCCGACGATGACATGTTCTATCCCGGTGGGCTTCTGGTAGGGGTCACCGTAGGTCGCGTTGGCCGCAACCGTGGCGGGATTGAAGATGACAATGTCCGCGTCCATGCCTTCCCGCAGGCGCCCTTTCTTCGCAAATGCTGGTGAGGCCTGTTCCATCCACCGGGCCTGGTGCAGGCTCATTTTTGCCAGCGCTTCGCTCAGGGACAACAGGCCGGTATCGCGCACATAGTGGCCCAGTACCCGGGAAAAGGTGCCCGCGACATTGGGATTGGCCAGGATATCCAGGTCCAGTGCGGGCAGCGCATCGGTGGAGATCATCATTCCGGGCCACTTCATGGCCGTCTCCATCCACGGCTCCTTCACGTAATGGTGGTTGACCATGCCAGTGGGCTGTTCCCGGGCGTACTTTTCCCAGGTTTCCCGGGTGAGCCACTCGCCGGTGGCGACCCACTGTACGTCCTCGTAGCTGATGTCGAATATCTTCTGCCAGTCCCGGCGCCGGAACACATCGGCGGAAATGCCGGTACCCCCGGCCGCGTAGGACAGTGTTTCAGTGGTGATATTGGCCCCGGCGGCATTGGCCGCATCGATCATCGCCAGCCAGTCGCCGATCCGTCCCATCGCATTGTGAGTGATGTGGCAAATGAACAGCGCGGCTCCGGTCTCTGTCGCAAGATCCAGCACCTCAACGAGACCGGCGGGATCTCCGGTGTAGCCTCGGCGCACGTGGACGAAAATGGGCACCTCCCGATCGGCGGCCACGTCAAACAGCATGCGCAGTTCCGCCTCCGAAACCGCCGCGGTCATGTAATCGAGCAATACGCCAATACCCAGACCGCCGTCGTCAATGCCCTGGTTCACCATAGCGCGCATGGTCTGGATTTGCTCGCCAGTGGCCGGCTGCACCCAAGCGGGACCGCCCATCTTCCCAAGTTTATGCCCCATAAACAGGTAGGGCTGGTCGACACCTTCGATCACCTTGATACGGATGGCGAAATGCCCGACCGAAGTACCGTAATTCAGCTGCGCACCGCCGCTGTAGTGCTCGCCGTAAAAACTGACGGGATAGGACCCTGCCTCCAGTTCCAACTGGGTGGTCACCCCGTCCAGCAGGTTCATGTGCTGGCCCAAGAGCGTGGGTGTATGGCTGTGGACATCGATAAAGCCGGGCGCCACTAACAGGCCGCTGGCGTCGATACTGCGCTTGCCGGCGAGGGGCTTGTCCGAGACAGCAACAATGGTGCCGCCATTGACACCCACGTGACGGATCGCATCCAGTTGCGTCTCCGGGTCGATGACCCGGCCATTGGCGATCACCAGGTCGTAGTCCTCTGCGGCAAGCGGCGCCGCGAGCGCAGCAAGCAGGTACAGCAGGACTATTCCGCATTTTATCCTTGGCATGGTTATATTTCTCCTTCCCGGGCTTTCTGTTCCTCCACCAGGCGGCGCACATCGGCCAACATCTTTTCGGCGTCGAACACGATACCGTCCTTGATGGTATAGAGAATACCCCGGGTGCGTTCCATTGTGCCGGTATCGGTATTGAGTTTCTGATGCCCGGTGCCATAGAGCACCTTGAAATTGGCCAGCGGATTCTCGTTGACGATTACCAGATCGGCTTTCTTGCCGACCTCGATGGAGCCGGTCTCCCCCGCTATGCCCACGACTTCCGCCCCGTTCAGGGTGGCGGCCTGCAGCACTTCCAGGGGATGAAACCCCGCTTCCTGCAGCAATTCCAGCTCACGCACATAACCGAAGCCGTACATGCCATAGAGGAAACCGGAATCGGAGCCCACCGTGACCCGGCCACCGGCATTCTTGTAGTCGTTGACGAAACTCATCCAGAGCCGGTAGTTGTTGCGCCAGGCCACTTCATCGGCGGTGGTCCAATCGAAATGAAAGGAACCATGGATTCGGGGATTGGGTTCAAAGGCGCGAGCCATATAGGGCATCGTGTACTGGTCATGCCATTCCGCCCGCCTGGCGCGCATGGTATCCCGGTTTACCTCATAAACAGTGAAGGTGGGATCGAGGGTAAAATCCAGGCCGATCAGCTCATCGATAGTCGAGGTCCAGGGCTCTGAACCCGGGGCCGCGGTTTGTTGCCACAGTCGCCCGGCCTCGGAAAACCGGTCCTGTTCGTTATTGTAGTTGTAGCTGTCTGGGTAATCCTGGACCCGGCGGTCACGAAACATCGCCTCGGGCAGGCCATACCAGTGTTCCATGCTGTCCAGGCCCATGCGCGCCGAATCCAGCACGTTCATTCTCGCTACGGAAACCTGCGAGTGATGATACATGGTTCTCATCCCGAGCTTTCTCGCCTCGCCCATGGCGGCCTCAATCACCGCCGGTGCAGCGCCGAGAAACTTGATGCCGTCGGCGCCCTTCCTGCGCACCGCCCTCACCCAGTTGCGCGCCTCATCCGGGGAACTCATGGTCTCCGGAAACAGCGCATATACCTTGATACGGGGCGCGGCGATTTCACCACTGTCGCTGCGCTGCTTATGATCGAGAGTCCACTGCAGGCCCATTAAGGCGCCGGGTTCCCTGACCGTGGTGATACCGTGGGCCAACCACAGTTTGGCGACATACTCCGGGTTCGTGAGTGCGCCGCCAAATGCGTGGCTTGGCGTGCCGAAATGGGCGTGTGCGTCGATCAGTCCGGGGATTACATATTGTCCCGAGGCATCGATGACCCTGGTATCCGCATCGTAATCTTCCTCGCCGAGATGCAACGATCCGGTACCACCACCGCGCAGGTCGACGATCCGGTCACCTTCTATCACAATCGTGACCGGACCCTGGGTCGGCGCACCGGCACCATCGATGACGTTGGCATTCTTTATCACCAGGCGCTTGAACGGCCCTTCGCTCTCGTCCCCCCGCGGAGGCGCCACTCCGGGAGCTGCTACCCCCATGGCAAGCACGCTGGAGATCACTTCCTCCCCCGGGTCCACCTGGCCGGCAACGGCCAGGCACGGCAGCAGTAACAGATTTATCGCAGCCTTGTGTATTAAACCTTTCATCGACGCAATCCTTCTAAAGACAAAAAGGCCGGCGCGCAATGGCGCGCACCGGCAAGCACTACTCCACCTGGGAGTGTAAAGGAATCAATAATTCCAGGTGAGGGTGGCACCCACGGTTCGCGGCGCAGCGGGAGTAATGTTTTGTGACAGACCGGGGTTCATGGTGTAGTTATGCAGCATGTACTCCTCATCCGCCGCATTCTTCACCCATCCGGCAATTTCCCACTGGCCATCGCCTGCGCCATAGGCCAGACGCAAATTGACCAGTTCATAGGACTCGAGTGTTGACTCGGGGCGGTTCTGGATATCCTGGTAGGCGTCATCCTTGTAAGTATAGTCGACGCGGGCATTGATATAGTTACTCTGCAGGGGGTAATCAAACACCAGGCTCAGTGAGACCGCGTTTTCCGGCGCATTGCGCAGGCTGTTGCCCTCATTGGGCTTGAGATTGCCCTCCAGTTTGGTGTACTCGGTATCGAGGTAGGCGTAGTTTCCGGAAAGCTGCCAGTAATCGTGCAACTGCCACAATGCCTCCAGTTCGATGCCCTGGCTTTGTGCTTCACCCGCATTCTCGGTCAGCAGCGGGCCGGGCAGGCCACCGGGCTGAATTGTCTGCACCAGAACCTGCAGGTCGGAATAGTCGGTGTAAAACGCGACGGCGCTGAAACGCAGGGAATTGTCGAGCACAGTGCCTTTAATACCGAGCTCGTAGTTGGTCACGTTTTCCTCATCAAAAGAGGTGCTGGCCGCCGCTTCTGTCGGTGCCAGGCCCTGGAATCCGCCACTTTTGAAACCCGTAGAAACCGTGGCGTAGGTGGTCAGGTTTTCACCCAGGTAATAATTAACCGCGACTTTTGGGGTGAAGGCATTCCAGCTTTCCTCTTCCTCAATGTCATAGGCCTCGACGATGGAGAAGGCCCCATCAGGAGAGCCCACATTGGTTACCTCCTTCTCTTCGTAGGTATAGCGCGCGCCCAGGGTCAGGTCCCAGTGCTCGTTAAACGTCCAGGTGCCCTGGCCGAAAATCCCGTAACTGTTGGTCTCATTGGTCTGCTCGGCGCCGGCCAGGGGCAGGTGGATTGCAGCCTCGGCCGGAACACCGCAGAGCAAGCCGCAATAGATATCAATGTATTCGTTACGCGCCACCTCTTCTTTCAGGTAATACACGCCAGCCTGCCAGAACAGTTGCTCACCAGCATCGGCGGCAAAACGGAATTCCTGACTGAACTGCTCTGCCTCCTCGTCGAAAAAGTTGTCCAGGCTACCCAGTTGAAAGTATTCAATGTCCGCGGGCCAGACAATATCCCGTACATCGGCACTCGACTCCCGGTAGGCAGTAATCGAAGTGAAAGTGCCCATTTCCACCAGCCAGTCGGCCTGCAGGGAAACACCCCAGGTCTCTATATCGGCATGGGGTTCGGTACTCTGCAGGTTCTGGTAAAAGTCGGGATTGAAGCCCGACGCCGCCACGGAATCGCCCAGGGCAAATTCGGTGCCGGGGTTCCGCCCCGGGCTGTTCCTGCTGTCGTCTGAATAGTCGGCAGAGAGCAGCAGTTCCAGAGCGTCTGCTGGGCGGGTCAACAGCTGCCCGCGAATGCCGTCACTTTCATAGGCGTTCAAATCATCAATATCGGCCACCAGGCTCTCGACATAGCCATCGCGCTCCTTGTGGCTGACCGAGATCTTGCCATAGGTCTCCTCGCCAAGGGGTCCCGATACCTTGCCGCGAATGCCCAGGTAACCCATATCGCCGCCTGAGAGCTCCAGGGCGCCCGTGAGTTCTTCAGTCGGCTTCTGGGTAATGATATTGATCGCGCCACCGGCCGCATTCTTGCCGTAGAGCGTACCCTGTGGCCCGCGCAACACTTCCAGGCGCTCCAGGTCGAACAGGTCAAAGGCCTGGCCAGCCGTGCGCCCGAGGTAGACCCCGTCAAGGAATACAACCACTGACTGGTCCTCACCTGCGCCGTCGGCATTGGAGCCTACCCCGCGGATAAACAACTGGGGCTGGGCCGGGTTGAATACGCCCATGCTGAAGCCCGGCGTGCGCAGGGCAATCGCCGACAGATCGCTGATGTCGGCGGAGCGAATATCCTCTGCACCGATAGCGGTGATGGCGATCGGCACATCCTGCAGGTTTTCTTCGCGGTGCTGGGCCGTCACCACCACCTCCTCCAGGGCCTGGGCATACAGTTCAAGGGAGACTGCCGATATGGCCAGGGCCAGGGCAGTCCTGGTCAGATGCTTGCTGGATTTGCTGTACATTGATTGTTCCTCTACACAGTTATTTTCATTGGGGTACTTGTGGGGGCTGCCACAGGGCTCGTTGCGCCAGTGAGGAGTGCATCATCGCCCCCGTCGGTGGGTATTACTCAGCCACAGATTGGGCGATGTTCTGCCGCATCTGTTGCGGTTGAATGGGTGTGGACAGGACCTGCTGGAAAACCTGCCAGCGCGCTTCCCGGTCCGGGCCGGCCTGGCTCTCGACATAGTCGCGAACCAGTGTTTTACCGTAGTTGTAGTTAATGACGTAGGAGCGCATAGCCGCAATAAAGTCCAGGCGCTGGGATGCCGTGCCACGAGACTCCAGGCCAAACTCCATCAGCCACGCAATGGCCTGTTCCCTCGGCATTCCCCCGTACAGGTAATACCGGGCGACCTCATTACGGGCGAAATTGAGCTGGTCCAGCAGGGCGAAGTAGCGGTAATACAGCTCGAGCTGCTCACCGTCGAGGCCTGCCATGGGCAGAATCACCGAGCGCTCGTAGGCGATCCGTTCCGCCGGCGTGAATGCCAGGTCTACACCGTAGTTGGCCGCGCCCTCGGCGATGACTGCCTGCGAACCATGCAGGGGAATGTAGGCATACTCGATCCAGCCGCGCTTCCTGACCAGTTCCGCTTCCACCAGGGTCGCGTGCACATGATGCCCCGGGTAGGCTTCGTGGCAGCCCAGCTGAATAACCCGCTCGACATGTATCGGCACATCGCGGTTGATGTGCACCGTGGTGTGGCTGTCGCCCTGAAACTCTGCGAAGCCAACCCAATGCTTGCCGGTCGTGATGTTGAGGCTGGTGGCCTCATTGTCCGGCAGATCGATATGGCCCCTGGTACGGCGCCGGCACTCCGCCACCGATTCAGTAATGACCGCTTCCACCTTGTCAGCGGGAATAATGAACTGGTCCCTAAAACGTTCCACCCGCGCTGGCAGCGCTCCCTCCCCCGGTATCAGCTCGTCGAGCTCTGCCACCAGGGCGCGAAAGTGATCCTCATCGTAGTGCGGCGCTTCCACACCAAACAGCAAGCGGGTTTCCTCGTCGAAGCTCGCTGGAAAGCGTCCCTGAAGAATATCAAGGCGGGTGATCATGGCAGTGATCCGCCCTTGCAACACGCTCCGCCGGTCCTGGTCCATGCCAGTCGCCGGCATCGGCAGCGCCTCAATTTTCCCTTGCAGGGCGGCCAGTTCCTCCTGGATCCGGGGCATGGCAAGGGGGTTTTCACGGGCCGCGCTGCGCCAGGCATCGGGACCGAGGTAGAGATACTCGAGGGGGTCGTGGTTCTGTAACTGCAGGCCCAATCGAACATACGCCTCGGCCAACGGCGCCATGGGATCGAGAGCGGCGTCCCCCACCTGTGACCACACCTGGCTGCCAGGCAGCACAATGCTCCACAGCAAAAGAGCCGGGGCAAAGAGGGCGCGTCGCAAATTGATTATGTCTATCATCCTGGCATTGCACTGTGGGTTGAGATTCGCAGGTTTCCGGTGAATTCCCTGTGCTGCGGAGCCACCGGATAACCCGCAGCAGGGCAATCTACCAACCCCGATTGCCTTCTGCGTACCATTTTGCGACACTTTGCATACCATTTGACGACAAAAGATCATCAACCGGTCGAAGGGGGCTGGAAAGTTGCAGGTCTACGATGCTCACACACCCCTGCTCGCCACCAGCGAATTACTGCTGGGCTCGCTCGAGGCCGCCCGGGAAATTGGCGCGGACCTGACCGGGGCACTGGCTGCTAACGGCATCCAGCACGAGCTGCTGGTAGCACCCCGGGGCTTCCTCGCTCTCGACCAGATTGTGAATTTTCTTAACAGGATCGCGGAGGAGTCCAACTGCCCCCACTTCGGCTTTTTGGTCGGCGTGCACCAGCCGCCAATGCGCTTTGGTCTCATGGCACAATTGCCCAGGTTGTCGTCGACGCTGGGCGAGGCCATTGAGAACGCGCTGCAATACAACCTTCTCAACAGTGAGTTCTCGATCTGGGAGCTTCAGCGTAAAAACAGGCACGCGATTCTGGTACGAAACAATCGCATCTCCTATCAAGGATCACTAACCCAGCTGCACACCCTCGCCATCACTGTAGTGTTCAATGCGTTTAGGAGCCTGGGCGGTGAAAACTGGCGACCCAGTGCTATTTGCTTCTCCCACAAAGAGCCGGAAACAGCGCGGCTGTACAACAAGTACTTTGGCTCACCGGTTGAATTCAACCAGGATTTCACCGGGATCGTATTCCCGGCGATCGATTTGCAGATTCCAATCGCAACTGCAGACAATGAGCTGCTAGCCATTGTCAAGAGCCACCTCGATACGGTCATGGCTGACTATCAGGTGCATGATATTCTAGCTAACAGGGTCCAGCAGCATATCAGACAGCACCTCGGTACCGACCTGTGCAATCTGGAGAGTGTTGCCCAGCGACTCAATCAACACCCGAGAACATTGCAGCGGGAACTTCGCCGGCAAGGTGTCACCTTCAGGACGCTATTGACGGAAGTACGCCATGACGTCGCTGAGCATTACCTGCGCAGCTCCAGCATCGGCCTGGCCGACCTGGCGGACATTCTGGGTTATCGCAATGTCAGCGCCTTTTCCCGAGCCTTCAAAAATACCAGCGGATTGTCACCTGAACATTGGAAGCGGCTGAACGCCTGATCTGCAAAACTGCATTCACTTCGAGTAAGCTGTCCTGCAAGTCACTATTCCCGCAGCCAGAACCCCACTCCCGCTGCTGTTGCCCATTGATCGCGATATGACATGAGTATTTCCAGTCGGCAGGGCATCGTCGCCATCGAGGAGTCCAATAGCGATCCCTTTTCCACGCTGAGCAATACCTACGACATGATCGCTGCCGGCGCGATGCCGAGGTGGATGAGGTGGGCGTCATCGCACTGCAGGAGCCGGTTCACTTGGACCGCCGGCAGCGCTGGGAGCAGTAGCGCACCTTCTCCCAGTCCCGGGCCCACTTGCGCCGCCAGGCAAAGGGCCTGTTGCAGGAACGACAAATTTTTTGCGGCAGCTGACTCTTCTTCATCGCCCTGGTTACGCCATGAGATAGTGCATCGGATCTCGTTTACCAATCCGCTGCCGAGCGCTGTTCAAGCCCGCCCTGCGGCGACCAGTCGCTCCACCGGTGAGCGCAACCACGCGGCGGCGACCTGGCGGTAATCCGGCACCGACTCAAGCGTGGCGGCGAGCGCCGGCTTGATATCGGCTTCGCCATACTGCAGCAGCGCCTGGGAAGGCGCCAGGTCGATGGCGTTGTCCTCCAGCAACAGGTCATCCAGGCGGGCAAAATCCAGCCCCGATTTCTCCCCTACCAGCCGCATGGCCATGGCGCCGACCCGGGTCATGCCGCTGAACAAACCGCTGGGCAGCCGCATCACCGAGTCCTGAGACTTGCCACTGAGTTCTCCCAGGTGAAGTAACATATCATCCCAGCTGAGATTGCAATCGCCCACGGGTACGCTGATGCTGGCCTCAGGATGCTGCAGGGCCCCCGACACGGCTTTACCGATATTCTCTGCACTGATCGCCACGGCACCGCCAGAGGGGGCGACCAGCGGCCGCGAGAAGCGTACATAGTTGACCAGCGCCGACCATTGAGAGGGCTTGCCCCGGCTGCAGCCGAACACCCAGGGAATCTCCAGCACGGTGGCGATGAAGTTACCCCTGGAAACCTCCAGTGCCATGTCGCTCTGGGCGACGCGCGAGGCGATGTAGGGGTGGTGTCGCGTCAATTCGAGTTCGGGGCGCAGGCGGTCGATGCAGGTAAAAATGGAGTTGAGCAGGGCCACATGGGTAATCCCGGTGTCGCAGGCGGCCAGCAGCACCTTGCGGCAGGTGTCCACGTTCTCGCGAAAGAAGAATTCCCGGGCATCGATATCTGGCCTCACCCGCTCGTCGACGCCGGCGGCATAAACCAGTTTGCAGTAAGGCGCCATCAGGTCAGTCAGGGCCGCCTGATCCAGCTCATTGATGTCCCCCCCGACGACCTCTACGCCCTCGGCCACTTCTTTCGTGGCCCGCCCGGGGTTCCGGCTCAGCACTGCTACCTGGTGCCCCCTGGCGAGAAGTTCCTCAACGATGTAGGAACCCAGAAATCCCGTGCCACCAATAACCAACGTTTTCATGCAATGCCATCCTGACAGTAAAACAAGAACTACGGCTGATGGAGATCGCTGGATCATCGGGCTGGTGGGCGATTCGACTCGATCGATTCCGCCCAGACGTTTCCGCGGAGTTGGCAAAACGCGAAAACCACTATCGCCCGTAGTTCTGTGGTGCCAGGCAGAGGCTGATGCTGCTAGGGACAAGGCGCCGGGCGAAGGCCGAGCTGCGCCAGCAGCGGGGCAGACAGAGCCTCATCATCGAGCGCCTTGATGCCCTCCTCCATTTCTCGAGCGAACTGGTCATGGAAAACCACCGCCGCGTCCAGCGCCAACCACAAGTCAGCGGGGCGCTGATCCAGCAAAACGGCGATCAATTGTTTCGCCTGCTTCACGTCTTTGATGCTCTTTGCCCGCTGTCCCGGATTCCTTCGCTGGGCCACCACCAGTTTGTGTAGCGCGAACCGGCCCGGAACAGGCCTGACTGAGCTGCCGCGCTCAACACCTTGTAAGCCTGGTAGGAGATTCCCATGCACCCCTGAGCCACTGCCCCGGCGACCTGACGCTCCAGCATCTCGGCATCCACCCTGGATGCCCCCCAGCGTGCCTTCTGTTGCTCGATTCTGGCCAGTAGCTCAGGGGTCTCTACTCCCAGGTAGTATCGCTTTTTGGGCTTAGGCAGAGAGTGCTGCAGGTACCAGTGTATGCCTGCCGAAGACGGCCTTTTTTGGCTGGTGAACGTAAACCCCTCTCCCGTTTGGATGTCCCGGGCCATGGCGTTATCAAGCACCTCCGCATACGCCAGCTGCGCGCTGCCGGGTAGCTCTGAGTACAACATCCTGGTCATCTTGATGCCCGATTAAAATAACTTGGCATCAACAAGATGAGAGCGCCTGAAAACCCGGTCGGACCGGCACCGGTCGAACGGGGCGGCCATCCGCCGCTGCCGGTTAGCGGTTCGCGCGGCGGCCCTAACGAAAAAGACCGAGCCTCAATGAGACCCGGTCTTGATTTGGTGGAGCTAAGCGGGATCGAACCGCTGACCTCAACACTGCCAGTGTTGCGCTCTCCCAGCTGAGCTATAGCCCCAAAATTTGATGCTAACTCGTTGATCTGTCTGGTTTTTTGCCGAAGCAATATCAACGAAGAGGTGCGCATTTTAGTGAGTGCGCCAGGGCCTGTCAAGGCATCTGTCCAAGGAATTGCAGCCACAGCCACAGGCGCAGCGCCGCCGTCCCGCGGCGCCGGGAAAACAAACCAACGCCGGGAAAACAACGTACACTGCTGCTGCAACGATAACAATTGTCAGGGGGATATATCCATGCTGGGCAAAGGACTGTTGTGGGCCGCCGGCCTGGTCTTCGCCGTCTACGGTGTCGCCTGTTTCGTCACTCCCGAATTGCCCGCCGGCTATGCCGGGCTGGGCATCGGCAGCGGCGATGCCTACGCGGAAATGGCCGCCATGTACGGTGGCCTGCAGTTCGGCTTTGGCCTGTTTCTGCTGCTGGCGGCGCTGAAGCCCGGCTTCTACCGGGCGGCCCTCACCCTGCTGGTCATGGCCATCGGCTGCCTGGCGGTCGCCCGCCTGCACGCCGCCTGGGACACCGGGTGGATGGTGGCCGGCTATACCTGGGGCGCGCTGGCGTTTGAATTCGCGGTGGCAATACTGGCGGCAATTGCGCTGCGCAAACCCTGAGCGATGGGTGTAAGATACGCCCCCTTTTACCGACTACAGAGCAACAGACAGTGAACATAGGCCCCAACAGTGTCGCCGTTTTCCACTACACCCTGCGCAACGAATCCGGCGAGGAACTGGAAACCTCCCGCGGTGGTGAGCCCAGCGCCTACCTGCACGGGGCCAACAACATTATTCCCGGGCTGGAACAGGCCATGGCCGGCCACGCCGCCGGCGACGTTTTCAGCGCCACCCTGGCGCCGGCAGAGGCCTATGGCGAACGCAAGCCCGAGCGCCAGCAGCGGGTGCCGGCCAAGCACCTGGTGTTCAAGGGCAAGCTCAAGGCCGGCATGGTGGTGCAATTAAACACCAGCGAGGGCCGGGTCCCGGTCAGCGTGATCAAGGCCGGTCGCCACAGCGCCCATATTGACACCAATCACCCGCTGGCCGGACAGTCGCTGACCTTTGACGTGGAAGTCATCGACGTGCGCGCCGCCACCGAGGAAGAGATCGCCCACCGCCACGCCCACGGCCCCGGCGGCCACCAGCACTGATTGAGCCAGCAGTGACTGACAACAGTTTCGCCAGCCTGCCCTTAGCGGCGGAGCAACTGGCCAATCTCGACAGCCTCGGCTACCGGGAAATGACCGCTATCCAGGCGGCGACCCTGCCGCTGGCACTCGCCGGGCGCGACCTCATCGCCCAGGCCAAGACCGGCTCCGGCAAAACCGCCGCCTTTACCCTGCCGCTGCTGGCCAACATCAATCCCCGGGATTTTGGCGCCCAGGCGCTGATTCTCTGCCCCACCCGGGAGCTCGCCAGCCAGGTGGCCGTGGAAATCCGCCGCCTGGCCCGCTACCGGCAAAACATCAAGGTGGTGGTGCTCTGCGGTGGACAGCCCATCGGCCCGCAGATCGGCTCACTGGAGCACGGCGCCCATATCGTGGTGGGCACCCCCGGGCGTATCCAGGACCACCTGCGCAAGCGCACCCTGTCGCTGGCCCGAGCCAATACCCTGGTACTGGATGAGGCGGACCGCATGCTGGAGATGGGCTTTGTCGACGCTATCGAGCAGATCATCGAACACACGCCGCGCGAGCGGCAGACCCTGCTGTTCTCCGCCACCTACCCGGACGACATTCTCGCCCTCAGCGCCCGCTTCCAGCGCGACCCCAAGCGGGTCACGGTGGAATCGCTGCACAGCAGCGCGCATATCGACCAGCAGTTTTTCATCTGCAGCAAGCCCGGCCGGCTGGATGGGCTGCTGACCCTGCTCAACCACTTTCGCCCCACCTCAGCCGTGGTGTTCTGTAATACCAAACAGCTGGTGCGCGATGTGTGCCAGCACCTTGCCGGCAACGGCATCAGCGCCCAGGCCCTGCACGGTGACCTGGAGCAGCGGGACCGCGACCAGGTGTTGATCCAGTTCCAGCAGCGCAGCTGCAGCGTGCTGGTGGCCACCGATGTGGCGGCCCGCGGCCTGGATATCGACGAGCTGCCAGCGGTCATCAATTTTGAATTGCCGCGCAATGCCGAGGTCTACGTGCACCGCATCGGCCGCACCGGCCGGGCGGGCAAGCGCGGCCTGGCCCTGAGCCTGTTCGCCGATTCCGAGCGCTACAAACTGGAGGCCATCGCCGGCTACCAGGACACGGAGATTGGCTTCGAGGCGATAGAAACCATCCAGGTCGCCGGCGAATACATGCCCCCGCCGCCCTGCGTCACCCTGTGCATTGCCGGCGGCCGCAAGCACAAGGTGCGTCCCGGTGACATTCTCGGCGCGCTCACCGGCGAGGCCGGCATCGACGGCAAGGCGGTGGGCAAGATCAATGTGACCGATTATGCCGCCTACGTCGCCATCGACCGGGGCGTGGCCGACAAGGCACTGGGCCGCCTGCTCAACGGCAAAATCAAGGGCCGCAAGTTCAAGGTCAGGCGCCTGGCATGAAGGTGCTGGCATGAAGGTACCCAAACGCCTGCGGCCGCTGGTGGAAGACGGCATTATCGACGAGGTGCTGCGGCCGCTGATGAGCGGCAAGGAAGCCGACGTATTCATCGTCCGCTGTGGCAGCAAAACCCGCTGCGCCAAGATCTACAAGGACGCGGTAAAACGCAGCTTCAAGAAGGCGGCCCAGTACACCGAGGGCCGAAAGGTGCGCAACAGCCGCCGCGCCCGGGCCATGGAGAAAGGCTCTAAGTTCGGCCGCCGGCAGCAGGAAGAAACCTGGCAGAACGCGGAAGTGGATGCGCTGTACCGACTGGAGCGGGCCGGCGTGCGCGTCCCTGTGCCCTACGGCTGTTTCGACGGTGTACTGCTGATGGAACTGATCACCGATGAACACGGCGACGTGGCGCCACGGCTGGATGAGGTGAGCATGGCAGAGGAACAGGCCCTGGAGGACCACGCCCTGGTGATGCAGTACGTGGTACGCATGCTGTGTGCCGGCCTGGTCCACGGTGACCTCTCGGAGTTCAACGTGCTGGTCAACGATGAAGGCCCGGTGATCATCGACCTGCCCCAGGCGGTGGATGCCGCCGCCAATAACAATGCCCAGGCCATGCTGACCCGCGACGTCGACAGAATGACCGCGTACTACAGCCAGTTTGCCCCATCGCTCAAACATACCCGCTACGCCCAGGAAATCTGGGAACTGTATGAAGAGGGCGAGCTGCATCCGGACATCGAGCTTAGCGGCGATGCGGAGGAAGATACCCACGCGGCGGACGTGGATGCGGTGATGCTGGAGATCAGGGCGGCACTGGAGGCAGAGCAG
Organism: Seongchinamella sediminis; assembly: GCF_003457605.1. Lineage (GTDB taxonomy): Bacteria > Pseudomonadota > Gammaproteobacteria > Pseudomonadales > Halieaceae > Halioglobus > Halioglobus sediminis. Next base: position 252,536 of record NZ_QRAN01000003.1, read on the forward strand.
GAAAGACGGGAACGGATTGCCGCGGCGGACGACCCCGAGTAAGCAGCGGCAAGCCTATCCGGCTAGAGGTGGTCGCCGTCCAGGTAGTACCAGCGGCCGTCAATGTTCTCAAAGCGGCTGCGCTCGTGCAGGCGATGCCCCGTGCCGGCGGTCTTGAAGCGGGCGACAAATTCCACCACCCCGGCAGTATCGCCCTCGCCACCGGCCTCGGTGGCCTTGATCGACAGGCCGATCCACTTCTGCGCCGGATCCAGCCGCACCCGGGACGGCCGGGTGCGCGGGTGCCAGGTCGCCAGCAGGTAATCCGCCTCGCCCAGGGCAAAGGCGCAATAGCGAGAGCGCATCAAAGCCTCAGCCGTCGGCGCGATCTCGTCGCCTTCCACAAAGGGCTGGCAACAGTCGCGGTAACTGCCGCCGCCGCAGGGGCACACTGGCCCGGCTGCCCTACTCCGCTTCACTTTGTCCCCCGTACTTGGGCAACCGCAGGTCGAACAGGATGGCGCAGGCCCGCAGGGTAAAGGCGGCCACCATTCCCAGCGGCAGGGCAAAACCGGCGGTGACCTCGAACTGGACCAACAGGGTGTAGGTGGAGGCACCGAGCACCGCGGCGGTGACGTAGATTTCCGGGCCCAGCAGCACCGGCTCCTGGTTGAGCAGGGTATCGCGAATCATCGAGCCAAAGGTCGCTGTCATTACGCCCATTCCCACGGCGACGATATCCGGCGCCCCCAGTTGCACTGCTTTTACTGCCCCCAGCACACTGAACAGGGAAATGCCCACCGCGTCGGCCCACAGCAACACTTTATGCAGTGAATTGAACTGGGGCGCCAGGAACCAGGTGGCCACGGCCGCGCCCAGGCACACCCAGAGATACTCGGTATGGTGCAGCCAGAACACCGCGTCCGCGCCCAGCAGCAGGTCGCGCACGGTGCCGCCGCCGATGCCGGTAATAGTGCCGAAGAGGATAAAACCGAGGATGTCGTTGCGCTGCTCGGCGGCCGCCAGGGCGCCGCTGATGGCGAATACCGCCGTGGCCACAAGATCGAGGGTGGTAATCAGCCCTAGCATTCGATGATATTCACCGGCACTTCCAGCACATTGACCGCCAGGCCACCGCGCGCGGTTTCCTTGTACTTGTCCTGCATGTCGCGGCCGGTATCGCGCATGGTCCGTATTACCTGGTCCAGCGACACGTAGTGTTCGCCGCTGCCGCGCAGGGCCATGCGGGCGGCGCTGATGGCCTTGATCGCCCCCATGGCGTTGCGCTCGATACAGGGCACCTGCACCAGGCCGCCAATGGGGTCGCAGGTGAGGCCCAGGTTGTGCTCCATGGCAATCTCGGCGGCGTTTTCCACCTGCGCCGGGGTGCCGCCGAGGGCATCGGCCAGGGCACCCGCCGCCATCGAACAGGCCGAGCCCACCTCGCCCTGGCAGCCGACCTCGGCGCCGGAGATGGAGGCGTTGGTCTTGTAGAGGATGCCAATGGCGGCAGCGGTCAGCAGGTAGCGGACGATGTCGTCCTCGCTGGAGCCGCTGCAGTACTTGAGGTAGTACTTGAGCACCGCGGGAATGATACCGGCGGCGCCGTTGGTGGGCGCGGTAACCACCCGGCCGCCGGCGGCGTTTTCCTCATTGACCGCCAGCGCGTACAGGGTCACCCAGTCCATGGTATTGAGCGAGGCGTCGCCGAGGGCGTTCTGCTCACTCTTGAGCTGGCGGTGCAGTTGCGCCGCCCGGCGTTTCACCTTCAGCCCGCCGGGCATGATGCCCTCGGTGGCAATGCCGCGGGCGATACAGGCATCCATTACCTGCCAGATGTGCAGCAGCTGCTGGCGGATTTCGCTTTCGCTGCGCCAGGCCTTTTCGTTCGCCAGCATCAGCGAGCTGATGGAGAGGCCATTGCTCTTGCACTGCTGCAGCAATTCCTCGGCGGTGGTGAAGGGATAAGGTAGCGGCGTGGGGTCCTCGACGATCACATCCGCCCCCGCGGCCTTGTCGTCGACGATAAACCCACCGCCCACCGAGTAGTACACACACTGCGCCAGCACTGCACCCTCGGCATCCCAGGCGCTAAAGCGCATGCCATTGGCATGGTAAGGCAGCGACTCCTGGCGATGCATGACCAGGTCATCGCGGTAATTGAAGCTGATCGCTTTACTGCCCAGGAGCTTCAGCCCGCCGCCCTCACGAATGGCGGCGACCCGCTCGGCGATGCGCTCCACCTCGACGGTCTCTGGCGTTTCCCCCTCCAGCCCCATCAGGATGGCCTTGGGTGAGCCGTGGCCGGCGCCGGTGGCGCCCAGGGAACCGTAGAGCTCGGCGCACACCCGCGCACAGTCCGCCAGGGTGCCCTCGGCCTGCAGTCGCTCGGCAAACAGGCGGGCGGCGTGCATCGGGCCCACGGTGTGCGAGCTGGAGGGCCCAATGCCTATTTTGAACAGGTCAAAGACACTGATGGACATAATTGCTTACACCTTGCGCCGGGCCGTGCATCAACAGACGGTGGTCGGCATCAGTCGCGGTAGTGCTGATCAAGGTAGCTGAGGATGTCGCCTGATTCAAACAGCCCCTGGTCGGTATTGGGGTCATACAGGTAGGGGATCGACTGCCGGCCCTCCCGCGCCAGCAGGAGGCGGCGGTTGTCCAGTTCACTCTTCGGGGTAATGCGCAGCGCGCTGCGCAGCGGTGGCAACAACCACTCGCTGGCCAGGGTGCGGCCGCAGTTGCGAACGATATAGGGGATTTCCATTTCGCACAGCTGCTCCCGCACCAGCCTGGCATAGGGGCTGGACTCGAAGCTGTAGAGTTCGAGCAGTTCCTCGGGTGGCCTGCCCGGCCGCGCCTGCATGCCCCGCCTCAGCCGCGGTGCACTGGCGAGCATGGAGCCCAGGGTCTGCAGTCCGCCCAGGCGCCATTTCAGCGGCACATCACCGCTGCCATAGGTTTCGAACAGGTAGCTGACGATGTCCAGCGACTCGTACATTTCCACCCCGGTGTTGGGGTCGTAGAGGTAGGGAAACTGGGCCTTGCCGCCGCGCTCCAGCAGTTCCGTCCGGAAGCGCTTGCCCTCCTTGGGACAGGGGAGAATAAGCACGTCGAGGTTCAGTTCGGTGAGGGCCTCGCGCACCAGGCGGCAGTAGGGGCAGTTTTCTATGTCGTAGATTTGCAGCAGTTCCGCGGGTCTGTCGGTAGTGGCGCGGCTCTGGATACCGTTGCTGCCGCGGATCAGGGTAGAGGCGAGTGAGGTGGCGATGTTCAAAGGCATTGCGATTTGCTCCGTTGTTCCCGCACAGGCAGGCAGTTCATGGATTCCGGTGTGCCGGACCACGGCTTTCGCCGGAATGACGAAAGGGTTAACACGGGGGGTTGTTACAGCCCCTGGTACTCCTTCTCCAGGCGTTTCATCGCCTTCTTGGACACCCCGCCCAGCACCGCGATCGCGCAGCGCAGGCGGGCGCGGCTCATATCGGGGCCGAGCATTTCCATGGAGTCCACTACCGAGAAGCTGGCGCTGGTACCGGCGATGGCGACAAAGATGGGCGCCAGGAAGTCCTTGACCTTGACGCCGGTGGCGTCGGCCAGGGCTTTCAGCTCTGTCCAGATGTTGTCGCGGTGCCACTGCTGCAGGGCCTCCATGCGCCAGAGGGCGAACTGCAGGCCCTTGACGATATCCTCGCGCTCGCCGCGCACCGAGGCAAAATTCTCCTCGCTGATGGGCAGGGTACCGGACACGAGGAAGCTGGCCAGGGGGGCGAAATCGCTCAGGGTTTCCATCCGCTTCTGGGCGTGGGGCAGCACCTTCATCAGGTTGGCCTCGTTGTAGGCCCAGTCAATGAGCCGCCGGGCCAGGGCCTGTTCATCCAGGTCCTCACGGATCCACAGGCCGTTGAGCCAGGACAGTTTCTCCATATCGAAAATGGGTCCGCCCAGGGAGACCCGCTGGATGTCGAAGTTATCCACCATTTGCGCCAGGGTAAACTTCTCGCTCTCGTCGGGCATGGACCAGCCCATGCGCCCCAGGTAGTTGAGCAGGGCTTCCGGTAAAAAGCCCATGCGCTGGTAATACAGGATGCTGGTGGGATTCTTGCGCTTGCTCAGCTTGGACTTGTCCGGGTTGCGCAGCAGCGGCAGGTGGCATAGCTGGGGCATATCCCAGCCGAAGTACTGGTACAGCAGCTTGTGCTTGGGGGCGGAGTTGATCCACTCCTCGCCGCGGATCACGTGGGTAATCCCCATCAGGTGGTCGTCTACCACGTTGGCCAGGTGGTAAGTGGGCATACCGTCGGACTTGAGCAGGATCTGCGCATCCACCATGCCCCAGTCCAGCTCGATGGTGCCGCGCAGCATGTCGTCCACGGCGCAGGCGCCCTCTTCCTCCGGCACTATCATGCGAATCACATAGGGATCGCCGGCGGCGCGGCGCTTTGCCACTTCCTCGTCAGCTAACTGCAGGTCCGAGGGTTTGAGGGCATTGCTGTTGCCCGCCGCCCGCCGCGCCTCGCGCAGTTCATCCAGCTCTGCCGCAGTGCGATAGCAGATGAAGGCCTTGCCCTCATCCACCAGCTGCCGGGCATACTGGCCGTAAATTTCCATGCGCTCGCTCTGGCGGTAGGGGCCACAATCGCCGCCCACGTCCGGGCCCTCGTCCCACTCCAGGCCCAGCCAGTTGAGTGAATCGAGAATGGCCTGCTCGGATTCAGGGGTGCTGCGGACCTGGTCGGTGTCCTCGATGCGCAACAGGAACTGGCCGCCGTGGGCGCGGGCAAAGCACATATTGAACAGGGCGATATAGGCGGTGCCAACGTGGGGGTCGCCGGTGGGTGATGGCGCAACGCGGGTGCGAACGGTCATGGGTATCCTGGAGGTCATTTTCGAGAGCGGCGATTATACGGCCTGCAGGGCGCAAATCCCACCGCTGCGGGGCCGGATTCAGGCCGGCTGCCTGTCCTCTTCCCGCAGCGCGTCGGTCCAGCCGAAACGGGCGATGATAGCCGCGAACCGGTCCCCGGGCGGGGCGGACAGCGCGAGGTTTTCACCACTCAAGGGGTGCTGCAGGATCAGTGCGGTACAGGCCAGCAACAGGCGGTCACAGTCAAATTCCGACTGGAAAAAACGGTTGTGCACCCCCTTGCCGTATTTGGCGTCGCCGATGATCGGGTAGCCCAGGTGCTTCATATGCCGCCGCAGCTGGTGCTTGCGCCCCTGCCGCGGCTGCAGGGCGACCAGTGCATAGCGGCTCTGCGGATAACGGTCTAGCGCATAGGGCAGTTCCACCGTAGCCAGCCGCCGATAGGCGGTCTGCGCTTCCCGCGCCGGCGCTTCCGATTGCCGGTCGCGGTCGGCGAGTTTGTCGGGCTTGTCCCTGATGGCGTGGTCGATCTCCCCCTGCTCCGGGCACCAGCCGCGGACGACGGCCAGGTAGTGTTTGCCCACGCGGTGCCCGGCGAACTGCGCCGACAGCAGCCGGGCCACCTCGGGCGACAGGGCGAACAGCAGTACGCCGGAGGTGGGCTTGTCCAGGCGGTGCACAGGATAGACCCGCTGGCCGAGCTGGTCGCGCAGCACTTGCAGGGCGAAGCGGGTTTCGTGGCGGTCAATGGGGCTGCGGTGCACCAGCAGGCCGCTGGGCTTGTTCACTGCCACCAGGTGCTCGTCCCGGTAGATTACCGGGAGCGTCTCCACGGGATCAGTACTGGTCGAAATAGGCCTGTACATCCCCGGGCAGGTCAGTTTTAGTCAGCACCAGTTTCAACAGTACCCGGGCCTGTGCCGGATTCAGTTCCCCCGAGGCCACCGTGCCCAGGGCGTCATCATCGATCTCGATATTGCGGCCCACGGTGCCGCTGGTGACCCGGGTCGACCTGACCACCACCACGCTGTTCTGGCGGGCGCGCTCCAGCGCCGCCAGCGCCTCTTTGGGCATGTTGCCGTTACCCACCCCGGCGGTGACGATGCCCCTGGCGCCGCTGGCCACTGCGGCGTCGATCAGGTCCGCGGACACCCCGGCGGAGATATAGATGATGTCCACCCGCGGCAACTGGTTGAGCTCGGCACCGGCGAACTCGGAGCCGCTGGTGTGCAGGCGATAGGGCTGCCGGTAGTAGGTGTTCTTGCCGTACAGGCTGGCGCCCATCAGGCCGCGCTCGGCGGACACAAAGGTCTGCACATCGGTGGTGCTGGTCTTGGTCATGCCCCGGGCGCCGTGAATGTCATCGTTGATGACCACCAGCACGCCCCTGCCCTTCGCCTCGGGGTCCGCCGCTACCGCCACCGCGTTGTAGATATTCAGTGGCCCGTCGGCCGACAGGGCCGTGGCCGGGCGCATGGCGGCGGTCATCACCACCGGCTTGTCGCTAGCGACCACCAGGTTGAGGAAGTAAGCTGTCTCCTCGATGGTGTCGGTACCATGAGTAATAACGATGCCGTCGACCGCCTCATCGGCCAGCAGCGCGTTCACCCGGCCCGCCAGCTGCAGCCAGATGTCGTCGTTCATGTCCTGGCTGCCGACGTTGGCCACCTGTTCGCCTTTGACCTGCGCCAGCTCCGCCAGCTGCGGCACCGCGCTGATCAGGGTTTCCACGCCCACCTCCGCCGAGGTATAGCCGGCCTGGGTGCCGGTGGCCGCGGCGCCGGCAATGGTCCCACCCGTTGCCAGGATTACGATATTCGGTTTCATGGATTCTCCTGCCATTGTCACAGCGGCACTGGCCAGCGTGGCGGCCAGTACCAGGATTCTGCTGAACATGTTCATAGATTGTCTCGCAACTGAGAAGGCACAGAGGCTGCAGTATCAATGAATTGCTGAACGCGCTCAAGCGCCGTCCGCCCACGCTGGCGGACCATGCCCGCAACAGTACCGCGGGTGACTACCGCAGGGTAAAAAAGTCCGATGCCACGATGAGCGTGGACAGCAGCAGGAATATCACCGCGCCGGTAATGACCAGGTTAACCGCGGTTTTCTCGGCGTCACCGTTGACCACAGGGTGGAAGTCATGGGCGTTGGGATGTAATTCTTCGGACGGCACCTCTTCGACAGGGCCGCTGAAGCGGTAGCCTTTATCGGCTATGGCCTCAATCGAGTGGCCTGTATTGCCGGCGGGAAAATGTGCGCTGAGCACCGACACACAGTGGCTGAGACGTTCGTCCTTGTTATCGCAACCGTTCAGGGCTTCCGCCGCCAGTGTGTCTTTCGACAAAAGCTCGCCCCGGTGCCTGATCAAACAGTCCAGTACACTGTTCTCCTCGGGCTGCAGATGTGTCGCTGTTCCCTGGACACGTATCTCACTGGCATCAGGGTCGAAATCCACTTCTCCCAGGCGATAAACAGTCACATGGCACTCATCCGTATTGCGTTAAGCTTTTCCTGAAAAGTATAGCAAGGGGGAAATGACCCAGCGTGCTGGCAGGGTCGATACTTATATCGTTTTGGCCTACTCGAGCGTTTTCCTTAAAACAAAACGCATATACCCTTAACTCACAGGGGAGGATGCACACGCCCCTCGCCAGCGCCAAGGGGCAAATTTACCCCCAGCGGGCAGCAATCGACGACCCGCATCGGTTAGAATTGCCAGCGACCTTCACAAGCTGGCCCCCATGACCGACGCATTGACAACTTCCCGTCGCTTTTCCATTGCTCCGATGATGGACTGGAGCGATCACCACTGCCGCTTCTTCTGGCGCCTGCTGAGCAGGCAGGCGCTGCTGTATACCGAGATGGTGACCACCGGCGCGCTGATCCACGGCGACCGGGAGCGATTCCTGCACTATAACGCGGAAGAGCACCCCGTTGCCCTGCAGCTGGGCGGCAGCAAGCCCGCGGACCTGGCGCGCTGCGCCCGCTGGGCCGAGGAGTGGCACTACGACGAGGTCAACCTCAATTGCGGCTGCCCCTCGGACCGGGTCCAGTCGGGCATGTTCGGCGCCTGCCTGATGGCACAGCCGCTAATGGTGGCCGATTGCGTCAGGGCCATGTGCGAGGCCACTGAGTTGCCGGTCACGGTAAAGCACCGCATCGGCATCGATGACATGGAGTCCTACCAGCAGATGCTGGACTTCGTCGCCCCGGTGGCGGAAGCGGGTTGCGGGGTGTTCATCGTGCATGCGCGCAAGGCCTGGCTACAGGGTCTGTCGCCGAAGGAAAATCGCGAGATACCGCCGCTGAACTACCCCTGGGTCTACCGGCTCAAGCGCGACCTGCCGCAGCTCGAGATCATTATCAACGGCGGCATTCAGACCCTGGACCAGTGCCAACAGCACCTGGCGCAGGTCGACGGGGTGATGATTGGCCGCGAGGCCTACCAGAACCCCTGGCTGCTGGCTGAGGTCGACGCCGAGCTGTACGGGATGGACAAAACCGTCATTTCCCGCGATGATGTGATCCTCCAGCTGCTGCCCTACGTGGAGCGGCAACTGGCCCGCGGTGCTCACCTGAATCACATTACCCGTCATATTCTCGGGCTCTACCAGGGCGTTCCCGGAGCGCGGAAATTCCGCCGCCACCTGAGTGAAAACGCCTACAAAAAAGACGCCGGGATAGGGGTGCTGACCGACGCCCTGGCAATGGTTCAGCAGGCCGCCGCCTGAAACTCCAGAACAGGAATCGACCGTGACCAGCAAACTAGACCAGCTCAAGGCGATGACCGATGTGGTCGCCGACACCGGCGACATCGAGGCCATCCGCCGCTTCCAGCCACTGGACGCCACCACCAATCCCTCGCTGCTGCTCAAGGCCGCCGCCCTGCCCCACTATGCCGGGTTGCTGGACGGCGCCAGAACCTGGGCGAGCGCCCAGGGCGGTTCCGACGCCGAGCAACTGGCCAACTGCTGCGACCGCTTCGCGGTCGATGTGGGCAAGGAAATCCTCGGCATTATCCCCGGCAGGGTTTCCACCGAGGTCGATGCCCGGCTGTCATTCGATACCGCCGCCACCGCCGAACGGGCCCGCAAGCTGATCGGCATGTACGAGGAGGCCGGCATTGGCCGCGAGCGTATCCTGATCAAAACCGCCTCCACCTGGGAGGGTATTCGCGCCGGAGCCGAGCTGGAAAAAGAAGGCATCAACTGCAACCTGACCCTGCTGTTCGGCTTTGGCCAGGCGGCGGCCTGTGCCGATGCCGGTGTATTCCTGATCTCCCCCTTCGTCGGCCGCATCCTCGACTGGTACAAAGCCAATACCGATCTTGAGGTGCAGGTCCCGCAGGATGACCCGGGGGTACAGTCGGTGAGCCGCATCTACAACTACTACAAGAGCCACGGCTACCAGACCGTGGTCATGGGCGCGAGTTTTCGCAACACCGGTGAAGTTGAAGCACTGGCCGGCTGCGACCGGCTGACCATCAGCCCGGCCCTGCTGGAGGACCTGGCGGCGGACCTCGACCAACTGCCGCGGCAACTACATGCCGACAGGGCCGCCGCCGACAGCGGCCGGCAAAGCCCGCTCGAAAGCGAGTTCCGCTATGAGCTCAATGCCGATGCCATGGCCACGGAGAAGCTGGCGGAAGGCATTCGCAACTTTGTCGCCGACCAGATAAAGCTGGAACAGCTGATCAGCAAGCGATGATAGCCGCACTCAAGGCCCTGTTTGAGAAACCGGACGCCGAGTCCGAAGCGGACCTGCAGCACCGCCTGCAGCTGGCCTCGGCTGCCCTGTTGATAGAAACCGCGCGCGCGGATTTCACCCAGGATGCGGCCGAACAGGAGACCATGGAGGCGCTGCTGTGCTCAAGCCTGAAGCTGGATGAAACAGAGGTCAGGCAACTGCTGGCCCGGGCCAGTGAGCGGGTCGATGAGTCAATCTCGCTGTATGAATTCACCCGACTGATCAACGATCACTTCAGCATGGAACAAAAGCTGCAGCTGGTGCACAACATGTGGGTGGTGGCCTGGGCGGACAACAGCGTCGACAAGTACGAAGAGCACCTGATCCGCCAGGTGGCGGAGCTGACCTATGTGCCCCACCCTGACTACATCCGCAGCAAGCACCAGGCCCGTGACAAGGTGCTGGCGCTGTAAGCTCAGCTGTGCTCGAGCACGTTGATCAGGTCCTTGAAGCGGGCCCGGTTGGCGTCAGACAGGCCCATCAACACCCGGTGCGCTTCAATCACCCTGTTTTTCACGTCGGCCTCGTCGCTGGCCACCTGGGGCAGTTCTTTTTCCTGTTCGCTATCGGCGCAGACCTCCTCGCGCAGGTCGAAGAGGCGCTGGAAGCCCATGCTCTTGAGCAGGCGGTTGATACTGGGGTCGCAGGAAAAGATGGCGGGCTGGAAGTGGTAGCGCTCCTGGGTCCTGATCGCCAGCTTGGCCAGCAGGCCCAGGGTGGTGGAATCGATACCCTCCACCTCGCATAAATCCACCCACACGCTCTTGAACTCGGGGTCGTTGAGCATTTTGCGAAAGTAGGCGTCGATGGTGGTGCACAGGGTCAGCCGCACGTCGCCCAGCATGCGTATCACGTACGCGCCATGGTGACTGGCGGCCTGTATTCTCCCTTCTTGCATCTCAGCCTCGTTTGCTGATGAACAATGCGGCGATATCATCCGGGGCTGTGTCCACCTGGTCAAGCCCCAATCGCGTCACCATTTCTTCCGGTGAATTGGCCGTTTCTTCGAATACATTGAGGAAATACTTCTCTTTTTCAATCAGGTTCTTTGGCGGCAGGATCTCCAGGATACCATCGGAGAACAGGGCCAGCATAAAGCTGGCCGGCAGGTCTATCATGTGCTCCTCGTAACTGGCGTCCTCGAGGATACCCACTGCGGAGCCCTCACCGCGCAGGTAGCGGGCGCCGTCCTCGGACACCAGCACCGGCTGCGGCAAGTGACCGGCCACGCTGTAGCGCAGGCTGTTGTGTTCCAGGTCCAGCACCCCCACCACCATGGTGGCGAATTTGCCCACCTCCAGGTCCATGAGTTCCTGGTTGGCGCGCTTCAGCAGCGCCACCGGGCTGAGGATGGTGTCATCGCTGCGGCGCAGGAAGTCGGAACGTTTGCGGGCAAACAGGTTCTTGAGCAATACCGTGGCAAAGGCTGAGGAGCTGCCATGGCCGGAAACGTCTGCCATGAAGAAGGTGACGAAATGCTCGCCGACGATGAAATAATCGGTGAAATCGCCGCTGAGGTAGAGGGACGGGATGACGGTGTGACTGAAGACATAGTCACCCAGCACCAGCGGTGAGGCCGGCAGCATGCGCAGCTGTACCTGCCGGCCCGCCTGCTGGTCCTTCTCCAGCATCTCGATGGTGCCGGTCAGTTCGGTGTTGGCCGCCTGCAGACTGCGCCGGGATTCTTCCAGTTCGCGGCGCACCTGGCGCTGGCGCACGCAGCGGTCCAGCGAGCGCCGCAGGGCCTCCACGTCATCTACCGGGCGGACAAAAAAATCGCTGGCACCCACCCGCAGGGCCCGCATCATGCGCGAGGCCTCGGCCTGGTCGCTGAACAGGATAACCGGAATCTGCACGTCCATTTCCCGCAGGGTGCGCTCGGCGAAGCTCCAGCTCAGCCCTTCCATGTCCATTTCACAGAGGATGGCATCCAGGTCGGGCCGGGTATGCAGGAATTCGCGTGCCGCGGTGGCGTCGGTGTACTTGAGCGCGGTAAAACCCAGGTCCGTTACCAGCGCAGCCAGGGCTTCCAGACGCTCGGGATTGTCATCGGCAACGAGCGCGGTACCAATTGAGTCCATGGGGGACCATGTGCTGACTGTATTGCCCTAGACAGTAAGCCCAACACCAGGGCCAGGCAAGCGCTTATAGCCAGGATTGGGCACGATTTCACACTTTCGCGAGCGCCCCCGCGATGCGGGCCCTAAAAGTCCTCGAAGTCCTCGCCTTCCTCGAAATCAGAGAAATCGTCCTGGATCACCCCGTCGTTGACGAAGGCCTCGCGATTGGAGAGGTAGGCGTCGCGGACAAAGATATAGCGATCACCCGAAATCAGCTCATCGGCGTCCAGCAGCCGGGCCCGACCGTCCACCAGCCCCAGGCCCCAGAGGCTGTTGCGCAAGGCCACGCTGGGCATGTAGGTGGGCACCGAGGTGTAGGCGTCGAAAATGGTACCGGTGCCGCTGCGCACGGTGCGCGGGCCGAACAGGGGCACCATGAGGTAGGGGCCGGAGTCGAGGCCCCACACCGACAGGGTGTGGCCAAAATCGGTGCGATAGGGCCGCACGCCCATGGGGGTGGCCACGTCGAACAGGCCGGCCAGGCCTATGGTGCTGTTCAGCAGGAAACGGCCGCCGCTCTGTCCCGCCCCGGCAAAGCGCCCCTGCAGGACACTGTTGATAGCCGAATTGAAGTCATAGAAATTGGCGAATACATTGCCCACGCCGCGTTTGGCAAAACCGGGCAGGACCCAGTCGTAGCCAACGGCGATCGGGCGCACAAGGTACTTGTCCAGGGTGTTGTTGACGCTGAACATGGTCCTGTTAAAGGACTCGAAGGGGTCGACATTGCGCGCTTCTTCCCCGGCGCCGTTAACGGCAAGCGGAAGAGCCAGCGCAAGCAACAGTAGCAGCGAACGAAACACGGTCATTCTCGGGAAATACCTGTAAGGGGGCGCTGATGGTAAGCGCGATCCGGTTAGCTGACAAGCCCGGTCAAGAGGCCACCAGAACGCCTGATTGTAACATTTGACCGAGCTGCTGTAGACCGAAGGAGTGAATTTGTGCCGCTGGCATCTGCATCTCCCGCGCCAGGGCCGAGAGGATCTCGACCGAAGACGCGCTGTCGTTGTCCCGGATCAGTTCCAGCAGGCGCGCGGTGGCCGCGTTCAGTTCGATGAATTCCACTTCGTCCCGGTGATTGCGGTAAACAACCAGGTAGGTGGGCTGGTCCGCCGTCTGCGGACGGTACCCGGCCCCCACCCGATGCACTGGAAACTGGTAGCTGAGCACCCAGGCCAGCGGCGACAAGCGCGGGCAGCAGGTCTCCAGGTCGATGGTATCCGCCGGTGCCGGCAGCTCATCCTCGGCGATATCCAGCGCCAGTTCCACCCACTCGTAGTGTGCCAGCTCCGCCATGAACGGGGGATCACACTCCCGCAGCTGATGCTCGTTGAGCAGGTAGCTGATGAATTCCTGGCTGATCTCGAGAAAATACGGCGACTTGCAGCGGTGGGTGTCCATGAACATCCGCACCAGTTGATCCCACTCCGGCTGCGGGTAGAGGCTGCGCAGCACCGGAAAACCGCCGCTGATAAATCCCTCGATATTGTTGTAGATCAGCTCCCGATAAACCTGCAGCCGGCGCTCCTCGATGCCCGCCGGCGCAGGCGCCCCTTCCGGGTCGCGCAGGTGGGCCGCCATGGCCAGCTGGGCGTCGCGCAAACTTGTCGTACTCATGCCCCGGACACCGCTTGCCGCTGACCCGCTTCCGCCGCCGCCTGCAGCTGCCTGACCTGTGCCAGCTCGAGCAGCAGTTCCGCCAGTGGCGGCAGGTTGAAGTCGCGCTCCAGCAGGGTGGGCAACACACCGGTGCGCTGGTAGGCCTGGGCCAGCAGCTCCCACACCGGGTCGATCACGTCGGCGCCGTGGGTGTCGACCTTGAGATCCTCGGCCTCATCGTAGTGACCGGCCACATGGATGTAGCGGGCCCGCTCCAGCGGCAGGGCATCGAGGAACTCAAACGCGTCGTAACCGTGGTTAATGCTGTTGACGTAGATGTTGTTCACATCCAGCAGCAGGTCACAGCCACTTTCGGCCAGCACCGCAGCAATAAACTCCGCCTCGCTCAGTTCGCAATGGGGCTGGGCGTAGTAGGAGGCATTTTCCAGGGCGATGGGGGCGCCGATGATATCCTGCACCTGCCGCACCCGCGCGGCCACGTAGTGCACGGCCTCCTCGGTGAAGGGGATCGGCAGCAGGTCGTACAGGTGCCCGTCCGCTGCGCAGTAGGTGAGATGCTCGCTGTACAGCGGCACCTGGTAAGCATCCATGAACTGGCGCACCGACCTGACCAGATCCTGGTCCAGCGGGTCGGGGCCGCCGATATCCAGGGACAGACCGTGCAGCACAATGGGAAAGCGCTCGGCCAGGCTGCGAAACTGGCGTCCGAAACGGCCGCCGACCCCGATCCAGTTCTCCGGCGCCGCCTCCATAAAATCTACCGTTCCCTGGTCCATAGACAGGAGCGGGCCCAGAAGGGCCCGCCTCAGGCCGAGTCCCGCTCCCTGGAACCCGGGGCTGTCAGTCGGCATCAGCTGCCGCACTTACCTTCGCCGCACTTGCCCTCGCCCTTGGCTTTGCCTTTGGCCTTGCCTTCGCCGCATTTACCTTCACCGCACTTGCCTTCAGCCTTGGCCTTGCCTTCGCCGCATTTACCTTCGCCGCACTTGCCTTCACCTTTGGCCTTGCCTTCGCCGCATTTACCTTCGCCGCACTTGCCTTCACCTTTGGCTTTGCCTTCACCGCACTTGCCTTCGCCGCACTTGCCGTCCCGGTGCTTGTCGTAGTTGGCCAGGTCGTAGCCGCCACTGAGCTGCTGCGCCGAGAAGGGATTCACTTCCGCGCTGGCCAGGGGTGCAATAGACGTAGCCAGGAACGCTGCGCCGAGGACGGCAGCAAGAGGTTTTTTAGAATGAGCCATGTTGTATTCCCTGTAGTAATCCGAAGTTTTTCTGCTTACACACCGCGCCGGGCCGAACATCGCCGCGACGAACGCATGTTGCAAGTTATGACCGGGCCTTTATCGCTAAGTTTCAGAGACCGGGCAAAACACCCGGTAATTTTTCACAATCACGGCAAAAGGGCAAACGGCATAAACCTAGCCAGGATTAGCGTCCAGCCAGGCCTGCACCTCCTGCCACTGCTGCTGCAGCCGCTTTTGGGAAACCGCCTGGCGCGTACCGAGCTGCTGGGCAAACAGCGATACCCGCAACTCCTCCAGCATCCAGCGATACTGGCGGGCGGCGCCACACAGCTGCCGCAGGCTTTCCCTGCCGGCCTCCGCCTGGGCCAGGGGTTCATGCAACTGCTGCAGCAGCTGCGTGTGCTTGAGGTCCTTCGGCACCTGGCCCGACAGTCGCTCGACCCGGTTGAGCAGTGCTTTCATGTAACGCGGGTACTGGCCCAGCCAGTCGGCCGGCGTGTCCCGGACAAAACCCGGACAGTACAGATTGCCCAGCTGCTGTTCCATGTCTGCCACGCTCTCCCGCCATTTGCCCGCCGGCAACGAGGCCAGCCGTTTGCGCACCTCCGCCAGCGGGGTCAGGCTATTCAGCAACAGCGTTTCGATGTCGTTGGCGCAGCTCACCACCTCGCCCTTGCCGGCCGCCAGTATGGCGTCGAAGCGGTTCCGGTCCCAGGGCAGGTCGGCCTCCAGCGCCATGGCCTGGACAAAGGCGCCATCGATGAGGTCCTCCACCAGTGCCGCCCGTTCCAGGCCGGCGCCAGCCAGTAATAGGTTGAATTCGTTGCCGCGCAACATCTGCTTGCGCAGGTACTTGACCGCCTGGGTGCTGTGCAGGCGCAGCAGCTTGAGCACGCCGCGGCGATGCTGCTGCCAGGCCAGCCCGGGATAGTCGCAGAGTTCTATCGCCACGCTCTCACCCCGGTCCACCAGGGCGGGATAGGACAGGATTTCCACCCCCGCCTGGCGGAAGCGCCACTCCCGGCCCAGGGCATCAAAGTCCCAGCGGGTAATGCCCTCGCGGGCGGGGGAGTCGCCCCGGTCCTCACCGATACTCTGGCGCGTATCGCTGCGATAGGTTTCGATCAGCGCCGCCAGGTCGCGCCCCTGCTCCAGCAGTCTTCCCTCGGCGTCCACCACCCGGATGTTCATGCGGTAGAAGTCGTCCAGCCTGCCACTGTTCCAGTCCGCGGGCGCCAGCTGCAGCCCGCCGAGCCGCCCCAGCACCCGGGACAGGGCCAGCAGCAGGTCGCTGTCTCCCGGCTCCAGTTCCGCCAGTGCCTGGTCGACGTAGTTGGGCACCGGCACCAGGCGCTTGCGTTTGTCCTTGGGCAAGCCCTTGACCAGGGCGATACATTTATCCCGCAACAGTCCCGGTACCAGCCAGTCAAACAGGAACCGCGGTACCCGGTTGAGCAGGGCCACCGGCACAGTGACCGTGACCCCGTCGCTGTCCTTGCCCGGTTCAAACTGGTAACTGAGCCTGAATTCCAGATCCTGCCACTGCAGCCTGTCGGGAAACTGGTTCTCCAGCCCGGCGCCCGGGTCCCGGGCCAGCAGGGTTTCCCTGTCCAGCCGCAGGCCCTCGGCTGCCCCCGGGGTTTTCTTCAGCCAGGACTGCAGGTGGCGGGCGGTGTAGCAGTCCGCCGGCAGCCGGGCGTCATAAAACTCGAACAAGACCTGCTCGTCCACCAGCAGGTCCCGTCGCCTCACCCGCGACTCCAGTTCCTCCAGTTCCCGCACCAGGCGCAGGTTGTGCTTGAGAAAGCCCGGGTGCTGGCGGTACCTGCCCGCGATCAGCCCGTCGCGGATCAGCAGTTCCCGGGATTCCGCGGGCGCTATCGGCCCGTAGTGCACCGGGCGCTTGTCGGCCACTGTCAGGCCGTACAGGGTAAGCCGCTCCCAGGCGACCACCCGGCCACTGCGGGGCTGCCAGCGCGCCTGGTAGTAGTGGTGCTTGAGCAGGTGCGGGTTGGTATCGACCACCCACTGGGGATCGATGGCCCCCACCGTGCGGGCAAACACCCGCGAGGTCTCCACCACCTCGGCAGCCACCAGCCATTTGGGTTTCTTGCGGGCCTGGGAGGAGCCGGGAAATATCTGCAGTTTGCGGTTGCGCGCACCCAGGTAATCCCGGTCTTCCTGGTGCTGGGCGATATTACCCAGCAGGCCGGCCAGCAGGGCCTGGTGGATACCCTGGTAATTCTCCTCCTGCGGCAGGCTGGCCGGCGGCTTCAGCTGCTGCTGGCGGCAGGCGATGGTCAGTTGCACGTGAATGTCGCGCCACTCGCGCAGACGCATGAAGGACAGAAATTCCCGCTGGCACAGCTTGCGCAGCTGGCTCTGGCTCAGTGCCTGGCGCTGTTCCTCGTAATAACGCCACAGCTTCAACCAGGCCATGAAATCGGATTTCGGGTGCTTGAAGCGCGCGTGGGACTGGTCCGACTGCTGTTGCTTGTCGGCCGGCCGCTCCCGGGGATCCTGCACCGCGAGGGCGCTGGCGATCACCAGCACTTCCGCCAGGCAGTGGCGCTCGCTGGCGGCGAGCACCATGCGCCCCAGCCGCGGGTCCACCGGCAGCCGGGACAGGCTGCGTCCCACTGGCGTCATCCTGCCGTCGGCGTCGACCGCGCCCAGTTCTTCCAGCAGTTTGTAGCCGTCGCGAACCATGCGCGAATCCGGCGGATTGATAAACGGGAATTTGTCGACCTCGCCCAGCCCGATGCTCAGCATCTGCAGGATGACCGCCGCCAGGTTGGTGCGGAGTATCTCCGGGTCGGTAAATTCCGGGCGCAGCTTGAAATCGTCCTCGCTGTACAGCCGCAGGCAGACCCCCGCCTCCACCCGGCCGCAGCGCCCCTGGCGCTGGTTGGCACTGGCCTGGGAGATCGGCTCTATCGGCAGCCGCTGCACCTTGGTGCGGTAGCTGTAGCGACTGATGCGCGCTTCCCCCGGGTCTATCACGTAGCGAATGCCCGGCACGGTCAGCGAGGTCTCCGCCACGTTGGTAGCGAGCACCACGCGGATGCCGCGGCGCCCGGCGATGTCGAACACCCGGTTCTGTTCCGCCTGGCTGAGGCGGGCATACAGCGGCAGGATATCCAGCCCGGTGTCGGCGCGCAGCTGCTTGGCCAGTTCGCGAATATCCCGTTCCCCGGGCAGGAATATCAGCACATCGCCGCGCTTGCCAAAGCTGCCGGCATCGATGTCCTGGACCAGCGTGGATATACGGCTGTAATCGTCGGTGTCCTGCTCGGCGCTGCTGCCCAGGTAGTGGGTCTGCACCGGATAAGTGCGCCCGGAAACCTCGATGACCGGGGCATCGTCGAAGTGGCGGGAAAAACTCTGCAGGTCGATGGTGGCCGAGGTGATAATGAGCTTGAGGTCGGGCCTTTTCGGTAACAGCTGCTTCAGGTAGCCGAGCAGGAAGTCGATATTGAGGCTGCGTTCGTGGGCCTCGTCGATAATCAGCGTGTCATAGCGCCGCAGCAGGCGGTCGCGCTGGATTTCCGCCAGCAGGATGCCGTCGGTCATCAGCTTGACCGCGGTATCCTCCGAGACCTTGTCGGTAAACCGCACCTGGTAACCCACCAGGCCGCCCAATTCGCTGCCCAGTTCGCTGGCGATACGCTGGGCCACGGTGCGGGCCGCGAGGCGCCGGGGCTGGGTATGGCCAATCAGCCCCTTGCTGCCCCGACCCAGCTCAAGACAGATCTTCGGCAGCTGGGTGGTCTTGCCGGAACCGGTCTCCCCGGCGACCACAATCACCTGGTTGGCGGCGATGACGCGGGCGATTTCTTCCCGCCGCTGGGACACCGGCAATTCTTCCGGGTAGTGGATACGCCGTTGCGGTTCGATGGCACTGTCGGGCATGGGAAGTTTTATCAGTCCTGGGGCTTATGCGTTATGCTTGCGCCGGCAACGGGGCAATCGAGAGAGCAGGCATGTCGCAATTGAGTAACTACACCTACGATGAAATCACCATAGGGCAAAGCGCCGAGTATTCCAAGGCGGTGACCGAGGCGGACATCCAGATGTTCGCCGCGGTGTCTGGCGATGTGAACCCGCTGCACCTCGACCCGGCGTTCGCCGCCGGCACCCGGTTCGGCGAGCGTATCGCCCACGGCATGCTCACCGCCTCATTCATTTCCGCCGCCCTGGCGATGAAACTGCCCGGTCCCGGCTGTATCTTCATGGAACAGTCGCTGAAATTTCGCCTGCCGGTCAAAATCGGCGATGTCATCACGGTCCGCCTGGAAGTCACTGACATGCAGGACCGGCGCAAGACCCTCACCCTGGACTGCAAGGCCTACAACCAGGACGACAAGCTGGTCCTGACCGGCACCTCGATGGTCATGGCTCCGCAGGACAAACTGGTCCTGGCGGAGCCGCGGACGCCCCGGGTCGAAATCCTGGCCTAGGCCTGGTCCGGCGCCGCGTCCTGCTGGGTCGCCAGGAACTGCTGGTAATCCAGGTACATCAGGCGCAGCTGGATGGCGGCCTCCCGCGGGTCGGAATGGGTGGATAACACCAGCACCGAGGGTATTCCGCGGTCGACATTGACCCCGGTGACACCGAAAATGATGTTGTCCGGGTCGCCCTGGGCGCCAAAGGTGGTGATCTCCCGCCCCGACTTGATGGCATCGGCCAGGTTGCCCAGCAACGCGGTCAGGCTGGCCCGGAAGGCGCCAAAGTTGAGCGAACCCTCGTACTGGGAGTAATCCATGCTCAGGTCGAAGCGGACGGTGGACTTGTCCTCCATCTGCACCCGGGTCAACGGCGCCCGCCGGCCCTCGATCAACTCGCGGTAGAGGATTTTGGCATCGTCACGCCTGGCTTCCATAAACGCCCGGTGTAACAGGTTCACGGCTATCGTCAGGAACTTCTCCCTGGGCATGCTCTGGGTTTCAATCCTGGACATGACTACCTCGGTCTGTAAAAAACCCGCAAGTCTACTGCCAGCGGCGGCTGCGGGCAATGCCCGGCAGCGGCTGCGGCAACTTCATGTAGTACTTCACGCCACTTTTAGATTGGCCTCCAGGTTATTGTTTCTGCTATGCTTTTTCCCTTTCCAGAGACGATAGAACCAACCCCGTGACCAGACCCACCAAGCGGCCTGCCAGGCCCCGGCGGGCGCTTGCATGAAGCGCGACAACCGCCCCTGGGGGGCCACGCCGGCGGCCACCCTCAGCTGGACCGAGGACGGCGCCCCCTACGCCAGCGACTTCGACGACCTCTACTACAGTCGCGAGGACGGCATGGCCGAGAGCCGGCACGTGTTCCTGGCCGGCAACCGCCTGCCGGCGCGCTGGCAGGCGCACCGCGATGCTGACTTTCGTATCGCCGAGACCGGCTTCGGCACCGGGCTGAATTTCCTCCTCAGCTGGCAGGCCTGGCGCCAGCTGGAGGGGCCGCGGCCGCGCCTGCACTACGTGGCGGTCGAAAAGTACCCCCTGTCGCGGGAGGACATGGGCCGCGCGCTGGCGGCCTGGCCGGAGCTGGCGGAACTGGCCGGGGCATTGCTGCAGGCCTGGCCCGGTCGACTCCCGGGGCAACACCGGCTGTTGCTGGAAGACGGACAGCTGGTCCTGGACCTGTGGTGGGAGGACGCCAGCGACAGCTTTGCCGATCTGGCCCGGCTGGGCCCCCGGTTCGACGCCTGGTACCTGGACGGTTTTGCCCCGGCGCGCAATGAATCCATGTGGCAGCCGGCGCTGTACCAGAGCATGGCGGCACTTTCCCGGCCGGGGGCCACGGTTGCCACCTTCACCGCCGCCGGCCACGTGCGCCGCGGCCTGGCGGCCGCCGGCTTCCAGATGGCCAAGGTGCCCGGCTTCGGCCGCAAGCGCGAGTCCCTGGCCGGCTGTATCGCAGTCACGGCCGCCGCGCCCGCCGCGGTGGCAACTCCCTGGGACCTGCCTGCCGAAGAGACGCCAGAGGCTGGCAGCGTGCTGATCATCGGCGCCGGCCTCGCCGGCTGCCTGCTGGCAAAATCCCTCGCCGATCGCGGGCTCACCGTGCAGCTGCTGGACCAGGGCGAACTGGCAGGCGAGGCATCCGGCAATGAGCAGGGCGTGCTCTATACGCGGCTGTCGCGCAAGCACTCGGCACTGACCGACTTCGCCCTGCAGAGCTTCAGCCACGCCGCCCGCCGCTACCGTCATTACTTTGCCAGCGGCCTGCTCGCCAGCGGCCGGGACGGAGCGCTGTGCGGCAGCTTCCACCAGCAGGCGGACGCCGACGAGCTGGCGGCGATGGAAGAGTCGCTCGCGGGCCTGGAGGGCCTGGCACAGGTGCTTGACCGGGCCGGGGCCGCGGAAAAACTGGGCGCGGAACCGGCGCTTGCCGGCTACTGGTACCCGGATTCGGGCTGGCTGCGGCCACCGGCGGTATGCCGGGCCATGCTGCAGTCCGACCTGATCGAACTGCGGGAAAATTGCGGCCCGCTGGCGCTGGTCAGGACTGGGACGCACTGGCAGGCCCTGAACGACGCCGGGGCAAGCGTTGCCAGCGCCGGGGTCGCCGTGCTGTGCACCGGCACCGGCAGCACCGGCTTCGCTCCCGCCCAGTACCTGCCGCTGCAGAGCATTCGCGGCCAAACCAGCTATTTACCGGCAAGTGACGCCAGTGCCGGCCTGCGGGCAGCCTTCTGCCACCAGGGTTATATTTCCCCGGCCAGGGACGGCGTGCACTGCATCGGCGCCAGCTTCAAGCTCCGCGACAGCAGCCGGGAGCTGCGTGCCGCCGAACACCGGGAAAACGTGGACAAGCTGGCCACCGCCCTGCCCGCGTGGGCCGCCAGCCTGGCACAGCTGGACCCGGCGACGCTGACCGGCCGGGTCGGCTTTCGCTGCGCCAGCCCCGACTACCTGCCGGTGGTCGGCCCGCTGCCCCGGCGCGCCGACTTCTTGCAGACCTATACCGCCCTGCGCAAGAATGCGAAACGGTTTATCGACGCCAGGGGCGACTACATGCAGGGTTTGTACATCAACACCGCTCACGGTTCCCGGGGCCTGAGTTCGGCGCCACTGTGCGCCGAACTGCTGGCCAGCATGATCTGCCGGGAGCCCCTGCCCCTGTCCAGCGACTTGTGCCGGGCCCTGTCACCGGCCCGCTTCCTTATTCGCGACCTGGCGCGCAACCGGCTGTGATCCGCTTGCGGGCGCTACTGGTCCTGCTGCTGGGCCCGGCACTGCTGGCGACGTCCGCCTGGGCGGTGGAACCCCTGGACTACCGGGTGCTGGCGAAAAAGCCACAGGAGCGCCGCAATTTCATCCAGGGCCTGGAGATCCTCGACGGCAAACTGTATGTGAGCTCGGGCCACTACGGCCAGTCGCGGCTGATGCGCTACAACTTCAGTGACATGAACCTGGAAGTCAGCAAGTCGTTGAACCGCCGGCTGTTCGCCGAGGGGGTGACCATACTTGGCCCCCGGCTGTACCAACTCACCTGGCGCGAACGGATGATGCTGGTGTTCGACCGGCAGAGCCTGGAGGCGCTGGAGTGGTTTCCGATCAAGGGCCAGGGCTGGGGCCTGACCAACAACGGCGAGCAACTCATCTACAGTGACGGCAGTGACCGGCTGCACTTCATGTCCCCCGACACCCGCAGCGTCAGCCGCTCACTGAGGGTGACCGAGAACGGCAGGCCGCTTGACCGGATCAACGAACTGGAGTGGATAGACGGGCGGGTCTGGGCCAACATCTGGCAGACCGACCGCATCGTCGTCATCAACCCGGAATCGGGCGTGGTCGAGGCCAGCCTGGACCTGCAGGGCCTGCTCCCCGCCAGCGAACGCCGCCCCGATACCGATGTCCTCAACGGCATCGCCCGCGACCCGGCGGACGGCAGCATCTGGGTGACCGGCAAACGCTGGCCCTGGCTGTATAAGATTGAAGTTCAACAAGGCAATTGACCGCCTGCTGGAATCGGATGTATTTATCTGGACTGAGTAAGTGCTTTATTGCAAAACCGACCCAGGCCGCCTCCATCACGCCATAGCAAGGCATCTACCACCATCCCGTAGTCGCAATCCTCTCCCCGCCAACGGGTGACAGCAGTGCCTGAATCGACCCCGGGCGCGATGCTGCTCAGGGCCTTCGCCGACGATTCCGCGGAATCGTTGGGAAACTGCGGGTAAAAGCTAGTCTCGATTTGTTCGCCCGAAGGCCTTAAGAAGGCCAGCTTCGTTTTACCCTTGTTTTTACTCGCACTAATAGAGAAGCTGCCACTGTGTAATTGCCGGTGATGGTAGCGACACAGTGTTACCAAATTGTCCAGACTGGTCTCACCGCCATCGGCCCAGTGCTGGATATGGTGAAAATCAACGTACCGAGATTCGCAGCAGCCTGGAAAACGGCAGGTTTTATCGCGCGCTTTCAATGCCCTGCCGATATGGGCAGGCACCGTGCGGCTGCGACGGCCGATATTGAGTACCTCGCCGTTTTCGTCTTCCAGCACGGTAAGCAGGCTGGCATCACAGGCCAGCCGTCGGGCGGTGTCCGGGGAGAGCCAGGTCATATCATCGAGGTGGCAGTGCTCATGGGCGCAGTCGGCCCCCTTGCTGTGCTGCCGCAGGGTGTTGATATCCACATGCAGCATCACCTGGCAGCGCTCGCTGCCTGTTAGTCCCCGCTGCTCGCCACCCCTGGTGTAAGTCGCCAGGAAATGTTCGCTCATGGCTACCAGGGCGTCCGCACGAGTGTGGCTGAGTAAGTGCTGGAATTGCTCTGTCTTTGCCTTCGACTGTGCGGGTGAAAACGATTCCGCGGAATCGTTTTGGGCTTGTTGTTGCGCGGCCTGCTGCCCGGGCAAGGCTATCGCCTCGATGGCCTTTACCAACAGGGAGCCGGCTTCCGGGGGCAGTTTTGCGTGGATGATCCACATACCATCATCGCCCTGGTAGTAAAGCAGCTCCCGTTGGTTTTCCTGCTCCTGCTCAACAGGCTGATCCGGTTTTTGGCATACCCCGCGGTATTTTTTCACCACCTGTTCCACATGGCTGGCGGTGCCCTGGCGGGCAATATAGAGAAGATACTCCTCGTTCTCCGGGGTCGCCACGCGGGTCATGGCGCGGACCTTGGAGTAGCTGATCTCGCCGGCGGCGAAGGCAGCATCAATTTGCGGCAGGTTTTCAAGGCAGTGGGCTACCCGCACTTTTTCCCGGGCGGCAACCAACGCGATCCCGCATTTCCAGTTCAACCAGTGGGCACAGGAGCGCACCGTGCCACCACCACTCCAGCCCTGGCGCCGGTCAAACTCCGCAATCAGTTTTAACAGACGGTGGTTGGCCGCATTGATCTGGCCGGCCAGCAGGGTGATGTGATCGGCCAGGTCCTGGTCGGTTTCGAGTTCGGTGGGGAGTGCAGCGAGGGCGAGATTGGTCATGATTGGGACCTCTGCTAATTACTGTATAAATACACAGTTAAGCATAGTCGCACGCGCACACCCTCGCAAGCGTTTGGCCCTATATTTATCGTATTTTTTGCTCAAACAGGGCCACTTTTGCCTACGGTTCGGAAGTCGGTGTCGCTGCTTGATTCCAGGCAAAGTGCTTCTTGTGGGATCACCCTGTAGTTGCCGGTAATACGCCTGTACAGCCATGTGCTTATTGACGGGATAGGCTGTTTTGACGGTCTGCTTTCGTCCACATAGCTGCCGTTGGGAGTAGACATGGGGCACGACCGCTAAAGTAGACGTATACATCACTGGCAGACTCCAAGGATTGGATACTTGAAAACAGCAGCTCAGTTATTTCTCGCTCTCACTTTTTCGCTGAATGCGAATCTGGGACAGACGCTATCCTACCGAGATCCGCCTCAGTTCAGAGTTATTGATGTCGTGACTGATAATCAGTTCATCCGCGTCGACAACTCTCGCAAAGTGATCGAAGTAAGGGCAGCGGACACGCTGGACTTGCTATGGGATATTCAGCTCCGCCGCTTTTACAAGTGGGAGTATGAAATTCACCTGTCTCGGGATGGGAAATATCTTTTCTACTTTCTCCCACCAACGACGATCCACGACCTTGGAAGCACAATCTTGGAAGTCTACTCGCGAGACGGCTTTATTACGGAGTACAGAGTGAACGAGGTTCTTGAAGAGCTTCCTACTGCCGAGAACCCTTGTGGAGGGTGTGCGCAACATTACTGGCGAGGAGGATACAGACAAATTCATGTCTATGACGACTTCATATTCGTTGATCTCGTCGACGGTCAACATGCTCGATTTTGGGCGAATGAGCACAGGGTTTTGCTTGGTAGCTATGAGAGCAAATCCTCCTAAACGAGCGCCAGAAAAGCCCGGAATTCTCCTCGACATTGAGCGGCTGCTTCTGGCCCCAAGGATGACATGCACATGACTCGAAAGCGAAAAAATGACTCAGATCAGATGAATACTAAGCCATGGTGGACCGACAAGAGGAACATTTTACCGGCTTTGATATTTGCGGCTGTCCTAACGCTTATGTTCGTTATGGCGATAGGTGGTCATATAGGTACGGGAGCAGGTGTTTCGCGTGGTGTCACTTACTGAGCTATGTCCGCTTTTGGCTAAAGCCGCCACCGGATTCCGGTATGCCGGACCACCGCCTTCGCGGGAATGACGTGGTCGGGAAAGGCCCCCAATCTGCCTCTCCAATTTGGCGAGAATTTCCTTGAACTAGACGATTATTGTCGAAAAACAAGCCTGGTTATATACCAGTCAACAGAAAAAGTAGCCCAGGAACAGCCGGTTAGCAATACTGCCGGTTTCGTTTTTCCTGAATAGGTACATCGCGTTAGAATGCGCGTTTACCAACACGCTGGATTATCTACATGAGCATGCCCCTACCCGAGGCGCACAGTGCCTTCGAAGCCGTTCGCCAGGAGCGCATCGAGTCGCTGAACCTGGATGTACAGGAGTTCCGGCACCGGGAAACCGGCGCCGTCCACTATCACCTGGCGGCAAACAACAGCGAGAACGTGTTCCTGGTGGCGCTGCGTACTGTGCCCGAGGACTCTACCGGGGTAGCGCATATTCTCGAGCACACTGCGCTCTGCGGGTCCGAGCGCTACCCGGTACGCGATCCCTTTTTCATGATGTTGCGGCGCTCGCTCAACACCTTCATGAACGCCTTTACCAGTTCCGACTGGACCGCCTACCCCTTTGCCAGCCAGAACCGCAAAGACTTCAACAACCTGCTGGAAGTGTACCTGGACGCGGTGTTCTTCTCCCGGCTGGACCCGCTGGACTTCGCCCAGGAAGGTCACCGGGTGGAGTTCAAGGAGCCGGACAATCCCGACAGCGAGCTGGTATTCAAGGGTGTGGTCTTCAATGAGATGAAAGGTGCCATGAGCTCCATTCCCAGCGTGCTCTGGGGCAAGCTGTGCGAGCACCTGTTCCCCACCACCACCTACCACTACAACAGTGGCGGTGAGCCGGAGCATATTCCCGACCTGAGCTACGATCAGCTCGTGGCTTTTTACCGCAGTCACTACCACCCCAGCAATGCGATATTCATGACCTTCGGCGATATCAGCGCCGCCGAGCACCAGGCGGTTTTCGAGCAGCGGGCGCTGCAGCGCTTTGAGCGCCAGGCGCTGCGTATCGAGGTACCGCCGGAACAGCGCCTGGACGCGCCGCTGCGGGTCGAGGAAAGTTACGCCTGCGATGAGTCCGGCGACCTGGCCAACCGAACTCACCTGGTCATCGGCTGGATGCTGGGAGAAAGCAGCAACCTGGAACAGATGCTCGAGGCCCAACTGCTGGCCAGCGTGCTGCTGGAGAACAGCGCCTCGCCGCTGCAGCACCTGCTGGAAACCAGCCCCCTCGGGCAGTCACCCTCGCCACTCTGCGGCCTGGAAGATTCGATGCGTGAACTGGTGTTCGTCTGCGGCCTGGAAGGCAGCGAGGCGGCACACGCGGACGAGCTGGAAAGGCAGGTCCTGGCGGTGATTGCCGGGGTCGCCGAAAACGGCATCAGCCAGGAGCGCCTGCACGCGGTACTGCACCAGCTCGAACTGCACCAGCGTGAGGTCAGCGGCGACGGCTATCCCTACGGCCTGCACCTGATCCTGCAGGCACTGGGCTGCGCCACCCACTACAGTGACCCGCTGGCGGTACTCAACCTGGACCCGGTCATTGAATCCCTGCGCCAGCGCATCGAGGATCCGGACTACATCAAGCGCCTGGCCAGGGAACTGCTGCTGGACAACCAGCACCGGGTCACCCTGGTAATGACCCCGGACCGGGAACTGTCGGCGCAGAAGCTGGCCCGAGAGAGCGAGCGGCTCGCCAGCATCAAGGCTGCCATGGACGAGACCGAGAAAGCTGCCACCGTCAAACTGGCCGCCGACCTGGTCGCCCGACAGCAGCAGGTGGATGACGAAAGCATTCTGCCCAAGGTTGAACTGGCCGACGTACCGGCGGCCCTGCCGGAGCTGGCTTACCGGGAATACGACAGCGGCCCGCTGCACCTGACAAGCTACGGCCAGGGCACCAACGGGCTGGTCTACCAGCAGGTGATCGCCCCGCTGCCGCAACTGGGCGCGGAGCAGCGCGAGCTGCTGCCGCTGTACACCAGCTTTATGACCGAGCTGGGGATAAATGATGCCAGCTACCTCGATGTGCAGCACCGGCAATCCGCCGAGGTGGGCTCCATCAACGCCTTTACCTCCATGCGCGGCAATGCAGAAAACGAGCAGGACATCACCGCCAATTTCGTCCTCTCTTCCAAAGCCCTGCAGCGCAACGCAAGCCAGCAGACCAGGCTGATGGTGGATACCCTGCTGGGGGTGCGCTTTGATGAGAGCGACCGGCTGCGCGAACTGGTCAGCCAGCAGCGGGCGCGGCGCGAGCAGTCCGTCACCGGTAACGGCCACGGCCTGGCGATGGCCGCCGCCTGCGCCGGGATGAGCCCGCTGGCGCGTCTCAATCACCAGCTCTCCGGGCTGGCCGGGCTGCGCAGCCTGCGCCAGCTAGACGACAGCCTGGCCGACCCGGGCGCGGCACGCCAGTTCAGCGAGTGCCTGGCGGCGCTACACCAACAGCTTTGCACCATGCCCCGGCAACTGCTGACTATCGCCGAGCCGGACGCCCTGGCGGACATCGTCGAGACCACCAGCCATATCTGGGGCGAGCACTCCGCCGGCGACGGCAGCAGGTTCTCGCTGGACGCGGTGCGCGAGCGCCGCAATGAGTTCTGGGTCACCAACACCCAGGTCAATTTCTGCGCCCGGGCCTACCCCTCGGTGCCGGTGCGCCATCCCGATGCGGCCGCGCTGACCGTACTCGGCGGGTTTTTACGCAACGGTTTCCTGCACCGGGCCATCCGCGAACAGGGTGGCGCCTATGGCGGCGGCGCCTCCCAGGACTCCGGCGTGGCCGCGTTCCGCTTTTACTCCTACCGCGACCCCCGGCTGGCAGACACGCTGGCAGATTTTGATGCCGCTGTTGCCTGGCTGATCGAAGCACAGCACGAGCCGCGGGCGCTGGAAGAAAGCATTCTCGGGGTGATTGGCAGCCTGGATAAACCGAGCTCACCGGCGGGCGAGGCCAAGCAGCACTTCCACAACCGCCTGTTCGGCCGCACTCACGCCCAGCGGGAGGAGTTCCGCCAGCGGATACTGGAGGTATCGCTGGCGGACCTGCGCCGGGTTGCCGAGACCTATCTGAGGCCCGAGCTGGCCAGCACCGCGGTGGTCAGTAACCGCAGCCAGCTGGACAGCAGCGGCGATCTCGTTGCCGCCCTGGCGCTGGAGGTGCAGACCCTGTAGTCAGGGGGTTAAGCCTCCGCAGCGGCTAGACTTCCAGCGCCTGGAAGCCCAGGGAGTCGTCTGCCGCCAGCAGCTGCCCCAGTTTTTCCAGTTGCTGGCTGCCATTGCCCAGGGTGTAGCTGAGCTGCTTGGCCAGCAGGTAGAAACGGTGAATCGGGTACTCGATATCCGCCCCCATACCGCCGTGGAGATGCTGCGCGGTACACACCACGCGGTGCGCTGCGTCGCAGGCCCACCACTTGGCCGCGCGGACCTCAGCGCGGGCATCGCGGCCATTACTGAGCCGCCACAGTGCCAGCCAGTAAGTGGTACGGATGGCTTCCACATCGATGTAGCTGTCGGCCATGCGCATCGCCAGCGCCTGGAAGCTGCCCAGGGGTATCCCGAATTGCTTGCGCTCGCCGAGATAGGCGGCGGTGCGCTTCATCGCCTCTTCAGTAACCCCTACCTGCAGGGCGCACTGGGCGACGTTGGCCCGCTGCTCCAGCCATTCAATGATCTGCTCTCCCTGGCCGGCGTCCCCCAGCAGGGCGTGCTCATCAACTTTCACGCCAACCAGCGACAGGTGGGCAGCGCGCTGGCCTGAGATACCAATTTCCACCGGCGTCAGCGATACCCCGTCAGCGGAGGTGGGCACGATAAAGACACTGCTTTGCCCGTCCAGTTCGGCGGGCACCAGGATATAGTCGGCCACGGCGCCATCGGGTACCGCGGCCCTGGCACCGTCCAGCACCCAGCCCTTGTCGCTGGCCGTGGCGGAGACGGTGGTTTGCATGGCGCTGTTCATCCCCAGCTCGGCCACCGCGGCGCTGAGCTTCGCTTCCCCGGAGGCCATCGCCGCCAACAGCTGCTGTTGCTCCGCAGTGCCGAACTCGGCGACGGGCAGGCCGCCGAGCACCAGGCTGGAAAACAGGGGGACCGGCGCCACCCGCCGGCCCTGCTCTTCCAGCACCAGGCACAGCTCGGTGAATCCCAGGCCACTGCCGCCCGCGCTCTCGGGGACGGCAATGCCGAGCAGGCCCTGCTCCGCCAAGGTCGCCCACAGCGGCTCGTCATAGGTCTCGTCGCCGCGGGAAAAGGTCAGCAAAAACTCATCGGTCGCCCGGTCGGTGAATATCTGGTAAGCCAACTCGCGGATGGCGTTCTGGTCGTCGCTAAATTTAAAGTCCATGACATATCCCTCTATAGCCTAGCCTGTGACCTCGCCATGGCAGCGAGGTTGCGTGTGTAATGAAGCTGCTTCTCTTCCGGATGGGCGAGAAACAGGGCGCGATAAAACATCGTGGCCATCAGTTCGGCGAACTGCTCCACGTCCAGCTCCGCAGCGAGCAGGTGTTCGCTGCGATTAATGAAATACTCCCGCATCAGACCCTCGCCGATCCCGGCCAGGGAGTACACCACCATCAATGCCTGGTGACGCTTGAAGCGGACCTCCGGAAACAGCCCCGGCATCAGGTCCACCAGCCACATCAGCTGGCTGCGATAGTTCTGCCGCAGCATTGCCCCGAACTCCGGGTCTTCATCCGCCAGCTGCAGCAGGCAGCGGGTGATGCCCGGACGGCGGGCGTAGCTGCGCACGATCACCAGGTTGTGGGCGTAAATACGGCTGTACCAGTCCCCCGGCGGCACATCCTTCTCGACCTCGGCCGGATCCTGGTTGGCCTGGGCAAACTCGGTCAAAACTTCGACAGTCAGTGACTTCAGGTCGTTGAAGTAATGATAGAACAGGCCCTGCGCCATTCCCGCCTCGCGGGTCACGTCGGCAATCCGCATCCGGTGGTAGCCTTCGCGCTCAAGCACCGTGAGGGCAGCCTCCTGCAGCCGGGCACGGGCCTTCTCGCCCTTGGCGCTCAGGGGCTTGTCCACTGGATTTTTGGCGACTGCGGTCTTAACCATGTGCACAAAATAGTTGAAATTGAATTCAATTTCAATAATATTATGCACTCTCGACAAGAGGAAACTGTTATGCACGTTGAATATACCGACGCCCAGAAAGAATTACGGCGGGAATTTCGCGCCTACTTCTCCAATCTCATCAAGCCGGAGTACCGGGAAGAACTGCGCAACGCCGAAAGTGGTGACCTGTACAAAGAACTGATTCGCCAGCAGGGCAAAGACAAGATGCTTGCCGTCGGCTGGCCTGAGGAATACGGTGGTCGCGGGCTGACCCAGTCCGAACAGTTGATCCGCTATGAGGAAGCCCTGCTGGCGGAGGCCCCTACCCCCTTCGTCACCCTGAATACGGTTGGCCCGGCCATCATGAGCCGCGGCACCGATGAGCAGAAGCGGCGTTTCCTGCCAGGCATTGCCGCCGGTGAGCTGCACTTCTCCATTGGTTACAGCGAACCTGCGGCGGGCACCGACCTGGCCGCGCTGACCACCTCGGCAGTCAAGCAGGGTGACCACTACGTGGTCAACGGCAGCAAGGTGTTCACCAGCGGCGCCGAGGGCGCAGACTACATTTTCCTGGCCGCCCGCACCGATCCGGATGCCCCCAAGCACAAGGGCATCTCCATCCTGGTGGCGGACACCAGGGATCCGGGGTTTTCCCGCGGTGACATTCACACCATGGGCGGGGTCCACACCAACGTCACCTACTACGAGAACGTCAAGGTACCCCTGGACATGATTGTCGGCGAGGAAAACGCCGGCTGGCGGCTGATCACCGAACAGCTCAATCACGAGCGGGTCGGGCTCGCGGCCTGGGGCATACAGGGCTGGAAGCTGTTCCGGGACGTGATGAAGTGGGCCCGCAACACCCGTGGCGCAAACGGTGAACGGGTCATTGACGATCCCACCGCCCAGCGTAACCTGGCGGAGGTCTACTCTCACCTGGAAGCCATGCGGGTCATGAACGCCCGTATGTCGTGGCAGCTCGACCAGCAGGAAATGGACGCGGTCTTCCCCTCTGCCATCAAGGTCTATTCTACCGAGATCATGCTGGAGATCTGCCGCCTGCTGATGGACGTGGTGGGCCCGCATTCACTGATTGCCGGCGGTAGCGAAGGCGCAGTGCTGCACGGCAACCTGGAGCATGAACATCGCCGTGCTACTATCAATACTTTCGGCGGCGGGGTGGTGGAAGTCCTGCGCGGGCTGGTCGCCACCCACGGCCTGGGCATGCCACAGCATCGCTAGCAATCGCCTTGATACCAACCAAAACAAACCCCTGACTGGAGTTTCCAATGACACCGGAAGAGCAGAAAGCCTTCGAAGAAAAGATCTACGCCTACAAGGGCGTCCAGGTCTGCCCGCCGACGCCGGCAAAGGATGCAGTCAACGCATCCATGATTCGCCACTGGGCGGAAGTAATGGGCGACACCAATCCCGCCTATACCGATGATGCCTGGGCTGCGCAGAGCAAGCGCGGCAGGACCATCGCCCCACCGGCAATGATGTATGTCTGGAACCAGGAGGGTTTCAGCGTCACCGGCGGCCGGTCCTCCGACCCGCAGACCGACATGGTCGAGCTGTTCAACGAGCACGGTTTTACCGGCGTTCTCGGCACCAATATCACCCAGGAGTACTTCAGGGAAGCCAGCCCCGGCGACACTATCTACCTGGAAATGGTCATCGACAGCATCTCCGAACGGAAGGCGACGGCACGCGGCCCGGGGTATTTCTTTGAGACCCTGGCAACATTCAGCAACCAGGACGGCCAAAAGATCGGCTCCCAGCGCTTCCGCGTGCTCAAGTTTGTGCCCCAGGAGCAACCCGCCGCCGCTCAGCAGGATACGTCCCTGGAAGTACCCACCCGCATCCCGTCCCCGCGTGGCCATGACAATGGCTGGTGGTGGGATGCCTGCGACAAGGGCCAGGTTCTGATCCAGCGCTGCAAGAACTGCCAGACGCTGCGTCACCCTCCCCGCCCCATGTGCGGCGAATGCCAGTCCATGGAGTGGGACTCCATTGAGTCGAGCCTTGAAGGCGAGGTGCTGTCATACACCGAGTTGCACCACCCGAAAGTTCCCGGGTACCAGTATCCCCTGGTCTGTGCAGTCATCCGCCTCGGTGAAGGCACCAATATCGTGTCCAACGTGGTCGGTTGCGAACCGTCCGCCGTTCACATCGGGATGAAAGTGACCGGCAAGGTGGAACAGGTCGATGAAAAGACCTTCCTGCCGCAATTCTATCCGGCACAATGAGGAGCAAGACCATGAGCGAATACAGAACATTGAGCTGCGCCGACGTCAATGTCGGCGACCAACTGCCACCGCTGGAAATTAACGTAAGCACCGGCCTGGTGGTTGGTGGCGCGCTGGCTACTCGCGACTTCGAGCCTGTGCACCACGACAAATCCGCCGCCCAGGCGACCGGCCTGCCTGACGTCTTCATGAATATCCTCACCAGCCAGGGCCTGATGAGCCGCTTCGTCACCGACTGGAGTGGACCGGAAGCGGTGATCAAAAAGCTGGACCTGAAGCTGGGTGCGCCCAACGTGCCGGGCATGGTGATGACCATCACCGGCGCGGTCACCGAGAAGGATGACGGCGAAGGCATGATCACCATCTCGGTGTTGGGAGAAAATAACATCTGGGGCATGCATATGCAGGGCACCGTTCAACTGGCATTGCCACAGGAGGGCTGAATCGTGGTCGCAAATGTAAAGAACAAGGCCGTTATCGTCGGCGTGGGCAATACCGAATTTTCCAAGGACTCGGGTGTTTCCGAACTCAACCTCGCCGTGCAGGCCTGCAAACGGGCACTGGATGATGCCGGCCTGAAACCGTCCGATGTCGATGGCATGGCGACCTTCACCATGGATACCAATGACGAGATTGAGGTGGCCCGCGCACTGGGTTGTGGCGGGCTCAATTTCTGGGGTCGCTCGCATTACGGCGGCGGGGCCGCTACCGGCACACTCCACCAGGCGGTGATGGCCATCGCCACCGGCATGGCCGAAGTGGTGATCTGCTTCCGCGCGCTCAACGGGCGCTCCGGACACCGCTTCTCTGACGGGGTATCGGGCGCCATTACCACGGCGGACGCGATTCACTGGGGCTGGTACATGCCCTATGGCCTGCTTACTCCCGCATCGTGGGTAGCAATGTTCACCCAGCGCTGGATGCACCTTACCGGCATCAGCAAAGACGCTCTTTTCGAGGTGGCGCATTCCACCCGCGAGTACGCGGTTAACAACCCCAATGCCTTCTTCCACGGCCGCGATTTTGATCGCGCCGAGTACGACGCTGCAAGAATGATTGCCGATCCACTGCAGCTGTTTGACTGTTGCCAGGAGAGTGACGGCGGTTCCGCGGTCATCCTGACCACCCCCGAACGCGCCCGGGACCTCAAACAGCCCGGCGTGGCTGTGCGCGGTGTGGCCCAGGCATCCGCACCGGACCAGGAGCAGATGACCTCGTTCTACCGGGAAGAATTTGCCGGTATTCCGGAAATGGAAACCGCAGCAAGGAATGTCTACGAAATGAGTGGACTGGGCCCCGATGATATCGATGCCGCGGTCATTTACGATGCCTTCTCCCCCATTGTCTTATGGCAGCTGGAAGCGTGGAATTTCTGCGGCTTCGGCGAGTCCGGCGACTTTGTGCTGGATGGCGCCTTGCGACCCGGTGGCCGACTGCCGACCAACACCCACGGTGGGCAGCTCAGCGAAGCCTATATTCATGGCGTCAACGGCATCGTCGAGGCCACCAGGCTGGTACGGGGCCAGTCGCTGAACCAGCCCGATAAACGCGTTGAGCACGCCCTGGTCACCTCCGGGGTGGGAATTCCCACCGGCGGTGCCATACTGGGTAAACTCGATTAATAACTGACAATTATAAACAGATGAGCTTATGTTTTTCGGCTGGAAGGTAGTTGCCGGCGGTTTCACCGCGCAACTTTTCGTGGTGGGTTTTCTCACCTACGCAGTGAGCCTGCTGGTCACGCCGGTGCAGGATGAATTCGGGGTCAGCCTGGAGCAGGTCATGTACAGCCTGACCGGGGCCACTTTCCTGGGCCTGTTCATGCAGCCCATGGCCGGCGCCATGATCGACCGTTTTTCCGTGCGCGGCATCATGATCGCCGGCTCGCTGCTGTACGCCCTGGGTCTTTACGCTGTATCGCTTGCCAGTTCTATCGGCCAATATATCGCTGCCTTTGCCCTGACCATGGCCCTCGCCAATGCCCTGGTGGGCTCCATGTGCAGCTCGGCACTGGTGTCCCGCTGGTTTGTCGCCAGTCGCGGCCGCGCCCTCGGCATTGCCGCCCTGGGCACCTCGGTCGGCGGCGTGCTGGTCCCGGCGCTGATCAGCTACTGGCTGGGCACCGTGGGCTGGCGCGGCGCGGTGGAAAACCTGGCCTTGTGTGTGCTGCTGGTCATGTTGCCGGTGGTGGCCTTGACCATACGCAATTACCCGGCGGACCTGGGACTGCATCCGGAAGGACTCACCGAGGCGCCGCCGGAGGCTGGATCCGCCGGCGACCCGGACATGCGGGGCATCCTCCGCTCGCCGGCCTTCTGGCTGCTGGGACTGGCGCTGGGGCTGCTGTTCAGCGCCTACTCGGCGGTACTGGCCAATATCAGCCCCTACGCCATTAACCTCGGCAGCAGCAAGGAGCAGGCATCCGCCCTGATCATGGCGGTTGCGATCACCGGCTTCATCGGCAAGATCCTGTTCGGCATGGCTGCCGACCGGTTCAGCCTCAAGACGGCGCTGTGGACGGCACAGGCCCTGGTGGCGCTTTCTTTCGTGGTGCTGGCGCAGCAGCCGGGCCACATTGGCATGCTGCTGGGTGCGTCGATACTGGGGCTGGCGGCGGGCGGCATGCTGCCGGTTTGGGGGGCGATGATGGCGCAACTGTTCGGGCTGGGCAGCTACGGTCGCGCCATGGGCCTGATGGGCCCGATCATTACCCTCTGCGTGATGCCGGGCTTCGCGATCGTTGGGCGCATGTATGACAGCCTGGGGAGCTACACGCCGAGCCTCTACCTGTTCACCGGCGTCTGCGCGGTCTCCGCCCTGCTGTTGCTGCCACTGAAATTGCCTGCCAGGCACGGATAACCCGGCAGGCAGTGGCAGCGGGCTACATGTAGATGAACATCAGTTCGTAGATCAAGGCCGGGCGTTCGTCCTGGCCGACCACATGCACGTGCTGCTCGAGCACCATCTTCGTCCCCTTGGATGTGGCGCTTACCTCTTTCACCCGGCTGCGACTGCGAATCGAGCAGCCAACCGGCACCACGCCGGTAAACCGCAGCTTGTCAGAGCCGTAGTTGAGCATGTTGTTGAAGCCCACCACCTCGTAGCTTTGTTCACCCTGCATTTTGGGCAGCAGCACCAGGGTCAGGAACCCGTGGGCCACAGTGCAGCCGAAGGGGCTGTCGGTTTTGGCCTTTTCCGGATCGGTGTGAATCCAGTAGTCGTCGCCAGTCAGCTCGGCAAACTGGTTGACCATATCCTGGGTGATCGCCACTTCCTGGCTCCAGGGTCCAAACTCCTCGGACACCAGTTCCTGCATGGCTGCAACATCATCGTATTGGTACTGCTTCATGGGCTTCTCCCGCCGTGACAAAAAACCGCATTTTACGCCCGGCGAGCCCCAACCGGAGCACCGGAGGGGCAGCGAAGCCGGCCCGGGCTAACCTGCTGAACCATTGTGTGCAATCGGCTTTCCGGCTTGTCGCCGATGCGGTGAAAGCGGCAGAATAGGCGACCCCTATTGACGCATTCTGTCATTGCCCCGGGTGGTCAGTAGATTAGACTAGACACCCGTCCATTTTAGTATCGCGCCTGCGGGCGCGCTTCCAGGAGATTTAATCATGCGTGAAGCAGTTATCGTCGAGGCAGTCAGAACCCCCATCGCCCGCGGCAAACCCGGCGTCGGGGACCTCAGTGGATTTCACGCGGTGGAACTGCTCGGTCTGTCGCTGGAAGAGATCATCCGGCGGACCGGGCTTGACTACGGCGATGTAGACTACCTGGCCGGCGGCTGCGTCACCCAGGCCGGCGAGCAGGCAGGGAACATTACCCGCAACGCCTGGCTCAACCTCGGCAAGGACTACACCGCCGGTGCCACTACCCTGGACAACCAGTGCGGCTCCGCCCAGACCGCGAACCACATGATCGCATCCATGATAGCCACCGGTTCGATCGACATCGGTATCGCCTGCGGCGTGGAAGCCATGAGCCGGGTGGGCCTGGGTATGAACGTCTACAACGGCCCGGGTTACTTCATTCCCAAAAACTGGCCCTGGGATTCCACCCCCGACCAGTTCTCCAGCGCCCAGCGCATCGCCGACAATCGCGGCATCACCCGGGAGATGGCTGACGAACTCGGCTACAACTCCCAGCTGCGCGCCAAACAGGCCTGGGACGAGGGCCGCTTCGATCGCGAAACCTTTACCGTCGAAGCACCGGAGATCGACGCCGAGGGCAATCCCACCGGCGCCACCCGCACCGTCACCCGCGACCAGGGCCTGCGCGAAACGCCACGCGAAGCACTGGCAGAATTGCGCAGTGTGACCGAAGGCACTATTCACACTGCCGGTAATTCCTCGCAGATTTCCGACGGTTCCGCCGCCGTGCTCTGGATGACCGCCGAGGAGGCGAAAGCGCGGGGGCTCAAGCCCCGGGCGCGGATTATTTCCGATTGCGTGGTCGGCACCGATCCCTACTACCTGCTCGACGGCCCGATTGACGCGACCGCCCGCCTGTTCAAGCGCAGCGGCATGACCATGGACGACATCGACCTGGTAGAGATCAACGAGGCCTTTGCCGCCGTGGTCCTGTCGTGGGCCCAGGTATACAAGGCCGACCTGGACAAGGTGAATGTCAACGGCGGCGCGATCGCCCTGGGCCACCCGGTGGGCTCTACCGGCGCCCGCCTGATCACCACGGCACTGCACGAACTGGAACGCACCGACAAGAACACCGCCCTCATCACCATGTGCTGTGGTTCCTCCGTGGGCACCGGCACAATCATCGAACGCATTTAAGGAGTACGCCCCATGGGAGACCTGACAGGAAAAGTCGCAGTGATAACCGGCGCTGGCCGTGGCCTGGGCCGCGAGGAAGCCATCCAGCTCGCCAGGCAGGGCGCACGCGTTGTCATCAACGACATCGACCTGCCCGACGCCCGGGAAGCCGCGGAATCAGCGGTAGAGGAAATCAAGGACTTTGGCGGCGAAGCCATTGCCGTTTACGGCGATTGCGCCGATTCCGTCGACGCCGACAACCTGCTGAAGGCCGCGCTCGACGCCTACGGCGACATGAACATCATGGTCAACAACGCCGGCTTCTGCCGCGACAAGACCATCTTCGGCATGTCCGATGAAGAGTTCGACTCGGTGGTGCGCGTGCACCTGCGCGGCCACTTCGTCAACATGCGCAACGCCACCAAATACTGGCGCGAAAAGGCCAAGTCAGGGGATGAGGTTTACGGCAGGCTGGTGAGCACCTCATCGGAAGCCGCGTTCTACGGCTCCGCCGGGCAACCCAACTACGCCGCCGCCAAGGCGGGCATCATCGCCATGACCATGGGCGCCGCCCAGCTGCTGATCAAGTACGGCATCACTGCCAACGTCATCATGCCCCGCGCTCTCACCGACA
Organism: Seongchinamella sediminis; assembly: GCF_003457605.1. Taxonomy (GTDB): domain Bacteria; phylum Pseudomonadota; class Gammaproteobacteria; order Pseudomonadales; family Halieaceae; genus Halioglobus; species Halioglobus sediminis. Next base: position 290,461 of record NZ_QRAN01000003.1, read on the forward strand.
TGACCGCCGGCGGCCAGACCGCAGACATGTTCGCCCCGCCGGCGGATGGCGGCTTCCATGCTTTTGACCCGGCCAATGTGGCGCCCCTGGTGGGCTACCTGGCATCGCCGGAAGCCGGCAAGATTTCCGGCGAGGTATTTGTGGTCTGGGGCAATGAAGTCCAGGTCGCCCAGCGCCCTACCCTGCGCGATGCCTTCGTCAATCCCAAGGGCCAACAGAAGTGGGAAGTCGAGGACCTGCACAGCACCATGGCGACGCATTACGACGATAACTACATGCCGGTCTGGGGCGGGTTCTCAGTACCGCCGGTGTGACGTAAACGCAGAGGCCGTGATTGCCTGGCAAGCAGGCACAAGCGCTGGGGTAAGCTCAACAGGGAGAGCGCTGTTCGACCGAATGAGATTTATCCCACGATCAAAAAAGGGGCCCGAGGGCCCCTTGCTGTTTCAAGCGCCAGCTTCAGGAGAAGCGACGACGCAGGCCGCTGAGCACACCACCCAGGGCCAGGAAGGCACCGCCCACGGCGCCGATCAGGAACAGCGGCGATGCAGTGGTGGGCATTTCCACCACCTCTTCCTCGATCACGATCAAATCCATTTCATCGGGACCGTCGTCATCGTGAACCGCCAGTGCGAAACGGTCCTGGGGCAGGTACACGTTCAGCTGCTGACCGCGCATCAGGTCGCTGGCACGGTAGCTGCGGCCACCGATTTCAGCGCGCCAGGAACTGTCCACCTGGATTGAACGGCTGTCACCCATGGTGCCGTCGGTGTGCAGCGGACGGAAGGTCATGCGATTTCCCCGCACGCGAACCACCTCTATCGTGGACTTGGCATACAGCTCGCCATCCTTCTCGTACACTGACTGACAGGAGTCGGCGATATCGGGGTTCATCGCCAGGACTTCCGCAGACCAGTTCAGGTCGGCACAGGTTACCGTGCTGCTGACCGCTTTATCCTGTGCCATCAGCGATCCCGCTGATACGGACAGGGCCATACCTACTGCTATTACCATCTTCTTATGCATGTCAATTCCTCCTTAGTTGTGATTGACATAGGTTCAGTCGAGTGACGCTGTCACGATAAATCGCTGGGGCGCGTGTCCGACAAAATAAAACGGGTAACAGGTAACCAGGGTAACGATCTGGTCACGGGTATCCTTCAGCAACCGGGTATCAGTCTTGTCGACGATGTGGATCTCGTCCACCGTGAATCGCTTTTCCCCCTCCAGCGTCTGCAGGACAACGCTGTCGCCAACCTCGACATCCTTGAGCACCCGGAAGTAACCATCGCGGTGGCCGGAAATGCCAATATTGCCGCCTTCATGAGGGTAGGCCATGCCATCGATTACGCCAGCGGCACGGTCCATCACCAACGCCGAGGCGGTCTGGTAGACGGGGACCTTGAGGGCGATGCCGGGCACCTCCAGCACACCGAGGACCGGCGGCAGCTCGGCAGTCAGGCTGGCCTGGTAGTCGGCGATACGGCCGGGTGCCCAGAGGGTCATGTCGGGCTCGCCGGTATCGTCGAAGCTGGGGGCCCGGGCGGCGGGCTGGTAGTCAGCGGCAGCCGGGTGTTCCACCGCGGCAAGCAGGGTCTGCTGTTCAAAAGCGGCAATACTGCCCTGCCGCTGCACCTCGCCCTGGGCAAGCTGCACGACAAAAAACCCGGTGAGGACGACCCCCGCCGAATAGCTGAGCACTTCCAGGCTGCGGAAGGCTAGTGTACGCAGTTTCACCGACATACAGTGCCGCGGTTTCCCCTATAAGCCATTGAGGCCATTGTGGATTGCGACTGCAATCCGCTCTGCTTAATATTCTAGTACGTTCCAGCGAAAGCGCTAGTTCAGACAATTCTTATCAGGAAACCCTAACATAGCGCAACAATCACGCTATTGTCATTCCAGCACGCCGGATTTAAATCAGGCACTACACACTTATTGCGAGGCCCAAACCGTGACCGACAACATACGCCCCTTTACCCTGGCGATTGAAGATACCGCCCTCGATGATCTGCGCCGGCGCCTGGATGCCACCCGCTGGCCGGAAGCGGAGACCTGCGACAGCTGGGACCAGGGCATGCCCCTGGACTACAGCCGCGAACTCGCCGCCTACTGGGCCCGTGATTACGACTGGCGACGCTGTGAAAAGACACTGAACAGCTGGCCCAACTATCAAACCACCATCCAGGACATCGATATACATTTCATTCACCGGCCCAGTTCCCACCCGCATGCTCTGCCGCTGATTATTTCCCACGGCTGGCCCGGCTCGGTCATCGAGTTCAGTAAAATCATCGACGCCCTGGCGCAACCGGAATTACACGGCGGCGACCCGGCGGATGCCTTTCACGTGGTGGCGCCCTCACTGCCCGGTTTTGGTTTCTCCGGCAAATCCAGGGGCACGGGAACCGGGGTGGAAAAGATCGGCCGCATGTGGGGTGAGCTGATGGCCCGCCTGGGCTATGAGCGCTACGTCGCCCAGGGAGGCGACTGGGGCTCGATGATCACCCAGAGCATGGGGCAGACGGAAACCACCCACTGCGCCGGTATCCATGTCAATATGCCAATTGTCGCCCCCGACCCGGACACCATGGACGACCTGAGTCCGCTGGAACAATCCGCCTTGGACGCCATGGCCTTCTACAACGCGCATGACTCCGGGTACTCCAGGCAACAGTCGACCCGACCCCAGACCCTGGCCTATGGACTGGCTGATTCACCGGTGGGGCAGATGGCCTGGATCGTGGAAAAGTTCTACGCCTGGACTGACTGTGAAAAGGACGGGGTAAAACACCCGGAACATGTGCTCAGTAAAGACGAGTTGCTCGACAACGTCATGCTCTACTGGCTGAACAACTGTGCCGCGAGTTCGGCGCGCCTGTACTGGGAGAGCTTTAACAGCCCCAACCTTGAGCCGATAGCAATGCCGGTGGGCTGTTCCATTTTTCCCTGTGAGATTTTCCGTTGCAGCCGCCGCTGGGCCGAGAAGCGCTTCAGTCAGCTGATTCACTGGAATGAGCTCGACCAGGGCGGACACTTTGCCGCCTTTGAGCAACCTGAGGTGTTTGTGCAGGAACTGCGCAACTGCTTCCGCCAGTTGCGCTGAGCCGCCGCCAGGGCCTGTTCAGTCAGTGTGAACAGGCCCTAGATGTCCTCGAAATCGGCAGTGTTGAGGCTGCTGGAAAACGGCCGGCTGGGAATGACAGCGGGTTCGTCTGCTGCCTCCCGCCGGGACGGCTCCGGCTGCCGCGCCTGCAACTCGACATCCCAGGCAGGCGAAAGCCTGGCGTCCAGCGGTGACGCCGCGGGATCCGGCGGCATCTGGTAGTCAGAGTCGTCGACACAGTCGATCTCGAACTCCTGGCTGTCGGTGGGCAACACCGGCGGCGGGGATTCCACGCCGTCGATGGGGGGCGGAGGCTCGAGACTGTCGAGGGGCGGCGGCACTAGCGCATCAAGCGGCTCAACATCGAAAAAGCCGCTGCAGTCCAGTGGATGGGGCTTGCGCTCGGGACGGGGCGACAACTCCGCGGGCACCCCCGCGGCGACGGGCTCCAGCGCAGTCGGCGCCGCTGCTGGCGATGTTACCTCCGCCGCCGGGACATTCTCTTCTTCTGCTGTCGATAGCGTTGGTGCCGGGGCTGGGGTTGGCGTTTCTTCTGCTTCCGGCGCTGTCTCTGCCACCGGTGCTGGCGCTTCTGCTGACGGTGGTGCTGGCTTGCGGGATGCCGGCGTCGGCCGACTCTCGCCAATACTCGGCGACCGGCTGCTGCTACCGATAAATTCGAGGTTCTGCAGGGCCGACTCCAGCAGGCTGCTGCCGCCGCTGGGAGGCTGCAGCGCGCTATGGTCGCCACGAAAGGCCAGCGGCGCCATCTGCCGGGCCCGGGACGCGAGGGTATCCCCCACCGGGATGCCGCGGGAACCGAAACGCCGGTCCTGCCCGTTGGTCGGCGTGTGGTCCTGCACGGGTGGCGGTTCGGGTACCGGCGCTGCGGCCATGGCCTGCAGCGGCAGGCGCTGCTCCTCTGCCTCGAGCTCCACCGCTTCTTCCGCTGCGTCCTCGCCGCGCAGGGCACGCTGCTTCAACACCTCGTTGGCACACTCCGACCAGCGACCAAACTGGGCCGACTCTGCCGGATCCGGCATGCGGTGCTTGCGAAAATCGCGCATCGCCTGCATGAAGCGATGCTTGACCGCACGATAGTGATAAATGTGGTCCTCGGTTGCCAGCGGCAGGAGATCGGCGCCGCCGCGGATAATCAGCATTTGCGGTGGCAACTGGCCTTGCAGGCTGTGCAACAGGTCGGCCAGGAAACACAACCGGAAGTTGGAATTCAGGGTGGTCTTGGCCTGGGTGTCGCAGGGAATGTACAGATAGTTGCCCAGCTCCGAAAAGCCGCTGGTGCGCATCAACAGATTGGCAGAACCCGATAGCGGCCCCAGCGCCAGTTGCCCGTTGACGATGTAATCCACCCCGCGACGCATGGCCTCCAGCGTTTCCCTGCGCCGCGCCGGCTCGGGAGCATCCCAGTCGACCAGGCTGACGTGTTTGTCCTCGGCGCGCAGGGTTGCCGCCAGTTCGTCCTGGCGTTCCATGGAGTTGGCAGGGGGCTTGCTGTAGCGGTCCGGGGGAATCCCGTGGTCAGGGTTTTCCAGGGTCAGCCGCTCCATCCAGCAGGCGAATGGCGACTCCCTGAACAGGACGATGTCTTCGGAAGTGTAGGTTACGGCGTTATCAACACTATAGCGGTACATGAGCGGCTGTTTGGGTCCCCCTGCGGTTGCCAACAGCATAAGTTGTCAAAGTACTTAGGCCGTTTGCATATTTATATAGGAATGCCGCGCGCGAGGCAACGGCGGCGGCAAATTTGCTGCCGCCACTGCCCCAATTGGGGACTACTGGCGCCGGTAAATCGTGGCCCCGCCGATGAGGGTGCGCTCGACCCGCAAATCGCGCATCGCCATGGGCTCCTGCAATGGGCTGCCGGACAGCACGATCATGTCCGCCAGCTTGCCCGGCTCCAGGGAGCCGATGCGGTCTTCCTGGAACACCTGCCAGGCGGCGTCGATGGTCACCGCCCGCAATGCCGACATTACATCGATGCGCTGGGCTGCGCCGATCACATCGCCGCCGTGGCTGAGGCGGAACACCTGGCTCCAGACCGCCTGCAGCGGTTGCATGGGCACCACCGGCGTATCCAGGTGGGAACTGAACACCAGACCCTGCTCCTGGGCCCAGCGCGCCGGGCTCATGGCCGCCGCCCGTTGCGGGCCCATGAAGATGTCCCGGTGCCGGTCGCCCCAGTAGTAAGTGTGGGCGGAGAAGAAACTGGGGGTCACGCCCAGCGCCTTCATCCGCGCCACCTGGTCCTCGCGGGCCATTTGCGAGTGGATCAGAATCATCCGCGGGTCGGCCACCGGGTGGGCCTGCTGGGCCGCCTCGAAGGCATCCAGTATGTCCTCGATGGATTCGTCGCCATTGCCGTGAATGGCCAGCTGGTAGCCCTGACTGTGCAGGGTCTTGACCCGTTCGATGAGCACCTCGCGGGGAATGGCCGGGTAGCCGCGGTAATCCTCGTCGCCCTTGTAGGGCACGTGGTAGGGATGGCTCAGGTAGCCGGTGTAGCCCTGGATACTGCCGTCGGCCACCAGCTTGATCGCCGGCATGCGAACCCGGTCAGTGGCGTATTTGCCGGGATCGAATTCACCGCTGTCGATCTGCTCGGCAAACTCGTCGTCAAAGGCAAACAGCACCAGTCGCTGGGGCACTATACCCAGCTTGCTGGCATAGAGCATACCCGGGGCCGACTCCGGGGTGGTACCGCCGGACTGCGCCGTGGTCACCCCCACCCGGGCATACTCCCGCACTGCCGTTTTGATCACCCGGTACAGGTCGGTCATGGACATATCCTGCATCTTCATCATGATGTCCATGCGGGCAGTTTCTTCGAGCAGGCCGTTGGGTTCGCGACTGCCCTCCCGGCGACCGATGACGCCGCCCACGGGATCCTCGGTGTCAGGGCCAATACCGGCCAGTTCCAGGGCCATACTGTTGGCCACCACCATGTGTCCCGACACATGCAGGGCCACCACCGGGTGCTCGCTGGATACCGCATCCAGCTCAGCGCGGGTCGGGTGGCGCTGCTCCGCCAGCAGGGTATCGTCATAGCCGGTACCGAACACCCACTCACCGGGGTCCACCGCCGCTGCCTGCTCCTTGAGCGCGGCGAGCACGTCGTCCATGGTTTGCTTGTCACCCACCGGCGGGCTGGCGAGATCGGCGGCAACCGCGGTCAGGCCGGAGCCGGGAAAGTGCCCGTGGGCATCCACGAAGCCGGGCATCAGGGTGCGCCCGCGCAGGTCATTGACCTCGGTACCAGGCTCCACCAGCGCCATGATCTCGTCGCTGCTGCCCACCGCCTCAATCACCTTGCCGCGCACCGCAACCGCCTCCACAACGCGGTTCTGCGCATCCATGGTGAGCACCTCGGCATTGATAAATACCTGGTGTTCCGGGGGCGCGGGCAGGCGCGTGGCTATTTTCACCAGCACCGCGGCACCGCCCAGCAATGCCACCAGTACCAGTATGCCTGTCTTCCAAGTCATCACTTACTCCCGTGCTGGCGCCGTTTCAGGCGGCCTCATCGATCATCAGTTCCGCCAGCCGGGCCCGGTGCCATACCGCGTCGCCCCACAGCATCTCACTGTGCTTCTGGCGCTTGAAAAACAGGTGCACGTAGCACTCCCAGGTAAAGCCGATGCCGCCGTGCATCTGCACCGAACGGCTGCTGGCAAAGGCCGCCATCTCCGACGCCGAGGCCTGGGCCATGTGGGCATAGCGGGCCGCTTTTTGCGGCTCGCAATCCACCGCGCAGGCGGCGTTGTAGACCAGCGACTTGGCCTGGTCGATCATCACCATGACATTGACCAGCGGGTGCTTGACGGCCTGGAAGAAGCCCAGGGGCTTGTCGAACTGCTGGCGCTGGTTGACGTATTCGACCGTGGTTTGCAGCTGCCACTCACCGGCACCGACCATGTCGGCCGCATACAGCGTCCAGACCGCGGGCATCGCCTGGGCCAGTGCCGCCGTGGCATCGGCAGTCACCTGGCGGGCGGGGGCGCCCTTGAAGTCGATGTGGGCCTGGTCGCGGGTCAGGTCGACAATCGCGTCCTGCTGCACCGCAACGCCCTCACTAGCCACCGGCAGCCAGTACAGGGCCGGCCCCCCGTCGGTCTGGGCGCACACCAGCAGGTGGCTTACCTTGCCGGCGTCCTGGACATAGTAGCCGCGGCCGTTCAATGCCTCGCCGTCAGCGCTGACCGGGGTTTCCGCCGCCGTCCACGAACCGTGCTCATTGGCGATGACCAGCGCCGCCGTGGCGCCGCCTGCGATGTCCGCCAGCGCGTCCTCAGCGCCGGCGCCCGCGGCCGCCAGGATGTAACTGGCGGCCAGCGTCGACAGCAGCGGGCAGGGAAAGGCGGCGCGTCCGGCCTCCTCCACCAGTCCCGCCACGCCCACCAGCGGCATCCCCACCCCGCCCTGGGCCTCGGGTACCGCCAGCAGGGTCCAGCCGAGATCGACCATTTGCTGCCACAGCGTCTGGTCCCACTGCACATCGGGTTCCCGCCGGGGGTTGGAGTCGGCGGCAACCAGCTGGTGCAGGGTGCCAGCACTGAAGTGCTCGCTGAATAATTTGCGGGCCGACTGTTTCAGCAGCGCCGCTTCCTCGGAAAATCCAAAATCATCGGGTTGTGCCATGTCTGTACTCCTTATTTTGACTTGGCCATGCCGAGCACACGCTCGCCAAGAATGTTGCGCTGGACTTCACTGGTACCGGCGGCGATGGTGAAACCGAATGAGTTCATATACGACATGGGCCACTGGCCACCGTCGGGGGCGGCTTCGTCCGCCAGGTACAGTGAACTGGCCGCGCCCGCGACTTCCAGCGCGATGCCGGCGGTGTCCTGGGCCAACTCGCTCATTAACAGCTTGTTCTGCAGGGCCAGGCGCATGGGGTGATCCTGCAGCGCCGTGACTCGCGAGCGGCGCTGGTTGGCCGCCATGCCCGCCTCGCGGATAAGCTGCTGCATCATGCGGTCGCGGATGATCGGGTCCTCCGAGGCCGGGGCCCCGTTGCGCCGGGTGTTCCGGGCGAGGTCTATCAGCGTCCTGGCGCTGGTAATGTGGGCGGCGCGGGTCTGCATACCGCCGGAACGCGGGGTGACCAGCTCCCCGGCCCCCCGTTCGTGCAGCAGCGTGGTCATGGCGACCTGCCAGCCCTTGCCCAACTCATCGAGGCGATAGCTGTCATCGACCTCCAGGTCTTCAAAAATCACCTCGTTGAAACCGGTTTCGCCGGTCATCTTGATCAGCGGTCGCACGGTAACGCCCTTGCCCAGCGCCGCGCGAATGGGCACCACAAAATAGGACAGGCCGTCGTGCTTGACCGACTTGTCAGTGCGCAACAGCAGAATCATCCACTCGGCAAAGTGCGCCAGTGAGGTCCACATCTTGTGGCCGTTGATCACCCACTTGTCACCCTTGCGCTCGGCGAAGGTTTGCACACTGGCGAGATCAGAACCGGCGCCTGGCTCACTGAAGCCCTGGCACCAGATGTCCTCGCCGGAGAACAGGCGCGGCAGCAGGCGCTGCTTGAGTTCCTCCTGGCCGTGGTAGAAAACCGTGGGGGCGGCCATGCCCAGGCCGATCACGTTGGGCAGAAACGGCGTGCCGGCAGCCAGCATCTCCTCGTTGGCAATGCGCTGGCAGTTCTGGTGGCCGCCGCCGCCCACTTCCACCGGGTAGTCGCAACCGATCAGGCCTGCATCGTAGGCGGCTTTCTGCCAGGCCTGCAGATACTCGAGCTGCTCCCCGGTCATGATTTCCAGCGGCGTCAGCGGCAAGCGCACCGGCGGCTCGCCGGGGGTATTTTCCGCCAGCCAGGCCCTGGCCTGCTCCCGGAATTGCGCCTGTTCCGGCGTGTCCCTGGTACCCTGTTCTGCCATACAGTCTCTCCTTTTTTCTGTCGTTATTGCGTTGTTTACGGGCCGATCACTCAGCGTGAACAGGCTAGTAATGGGGCGGCCTCTGATCCGCCGCCGGTCCGCCCTGGTCAAGCTGCGCCGCCTGTTCTTCCTGGCGCTGTTTCAACAGCGTCATTTGCTCCCGCAGCACCAGTATCTCCCGCTGCTGGCTGGCGATCGCCTCGTTCAGTGCGGCAATGGTGTCCTCCTGGAAAGCCATCTGGCTCTGCAATTCCACCACCTGCGCCAGCAGCTCCTGGGTATCGGTCATCGGCTTAGCCTGTTTGCCTTGATCAAGCGGGCTAATATACTGCCCCGCCACACGGATTGACACGGCAGCGCTATGAGCAAGGCAAAAAAAACATCCCAACGTCTCGTTTATTCAACCGATGGTGGACGGCTGTGCCCCCAGTGCCATCGCCCGGTGGCCGGGTGCGTCTGCGGCAAGGACCGGCCAGCCGCCACCGGCGATGGTATTGTTCGCCTGCAGCGGGAAACCAAGGGACGCGGCGGCAAAGCCGTCACCGTTGTCACCGGCGTTCCCCTCGCAGGCCAGGAATTAAAGGCCCTTGCCAGGGTTTTGAAGCAGAAATGCGGGGTTGGCGGCTCCCTGAAAGGTGAAAATATCGAAATTCAGGGCGACCAGCGGGCGACAATAAAAGCGGAACTGGAAAAGCGGGGCTTTACCGTTAAAATCGCAGGCGGATAGGGCTTTACAAACATATATCTACATTTTATCGTTTTTTAACGACATTTAAGCCGATGTTTTGGGCGAAAGTGTCGCCTTTTTGCGCTCCACCAGAGCCATTAAAACCCGAGTTACAGTTCATTTCCGAAATATTTATTAATTAAATGCCGCAAGGCGTTATTTTTATTGGATTTTATTTTTTCCTGTGTTAAAAAGTACCCTGTGAGCACGGAACTACGGGGAAATGGGATAGTTCTCGCGACATAAACCGCGCCACATAAGAACCATAAGTGAAACCGCAGTATCTGACGGATTTGACATCCCTGCGAGGTAGTAGGTTATGTACGTTACCGCAGAACACCTGAGAGACCAGGTCATCCGCCCTACTCTCAAATACCTGGGAAAATGGACTCCGGCAAGCGAGTCGTTCCTGCTCAATGCCGCCGTAGACGCCCCCGACCTGGGGCTGTTCTCCGCCCGCAATGACGGCCTCGGGCTGTTCCACATCACGGCATCCCAGCACCGTGACCTGTGGGACCGCTACCTGGCCTTCAATCCGGACATGGCGAGCCGGGTGCGGGGGCTGGCCAGCCAGCGGGCCTTTCTCAGCGACCCCGACGGCGAGTTGCAGACCAACCTGAGCTATTGCACCGCCATAGCCTGGCTGCTCTACCAGCGCGCCGGCCTGGCCAAGGACAGCAGCAGCGCCAGCGGCAAGGGCGAGATGGCAATGGCCTGAGCCGGTCGGGGCCCCGCCCCAGCCTGCTCATTGCGCCGTTTCCGTTACCGCCCGCCACAGGGCCAGGTCCTCGGGCCGGTCAACATCCTGCAGCTCTGCCAGTGGCTGCCACTTCGTCCCCGTGTCACTAAACCTGGCGACCGTGTCGGCATACACGCTGGCACTGCCCCACTGCACGCCGCTGAACCAGCGCTTATCCAGTTGCCGCACCCCGATCAGCACATAACCGCCATCGGCCGCCGGCCCCAGCACCGCATCACTGCGGTCCAGCGCGGCAATCGCCGACTGCAGGTAGCCGCGATCAATCTGCGGACAGTCACTGCCCACCAGAATAACCTTTTGATGATGCTCCAGGCCGCGTTGCAGGGCGTGGAACATGCGTTGCCCCAGGTCTGCGCCCTGCTGTGCGCGCACCGCCCGCACGCCCAGGCCCTGGCACTGCCGGAACAGCGCGGCGGCCGGGTTGCCCGCCACCGCCAGTTCCACCCGGCCGAGACCGGCAGCAGTGAGCGTGCGGGCTGTCCACAGCACCAGCTCCCGGTGCAGCTCACAGGCCTGCTGGGCACTGAGGGGGGGGATCATCCGGGTCTTCACCTCGCCCGGCAATGGTTCTTTGGCAAACTGGATCAACAGCAGCTCAGGCATCCTGGCCGCCCCCGTAGTAATAGCGCCACAGGCGCTGCGGCGATACCCCGAGAAAATAGGCCAGTCGCAGCCCCCACATGGTCACCACCGTCCTGAGCACGCCGTATTCGCGCCAGCGCCGACTGGAGGTGCTCACCGGCTCGCTGATCACCAGTGGCCGGCTGTCGCGGCGAAAGCGCTTGCAGATCGCCACATCCTCCATCAGCGGCTGGTTGTCAAAACCGCCCGCTGCCAGCAGTGACGCGCGCTGGAAAAAAAGCATCTGGTCGCCGGTGGCGATGCGGGTCAGCCGCGAGCGGCCATTGATAAAGACGCTGATCAGCCGGCACCACCATTCATCGCCGCTCAGGCGCAGGCGGCAAAAGCCCCAGCGGGGGCTGGCCCGCAGGTAGCCCGCCAGCGCCGACTCCGGTACCGACGGCAAACTGTCGGCGTGGAGAAAAAACAGGTAATCGCCGCTGGCCGCCTGCAGTCCCGCATTCATCTGCGCGGCTCGACCGGGCGAGGACTGCAGCAGCAGGTCGCACAGCGCTTGCGCCAGGCTGCAGGTTGCATCGCTGCTGCCGCCGTCGACCACCACCAGCTGGGCCCGGGGATACTGCGCACGCAGCTCGGTCAACAGCCCGGCAATGGCACCGGCCTCGTTGAGAGTGGGGATAATAAAACTGCAGGTCGGCGCCACGCCTATAGCGCACCGCCACAACTGCTGCCCTGGCCCGCGGTGCAGCCATAGCAGTGCTCGCCGGTGACAATGGCCTGGCCGGCGAGGCTGCGCCCATCGAGCAGGTCGCGCAGGTGCAGCCGGGAGTCACTGGCCAGCACCGGCAGTTCCAGCATCTGGTTGAAATCGCAGTCGTAGACATGACCCTGCCAGTCAACGCTGAGCAGCGACTTGCACATCAGCCCGGGCAGGTTGCCCGCGCTGAAATTGTCGCGCAGCAGCGCCATGTACTCGGTGTACTTGCCCTGGGACAGCAACACCGCGCCAAACCGGCTGATGGGCATGTTGGTGATGGTAAACAGCTGGTTAAAGTGAATACCGAAGCGCTGGCTCAACTCGCGCTTGTAATCGGCCTCCAGGGCCTGCTGGGGCGGCGGCAGCACCGGCCCCACCGGGTTGTAGACCAGGTTCAGCTGCAGGCGAGGGTCGCGGCCATAGCCGAGTCCGTTGAGTTTGCGAATGGCGCGAATACTGCTGTCGTATACCCCCTTGCCGCGCTGCTCCTGGACGTTCTCCTCCAGGTAACAGGGTAGCGAGGCGGTGACCTCCACCCCCTGCTCCGCCAGGAATTCGGCCAGGGATTCCTGTCCGGGCTCGAACAATACCGTGAGGTTACAGCGATCGATGACCTTGAGCCCGCGCGCGCGGGCGGCGCGCACCAGGCGCCTGAACTCGGCATTGAGCTCGGGGGCGCCGCCGGTGAGATCCAGGGTATGCACCTCGAGCCGGCGGGCCACCTCCAGTACCAGGTCGACCGTCTCGGCGCTCATCTGTTCGCTGCGGTTAGGGCCGGCATTGACGTGGCAATGCACGCAGCTGAGATTGCACAGGTAGCCGAGGTTGAGCTGCAGGGTTTCCACGCCCTGGCGCACCAGGGGCGGAAAGTCGCTCTCCAGCAGCAGCGGCCTTGTGTCCTGCATTGGCTTTCCCGGCTAGGTGGCGGTGTTAATAGAGCGCGCTGCGCTCCGCTTCGGTCAGCAGGCTGTGAGTATCACCCAGCCGATACTGGAATACCACGTTGTAGGACAACACGGCCTGGACATAGTTGCGGGTTTCCCGGTAGGGAATGGTCTCCACCCAGATATCCACTGGCACCTGCGCCCCGCTGCCGTTGCGCCAGCGGTCTACCCGGTGCGGCCCGGCATTGTAGGCTGCGAGGGCGAATATCCGGTTGCCGTCGAAGCGGTCGAGCAATTGCCGGTAGTAGGCGCTGCCCAGCAGGATATTGTGCTCAATCTCGTACAGGTCCTCGCGGCTGTGGGGGCGGCCGATTTTCGATGCTACCGCCTTGCCGGTGGCCGGCATGATCTGCATCAGCCCGCGGGCTCCCACCGGCGAGCGTGCCTCGGGAAAGAACGCGCTTTCCCGGCGGGCGATCGCCATCAATTCAGTGTGCGATACCTGCTGTGCAGCTGCATACTGCTGGAAGGTATCCTCATAGGCGGTAGGGAAACGCACGTCCAGTGCGTCCCAGGCCTGGGCCCGGGTGGCGGCATCAATGGCCATGCGATGCCAGCCCTGTTCCGCCGCCAGTCGCGCCAGGGCCTGCTGCTGGCCGGGTTCCGCGGTGTCCTGCAGCACCTTGTACCACTCCGAGTGGGCGTTGCGCTCCTCGCGATGGAAATTGAGTTCCCCGATGCGCTGCACCGCGGGCAGGCGATGCAGGGTAGCGGTACCGGCCGACTGCAGCACCAGCGGCTTGTAATTGAAGGCGTAGGGCTTGCGCAGGCGATCCGCCGCCAGGAAGCCATAGTAGTCACGCTCCCGGGCCAGCTCCTCCAGCAACTGCCGGGCGGCCACATCGTCACCCGCCTGGGCCAGAGCCCGGGCCCGCCAGTAACGCCACACGCCTTTTTGCTGCGCCTGGGCCGACAACAGGGGCAGGGTGTTGCTCAGCGCCGGCCAGTCCTGCTCGGCCAGCGCCCAGCGCAGGCGGATTTCAATCAGCTTGTCTTCACCCAGCCGCTCGAGGGCACCGGGCAGCCACGCCAGGTTGGCATCCGTCCTGGCAAACAGGCTTTGCAGGGTAATGGCGTATTCCACCTGGCGGCGCTGCTCATCGCTGAAACGCAGGCGATCACGGTAGTAGCTCCAGTCGTCCAGCGCCCTGGCCGGGTTGTAACGAGCCAGGTACGCCAGCCCGTGGGACGCGATATCCGCCGAGTAGGCCTGACCGGCTGGCAGGCTGTGGCTGCGCAATTTTGACGGCTGCCGGTAAACCGCCAGCAGCGTGTCGGACCAGGGCCTCAGCTGCTCGCTACCCTTGCGGGCGACGTAGCTCATCAGCGAACGCTGGCGGGAATCGAAGGCCTTTAACAGCCGCGCCCACACCACCTCGTCGCTGATCTGGTCCGCTTTCAGCCAGGCGTTGAACAGCGGGTCGCACTGCTTGGGCCGGGATGTGCCATGCACCCAGAGACGCTCGGCGCCCTCCCAGGCCGCCAGGGTATCGCCAGTGGCCAGCTTGGCCCGGAAGTAATAACACTTGAGGTCGACACTGACCGGCTCGTCCGGCTTTACTGCCAGGAAATCCTGCCAGCGCCGGTCCTTGCCGGCCTGGCGCAGGTAGCTACCCAGGAAGCGATTGGGCAGCGGCGTGTCCTCACTGAGGCTGATAAAGCGCCGGGCATCCGCCGGGCGCACCTTGCTCACCTCGCGGTTGAGCTGGTAGTAATCGAGGTAAACCGCCAGCGGATAGTCATCGAGACCGGGACGCAGTTTCCGGTACTCGGTCCACCGGCCGCGATCAATGGCCTCTACCGCCTCCGAGTAGCCGGCGCGCGAGGCGTCCAGCTCCTCGGCGGGCGCGGGAATGGCCAGCGCCGATGGGGCGATGAGGAAGAGGAAGGCATAGACCGCGACTCTGGCCTGGTACCGCAAAACAAACACCTTCAGCGAAATGCTGTTACTGAATGCGCCCCCGGGGTTGGAGTCGCTACACAACTACAGATTGATACGAGCCGCGGGGGAATGCAACAGCTGCGGGAAAAAATTCCCGCTCAGAACAACAGACCCACCGTGGGCAGGTTGATGTCGGCGTAGTCCAGCACCACCTCGCGCTGCTGCAGCAGGTAAGTATCGCCTTCCTGACACAAGGTGTCGCGGCGCTGGCCGCTGTACAGGAACTCCGCTGAGCCGGGCCGGGCATAGAACAGGTGAAAGTTGCTGACTACCGCTAGCGCCTCGCCGTTGCGTGCCATGAGTTCCACATTGCCGATGATGCGGCGGGTTCTCGCCGGCGGATTTTCCGACCAGGAATTGACCTTGAAGGCTCGCTCAACCCGCAGCATCAGGTGCACGTAGCGCTCCTCCCGCAGCGGACAGCCCAGGGACCCTGCATCTTCCAGCTCGCGCTCCACGCTGATCATATCCTCGCTGCCGCGCTGGCGGTTATTTACCATCGGGTTGGTTCGTGCCGGCAGCCGGTAGCTGATCTCGGGAGACAGCAGCGCCAGCCACTGCTGGTACTGGCGGCTGTCCAGCAGCCGGGCCTCGTGGAAGTAGAAACGCTCCAGTGCGCGCTGCTGCTCGGGTGCGGTGTACTCGGACAGGGTGCTCATTGCGCATCCTCCACGGCCTGCAGGTCGTCTCGCCAGCGGCGAAAAAAGTGGCGGGCATAAAACTCATTGGCGGTGACAGAGACCAACCCGGGCAGCTGCGGGTGCTCTTGCTCCTCGCCAAGACCCAGGCCGTAAAAAAAAGGCCGGTCATCAGCAAAGTCGATATTGGCGCCCCGGTACTGCTGCATCCATACCTCTGAATCTTCCTGTTCCAGTATGCCCCCGGGGCCAAAGAAAGAGCTGTAGTTGCTGCGCAGGACCCGCTTGATGTTGTCCGGGGCGTCGGCGGGCACCACCGCCCAGCTCCAGTACTCCACCTTACCCGGACCCCGCGGGTGCGACACCTTGAACGCGGTGTTGGACCAGAGGAAGGACAGGTTGGGGTATATGCCGTAAGTCAGGCCTTTCATCCGGGCCCGCAGCTCCCCTACCCTCTCCGCAGCCCGCGCCTGCACATCGCGCAGGTATTGCTGGACTTCCTTACCACCGAGGATGGCGCCCATGCCCTCCATGCCCCAGGCCACCTCGTCTACCGGCGTATCCTCAAGCATCAGGCGAAAGGTGGCACCGTGGCCGGGAGTCGTCACCGCGCTGTAGCCGATCTCCTCGATCTGGTCCTGGATTGCCCGGGGAATAATCGCCGCGTGCAGGAAGGCCCCGTGATTGACGTCGCCCAGCTGGTTTTCCACCGGCAGTTTCCAGTTGGCGTCCAGCACCCAGCGATGCGGCGCGCCAAGGAACTCGATGCCCGCCGGGAAGCGGCCGAAGAAGGCATCCAGGTAGAATCGCATGTCACCCAGGTAATCCTCCAGCGCAATAATATGTTCATCAAAGCTGCCAAAGACTAGCCCACGCCAGCTTTCCAGCCGGGGCACCTTCTTCAGCCCCAGGGTGGACTTGTCCGGCTTGCACCTGACCTCACTTTCCTGGGGGATGGTGACCAGGTCGCCTTCGACCGTGTAAGACCAGCTGTGATAGGGGCAGACAAAACGTCGGGTGTTGCCGTGGCTGGCCCGGCACACGGGCAGGCCACGATGGGTGCAGCTGTTGATGCTGGCATGGATGCCGCCGTCACTGCCGCGGGCGAGGATGACCGGGGTTTCGCACATGTAGGCCTGGACAAAATCACCCGGCTGGGGAATCTGTGATTCGTGCCCGAGGAACAGCCAGGCGCGGCCGAATATGCCCTGTTTTTCCAGCTCGTATACTTGCGGATCAGACCAGCAGCGCCGGCTGACCAGTGAGGCATCATGATTGACAAGATCGGCTACGCGCATACCGCGCCTCCTTAAAATTATCGTTTATTAATTTATTAGGGAATATACCGCCGCAATTATCGAAAAAGCGACCGATTTATGCTATCAATCGCCTATTAATTGACTATCGGTTGATAATTTATGCCAAACAAAGACCGAAAGCTCACCAAGGGCCAGCGCACCGCCGGCCGACTGCTGGACGCGGCCGAAGAACTGTTCACCCGACAGGGTTATGAAGGCACCAGCCTGCGCCAGATCGCCGCGGCCGCGGACATAAAAGAGCCCGGCATTTACAACCACTTCAGCGGCAAGCAGGGACTGTATGAGGCTGTGTTGCATCGCTCGCTCAACCCCATGGCCAGGGTGATGTCAGAGCGGTTGGATAAGGCGTCCGGGCTGCGCGATTACACCGACCTGCCATCACTGGTGACCGACGTGCTGATGGACCACCCGCAAATGGCCTACCTGTTTCACCAGGCACTACAGG
Organism: Seongchinamella sediminis; assembly: GCF_003457605.1. GTDB lineage: Bacteria > Pseudomonadota > Gammaproteobacteria > Pseudomonadales > Halieaceae > Halioglobus > Halioglobus sediminis. The sequence continues at coordinate 307,584 of NZ_QRAN01000003.1, forward strand.
GCGACAGCCAGTCGGTGGGAAACCGGCTGGTACTGCGATGGCTGGATGGTTTGTTCTCCCAGGGCTTGCAAGGCATGAAGGACATGGGTGGCAACAGCGACGGGGAAACCCTAGCGCTTAACGTTATCGCCCTGTTCAACATCGTCACCGGCTACGTACTCGCCCAGCAGGCTTTCCATGCCATGACCGGGGGCGATATCACCGACCCGGCCACCCTGGAGAAACAGAAACAGCTGCTGCACCGGGTGATCCGGGCCATGCTGATCAGCTGACCGCCCGCGGCGGTCAGCCTGGGCGATCAGTCGATTTCGATGCGGCGCCGTACCGGCGGTTTCTCCACCATCTTGGGCGCTTTCAGCTTGAGCACGCCGTCGCTGAAGGAGGCCTGAATGTCCTCCTCGTGAACATCACCGCCCAGGTTGAAGCTGCGCATGAACTTGCCATAGCGCCGCTCCTGGCGAATGATCCTGCCCTCTTTCTCTTCCTTGTCCTCCTGGATGTTTTCCGCCTCCAGGGTGAGGATGCCCTCATTCACATGCACGTGAATATTTTCCTTGGGTATGCCGGGCAATTCCGCGGTGATCTCGTAGTGATCATCCGCATCCTTGATATCCACCCGCGGGGCAAAAAATTCACCCATCTCGCGGTCCGCCACACGCGGCCAGTTGTCGCCAAAAAAGCGATCGACATCGAATAAACTGCTACGGGGAACTAAAGACATCCGACACCTCCTTTTACATGTGGTTTGTCTTTTCCTGTAGCAATAAATAGGGCTGGCTCCACGACTTTTCAAGGGCCCGGAGACAATGACTCTGGAACACTTGATTCATATCAAACTGAAGGTTTCGGGACCGCTTTTGCCAGGGGTATACTCACCACAGGGCCCGCGCTGTACCGGGCCCGGGCTGTACCGGGCCCGGGCTTGCCATCAACCGCCGCAACAGGAATAATGCGCCCCTTTCTTATTACCCGCCTGTAGCTCAGCTGGATAGAGCAGCCGCCTCCTAAGCGGCAGGTCGCAAGTTCGAATCTTGCCAGGCGGACCAACTCCTATAGATTCATGGACTTATAACGACTGCACCTGCCGATGTTCTGGGCGGGATTGTTGATTGACAGTCGATTGGTCGATGATCTGCCGAACAGATCGCGAACCAAACTACCCCTGCCGACTCTCTTTAACATCGTCCGCTAACCAGGCCTTTATCAATGACTGGTAAGGCATGTCTCGTTTATTAGCCTCGATCTTAATACTTTCGAGTAAGCCTTCTGGCAACCTCAGGGAGATCGTCTTGGTGGAAGGTTTCAAATTTGGCAATGATGCTGATTCAGTCTGAGTCCAATCAACGTACTCACTGGAATCATTAACTTCCCAAAACTCTCGTTCTTCCTGCTCTGAAGCGAACTTCGGTATGCGCTTGGTTTTCTTACGTTTGCTCATATACTGCCCTCTCCTTCCGATGCATATCTCTGGCGGAGATCACCCGGATAAGGGTCCCTCCTCCTCTCAGGGTGAACGTGACATGCAACTTTCTTCCGGCGTCCGTCTTTCCCAGTGTATGAACTCTTGTTTCATCAAGGCTGTGCTTCGGGTCGGCTGACAACAACAGCGGGACATTGAAGAACAGTTGCTCCGCCTCAAACTGGCTTACGTCATGCTTGTCTGCACTCTTGCGAGCGTTACCCGCGTCCCAGTCAAAGCCTGTTATCTCGTTGAGGTCAATCATTGATGTATATTACTATCATATACACAACTTTCAAATGTGCTGGATCGAAGTGATGGACACCGGCCTAGCACGGTCACCTTTACCAAGCGCTTGTTCTTCAAATGCTCACATCCTGCGTGGCTCGAATTACGGGGGTACGGTCAACCCCCCGAAACACCTCCCCTACCCGTCTCACCCGTCGAACCTGACGTAACCACGGTTCGGTTCGGAAGAAGTTCGCAGTTCAGTTTGGAAAAGCTGTTACGAATCTTAGGCTTGCTGTGGGCGGAGACCGAAACTGACCTCGAACGAGTTCGGGATAGGCTCGGTTGGTGCGGTGTGGGAAACAGAACTTGCAGAAACGCTTTATTTTTCATCACGCTACAACGACAGACCTGCCTCCTCACTCCAACTCCTAAGCGGCAGGTCGAAAGTACCTGTGCTACGTCAAAGCCTTCAGCGCTGCCTCCGCCAGAAACCTTGAACGGTTCTTGTGCTTGGCGTCGATTTTTCTGATTATTGCGCTTGGTAGTGTCACGTTGATCTTCTCGGTTTTACCCAAATATGGGTTGAGATCGATATCCACAAAGCCCCAGGTACCGCCGGCATAGTCAGGATTGTCCAGGTGGGCCTCGATGGGTTCGGCACTGGGAATTTCCATACCCTCCTCTGCCATTCCCTCGAGGTGAAACTCGATGGCTTCGATCACACTATCCAGCACCTCATCAAATGAATCGCCGGCAGAGAAACATCCCGGCAGATCGGGGACACTGACTCCGTAGGCGCTGCCCTCATCATGGTGCACTACAACTGCGTACTTCATGTGATGCTCCAATCCTCCAGTCCTGCCTGGCGCAAAATATTCTTCACGGTACCCTTTGGCACGTCCCTTTTTGGGTGCGGGATCGTAACCAGACCCGGCTTGGTGGGATGCTTAAACTGATGGTGGCTACCGCGCACGCGCCTTAGCACCCAGCCATCTTTCTCAACAAGCAAAATCAACTCCTTGCTTCTCACGTCCCCTCCTTGGGACTAAGCAGATAATAACCCCAGAGTTATATTTATTTCAAGCTTGTGAAGCCGATGGCATAACATCGAGATGCTCTAATATCTGTCGGTATTACTTGAAACTAGCTCAATACTCGGGAGCCTCAGCAGAGTGGATTATGAGGATGAAAAACAGCTGACAAGGGTTACCTGGCTACGACGAGCACTCCTCACCTGCACTATTCTCGGCCTGCTCGCAACAAACATCCCCACCGTTACCCGTACCGCCTTTAACGCAGCCCTGTCTGGCTTCATGAGTGCAACATTGGGGATAGCCACGGTTACGGAAGCCTTTCAGTCAAAGATCGCCAAACAAGATCAGGCCATGAAAAAGCATAAGGTAGTTACGAGGAAGTTCGGCAATCGGTTAGCAACCAGAACCAAACGCTTCACTGCGGCCAGCGTGGCTGCGATACCTGGAGAGACTATCCGGCTACTGAGGATAGAGATACTAGCGGCAGCTTGTAGTGGTCAACTAATCCCGGATATACCCTTTTCAAGTTTGCCCGCCAGCGCGATTAAGCTAGGATTAAGTGCCAATATCTATCTTATGTCAAATTGCGGCAGCGATCAGAAAACTGAATTGTCCCGACTTACCGATCTAAGCTCAAAGGCCACATCGCCCCGCCACCAATTGGAGCCAATGTCATCAATACAGATGCACGTTACATAATCTGGTTACTCGACTTTTTGTCTTCTCTGGGCATCGATACAGAGGCGCTCAAAGAGCAAAACCAGATTAGGCCTGCGCAACTTGAAAACCCGGACAATGCGATCAAAGCAGAGCAGCATCGCGGAGTTCTCAGGGACGCTCTGGTCGCGAGCAAAGACACGGCTTTGGGGCTGCGAATTGGCCTGCATCGCTCGATGGCAACGCTTGACCAGTTGGCTTACCTGATGATATCCAGCGCAACATTACGTGAGTCAAGTACCGTGGCGTTACGCTATCAGAATTACTCTGGTCGGTTTTCGGGAGGACAAATCGTTACGTCCTTCAGTGAATCCAACGGCGAGGGTTGCTATCAGGTTCAAGCGCAGGCGACCCTCGGAGAACTACGCTTGCTCGCGGTTGAAGATGTCCTGGCAAATATCATCACAACCTGTCGGTGGGTTCTAGGTGAAAACCTGCCGGTAACAAGGTTGCACTGTGATTATCCTGCCCCTCCGCACGCTGAGTTGTATGAGACTATCTTCAGTTGCCCGATTCAGTTTGACTCTGTTGATACGAAGCTATATTTTGACGCCGCGATTCTTGATAAACCGCTACCACAAGCCAGCCCACAGAGTGCCGCACTATATGAGGTAATTTGTGAAAAACGAAGCATCTCGCGAAATCAAGGCAACGTAGCGTGGCGAGTCTGGCAGATTATCGTTGATAACCCTACTGAGCCACCGACTATTGATCAAATGGCCAAGCAATTGCACTGTAGCAGTCGAACCCTCAGTCGCAAACTCCAGGAGCAAGGCTGGACTTACCAGCAGTTGCTCGATCAGGTACGCGAAATACATGCACGTCGGTATTTAAGTGACCCCACGTTATCTTTGACCCAGGTAGCACACTGTCTTGGTTATGCTGACAACTCCGGTTTTCAGAGAGCATTCAAGAAGTGGACTGGACATTCCCCCAAAACGTACCGCGATGCAATTTTCGGCTAGCAGCACTGTGGCGTGATTGGACACAGATTTGGCTGGATTTGCACTGCCAGAACCACCAGCATGCACTAGCATGAAGCCCTCTAGTATTTGTGACGAGAGGGACACTCTATGAATCAGTATGACGGATTGAATCAAGCGATGGTGGAGCAGTTCGCCCCAATGCCCGGTCGCCGAGCGCTATTGCCTGAACTCAGTGAAAAAGCTCGCGTCGCTCTGATGTGCAGGATGTTGTTTAGAGAAGGCTGGAACGAGCACATTGCCGGACATATTTCTTATCGCCTACCTGATGGGACGATATTGACCAATCCCTGGGAATTGGCCTGGGATGAATTGACCGCCAGTGACATTATGACGCTGGACTCAGAAGGCCGAATTATTGACGGAAAGTGGAACATCACACCGGCGATTGGCCTGCACATTCAATTACACGCGTTGCGCCCCGAGGTTAATGTCGTTATCCACAACCACGCGCATTGGAGCGGAATTTGGGCAAATCTGCAGCGAGTACCTCCAATATATGATCAAACTGGAGCACACTGTGGTGCAGAATTGCCCATCTACAATGAATATACCGGAACCTTTGAGAAAGAGAAAAGCAGCTTGTCCGCCGCAGAAGCGCTAGGTGACGCCAAGTGGGCCCTGCTCGCCCATCACGGTTCACTAGTGGTTGGCAAGGATTTGCGTCAGGCACATCTGCGCGCAGTCACCCTGGAATGGCGCTGCAAACGCGCCTATGAAGTTGAGCTGGCAGGCGGTGCAGAACCGCTTGGCAACGAAGAGATAGAGAAGGTCTCTATTACAGATGCTAATGGCTTCCCGTTTTGCTGGGAAGCGATGGCTCGAAGGGAGTTGCGCCTGGATCCGAGCATAGTTGAATAAAACTGCCCACATTCAATTGACATAATTAAAGGAAATAATGATGACTCTCACTGTTTCGCCTCTGGAAAACGTCGGTGCAGAAATCTCCGGTTTCGATATCAGTGATCCTCTCACCGACGAGATCAAAGCGGAACTGAAATCACTGTGGTACGAACATGCCATTCTGCTCTTTCGCGATCAGTGCGTATTCCGGCGAACGTGACCGTCCGTTCCGGGCATCGTGACCGACCTGCACACCAATGCTCGCTGGCGGCAGCAGTTTTACACTGACCGGTCACGTTCAGTCAATTTGTCCCTCGTTT
>NZ_QRAN01000030.1 GCF_003457605.1 Seongchinamella sediminis
GGCTCAATGCCGCCCTGTTCTACAGTGACATCGCCGACATGCAGCGTGAGGTCAACCTCGCCGACCCCACCTCCGGTGTGGTGCAGATCATCGACAACACCGCCGACGCCACCATCTGGGGGCTCGAGGTCGACGGCACCTTCCGCCTCGGCGACAACCTGCTGATGCTGGCCTCGGTGGGCTACATCGATGCCAGCTACGACTCGGTCAAGTTCGACCTCAACGGCGATGGCATGGTCGACGGCAAGGACAAGGACCTGGACCTGCCGCGGGCCCCGGAGTGGACCTACAGCCTGGGCTTTAACTACGATTTCGAAGTAGGCAGCTGGGGCTTCGCCACCGCGCGCATCAACTACGCCTACCGGGACGAGGTGGCCTACACCGACAACAACCTGGGTTACATCCTGGAGCAGGACATCCTCGATGCCGGCCTGGATTTCTACGCCAACAGCGGCCGCTGGGTGTTCTCCCTGTACGGCCGCAACCTGCTCGACGAGGTCAAGCACGGTGGCGATACCCAGCTGCCCTCGGCCCTCGGGCCCATTCCCCTGGGCGGTACCTTCTCGCCGCTGGCCAAGGGCCAGGTCTACGGGGCCGAGATTACCTACAACTTTGTGCGCTGACATCCAGTCCGCACCCATTCGGGGTGGCCAGGCCACCCCATTATTTTGTTCGTAACCCGCACGGGAGTTAACCATGACCGGCATAAGAAAAGAACGGCTTGTTTTCGGCCTCCTGCTACTGCTACTGATCATCGCCGTAGAGTTGCTGTTGCACGCTCTGCACCTGCCCACATGGCCGGTTTTCCTGACCATGATTTTCTTCTTTGAAACGCACATGAACCGGGAACGCATCCCCCACTTGCTGGTGGGCGGCCTCATCGGCATCGGCTGTTACGTGCTGACCGTGGATTTCGTGCTCGGCGCGGGGCCCTTGCTGGGTGCCTCGACCGCCCGGCTACTCTTTATCTGCCTGGTGGTCTACGCCATCGTCGCCCTCGGAGAGGTGTTACCCGTGGTCTTCAACAACTACGCTTTCATGTTCCTGCTGGTCAGTGGGCTCGCCTCGAGGCTGGACGGCGCGACGCCTGAACCGCTGGTCTGGGCGGCAGTGCAGTTGATTGGCGGGGGGATGGTGATTCTGGGCATTCTTGCCATCGCTAAAATACCCCTGCTGGGCCGCAGTGAAGCAGCGCAGCGAGCGGGTAAGGCCCCGTCCCGGTGAATTTTCCCAGTAAAAGACTTCTGTAAGATCACCAACGAGGGGAAGGCAGGCCGGGTAAAACTGCTGATCTCCGGAGCCTACCGGTACTGTCCTGGCGTTTTACCCGTCCACTTTTTAAAGGCGCGGGTAAACGCACTTTGCTCGGAATACCCCAGCAGCAAAGCTATCTCAACAAAAGTAAGGCCGTCCTCCTGCAGATACCGACACCCCAATTGCTCGCGTACTGCATCCAGTAATGATTGGAAGGAATAGTGGTAATTGCCAAGCCGCCGCTGCAATGTGCGGGATGAACAGTCCATCTCTTTTGCCACGTGGGCCAACGATACCCTGCTTTCAGGGATCAATTTTAATAGTACCGCCTGTAGCTGCTGTAAAAAGAGATCATTCGCTACAAGTACAGTACCCACGGCCGCTGCCTGCTGCTGGCGCACAGAGCGAAAATCAAGCGGCAATGCACCAGTGTCGGCCTGGCAGGCGGTCGCATGGCTCACGGTGATACCCGGCGTCGTTGAACCAAACTGCACAGGACAGCCAAAGAACGCCAGATAGGGTTCGATTAACTCCGGCTGACTTTCAGTGAGTTCAACCTGCAGCAGTTGGCAGGTGGCAGGGAAACGTTGCCTCAAAAAAGTAACCAGCGAGGCCAGGGCCACCTGTACGAACAGCGCATTTTCCTCTCCCAACCGGTCTGGCCAGGCCAGTGTGTAGCCATTGCCAGTTTTTATCAGCCGGCAAAAATCTACGCTGTAGAAACGGCGCTCGCAAAGCTGGTAGGTCTGCAGGGCGTCGACAAGCGTTTCACTGTTAAGCACCAGGTAGCCGAGCACGCCGATATGGCTCAGGGTGGCCTGCGCGCCGATCTCCAGGCCAATATGTGACTCTGGATAGCAAGCCGCCGCTTCAGCCAGTACCGCCCGCCATTGTTCCACCGGGATGCTCTCCCGCTCGGCCATCTTCGCCAAACGGTTCTTCAAAGCCGGGTATTGAATACCGCGCTGCACCATCCATAACTGCAGGATTCGGGTGAATTGTCCTGATATTCGTATAAACATCCAGTACTTCCTGCATAACGATACTGAAGCCGCCTGGCGTGATCTGTCAATACACTTACACGGCTCCAACTTAATATTGCCAACATATCGCATAGTGAGGGCAAGGGTAATGAGCCAGATTAACAGCAAGTCACAGCGCAAACCGCTGCTTTTCTGGGGCTGGGGCTATGCCGATGACAAACTGAGCGACGAGGAAAATCGCCTTATCGATAGTATGGTCACGGCTCTGGTTCCCGAGGGGGCTGTTGAGCTGACACCACCTCAAATCGACGAATTTGAACTGCCGATCTCAAGGCTGAAAAACCTGCCATACGCGCTGGAAGGAATTGTTTCGACAACGGTTTACGATCGCCTGGTACACAGCTACGGCAAGTCCTACCCGGATATGGCGCGCATGTATCTACGTCAGGTTCCCAATGCACCGGATGGGGTGGCCTTCCCAAAAACAGAGCAGGACATTGAGGCTATCTACCAGTATGCAGCAGAAAACAATGTCGCCGTCATACCCTTTGGCGGCGGTACCAGTGTCTGCGGCGGCGTAGAACCGGATGTGGGCAACAATTACGATGCCACATTGACCGTGGATATGGAAAATTTTAACCAGATTCTCAAGGTGGATTCTGTTAGCCGGCGCGCCCGCATCCAGGCCGGGATTCGCGGGCCGGAAATGGAAGCGGCGCTGAAAGAACACGGACTGACCCTGCGCCACTACCCGCAGAGTTTTCCCTTTGTCACATTGGGCGGCATGGTCGCTACTCGAGCCGGTGGTCACTTTGCCACCGTCTACACCCATATAGAGGATATGGTGGAGGCCACCCGTACAGTGACCCCCAGTGGGGTGATAGAAACCCGCGAGCTACCTGGCTCCGGTGCCGGTCCCTCAGCGGACCGGCTGATCTGCGGCTCGGAAGGCTCTCTGGGCATTATCACCGAAGCGACCATGCGCCTGCAGCACCGGCCGAAATGGCGCGCCACGGCGTCGGTTACCTTCGATAGCTTCCTGCAAGGTGCCGAAGCGGTACGGCAGATTTCCCAGTCCGGTCTGTTTCCCGCCAATTGTCGCCTGCTGGACGAGCAGGAAGTGGCGATCAACCGCGTAGCCGACAAGCCCTGTTCCATTCTGGTCCTGGGCTTTGAGTCCGCCGATCACCCGGTCAAGGCAGGCATGGAGCGCGCGCTTGAGATCGTCCGCGAGCACGGTGGTACGCTGGAGGGTGATGTGGTGGACAACGCCACGCACAGCAACAGCCGGGAAAACGAAGCGGAGTCGTGGCGCAATGCCTTTATCCGCATGCCCTACTGGCGTAATCGTGTCACCGCTTTTGGTATCGTCGCCGATACTTTTGAAACGGCGATCACCTGGGACCGTTTCCCCGATTTTTACCGCAGCGTCAACAAGGAGATGGAAAAAACCATCGCCGACATTACCGGCCACCCATTCTCCTTTTCCTGCCGCTTTACCCATGTCTACCCGGACGGCCCCGCGCCGTACTTTACCTTCTATATGGTGGGGGACACCGAAGGCAACTTGCAGAATGCCATCGACAAATGGAAAAGCATCAAGCAACTTTCATTGCAGTTGATAGCGGATCACGGCGCCACAGCCACTCATCACCATGCCGTTGGCCGGGACCACCGTTTCGGCTACGAGCAACAAACCTCCTCCTTGTTTCGGCAAACCCTGGCGGCGAGCAAGCAGTTTCTCGACCCGGCGAGCATACTGAATCCCGGCGTGCTGATCGACCCGGCTGACAGAGAGGTGGGGATTACAGGCATCTTTAGCACCCTGAATAATTCACAGAGAGACCAGGAAGACGCTGACAACTGAGAGCAGCCTGCTGCTGATTGTTGATGTGCAGGGCAGGCTGGCACAGCTCATGGCCAATTGGCCCCTGATCAAAATGTCGGGACCTGCGACAGTGGCACTGGCTGTTCCCCTGTATCGCGAATTTCACCGAATTCGCGAAATGGCAAAACCGTTTGTTGTCAGTTGGCTGACGACGCCGCACTGATGCTGTCCGCTACCTCCATCGCCGAGCGCATGGCCCCTTCGATGTAACCAACCCCGCAGCCGTCGCCGATTTCATGAACCGTCAAACCGGCTGCCCGTAATGCCTGTGCCTGGGTAGAGTCGCCGGTTGCGCCCTTGGCCACAATGACTTCATCGGCGTCAACCACGTGTGATTCACCGTCACTGCCCCGGAAGCACACCTTCCCCGATTCGATCCGGATATCCCCTACCCCGGGGCGCAGCTCCACCTGGTGCTCTCGCAGTTCAGCAAGAACCCGCAGGCGCCGCACTAACGCAAGTCCCTCGCCGAATTTCGGCGTCTCGTCAATCACCGCGACCTTGCGGCCACGTTCCACCAGAAACTCCGCCAGTTCCAGGCCGACAAGCTCACCACCAATGATGACGATATTTTTACCCAGTGGCATCCACATCCTGGTCGCCTTGCGCACGAAACCGAGGTTGGCGGTAATCCCGGTAGTGGCCCCGACGCTGGTGGCAACCCGTGTGAACAGGGAGGTCTTTTCCTTGACTCTTTCCGAGTGCATACCCAACACCAGATTACGCATGTCATCGCCGCTGAATACGTGTGGCAGCTCTGAACCCGGTATCGGGGGCAGGTCACGTCGGGCCCCGGTAGCGACAACCACATGGTCAGGCGCCAGGGACACTATCAATTCCGGGGTTGCGGCTGTCTTCAGGCGCACATCGATCCCCAGGGAATTCACCTGCAGACAGAGCCAGTCCAGCAAACGTTCATTCGCGGGGTAGGCCAGTGCGGCAAAGCGCAGCGTACCACCCAGTCGGTCGCCCTTCTCCAGCAGAATAACCTCGTGACCGTCGCCGGAGAGGCGCCGTGCAGCCTCCATACCGGCCGGGCCACCACCCACCACCACGATACGCCCGGCCCTCACCGCCGGTGGTGTCTGCGCGCGCAAATATTCCCGACCACACTCTGGATTGACCGCGCAGTACATTCTTTCGCGTTTGTAAATTGCGCTGACACAGCTGTAGCAATAAACGCAGGGCCTGACCTCGTCAGCGCGCCCTTCCTTCAGTTTGCGCGGCAAGTGCGGATCTGCCAGCAGCTTGCGCCCCATCGCCAGGAACTCGAACCGGCCGGCAGTAATTTCCCTGTCCGCGTGCTCCGCCTCCACACGCCCCAGGGCGATTACGGGGATATTCAGTACTTTCCGAATGGCCGCTGCGGCGGCAAGGTGGGAGTTCGGTTCATGCGGGACGTTTGAGGCCGAGTGCATCTTGCCTTTGCTGAAGTCGTGATAGGCGCTGACAGTAATGGCGTCTGCACCCGCCTGTTCCAGCCATTGGGCTGTCGTCTTGGCGTCCTCGAGCGTAATGCCGCCCTCTTTGCCCACTTCACGGGAATCGATCTTTACGATAACAGGGTAGTCCGGGCCGACTTCGGCACGAACCGCGCGCACGATCTCCAGTAGCAATCTCGCTCTGTTTTCAAGGCTACCCCCGTACTCGTCAGTACGCCTGTTGGATTGCGGCGACAGGAAGGATGAAGGCACGTACCCATGACCGCCATGTACCTCGACCGTGTCACAGCCCGCCGACTGGGCGCGCCGGGCGCCATCGGCGAAGGCCTGCACCAGTTCCTGAATATCTTCCCTGGTCAAAACCCGGTAGGTTGGTATGCCGGTGCTGGCAAGCACCTGCAACTCGGAAGGTAGCAGGCCGTCGGCGAAGTCGCCTGCTTTGGACTCGGGCTCTGAAGGGCACCAGCGCGGTCGTCCGGCGACAGTGTCATCCACAGCGTTCAAGCCACCCTGGTGTAGCTGCACCCCAAAGCGGCTGCCGTGACTGTGGACCGCATCGACCACCCGTTTCAGTCCGGCAATATGCTCATCTTCAGAAATCGCGACCTGCCATTCCTGAACCTGACCAATTGGATACATCACGCCGCAGGCACCGGAAAGTATCAAGCCCGCACCACCCCGCGCCTGTTCCTGGTGGAACTCGAGTATCCTCTGCCCCCAGAAGCCACCCTCCTCGCTGAGATTGACTCCCATGGCGGAAACTATCAAACGGTTGGAGATGTCCAGCGCGCCGATGCGACCGGGTGTGAACAAACTTTTGTATGCCATGGGAGGCCTCAATCAGTAGCTGTCAGCTTGGTAGAATCCCGGAACTCACGCAGTGCGGTTCCAGCCTAGTAAGTGTCCGGTCTGAAAACCGCGTCATGACCACCGTCGACAAACAGGACGGAACCCGAAATGAACCCGGCCTTGTCACCCAGAAGGAACAGGACGGCATCCGCCTGATCCTCGGGCATCCCGGGGCGGCCAATGGGAATCGAGTCCACGAATTGCTTCAGTGCTTCACTGAAACGAGGGTCACTCTTGCCAGACGCAGTCATACCCGTCTCGGTATAACCAGGCGCAATGGCGTTCATTCTCACACCACAAGCGGCCGCGGCGGCATTCGTCTTCCGCATCCAGCGGGTCAAAGCCTGCTTGCTGCCGCCGTAAGCGCCCTGCCCGTCCACAGTTTCGACCTGCCGCAAAGCCTGCTCGCGATCTTCCGACAACAGCGCCTGCATGTAGTCCTCGTCATACTCGCGCATGCGGGAAGAGTTGGAACTGATGAGAACAATAGCCCCTCGCCTCTTTTCCAGCAGGGGAAGCAGGCCGTTGACCAGCGCCACCACGGCAAAAAAATTGACCAGTGGTATCAACTCTGGCCTGGGGCACTCCGGACCGACTCCCGCACAGGGAACCAGGCCATCAATACCGTCGGCCGCCAGTTCCCTGATCCGCGCGATAACGGATTCACAATTAACCGCATCGGAGAGGTCGGCGATAATATCCGCATCGCGTATATCCACCCCTATCACCTTGTGGCCTTCAGCTCTTATCTGTTTGGCCACCGCTTCACCGATACCGCTAGCGGAACCGGTAACTACATATAAACCCATTGTTCAATACTCCATTATCAGCCGATAAAGATTCCTGCTGGCAGCATCGCCCGTTTTCCCGCCAGCAGGTATCGCATGTTCCGGTGAGACAAACCCGCCCTCGATCAGGCGACCGGACTATGTAGTGCTAACAGGCTGGCTCTTCACAATCCCGAAAGGCAACAGCTTCTTCATCTCGAGAATGTCGGCCAGTTCGCCGATACAGTCAATCATTTGCTGAAAGGCCTCAGTCCGGCAGTGTTCGAGGTAGGCCTCTTCGGTTTCGTACAGATCGTAATAGAAAAATTCGTCCGGGTTTTCTTCGCTGGTGTGGAATATGTAGACGGGAACTCCCTCTTCCTGGAGGGTCGCGGACTGCATATTTATATTTGCGTCCATCAGCGCCTCTCGCTTGCCCGGCTTGGCTCGTACGTGGGTCAGATAAGCAAACATTATTTACCTCATAGGTGTAATGTGCAGACAAACTGATGCAACTCTCGATGTCCCCTCAGGTTTCCCGCTGCCGGAGCTGGCAGAGACGCTCGGCACGTTCCTTGAGGTCGTATGCGCAGCGGTTGAAACCGGCCTCTACGGCCGCGGCCAGCTGTTCCATCATGACAGTCATGGCAGGCCCGGAAAACTCGTCCACGGTCCAGTATATGCAGCTCTGTTCATCTTGCGGCTCGATATACTGGCTGCGCACCGCATGCACCGGATCATCTACCCGGTTGGGCATACGCCAGGCAATGCATCGTCCGGGATCGATTCTGGAAATGTATTCCACCTGCCGCGAGGGGCCGTTGCCCAAATCAACCATCATATCCACGGCAGAGCCGATCTCAAGCGAGTGATTCTCCAGCCTGGGACAGAATCTGTTCCACTCGGGATACCGGTCAAAATCCAGCAGGATCTCCCACACCAGCTTCGCTGGTGCGCCTATAGCTACCCGGTCTGAGTAAACAGCGTCTGCTGTAATCATGCTGTCTGTGCCAGGTATGTATACGAGGAATCAGCCAACACTTCTCACGTCTCCTGCACCGTTCTCTACCAGGACTTTCATTGCGTCGCGCCAGTGTGTATTTGTCCTGCCGATTTTACTGTGCATCAGCGCAGTATCGCAGGGCGTGCAGGGAAAAGCGTTATCGGTGTACACAATATTTGCCTCGACGCCCAAGAGTTCGGCCATGTATCCACACCACTCCTCGGCGCTCACCTGCTCGCTGCCGCACCAGTTCATTACCAATGCCGGCGTGCTTGCCACTGCCAGCATCTTCAGTACCTGCTGGTAATAGTCTTCATCACAGACCGGGTTGAAATAGTTTGGTTTCTGCGGATTAAGATAGATTGGCTTGCCTTTGCGCAGGGCCTCCAGGTGTATCAGAGGCAGACCACCGTCGCGGCCATAAGCCACATTCATTCTGGCTATCACGGTGGGTATTCCAAAATGCTCCGCGGCGAACTTGACCACTGCTTCCGCTGCCACCTTGGACATGGAATATGTCGGGCAATGACTACGCATGGCGTCGCCCAGCGGATGGCTCTCCTTGAGTGGTGTGTGGCCATCGGGCGCATACACGGAGCAGGTAGAACTGAAAAAGAACGCATCGATATTGTGAAAATGTGCCATCAGGCGCCCGGTGGCGACAGCATTGACCTCGATGGCGTTGTCGAAATCCCGATCTCCAGGTTCCTGCGTCGTGGCCAGATGCAGCACGTAGTTGTAATCACTATCCAGTTGCGCGAGATCGTCGTTGGCAAAATCGAACTTGATGCAGGTTACGCCAGCCTGCTCCAACCGCTCTCGAGCCGATGCACTTGAAAATCGCGCAATCGCATGGACCGTATTATCTGCTGCCAGCTGTATCGCAAGGTAACGTGCGATCTGACCAGTGGCGCCTGTGACCAGAAATTTCTTGCCTTTCATTCAAACCTCCCCTATCAGGCACTGATGGGCCAGCGATCATCACCTGTATAAAAGGCGAAGCGTTCATCAATCATTTCTCTGGTCAGTCCGTAGGCTGCCAGGTCGTACTCGTGCTTGCCGTGCTTGCCCTTGGGGTTGGCATCGATATGGGCCTGCAGGGCGGCGCGGCCCTCCTCGCCTAGCGGCATGTCGAATTGCTCGCACACCCGCTCCACCAGCTGCAGAGGTCGCTCGACGAACTCCTGTTGTGAACAGTCGATAAACAGCTCTTCCGGCAGTTGCGACCGCATGGCGAGGCCTCTCTCCAGCGACTGGGCATACCACTCCATCACACCGCGGCCCACTTCACCAGCATCCAGGTGACTGCAGTCACCCATGTACATGCCCATGATTGCCCGGTTCATGCTGTTGATCGAGGGCACCACTTTCTGCGGATCCCGGTGGCACCAGACGAAGCGTGCGTCGGGGAACACCTTGCCAATGGTGTCGACACTCCACATGTGGGCCGGCGCCTTGAGCAGCCACTGCTTACCCGGGTTGCGCCAGTTAAGCAGTTGCAGCTGCTGTTTCTGATAACGATACAGAGGCTCGAGGTCCTGAGCCAGCAGCCAGCTGCGGTAGGGTTCCAGCATCACCTCAAAGCCCAGATGTACGCCGTGCAGGGCGAAAGCATGCAGCAGCACGCACTCCTCCGGCGTATCCGCGTCGACGAAGTGAATCTTGCTGAACTCGGAGTCGGCGACCGATTTCAGGGCCTTTTTCAGCGGTTGGTAACGGGGATCCTGGTCTCCCGGCTGACTGCCGGGCCAGGGATCCGGAAATTGCACTTCCCACTGCAGCACGCCACGGTAGCCAGGCGCTCGCTCCATCAGGTTTAGCAGGGCCGAGGTGCCGGAGCGCGGCAGACCGGTGATGAACACAGGGGCCACGATCTTCTGTTCGGCGATCCCGGGTATGGTGGCGAACGCATTTTCGCAACGCAGGCGCGTGGCGAGCAGGCTCAGCACGCGGTCACGACAGCGCCGGCGACCGGTGAGGTCTTTGACATTGCGGTCGTAGGTTTCCAGCAGGACTTCCAGCCCTTCTCTATAGGGCAGCCAACCAAAGTCACTGAAGCCAGCCTGTTCTTGCGCCTGCTGTACCAGTTCATCGGCATCAAACTTTACCGTCTCTACGTCGTTCAACATCCTCTTAGCCCTCCAGGCCAGCCAGGTCCGCCAGCTTCATCACCCGCACATTGAGCAGCGGGTGCTCGTCGGCGCCGATCCACCGCCAGCACATGGTACCCATGTCGTGCCCGGCGGTCTCGATCCAGTTGGGTACCCCGGGATCGATGTGGGAGATTACTACCCGTACGCTGCCGTCATCGCGGTAGTGGGCGGTGTGCTTGTTCACGTGGATGGTGTGGTGGCGGTAGTCCAGGGACTCCATCCACCAGTTGTCCAGTTGGAAGTTCCAGGTCTGGCACTCGGGTATCTGCGGCGCATCGATCACCATCACCTCATCCGGCGCCAGTTGCCAGGCGCTGTGGAAGTAGAAGATATTCGGATCACCGCCTATGGACTGGCAATAGTCCTGGTCCGCTGGCGGCAGGTCGTTCAGGGTGGGCAGGAAGCTCTCCGCCCAGTTCTCGAACATCTGCGCCGACCCCTTGACGAACATCACCGCACCCTGCAGGCCGCGCTCCAGCTTTTCGGCGGTGAGGGGCTCGGGCCGGGTGTCGCCCGCGTCGATGCGCTCGATCTTCAGTTCAGCACGCGTTTCGTTAATGCGGTCCTGGAAGGTCTGGCGCACGGTGATGGAATTGGAGGCCTCGCCCAGGGGAAGCCAGTTACCGGGCTTCTCAGTCTTGCTAAGGATAATCTCCAGTTCGCCGTCGGGACCAATGTCCATCTGCCGGTGATCGATGTGGCCGGTTACCTCCATGGTGCCGCCGGAGGCGTATTTGTTGATGATGCTGCTAATACCCAGGTAGTCCACCGTGCCACGATTACCGGTAATGCGGTAGTCGTATTTCGGGTTAATGGTGGCGCTCTCGTAGCGATTGTCCGGGTTGTCGGCGCCCAGCTTGATGGTCTCGTGAGCGCCGCAGCGCAGATGCGGGAAGGCCGGGTCGCGGAACTCCAGAAAGCTCTCCAGGCCACCACGCAACAGACGGGTCAGGTAGCGATAACCCTCCGCCTGGTTGAAGGCGTCTCCGGGAGCCTTTTCGCTCTGGACGATGCGACCCGCTTCCTTCAGGGCATCGCAGAATTCGTCCCATACGGTGCCATCGAGTACTTTCTTTTCAGCTTCTGAATTCATGCTCACCTCCACTTATCAAGTGATAAGATAGTGCCGACACCGAAACTTGTCAACTGATAGGTTGGAAACGATTCGTGCTAGAATCAGGTTTTTTCAAAAAGTCCGATCTATTAAACCAGATATGAACAGACCAAAGGGCAATGCCCGCGAAGCCATACTTAACACCGCTGAACGACTGTTCGCCGAAAAGGGCATCCAGAATGTGTCCCTGCGGGAAATCAATGCCGAAGCAGGCTATAGCGCGGCGGCCCTGCACTACCACTTCCGCAGCCGGGATGCGCTATTGGAAGCGCTGCTGGCAATGCGGCAGCAGCCCATCATGGAACTCCGAGCGACACTTTTACAGCCGCTGCAGGAGGAGCGGCTACCTACCGTGAGGTCGCTCGTGGAAGCACTGGTAATGCCCTTTGCCTATCCGATTCTTACCGACCCGGAGGCCGGCATGACCTCGGTAAAATTTTTCTTCCGTGCCTATGTAGAACAGAATCATCTCGAGCAGATCCGCAAGACCACAGAACGCAGCCTGCAGATCTTCGAACCCTTACTTGCCAGAGCACTGCCAGACCTGGACCAGACGACTCGTCGGACCCACTGGCTGCTGGCAACCGAACTGACCTTTCAGGGACTGGCGAACATGGACGCTATCATGGAGCTCAGCAAGCCATCACAGCCCGGGAACAACCGCAAACACTATGTGCAAAAGCTGATCTCCTTCATTGCTGGCGGCTTGCGGTACGGCGACTGAGCAGCACAGGCAATACACGGTCAGCCACGCCCCAGTCTGTAGCCTGAAGTTTATTCAAAGTAGTATTCACTCATAGCGAGTGAAACCATACTGCCCAGATCGCAGAAACCCGGCAAGTGCCCGATCATGACATTCGCCGCCTCTTCCGACCCGAAATAGCGCTCGTCGTCCACAAAGTCTCCCAGTGATCGCAGCCCTGTGACGATCTCGCCCAGGAGTCTCTCCCTCAAGTGCGCTACCGTTAACGCCTGGTCGGCTTTCAAGACATAAACAAGCGTTTCCATAACAATACCCTACTCTTGCATGGATACTTTCAAATAAACGGGAGGCGTTACATCACCTCTTGCACCATTAAATCAGCAACCGGTATCTGTCACTTTGATGTGCAACAGCCCCAACCCTCGGTGTGACTCAACCAGTCTTTTGTCTTATCACCTGATAAGTACAAGCGGAATGCAGTATCAACTGTTAGTATCAGTGAGCCATAGCCAGTTCAAGCAATCAGTCCGGTAGCGCCATCCTGACGGCACTGACTGCATCTGAACCGGCGTGAGAGGCGGTCACGGAAGGTGGTTGATTTTACAGAGATCGTGGTCGGCCCCCATTTCTCCTCGTAATCTCACTGTAAGCGGATCTTGACGGCGTCTAACTGCCCGCCTTCGAAGGGGTATCCGAGCGGACTCTGTTCCGGATAGCGACCGGCCGGGGAACCCGTGTCGATACCAATATCAAAGGTCTCGTCGATAGAGAAGTAGGCCGGCGGAGTGACAGCAATACGGCCCTGGTCAACCTCCACGCCGTTAACCACCAGCGTGAAGACCCCGCCGCGGGCATAGCCACCCCCGTCGTAGGCGAAGTGCAGGTCGATTTGACTGGCGCCCTGAATCGCCTGTTTGCCCCGCAAGGTGACCTCGCCCCGTTCGAAGCTGCGATAGTGGAATGTGGGACGCCCGGATTCGTCAAAAAACAGACTCCAGCCTCCTACCGTGCCACCCATCGTGGCAACGACACCCCGTGGCTGATCGCCCCGCAGGAGTGCCTGTAGCGACCAGGAGCGATTAAAAATGAACGGTGCCTGGCTTTCGCTGATACCGATTGTGCCGGCGTAAAAAGTGAATTCTGTTCGATCTCCGCGCAGGTCAGGGACGGGGTGGCTCTTCATGGTATCCATGGCACTGCGCAGCGGCAGGATGCCCAGGCGCTCAGCCTCCTGGTGAAACAGGGCCTGCAGTTCTGCCAGTTTTTCAGGGTATTCGCTGGCGAGGTTACGGCTCTGGCTGTAATCCTCCCTCAGGTCATATAACTCCCAGCGGTCTTCTTCCATCGGCGAGGATTTTTGTCTCACACCCACACTCCAGGGCAATCGCTGGTGAAATGCGGAGGCTATCCAGCCGTCGTGATAGAGGGAACGGTTGCCGTTGACTTCGAATAACTGCATTCTGTGGTGTTCCGGAGCACCCGAGGACTGCAGACTAGCCAGGAGACTACTTCCATCCATGGGACGTTGAGCAGCGCCATTGACGATTTCAGGCATGGATATACCGGTAGCGTCGAGTATTGTTGGGGTGATGTCATTGACATGCGCAAACTGGTTGCGCAAGCCGCCAGCTTGATCACCGATGGTTTTCGGCCAGCTGATAACGGTACCGACCCGGGTTCCACCCAAATGTGAGGCTACCTGTTTGACCCATTGAAACGGCGATGTCAGCGCCCAGGCCCAGCCCGCCGGATACTGCGGGTAGGTTGTCTTGCTGCCGATGCTGTCAAGCGCAGCGAGTTGCTGTTCCAGAGTCTCTGGAATACCCTGCAACGAGCCCATGTAGTTGATGCTGCCGGCCAGACCTCCCTCTGCGCTGCTGCCATTGTCTCCTGCAATGTATACAAACAGGGTATTGTCGAAGTCACCGCTTGATTTGAGTGCATGGACAAGACGACCGATTTGCACATCGGTATGCTCCAGAAAGCCGGCATAGGTTTCCATAAGCCGCACCGCTACCTGTCGCTGCTCCTCGCTGAGACTGTCCCATGCAGGCAGTTCGCTGGGACGTGGTGTCAGTACCGTATCTTCGGGTGCGATGCCCAGTGCTTGCTGACGTTCCAGCGTGGCAGTTCGCATGACGTCCCATCCATCATCAAACGCGCCACGATAGCGCTCGATCCATTCGTCTGCCACCTGTAAGGGGGCATGTGTGGCGCCGGGAGCCAGGTAGAGGAAGAAGGGATTTCCCGGCTTGATAGATCGGATGCTGCGTATCCACTGGATAGCGTGGTCTACCAGGTCCTCGGTCAGATGATAGTTCTCACCTGCGGGACGGTGAACCGGTGTAGTCCCCTCGTAAAGGGTCGGCTCAAACTGGTCGGTTTCACCGCCAAGAAAACCATAAAATCGATCAAAGCCAACACCAGTCGGCCAATGATCGAATGGACCGGCGGTCGTGGACTCCCAAGCCGGGGTGAGATGCCACTTGCCAAAGGCGCCCGTACTGTAACCCTGTAAACGCAGGATTTCGGCCACTGTGGCGGTGTCCTGACGCAGGATACCCTGATAGCCGGGCAACGAACTCGCAGAATTCATCACGGCGCCGACGTTCGCGGCATGCGAGTCCCTGCCGGTGAGCAGCGAGGCGCGTGTCGGCGAGCAGATAGCGGTGGTGTGAAAGCGGTTAAAACGCAGACCTTCATCAGCCAGCGTTGCCAGTGCCGGGGTATTCACCGGGCCGCCGAAGGTCGCGGTGGCGCCAAAGCCGACATCATCGAGTAAAACCACGACAATATTGGGCGCTTCGTCAGGCGCTTGTCTTAGCGAGATTTTAGTGTTCACCGCTGTGGCGGCCTGGACGCTGGCGCCAAGCAGGGTACCCATGACCAGGCCAACAACCGTTCGATTCCGTGCGGAAAAGTGGCGTAGCCGGCCCATTGAGCTGATGAGTCCGATGCCTTCCCTCTTCTGAAGTGAATCTGGCCGGCGGATACCGAAGCTTGAGGTGTGAAGTTTTAATTGTCTGGACATAGGTTCCCGTCAATTTTTCAAGTCCACCCGGAGGCATGGATCTATACGCAGTTGAACCTGCCCGCTAATGATGGACACCTGTTAAGCGAGTAAACTACGCTACAAAGGTGAACCATGACAAGCAAGACAGGATCAAAAAAGACAACGCGGAAGCAGTATGCGCCTGAGTTCAAGGCAGAGGCAGTGGCCGAGAGGATCGGTGTCTCCAAAGCTGCACAGGAACTCGGGCCGCATGATTCGCAGCTCTATGGCTGGCGATCAAAGGCCAGGGTGCGCCACATCGAGTAGCAGAATGATGATGGCGCGCCGATACAAGGATTCAGGCTCTTTTGCCAAGTCAGAACTCGTAGCCAACTGATACTGCCCAGGTGACCAACAGGATCTTCAAACGCCAGGACACCGGCCTTGATTCCGAAGAAGCGGCTGTACTCGACCAGGTTTGCGAGCATGGGCGCATGAGCCAGCGGGAGATAGGAAAGGTGGTTGCGAAAACGCCGTCTTCAGTGAGCCGTCATATCGAAAGTCTGGTCCAGAAAGGCGAGGACAGAATAGCGGGACATAGGATTTGCCGTTGTAGGCCTCTATTCCATCCCGGGGTCAATGTCTGGGTACCGGTGCAGACCAATAGGAGACAGCGCCAGCCACAGCGTGCTGTAGATCAGGCTGGCGAAGCCGTGCATGGGTACTGGCGGGGCTGGCGATCCAGCAGATTGTCGGGAACGAGGCTAGCCAGAGCACCGTCGACTATCAGGGCCGCGGCCGACTCGATATCCGGGGCGAAGTAGCGATCCCGGTCGTAAAACGGCACCGACGCCCGCAGCAGGGACCGCGCCGCGTCCAGTGGTTCGCTCGGCGCCAGGGGTCTGCGGAAATCCAGGCCCTGGGCGGCCGCCAGCCACTCCACCGCCAGAATGCCGGCAACGTTCTCGAAAATGTCCGCCAGCCGGCGCCCCGCGAACGTTGCCATTGAAACGTGATCCTCCTGGTTGGCGGAGGTCGGCAGAGAGTCGATCGAGGCGGGATGCGCCAGCGTTTTGTTCTCACTCGCCAGCGCCGCGGCGGTGACCTGGGCAATCATGAAGCCAGAGTTGACCCCGCCGTTTTCCACCAGAAAAGGCGGCAGTCCGCTGAGTGAGGAATCAATCAGCAGCGCCGTGCGCCGCTCCGACAGGGCGCCGATTTCCGCCAGGGCGATGGCCAGCATATCCGCCGCCATGGCCACTGGCTCGGCGTGGAAATTGCCGCCGGAGAGAATATCGCCGCTGTCAGCGAACACCAGAGGGTTATCGGATACACCATTGGCCTCGTCCAGCAATGTCCCGGCGGCGAATTGAATCTGCTGCAGGCAGGCGCCCATCACCTGCGGCTGGCAGCGCAGGGAATAGGGGTCCTGGACCTTGTCGCAATCCTCATGGGCGCGGGCGATCTCGCTCCCCTCCCCCAGCAGTGCCCGGTACACCGCCGCCATGGTCTCCTGGCCAGCCTGGCCCCGCACCCGGTGAATGCGCGCATCGAAAGGCACCCGCGACCCCTGCGCCGCTTCCACCGCCATGGCGCCGATCACCGCAGCGGACTTGAGGGCATTTTCCGCGGCGAACAGGCCCTGCAGCGCAAAGGCGGTAGATGCCTGGGTGCCGTTCAGCAGTGCCAGCCCTTCTTTGGGTGCCAGCTGCACGGACGAGAGTCCGGCTATAGTCAGCGCCTGTTGCGCAGCGATCCGCTCCCCGCGGTAGAACGCCTCACCCTCGCCGAGCAATACCGCGCTCATGTGTGCCAGGGGAGCGAGATCCCCGGAGGCACCGACGGAACCCTTGCGGGGAATCGCCGGGTAGACCCCGGCATTGAGCAGGGCGATCAGGTTTTCAATCACCTCGCGGCGGATGCCCGAGTAGCCCCGGGCCAGTGAATTGACCTTGAGCACCAGCATCAGGCGCACGGTGCTTTCATCCATGAAACTGCCAATGCCAGCGGCGTGCGACAGCACAATGCTGCGCTGTAATTGCTCCAGTTCTTCTGTTTTTATGCGTGTGTTGGCCAGCAGGCCGAAACCGGTATTGATGCCGTACACCACCCGGCCCTGGGCCATTACCTCGGCCACGGTAGCGGCAGCAGCATCGATATCCCCGTGGCAGGCCGCGTCCAGTGACACCGTCAGGGGGCCTGCGTTCACCCGCCGCAGTGCCTCGAGCGTCAGGGTCCCGGGCAGGATCGTCAGGTGCCCGCTGGTCATGCCGGGTGCCCTGCAGCGCCGGTGATCATCGGCAGGTCCAGGTGATTGCGGCGGGCACAGTCCAGGGCAATGTCGTAACCGGCGTCGGCGTGCCGCATGACACCGGTAGCCGGGTCGTTGTGCAACACCCGGGCGATGCGCCGGTCGGCGGCCTCGGAGCCATCGCAGACGATAACCACGCCGGCGTGCTGGCTGAAGCCCATGCCCACTCCACCGCCGTGGTGCAGGCTTACCCAGGTCGCACCACCAGCGGTGTTGAGCAGGGCGTTGAGCAGCGGCCAGTCTGATACCGCATCGGAGCCATCGCGCATACGCTCTGTCTCCCGGTTGGGCGACGCCACGGACCCGGAGTCCAGGTGGTCGCGGCCGATCACCACCGGCGCCTTCAGTTCGCCGTTGCGGACCATCTCGTTAAACGCCAGGCCGAGCCGGGCGCGATCTCCCAGACCCACCCAGCAAATACGCGCTGGCAGCCCCTGGAACTGGATGCGTTCCCGGGCCATATCCAGCCAGTTGTGCAGTTGCGGGTTGTCGGGGATGAGTTCCTTGACCCTGGCGTCGGTGCGGTAGATGTCCTCCGGGTCACCGCTCAGGGCGACCCAGCGGAACGGGCCGATGCCCTCGCAAAACAGCGGCCGGATGTAGGCCGGCACGAACCCCGGGAAATCAAAGGCATTCTCTACGCCCTCCTCCAGGGCCATCTGGCGAATGTTGTTGCCGTAATCCAGGGTGGCGGCGCCGCTGGCCTGCAAGGCCAGCATGGCATTTACCTGCACGGCCATCGAGGCTTTGGCCGCCCGCACCACGGCGGCGGGATCCAGCTCGCGCTGCTGCGCCGCCTGCTCCAGTGTCCAGCCCGCCGGCAGGTAACCGTTCAGCGGGTCGTGGGCACTGGTCTGGTCCGTGACCACGTCCGGGGTCACGCCTCGCCGGGCCAGCTCCGGAAACATTTCGGCGGCATTGCCCAGCAGACCTACCGACGTCGCCTCGCCGTTGGCCCGGGCCTGTTCGATGATGCCGAGCGCCTCGTCCAGGGTGGTCGCCTTGTGGTCCAGGTAGCCAGTGCGCAGCCGGAAATCGATGCGACTCTGGTCGACCTCCACCGCCAGCATCGAGAAGCCGGCCATGGTCGCGGCCAGAGGCTGGGCGCCGCCCATGCCACCCAGGCCTGCAGTGAGAATCCAGCGGCCAGGCGCTACCCCGTCGAAATGGGTGCGGGCGACGGCGGCGAAAGTCTCGTAGGTGCCCTGCACGATCCCCTGGGAACCGATGTAGATCCAGGAGCCGGCGGTCATCTGGCCGTACATCATCAGACCCAGCCGGTCGAGTTCGTTGAAGTGTTCCCAGTTGGCCCAGTGGGGCACCAGGTTGGAGTTCGCCAGCAACACCCGTGGCGCGTCGGCATGGGTGGGAAACACGCCGACCGGCTTGCCGCTCTGTATCAGCAGGGTTTCATCGTCCCGCAGCCGCTCGAGCACTTCGACAATCGCGTCGAAACACTCCCAGTTGCGGGCCGCCCGGCCGATGCCACCGTACACCACCAGGCTGGCGGGGTGCTCCGCCACCTCCGGGTCCAGGTTGTTCATCAACATGCGCAGCGGCGCCTCGGTCAGCCAGCTGCGAGCCCGCAGCTGGCTGCCGGTGGGGGCCTTGATCGTTCTGGTCGGGTCGTTTCGAGTCATGGTAATAGGTCTCTTCGGTCAGTTTGTTCAGCTATCGATATGGCTGCCCAGGCGATAGCGGTCGCCGGGGTGAATCAGTTCCGCCAGCGACACCACGCCCCGGTGTGAAAAGGTGCGCCGGATGATCTTGAGGCAGGGTTGCTCAAGATCCATCTCCAGCTCTGCGGCGATCGCCGCCGTGGGCAGCACTGCTTCCACTGTCTGGTCCGCTTCGGTCAGGGGCGCCACGGCGGAGAGGAAGGCGCTCGGCGTCACCCGGGTGAAATCCTGCTCCAGATAGCCCGGAGCCAGTCGCGCCACCACCTGGCGAGACTCCCATTGCACCGGCACTCCGTCTTCCCGATGCACCAGTACGCTGTGGAATATGCGCTCGCCCGCTGCCACGCCGAGCTGCAGCGCCAGGGCGGGATCTGCCTCGCGACTTTCCAGCACCAGCACCTGGCAGCTGTGGCGGTGTCCGCGCTGGCCGATTTCCTCGGCGATATTGCGGATCTGGGTGACCGAGCTCACCGGTCGATTGTCGGCCACAAAGGTGCCCAGACCCTGGGTCCGGGCCAACAGCCCGTCTTCCGCCAGTTCCAGCAACGCGCGGCGTGCCGTCATCCGGCTCACGCCAAAGTCCACCACCAGCTGGTTTTCCGACGGCACCCGGTCACCCGGGCACAGGTCACCCCGCTGGATGCGCAGCCGCAATGCAGCCTTGATTCGCTCGTACTGAGGTGCTGTCATGGCGTGGACCGGGAGACCATTTGCCCGGCAGTCTATCTTGTCTATACATGTATATACAAGTAGAATCTGCCGTCACCCTGTGCCGGAGATGCCCGATGACCCAGCAGTGCGACTGGCTGATCACCAATATTCGTCTCGCCACCCTGCTCGACAGCGAGCAAGCCTATGGCGCCATTGACGACGGCGCGCTGGCACTGCACGGCGAGCGCATCCTCTATGCCGGCCCCGCGTCCGCTCTGCCCGACCTCGCCGCGCGGAAATCGCTGGATGGCGCGGGTCGCTGGGCCACCCCGGGGCTGGTGGATTGCCACACCCACCTGGTCTACGGTGGCAGTCGCGCCACGGAGTGGGAACAGCGCCTGCAGGGTACCAGCTACGAAGCAATCGCCCGGGCCGGGGGCGGTATCCTGGGCACGGTAAAAGCGACCCGGGAAGCCAGCGAGGACCAACTGTACGCCAGTGCCCGAGCGCGCCTGCTCAGGCTGCTCGAAGAGGGTGTCACCACCGTGGAGATCAAATCCGGCTACGGTCTCGAGCCGGCCACCGAACTGAAGATGCTGCGGGTCGCGCGACGGCTTGGCGAAGATCTCCCGGTCACGGTACGCAGCACTTTCCTGGGCGCCCACGCCCTGCCGCCGGAGTATCGCCAAACCGGCGCGGATGCCTATATCGATATGCTGCTGAGCGAGTTACTCCCGGAAATTGCCCGCCTGGGGCTCGCGGACGCGGTGGACGTGTTCTGCGAAGGCGTGGGCTTCACGCCGACGCAATGCGAGCGGGTGTTCAGGGCGGCAGCGGAGCACGGACTGCCGGTAAAGGCGCACGTGGAACAATTCAGCGATCTCAATGGCGCCCTGTTGGCAACGCGCCATGGCGCACTGTCTGTTGATCATCTCGAATACCTCAAGCCGAAGGACGTTCCCGCCCTGGCTGCCGCCGGAACCGTGGCGACCTTACTGCCGGGGGCGTTCTACTTCCTGCGCGAAACGCAAGTGCCGCCGGTAGCCGCGCTCAGGGAACAGGGGGTGCCAATCGCCGTGGCCACCGACCTGAACCCCGGAAGCTCGCCCGTGGCCTCCCTGCTCACGGCCATGAACCAGGCCTGTGTACTGTTCGGGCTCACCCCCGAAGAGGCCCTGGCCGGCGCTACCCGGCACGGTGCCCGGGCCCTGGGCCTGGCCGACCGCGGCGTGCTGGCCGCCGGCCGGCGCGCCGACCTGGCGCTCTGGGACGTCAAGCATCCCGCGGAATTGAGCTACGGACTCAACTACCACCGCCCCCGGGCGGTCTTCCAGGATGGGGCACTGCGTTATGGCCGATAGCGAGAATCCCTGGCGGGGTCGAATTGACAGCGAAGACGGTGAGGCGGGCCGTCGTTGGCACCAGGTGGTACAACACGCGGCCTCGACTGCTCCCGGCATCGCGCTACTGGGCCTGGCATCGGACCTCGGCGTGCGCCGCAACAGGGGCCGCCCCGGAGCGAGCGAAGGGCCTGCCGCGCTGCGCCAGGCGCTGGCCAACTTCGCCTGGCACCACGACAGACCGCTACACGACGCCGGTGATATCGTCGTCGCCGACGACCTGGAGGCCGGTCAGGCTGCCTATGCCGAACGAGTCGCCGCGCTGCTGGCAGCGGGCCACTTTGTCATCGGCCTGGGGGGCGGCCACGAGATCGCCTGGGGTAGTTTCCAGGGCTGTCGTCGCTTCCTCGATCGCGATCCCGCCGACCGACGCCTCGGTATCCTGAATTTTGATGCCCACTTCGACCTGCGCCAGCCGGCGCCGCTGAGCAGCTCCGGCACACCCTTCTATCAGGTGGCAAGACATTGCGAGGAACGGGGGCAAACGTTCCACTACTGCTGTCTCGGTGTGGCGCGCACGGCCAACACCCCCGCCCTGTACCAGCGCGCAGATACCCTGGAAGTCAGCTACCAGGAGGACCTCGACTGCCATGGCGAGCGGGCACTGCCGCTGCTGGAGCGCTTTCTGGCAGGGATCGACTACCTCTACGTCACGGTTTGCCTGGACGTGTTCCCGGCGGCATACGCCCCGGGTGTGAGCGCCCCCGCTGCACTGGGGGTGAACCCCGCGTGGCTACTGCGCACGCTCTCCAGCGTGGCTGAGCTGGCCCGCCAGTTCAAGGTGCACTGGTTGATGACCGACATCGCCGAGCTCAGCCCGCCCCATGACCCGGACGGGCGCACCGCCCGGCTGGGAGCGCGCGTCATCGACAGCTGTCTGGCGGCGACATTTGCTGATCGCTGAATACCGAAACCGGTCCTGAAAAACGCACTTGCGATGGGCTATGCAGACGCGCTACCGATGGCCCGTCAGTTTCGGGCACGCTGCCCCACGTGATCAACGGCATGGGGCATATCGTGGGCAGGCGGCCTTCGGCACTGTTCCTGGGAATGACCAGAGTATGGCCGGGTACCTGGGGCATGATATCCATGAAGGCCAGCGTCTGGCTCGGCTTCCAACGTGGTGCCGGCTACACGCCCCGTCGGAATGTGGCTGCAGCAGATCAAAGCGACTTCAGATATTCCACGAGATCTGCACGTTGATCCGCCGTAAGTCCCAGGCCCAGATACAGGTCATAATGTGCCACCACCTCATCAAAAGTAGCTGCGCTACCATCATGAAAGTACGGTGGGTGCTGCCAGGCACCCCTTAATGGTGTGGTGCGGTACTGACCGGTAGTGGATCGCGACGCAAGCGTTGGATCGGTACCTACCGCCGAAGGATCGTGCAGGCGGCTGTTTGCATCGGTAAATGCGGTGCCCGTGTGACAGGAAACGCAGCGCCCGGCGCCCTCGAATATGGACTTGCCGCGTCCGGCGGCAACTGGGTCGAAACTTCCCCGGGGCGGCCTGGGCGGGTCCAGACTGAACTGGTAGGCCTTCAGGGCTGCCAGCCTGGGGGTTACCTGGTCGTCTTCAACGCGAATGTCTATGCCCAGCGCATCGTCGCGAAAGTTACCCTGACCACCCATCTGGGTAATGGCCACGTAAGCATTCCAATACCTGATATCGCCTTCACCGGTAAAGGTCGTACGATGAACACCGTTCAACCCGTAGGCGGGAGGAATGACCGCCGGATTATTGAGGCCATCGTGGTTCCAGTAGGCGTCATATTTTCCAGGGCCCCAGGATGTCAGCACCGACTGCGTATCCGGGTCCTGCAATGCGGGTGACAAGGACAGAATCAGGCCGGGATTGATATCCCTGTTGGGCCAGCCATCGAGCCGCTTGCCAATGCCCGGCGCAACAGAGTCGTCCACATCGGAATGACACAGCGCACAGGTAATGCCAAGCCGTGTCAGCCGCGACTCACCTTCGATTTCTTCGACGAGGCCCTGAATACCCACTACAGCATTCATGCCTACCAGTGCTACCGTAGTGGCGGGATCGTCGAGATCCACCGAGTCCAGAATACCCGGTGGCAGTACCTCTGCGTCAACTTTTAGCCCGACACTGAGCGCGGTGCGTGGACTGACCGATGACTCGATAACCTGATGCAGTACCAGCGTCTCGGTCCATAGCTGTTCATTACCGAAGGTGTCGTAGCGGAAAATTTCCCGCCCCTGATGTACCATTGCCGGGTCGAGAATGTCGATGGGATTACCGTCGCACACGGCGCTGGCTGCAATCACTTCATTGCGATCGAGTATCCCGTTCCTGTTGCTATCGGGACCGGACTCCAGCAGCACCCCGCCCACGCCACAGCGAAAATCGCCTGAAGGAAGTACCGTTTGCGAGACCAGGCTGTCAATTCCGTCGATGCCGTTCATTCCGTCGATCCCGGCTCTGCCGTTGTCTCCGTCATCGGGTTCACAGCCACCCAGTAATATCGAGACGGTGAATAAACCCGTTAAGGCTGTGGTAATTCGTAGCTTGTTCTTTGACATTATTGCCTCTCCTTCAAACGCCGATCACTAGCGAGCAGCGCTAAAGTCAAAGATGCAAGATGGCCAGATTTGGTGACGTGGTGCAGCGAATTGACGAGACAAAAACCGGTTAACCCCTCAACAGTGCGCGCACCGTCAAGCAGGCAGTGAGAGTCACGTTCACGCCTACAGGAGCTGTGACATAACCCGTTGCACGATATAGTCGCACCGTGCACCATCAAACTCATACAGGCTCAGGCCAGCGCTCTGGATAGCGGACTCCAGATCGGAACGCAGAATCCGCCTCGCGCGCGAAAAACGCTGTTTTACGGTATCAGGCGTAAGGTTCAGCGATGCCGCCGTCTCCCGCGTGCTCAAGTGTTGCACCGCCCTGAGTACGAAAACCGCTCGGTAGATTACAGGCAAGCGGTCGATAGCACCCTCGAGAAGTTGCTTTAGTTGCGATTGCGCCAGTTGGCTCAGCGGATCCTCATTGTGACGATCAGAGTTAGTGGAGTTCACGGCGATATCCCCCAACTCGGCCAGGTAGTGAATGCGTTTTTGCTTGCGCAGACGCATCAACGCATTGTTGTAGGTGATTTTGGTAGCCCAACTGGGGAAGCCATCTGGTCCCTGGAAGTCGGACAGCGCCCAGTAGATCTTGATCCAGCTTTCCTGGACGACATCCATGGCTTCGTCGTCATCCGTGCAAAGACTTCTGGCGACACGGTAAACCCGGTTGTTGTAGCGACGCATGAGCACCTCGAACAGGCCTGCGTCGCCGTTGCGTATACGCGAAATAAGCGATATATCGCTGATCAGGCTATGTTCTTGCAGCAGTGTTTCGCCACGAGGTCGTTGTTGTTCCTTCGAAGTATTCACTGCCGATCTCCGTTTGCTCAGTATATGGCAATCGCTTCGGTCATCGCCAGATTACGCTCATGATTGCCCAAAACCCACTCTGGTGAGAACTGCCAGATTTCCGGGTAGATAACCTAGATGCATCCAGGTAGAAATCGGTGACACATGGTGAAGGAAGCCAGGTGTTGTGACACCACAACCTGTCACCTTTTTGCCTTGAATGCATTATCTGTCTGATCATTTCGATCACGCGTAATGAAGAGGTCTAGATTATGATTAGTCACGGAAAAAAAACCAGAGCAGGTAGTCGACGTCACTTCCTGGCAGACAGCGGCCGGCTGATGCTGTCCGGTACAGCAATAGGCCTGCTTGCGGGCGTGCGACTCGGGCATGCGTCCGGGCAAGCATCTGCAGACGATACCGGTACTGACATTCAGATACTCAATACCGCAATCGCGGCAGAGCACGAAGCCGTTGCCGCCTATCAACTCGGCGCTGATAGCGGCCTATTGAACAGTGAGGTACTTCAGGTGGCAGTGACGTTTCAAGGGCATCATCGGGCACATGTGGATGCATTGTCCACCGCTGTCAAAAGACTGGGTGGCGAGCCCCTTGCACCGAAGAAGCAATATTATTTCCCGGTTGAGAAAATCAAGAACCAGGGCGACGTCCTCTCGTTTGCGGCGGGCCTGGAGCGTGGTGCCATTAGCGCCTACGCTGGCGCTATTCCACTATTCGATAACAGGGACTTGTCACAGGCAGCAGCCAGTATCCTGGCCGATGAGTCGATGCACTGGGCTGTATTACGTCAGGCACTAGGACTGGACCCGGTTCCGGGTGCATTCTTTTCCTGATCATGATTCGATTGATTGGTGTTGTCGCGTTGCTGTTGGCGGGCGCAGCCGGTGGGACAGCGGGCACCGCGCCGCCGGCCTCCCCTGCCTCTGATGATGAAGTTGCCAAAGGCAGGACACTGTATGCCCAGTGCTCGGCCTGCCACTCACCCGCCTACCACCGCACCGGCCCAAAGCACTGCAACCTGAACGGCCGCAAAGCGGGAAGCGCCCCCGGATTTGACTACACCGAAGCCATGAAAAATGCGGGTATTGTCTGGGGGCCGCAGTCACTTGATCGATTTTTACAAGATCCGTTGGGCACTGTGCCCGGTACGAGTATGACCGTTGCAGGACTAAAAGACCCGGCACAACGGGCTGCGCTTGTCCAATACCTGTTATCGCTTGACGCCCATCACGCTGACTGCAACGGGCAAGCAGATACTGGGGACTGATTCGGGAGAGCCATTGGGTAGAGCCGAGCCTGCCGCCGGTTCATAAAAAAGGGCTCTTCATCATTAACGGGGGACACCGATGTTCATTAAACTGAATTTGCGAAGTTCGTTTAATGGAGAGTACACCGATGTCCCACGCAGGATTAATATTAGGCCTTCCGGAGTTGGAGG
>NZ_QRAN01000031.1 GCF_003457605.1 Seongchinamella sediminis
CAACGTGCAGATGGTTGCCACGCTGATCGCTCCCATCGCCATGGAAGAAGGCCTGCGCTTCGCGATTCGTGAAGGTGGCCGCACCGTTGGCGCGGGTGTTGTCGCCAAGATCATCGAGTAATCGCTACCGTCGCCCCCATGCAAATGGGGGCCCAGTGACCCTGGATTCTGGCCTTCGCCAGAATGGCAGAAAGATAAAAAAACCCGGCCTCGCGCCGGGTTTTTTGTGGCCGCAAGCCCGGGGTGGGCAGCGACCGGCGACGCGCAGCTCAGGCCAGCAGGTTCTCGATGTCTTTCTCGATGTCTTTCGGTTTGAC
Source organism: Seongchinamella sediminis (assembly GCF_003457605.1). GTDB lineage: Bacteria > Pseudomonadota > Gammaproteobacteria > Pseudomonadales > Halieaceae > Halioglobus > Halioglobus sediminis. The sequence goes on from NZ_QRAN01000031.1 coordinate 318, forward strand.
CGTGGGGGCATAGCGCTTGATCACCTGGCCATCGGCGTCCACCAGGAACTTGGTGAAGTTCCACTTGATGCCCTTGCTGCCCAGAGCGCCCGGTGCTTCCTGCTTGAGGTGCTTGAACAGGGGATCGGCCCCGGAGCCGTTGACCTCGATCTTGCCGAACATCGGAAAGGAAACGCCGTAGTTGAGCTGGCAGAATTCCTGGATCTCGTCGTTGCTGCCCGGGTCCTGCTTGCCGAACTGGTTGCAGGGAAAGCCCAGCACCTCGACGCCCCGGTCACGATACTTCTCGTACAGTTCCTCGAGGCCGGCGAACTGGGGGGTAAACCCGCACTTGGACGCGGTGTTGACGATGACCAGGACCTTGCCCCTGAAGTCGTCCAGCGGGCGTTCTGTGCCTGCCGGGGTGGCGCAGGAAAAGTCGAATACGGAGGTGCTCATAGTGCCGTTCTCTCGGTTGGGGGTGTTAGGTGCCAGGCGCGCCGTGGGCGGCTGCCAGTTGCATGCTGGTGCAACTGCTTGCGGAATCAGGCATTGGTACGCAGGCCGCCGGGTGGGAGATCACCAGCCGCTGCTGCCTGGCCGGCCACAAAAAGGCCCCGGTTGCGGACGAACGGGGCCTGTGTCTATGCTGGCGGTGCCGCTGTCAGGCGGCCTGGGCCTGCAACTGCATCTGCTCCATCAGCATATTCAGCCGCTTGCGCTGCATTTTCAGTGAGTATTCCAGCTCCTTGAACTTGGTCCTGAGGGCGGCGGAATCCCACTTTTGCTGCAGCCTGAGCCTTTTCTCGTTCAGGGCATCGCCAATTTCCGCTTTCTTGGCTTCATAGCGCTGGGCCTGCAGCGCCGTCCAGGCATTGATCGACTCGGTGAACAGCTGGTACTCGCGCTCCAGGGTGGCGCGCAGGGGCTCCGGGGCCTGGGCGTCCTCCAACTGGTCGCGGGCGCGCTGGAACTGGGTGTCGAGTATGGCGCGCTGAATCTTGAAATCCGGCACCCGGACCAGGTTGCGGGCCAGGCCTACCCGGGAGCAGGCGCTGATCAGCCATTTGGTGGGATCCCACTGCCACCAGCGGATGCCGTTGCGGTAGTCGGTCTGGAAGATGTGGTGGTAGTTGTGATAGCCCTCGCCGTAGGTGAGGAAGGCGAGCAAGCCGTTGTCCCGGGCGCTGTTCGACTCGGTGTAGGGCCTGGAGCCCCAGTAGTGGGCCAGCGAATTGATAAAGAAGGTCACGTGGTGGTTAACCACCAGGCGCAGCAGGCCCACCAGCAGCAGGGTACCGATGATATCGCCGTGCCAGATGCCCAGCAGCAGGGGCAGGCCGACGTTCATCAGCAGGGTCAGGGCCACGTAGTGCCTGTCCTGGAACATGACCACTGGATCCCGCTGCAGGTCCCGGGCGTTGCTGAAGTCGGGCTCGTTGCTGTTGTATTTGCGCAACATCCAGCCGATGTGGCTGAACCACAGGCCGCGGCCGGCGGAGTAGGGGTCGCGGTCGTTATCGTCCACGTAACGGTGGTGGCGGCGGTGGTCCGAGGACCAGATCAGGATGCTGTTCTGCAGCGCGCCTGCACCCCACAGGGCGTAAAACCATTTCAGGGCGGGGTGGGCCTCGTAGGCCTTGTGCGACCACAGGCGATGGTAACCGCCGGTGATGGACAGGCCGTTCAGGTACAGGAACGCCAGGGCCCAGAGCCACTGGAAGGCGTCGTAGCCGCGGTAGAGCCCCCAGGCGGGCACCAGGATCAGCGCGGCGATGGGCAGGCCGATGAATATGCTCATGTTGACGGGATTCAGCGGCGGCTTTTGCTCGGTGGTAGTCATGGCGGTGGCCAGGCCTCCTACGATGTAACAAGGTTGCTTATGGTAACTTTAACGGGGCCAAAAGTCCCCTGTGTCCAGTTGCCGTGGCAGGCTGATTCCGCTTGCCCTGCCCACAGGGCCGGCAATCTGCAGTATCATGCTCCTCCCTTAAACCAGGCTGAAGCCAGGCACTATTTGAAGCGGGCGCTGATAACCCGGGCTTTGCGCTGTCGCTGTATTTTCCAGAGGAGCCCCAATGTCCAGTCAGGCTGTATTTACCCGCGGCTCAACCATGCGCCATGTGCTGGTTATGACCGGGGCCTCGGCGGCCGGCCTGCTGACCATGTTCGGGGTGGACATGGTGGACATGTACTTCCTCACCCTGCTGGGTGAACAGGAACTGGCCGCTGCCGTAGGCTTCGCCGGTACCCTGATCTTCTTCCTGGTGGCGGTGAGCATCGGCCTGCAGATCGCCCTGGGCGCACTGGTGGCCCGCTCCGAGGGCGCCAACCGGCGCGACCTGGCCAGCCGGTACTGCAGCAGCGGCCTGCTGTTCAGCCTGACGACGGCCATCGTCATTTCCCTGCTGGGCTGGCTTTACCTCCGGGAGTTGCTGCAACTGCTGGGCGCCCGGGGCATCACCCTGCAGTACGCCCTCAGCTATGCCGGCATTCTGCTGCCCAACATGCCGGTGCTGGTACTGGGGATGAGTGCCGCTGCCGGTGTCCGGGCCCTGGGCGATGCCCGGCGCTCCATGTGGGCGACAGTCACCGGCTCGGTGGTCAACGGCGTGCTCGACCCGATCTTCATTTTTACCCTGGACTGGGGCCTGGAGGGGGCTGCCTGGGCCTCGGTCGCGGCGCGCATGGTGGTGCTGGCGGTGGCCTGGCACGCGATTTATGTGGTTCACCGACTGCCCTGCCGGATAAACCGCCAGCAGTTCTTCGCCGATCTGCGTCCCTTGCTGAAAATAGCCACGCCGGCGGTACTCACCAACCTGGCCACGCCCATTGGCGGCAGCTTTGTGCTGCGCACCATGTCCCAGTTTGGCGACAGCGCGGTGGCCGGTGCGGCGATTATGGGGCGGATTACCCCGGTGGCCTTCTGCGCCATTTTTGCCCTTTCCAGTGCGGTCGGCCCGATCATTGGCCAGAACGCCGGGGCCGGGCTTTACGGCCGGGTCCGCTCCACCCTGCGCAATGCGATGATCTTCAATGTCACCTACGTGGCGCTGGTGTGGCTGCTGCTGTGGCTGCTGGGCGATACCATCGTCCGCGCCTTCTCTGCCTCGGCCGGGGCCGCAGAGCTGATCCTGTTCTACTGCAATTTGCTGGTCGGTGCTTTTGTTTTCAACGGCGCGCTGTTTGTGGCCAATGCCAGCTTCAATAACCTGCATCATCCCCACTGGGCCACCGGATTCAACTTTGGCCGCGCGCTGCTCGGCACCATTCCGTTTGTCTACCTGGGAGCCCACTGGTATGGCGCCAGGGGCGTGTTGGCGGGGGAGGCCCTGGGGGCGGTGATTTTCGGCACGCTGGCGGTGGTGGCGGCCTTTTACCTGATCCGCCGGCTGGAACGAGAGCACGTGGCGCTGCCCCATACTGCCGCCCCGGAGGGGCTGGAAAGCGAGCGCCAGGCCCCGCTTTAGGGGCCCTTCGCGCGGTAGTCGGCCAGCGCCTCGTGCAACCACTCGGCGGAGGGCCGGGTGTGGCCAGCGCAGGTGACGCTGTACTGGCGGCCGGTCCAGGAACTCTCGGTCGCCAGGCGGTCGATAAAGTGTTCGGTAGTGTCCACGTATTTGCCGCCGCGGCGGTACTTCAATCGCAGGTGGTCGGCGGCATCGGCGGCGTCATGGTCGCTGCCGTTGCGGTGAAAGGTGCAGCCGCTGGTGGCGACATAATTGAGCAGGTACTGCACCTCGGTGTCGGTGTTGTCAGCGGCTGCCGCGGTTGTGGCCAGCAGCAGGGAAAAGGCGAGCAGCGCTGTTCGGGTCATGGTGTTCCTCAGCGGTCCAGTTTAAGCCGCGCCCGCAGGGCGTGGTGATCCGAACTGGTCACCGGTACCACCTCGGTGTGCTCCGCGATCAGGCCGCGCACGTAGATATGGTCCAGCGGCCGGCCAAAGGCGGTGGTGCGCAGGTCCGGTGTGAAGACCAGGGGCTCCAGCCCGTGCTGGGACAGGGCCTGGTCCACCAGTTGTTGCCGGGCGGCGCTCCAGGTATTGAAATCACCGGCGAGAATGGCCGGCCCCCGGTGGGCGATCAGTAGCTCCACCAGCGGCCGCAGCTGGGCCTGCAGGTCCTCTACGCCAAAGGTGAAATTGACCGCGTGCAGGTTGATGGCCAGCAGCCGGTCCTTCCGGCCCTGTAAGGGGTGTTCGGTGACCGTGGCCGCCTTGGGTGTACCCAGCCAGGGCTCGGTGCGACTGAAATTGCACTGCATGCTGGGCGCGTGCCGGCTCAGGGTCATCACCCCGGAGTGCAGGCCGGCGGTGGAGTAACCCTGGGCAAAGGACTGGAACAGTGGGCCCTGCGGGTGCACTTCGCCCAGTTGGGCCTGCAGCGACGCTTCCTGGATAAACGCCAGGTGGGCATTGCTGCCGAGCGCCTGCATATCCTCCATCCAGCCCGCGTTACTGGCCTTCTGGATGTTCCAGCTGAGGATATTCAGGGACCCTGACAGCACCTGGCCCGCCGCTACCGGCAGGGTGCCGAGATAGGCGGCGCAGACCCTGGCCCGCTCAGTGAGCAGCGGTGTACTGGCCTTGCCGGAGGCAGCGAAGCAGATGCTGGCCACCAGGCTGACGACAGCCAGGCGGAGCAGGGATAATGTCGGTCTGGAGGTGTTCACAGGGCCTATTGTGGCAGCTGCCATATGTCGATGACATGGCAAAAAGCGTCACCCGGGCGATTTTCTGGCGCTCCGGGCCGGCCCCTCAGGCGCTGCGCCGGGCTGGGCCTAGAGTTTTTCCAGGAAGGACTGGTATTCCAGGGTGGTAATGCGACGGCGGAATTCCTCGATCTCCTGCTCCTTGCTGAGGGTGAAAATGCGCTGCATTTCGCTGCCCAGGGCATTGCGGATGAAATCGGACTCCTTGAACAGGCGGACCGCATCGGGCATGTATACCGGCAGCGTGGCCTCCTCCTGCGCGTAGCCGTCACCGCTGATCGGGTCACCCGGTGACAGGTTCTCGTTAATGCCCTCCAGGATGCACGACAATATGACCGAAAACAGCAGGTAGGGGTTGGCGTCGGCACCCGCTACCCGGTGTTCCAGGCGTCGCGAAAGCGGGTTGCTGGCAGGTACGCGCACCGCCACCGTGCGATTCTCGTAGCCCCAGCTGGGGAAGGTTGGCGCGTGGCAGCCCTTCTGGAAGCGGCGATAGGCGTTGTAGGTGGGCGCGAAAATGGCCACCGATTCCGCCATGTAGGTCAGGCAGCCGCCTATGGCCTGGTGCAGCAGCGGAGTCCCCCTGTCGCTGCCATCGTCGAATATGTTGACGCCCTTATCATCCAGTACGCTGCAGTGTACGTGCATGCCATTGCCCGCTTCTTCCTCGAAGGGCTTGGCCATAAAGCTGGCGATCAGGCCGTGCTTGGCGGCAACGCCCTTGATCAGCCGCTTCATCATGACGATCTGGCGCGCCGCCAAGACCGGGTCGTCCACGTGCTGCATGTTGATTTCGTACTGGGAAGGCGCCGACTCCTTGACCACGCCATCGAAGGGCAGGTCCTGGATTTCACAGGCAATGCGCAGGTCTTCCATCATCTCGCGGTGATGGTTGAGGACGTCGAGACCGTAGGTGTTGCCGCCGACGGGGCCGCTGCTGGCGGGGGACGGGCAGGTATGGGCGGGAATCTCCCGGTCCCAGGTCACCAGGCTGAATTCCAGCTCCGCCGCGACCACCGGGCGCCAGCCGGCCTCCGCGAAACGTTTCACCACCTGCATCAGTACATGGCGTGGATCGCCGAGGTAGGGGTTGCCGTCGGCATCGAACATGGACAGCATGATCTGGCCGTGCTGGCTCTCGGCAGACCAGGGCGTGGGAAGCAGGGAGCCTTCTACCGGCAGGCAGACACCGTCGGCATCGCCGGTGGCAAATACCAGTTGCTCCACGTCCCTGCCCCAGATGTCGAGGCTGAGCGCGGTTTTCGGGAGCTTGAGCTCGCCGTCGAAAATCTTGCCCAGCTTGTGCCGGGGCACCCACTTGCCACGCATGACCCCGTTGCAATCGGGGAGCAGTGCTTCAATGGTGGTGATTTCCGGATGCGCTCGCAGGAACCAATCGGCTTCTACCGACATGCTGCCTATCCATGACTGTGTAAGTGGCTACTATCAGTCCAATCAAGTCCCTTGGCAATGCCCCCGATGGGGCAGCAAGCGGTTGATATAGAACGCAAATTCACGACTAGCGCGGTGACATGTAGACCGACAGCGGGTCCTCGCCGGCAGCCTGGCCGAGACAGGACATGGAGTTGAGAAACAGCGAGAACAAATCGGTCTGGGAGGACACGTCCAGCTTGCGGTAAATGCTCTTGCGGTGCCGGCGTACGGTCTCCACCGCAATCTCCAGACGCGAGGCGGAGATGTCGGTGCCGTAGCCGCGCAACATGAGTTCCAGCACATCCTTTTCCCGCGGCGACAGCAGCGACTCGCCGAAGGTGCGAAACGCCAGGTCGATCTGGTGGTCGATACCCGGCTGGATGAGGTTGGTGATGGCGAAGTCGTCGTGTTCGGTGTGGCTTTTCAGCAGCTCGGATACCGGCTCGGCGAGCAGGTAGAGGGTTTCATATTCGTCTTCGCTGTAGGGCCCATGTTGCGGCAGGCGCATCATGCTCAGGTTGATGACATTGCCACCGTGCACCCGGGCCAGATAGACCGCCTCGTCAACGGTGCCCGTATCCGAGTAATACTCCCGGTAGTAGTCGGTTTGTTCCAGTTTGCCCAGGGTAACCCGCGACAGCCGGTACAGCTTGGATTTTGGCTGGTTCATTGAGGTCTGGTAGAACGGGTCCTCGCGATAGGGCCCCTCCAGGTACTGGTCGACCTGGGCATTCATCGCCGATGCAGGAATCTGGTGGTAGAGCACCCGCGGCGGCAGGTCCTTGTGGTACAGCCAGACCTGCGGAAAGTCGATCTGGACCTGGCCATTGATGGCGTCGATCAGTGCGGGGAAGAACTCGTCCCGACCCAGCGCACCGATGGCACGCGAGATATCGCGATTCCATTTGCTGAGTTGGTTAATGTTGTTCATCTGGTCTTATGATTTTGCCACCCCATCCCCATTTTACATATTGGGCAGAGTGTCCGGGGATGTCAATCCAACCGGGCTGTTAAACCACGCCGGAGTTTAAGCAGCGCACGATACTGCGGCGCGCAGCCCTGCTACTATACTTGAGGTCCAGCAGACGGAGGTTTGATGTTGTCCGACAGCTACCCCAGCACCAGAGGGTACAACGACAGTGTTCCCCGGGAGTTCACCCGGGCACTGCTGCTCAAGGCCCAGGCCCACGGCAAGGATGTGGAGGCAATGCTGCGGGCGGCGGGGTTTCCTTTTGACCCCCTGCGCCAGTGCGCCCAGACTTCCCTGGTCTCGCCGCAACAGTACAGCCGCCTGTGTGTCGAGCTGGTGCGCGCCCTGAACGACGAGTCCGCCGGGGTAATGCCCGATGTACAGACGCCGGTGGGGACAACGCGGCTTATCCTGCTGACCATGCTCAACAGTTCCAGCCTCGCGGTAGCGCTGCGCCGGGCCATAGAGTTCAACGCCGCCTGTCGCCTGCGCCAGGGCGGGGAGGTAAGCAATGAACTCACGATCGATGCCGACGGCAAGTTCGCAACCCTGAGCTACCTCTGCCGCGGCGACGTTCCCGGGGTGCAGCACAGCGTGCTGTGCAGCCTGGCCATGTGGATGCGATTCTGCGGCTGGCTGGTGGGCCAGCAGATCGACATCAGCGAAGCCCGATGCGCCGGACCGGAGCCTGAATTTACGGCTGGCGTCCGTCACTTTTTTCCCTGTCCGGTGCGTTTTGGCCAGCAGCTCAACTCGGTGACCTTCAGCGCCCGCCTGCTGGAGGCGGAGCCGCTGCGCGACGAGGCGGAGCTGCGGGCCTTTCTCAAGCTGGCGCCCTACCACGTGATCATCGAGCCCAGCGCTGGCACGCTGAGCGTCACCCAGCGAATCCGCACTATCCTCGGCAGCGACTTCCGTACCGAGATGCCCAGCTTCGACGAGCTGACCGGACTGCTCAACATGTCTGCCCGGACCTTGCGCCGGCGGCTGGAAAAGGAGGGTACCTCCTATCAGCGCATCAAGGACAATGCGCGCCGGGATGCGGCCATCAGCCTGCTCAGCCGGGAGGGGATGACGGTCAGTGAAGTCGCCGAGCGGGTAGGCTTCTCCGACCCGTCGGCCTTCCACCGCTCGTTCAAGAAGTGGACTGGCCTGTCGCCGGGTTCCTACCGCTAGCGGTCCGTCAGTCTTCCCAGTTCAGCGGCTCCGTGCGCCAGCGCTTGCGCCAGGCCCGATAGACCTTGTCGGAGTACACCCGGCGACCGACGGAGCCGTTGTAGCGGGCCAGGGCGCGGTGCAGGTGCCCGTTTTCCCGCTGCAGGTAGAACTGCAGGATGCGACAGCCGTAGGCGAAATTGGTCTTGTTGACGGTCAGGTTGTCATCGGGGCGACCGATTTCGTCTTTCCAGAAGGGCATCACCTGCATCATTCCCTGGGCGCCCACCCGGGAAATGGCAAAGCGGTCGAAGTGGCTCTCAACCTCGATAACCGCCAGCACCAGCTCCGGCGGCAGGTGCGCCTGCACGGCAGCCGAGTGAATGTCCTGCAGCAGCTCCAGGCGGTGTTTGGGGTCTTTCACGAAACGTTGCAGCCGGGCCGACATATCCACCAGCCAGACCTCGGCATCGTAGCGGTCCTCGAAACTGCTGGCATCGGAGATGGTCGCTTCAAGGAAGCGGCGCAACTCCTCGCGCTCGGCCTCGTCGGCCGGCTGGCCCAGCGCCCACGGGGCGAGCGCCAGGCACAGTAACAGCGCAGGCAGCGAACGCACCTGGCTCAGCCCTGCAACTGCTCCCGCAGGAATGCAAGAATCTCGTCCCGGGGAAGCAGCCTGGATTCCTCGTCCCGGCGGCCTTTGTACTCGATATTGCCATTGGCCAGGGCCCGGTCGCCGATGACGATGCGGTGGGGGATGCCGGTCAGTTCCATATCGGCAAACTTGACCCCGGGGCGCTCGTTGCGGTCATCCAGCAGTACCTCGATACCGGCCTTTTGCAGCTGCTGGTAGAGTTCTTCCGCACAGCTGGCCACGGGTGCCGACTTCTGCATGTTCAGCGGCACGATGGCGAGTTGGAAGGGCGCCATGGCCGCGGGCCAGATAATGCCCCGGTCATCGTGATTCTGTTCGATGGCCGCGGCCACGACCCGGCTCACGCCGATGCCGTAACAGCCCATGGTCATGGTAACGCTCTTGCCGTTCTCATCCAGCACGCTGGCCTTCATGGCTTCGCTGTACTTGCAGCCCAGCTGGAAAATATGACCCACTTCTATACCGCGCTTGATCTGCAGCTGGCCCTTGCCGTCCGGGCTGGGGTCACCCTGGACCACGTCGCGGATGTCCTCGACTCTGGTCGCTGTGCAATCCCGGTCCCAGTTGACCCCGGTGAGGTGGTAGTCGTCCCTGTTGGCACCGCAGCTGAAGTCAGCCAGGGCCGCGGCGCTGCGATCGACGATAATCTCGATCTTAAGGCCCACCGGGCCCAGCGAGCCAAAGCCGGCGCCCAGCGCCTCGCGCACCTCGGCTTCCTCGGCCATTTGCAGGGGTGAGGCGACCCCGGACAGTTTTTCCGTCTTGATGGCATTGAGCTGGTGATCACCGCGGACGACCAGGGCGATCAGCTGGCCTGCCTCTTCGCCGTGGGCGATGAGCGTTTTTACCGTGCTTGCCGGGTCTATCGACAGGAAGGCGGCCAGGTCGTCGATGGTCTTCACCCCGGGGGTGGCCACCTCTTGCATGTCCGCCCCCGGAGCAGGGCGGGGCTGCTGCGGCGCGACCGCCTCGGCCATTTCCACGTTGGCGGCGTAGTCGCTGCTGTCGGAAAAGGCGATATCGTCTTCGCCCGAGTTGGCGAGCACGTGGAATTCATGGGAGCCGCTGCCGCCGATACTGCCGGTGTCGGCGATTACCGGGCGGAAGTCCAGGCCCAGGCGGGTGAATATATTGGTGTAAGCCTGGTGCATGTCCTGGTAGGTCGCTTCCAGCGATTGCTGGTCAACATGGAAGGAGTAGGCGTCCTTCATCAGGAATTCCCTGGAGCGCATGATGCCAAAGCGCGGCCTGATTTCGTCGCGCACCTTGGTCTGGATCTGGTAGAGGTTGAGCGGCAGCTGCTTGTAGCTCTTGATCTCGTTGCGCACCAGTTCAGTAACCACCTCCTCGTGGGTGGGGCCGAGGCAGAAGTCACGCTGGTGACGATCCTGGATGCGCAGCAGTTCCGGCCCATACTGTTCCCAGCGGCCCGACTCCTGCCACAGCTCCGCTGGTTGTACCACCGGCATGCTGACCTCCTGGGCTCCGGCCGCGTCCATCTCCTCGCGCACCACCTCCTCGACTTTGCGCAGTACCCGCAGGCCCAGAGGCAGCCAGGTGTAGAGTCCGGCGGCGAGTTTGCGGATCAACCCGGCCCGCAACATGAGTTGGTGACTGATGACCTCAGCGTCGGCGGGGGTCTCTTTTTGCGTGGCGATAAGGAAATTACTGGTGCGCATGGCTGCAATTACATCCGGGAGTCAATACAGGGCGCCTATTCTAGAGACCTTACCCGCGGCGGTAAACGCCGCTGACTTGCCTCATTCTGGTGCTTTTCACACGGCAATGTTGCGGTGAGGCTTGAAAATAAGGGGTTTTTTGACCCTCGGCCCCGAAAAACGCTTGTATTACAGGGTTTCATGGATTAATACTATGCACGTGGCTGGCGAGCTGCTGAGCGAATGGGGATGCGGGGCGCCGGAACACCTCTACTCAAAGTTCACTATTAGGGAAGGTCTAGAATAACATGGCGACTAAAAAAGCAGCAGCGAAGAAAACTCCGGCCAAGAAAAAGGCTCCAGCCAAGAAGGCACCTGCCAAGAAGGCAGCACCCGCCAAGAAGGCAACTGCTATCCGCGACAAGATGACCAAAAGCCAGATCGTTGCGAGCCTCGCGGAAAGCACCGACCTGAGCAAGAAGCAGGTCAATGCCGTTCTGGATGAGCTGAACATGCTGATCGAGCGCAGCATCAAGAAGCGTGCCGTCGGCGAGTTCACCATTCCCGGCGTCATGAAGATCACCACAGTGAAGAAACCTGCTCGCAAGGCGCGCAAGGGCATTAACCCCTTCACCGGTGAAGAGACCATGTTCAAGGCGAAGCCTGCCAGCATTGCGGTCAAGATTCGTCCACTGAAGAAGCTGAAGGAATACGCCGCTTCCTGAGCGCCGTGACCGGATCGGCCGCCTCCTTGCGCTAACGGGGCGGCTGGTCATTGCAAGAGGGCCAGCTCAGTTAATATGAGCAGGCCCAGCACCGCCGGGTGCCGGGGCTTTTTGCCCCCTGAATATCCCCTCCCGCCAAGCTTGGCCTCTACCCCTGCTTGGGGTAAAATCCGCGCCTCGAATTTTTCTCTCTCTAGCTGATTTCAGGTGGGTTAAGTCATGCCGATCTACGAATACCAGTGCCAGAAATGTGGCAACGCGATGGAGGTCCTGCAGAAGATCAGCGACGCTCCACTCACTGAATGCCCCCAATGCGGGGCCCCTGAACTGCGGAAAAAGATCTCCGCGGCCGCGTTTCGCCTCAAGGGCGGCGGCTGGTACGAGACGGATTTCAAGACCGGCAGCAAGAAAAACCTGCACGGTGCACCTGACTCCGCCGCTGCCAGCGACAAGCCTGCCGCCAGCGACAAGTCCGGCTCCGGGGGCAGCGAGAGTAACACGTCCGCCTGAGCCCGGGCCCAGCGGCCAGCCAGCCATTGATACGGAAACAAATTATGCGCACTCACTATTGCGGCGTCCTGACTACCGCCAACATCGACGAGACGGTCACCCTCTGCGGCTGGGTGGATCGCCGCCGGGACCACGGTGGCGTCATCTTCCTGGATATGCGGGACCGGGAGGGCATCGTACAGGTGGTGTTCGACCCCGATACGGAGGAGCACTTCGAGCGTGCCGATAAGGTGCGCAGTGAGTATGTGCTGAAAATCACCGGGCGGGTGCGCGCCCGCGGAGAGGGCACCGTCAACCCCGCCATGGCCACTGGCGAGATAGAGGTGCTGGGCAAGGAGCTGGAAATCCTCAATGTCGCCGCGACCCCGCCGTTCCAACTGGATGAGCATACCGCCGTTGGCGAGGAAGTGCGCCTCAAGTATCGCTACATGGACCTGCGCCGTCAGGAGATGCAGCAGCGGCTGATCACCCGCTCGAAAATAACCTCGGCGATTCGCAATTTCCTCGACCGGGAGGGTTTCCTGGACATCGAGACCCCGATCCTCACCCGGGCCACACCCGAGGGCGCCCGCGACTACCTGGTGCCCAGCCGCACCCACCCGGGGCAGTTTTTTGCCCTGCCCCAGTCGCCCCAGCTGTTCAAGCAGCTGCTGATGGTGTCCGGCTTCGACCGCTATTACCAGGTGGCCAAGTGCTTCCGCGATGAGGACCTGCGCGCCGACCGGCAGCCGGAGTTCACCCAGATCGACATCGAGACCTCGTTCCTGGATGAAGATGAAATCATGGCGATCACCGAGCGCATGGTGCGGGAGCTGTTCAGCGCCACCCTCGATGTGGCGCTGCCCGAGTTTCCCCATATGCCCTACGCGGAAGCCATGGAGCGCTACGGCTCGGACAAGCCTGACCTGCGTATCGACATGGAACTGATCAGCGTCGACGACCTCATGCAGCAGGTGGACTTCAAGGTCTTCCGCGGCCCCGCCGATGACGAGCACGGCCGGGTAGCGGCACTCAAGGTCCCCGGCGGCGCCACCATCAGCCGCAAGGAAATTGACGACTACACCAGCTACGTGTCCATTTTCGGTGCCCGCGGCTTGGCCTGGATCAAGGTCAATGACCTGGCGGCGGGGGTGGCAGGATTGCAGTCGCCGATCCTCAAGTTCATGCCCGATGAGATCGTGATGCGGATGATGCAGCGGCTGGAGGCGGCCGATGGCGACATCATCTTCTTCGGCGCCGACAAGGCCCGGGTGGTCAACGAGTCGCTGGGGGCACTGCGGATCAAGGTCGCTGAGGACCAGGGCATGATTCGCGAGGGCTGGGCGCCCTTGTGGGTGGTCGACTTCCCCATGTTCGAGGATGACGGCAGTGGCGGCCTTACCCCCCTGCACCACCCCTTTACCGCGCCTTCCTGTTCTGTCGAGGAGCTCGAGGCCAAGCCGGCGCAGGCCCTGTCCCGGGCCTACGACATGGTGCTCAATGGCTGCGAACTCGGCGGCGGCAGCGTGCGTATTCACCAGCGCGATATGCAGGAAGCAGTGTTCAGGATCCTGGGTATCTCCGAGGAGGAGGCCAACGAAAAATTCGGTTTCCTGCTGCAGGCCCTGCAATATGGCGCACCGCCCCACGGTGGCCTGGCCTTCGGCCTGGACCGCATCGTCATGCTGATGACGGACTCCGCCTCAATCCGTGACGTGATCGCCTTCCCGAAAACCCAGACCGCGCACTGCGTGATGACCGACGCCCCGGGGGATGTTAACGCCCAGCAATTGCGCGAGCTGAATATTCGCCTGCGTCAGGGCAAGGAAGAGGCGAAAGCGGGGTAAGTCACCGCTAGCGCTAGTCGTAAAGCAGGGAATACGATGGCTATGCCGCCGGCGGTATTGCGGTGCTCGTGGAAGTGATGACAGACAACCGCAACCGCACGGTTGCCGAGGTGCGCCATGCGTTCTCCAGGCGCGGCGGAAACCTGGGCACCGACGGCGCCGTGGCCGAGCAGGCCAATGGATCCCGGCGTTCGCCGGGATGACGGGGCCTGGCAGTCACGATGACAGTGCCTGGTCCATGGCATGAATTTCCCTGGCCTGCTAGTGACGCCATCCATCCAGCCCTGTATATTCGTACATAGTGGAACTGGGCGCGGAAAACTCCATGTCGCTTATCTTGGGAATCGATCCGGGTTCCCGCAAAACCGGCTTTGGCATCATTAATTACCTGTCTGGCCGCAGCGAATATGTCACCAGTGGTGTGATCCGCCTGCCGGAGGGTGAGCTGGCCCCGCGCCTGAAGATAATCTTCGACAGTGTTTCGCAACTGGTGGAGCAGTATTGCCCCCAGGAGCTGGCGGTGGAGCAGGTGTTCATGGCGAAGAGCGCCGGTTCGGCGCTGAAACTGGGCCAGGCCCGGGGCGCAGCGATCGTCGCCTGCGCCAGCCGCGGAATGGCGGTGGCCGAGTACTCCGCCCGCCAGATCAAGCAGTCGGTGGTGGGTACCGGCGGCGCGGAGAAGGCCCAGGTACAGCACATGGTGAAGGTACTGCTGAAGTTGCCCGCGGAACCCCAGGAGGACGCCGCGGACGCCCTGGCAGCGGCCCTGTGCCACGCCCACACCCGACAAAGTATGATAAACATGGCCGGTGCGAGTTCTGTGCGCCGGCGACGGATCCGATAAATGATAGGCAGAATTCGGGGCATCCTGGTTGACAAGCAGCCGCCTGACATCCTGGTGGAAGTCGGTGGTGTTGGCTATGAGCTGCAGGTGCCCATGACCACCCTGTTCCAGTTGCCGGGACTGGGAACCGAGGTATCCCTGGTCACCCATTTCGTGGTCCGCGAGGACGCCCAGCTGCTGTACGGATTCATCGATGAGCGCGATCGCTCCCTGTTCCGCCGCCTGATCAAGGTTAGCGGTGTGGGCCCCAGGCTGGCCCTGACCATTTTGTCTGGCATGGATGCCAGCAGCTTTGCCCGCTGCGTGCAGCGGGACGACGTCAAGTCGCTGGTGGCCTTGCCCGGGGTCGGTAAAAAAACCGCGGAACGCCTGCTGGTGGAAATGCGCGACAAGCTCAAGGACTGGCTGGAGGAGGCCGGCGCCGAACTGCCGGCGGGAGGACCGTCCATAGCGCCGGTGGCCGACGCGGTGGCCGACGCCGAGGGCGCGCTTATCGCCCTGGGTTACAAGCCGGCGGAAGCGGCGAAGATGGTCGCCGCGGTGAACGATGATGCCAGTGCCGACAGCGAGGAGTTGATTCGCCGGGCACTGAAGTCCATGGTGAGCGGATGATTGAAACCGACCGCCTGATCGCCCCGGAACCGGTCAGCCCCCGGGAGGAGGCCATGGACCGGGCCATCCGGCCCCGCTCGCTGGACGAGTACGTCGGCCAGCAGGCGGTGCGGGAGCAGATGTCCATCTTCCTGCAGGCGGCGAAACTGCGGCAAGAGCCGCTGGACCACACCCTTATTTTCGGCCCGCCCGGGCTGGGCAAGACGACCCTGGCCAGCATTATCGCCAACGAGATGGGCGTTTCCCTGAAGACCACCTCCGGCCCGGTGCTGGAGAAAGCCGGCGACATCGCCGCCCTGATGACCAACCTCGAGCCGGGCGATGTGCTGTTCATCGACGAGATTCACCGCCTCAGTCCCTTTGTGGAAGAAGTGCTGTATCCGGCGATGGAGGACTACCAGCTGGATATCATGATCGGCGAGGGGCCGGCGGCGCGCTCCATCAAGCTGGACCTGCCACCCTTCACCCTGGTGGGTGCCACTACCCGGGCCGGTTTGCTGACCTCGCCCTTGCGGGACCGCTTCGGTATCGTCCAGCGGCTGGAGTTTTACGAGGTGGCAGACCTGGCGCATATTGTCGAGCGCTCGGCGAATATCCTCCAGATCGGCATAGACCACAAGGGCGCGACGGAAATTGCCCGCCGCTCCCGCGGTACCCCGCGTATCGCCAACCGCCTGCTGCGGCGGGTGCGCGACTTCGCCGAGGTCAAGGCCGACGGCCATATCAGCGATGCGGTGGCGGACCGGGCGCTGGACATGCTCAGCGTTGACCAGCAGGGCTTCGACCACCAGGACCGGCGCCTGCTGCTGGCGATGATAGAGAAGTTTGACGGCGGCCCGGTGGGGGTGGACAGCCTGGCCGCGGCCATTTCCGAAGAGCGGGGCACCATCGAGGACGTGCTCGAGCCCTACCTGATCCAGCAGGGCTACATGGTGCGCACCCCCCGGGGCCGCATGGTGACCCGTAACGCCTATTTGCACTTCGGTTTGCCGCAGCCGAGCCGCCCCGATAGTGGTAACCTTCCCCTCGACCTGGGCCCGGGAGACAAGTGATGGCGGCGGAGGAATTTTCCCTGCCGCTGCGGGTCTATATCGAGGACACCGACGCCGGGGGCATTGTCTACTACGTCAACTACCTCAAGTATATGGAGCGGGCGCGCACCGAGTACATGCGCAGCCTGGGCTACGGCAAGGATTACATTTTCAACCATGACCTGATGTTCGTGGTGCGGGATGCGGCGATCAGGTACCTGGCACCGGCGCAACTGGACGATGAACTGCAAGCCAGCGCCCGGATTACCGCGCTGGGCGGGGCCTCCATCGTCTTCGCCCAGACTGTACGCCGGGCGGGGCAGGTGCTGGCCAGCGGTGAGCTGACCATTGCCTGTGTCGATCGCAACGGGGTCAGGCCCCGGCGCATACCCGGCGACATGAGGAGCCGGCTGGCGCCGGCACAATAACAGAACCATCGAGGGGAGCAGAATTGGAAGAGCAGTTAAGCCTGATAGACCTGGTACTACACGCCAGTTTTACCGTACAAATGGTGATGGTCATGCTGGTCGGGGCGTCCATGCTGTCCTGGTACATGATCGTCCAGCGCTTCCTCTACCTGCGCAATGCCCGGGAGGAAATGTACAGCTTTGAGGAGCGCTTCTGGTCCGGCATAGACCTGTCGCAACTGTACCGGGAGGGCAATGAAAAGGCCTCGGACGGCGGCGCCATCCTCGGCATGGAGAGCATTTTCCGCGCCGGCTTCAAGGAGTTCTCCCGCCTGGCGCAACAGTCCGAGATGGATTCCGAGGCGATTCTCGAGGGCTCGCGGCGCGCCATGCGGGTGGCGATGATGCGCGAGGAGGAACGGCTGGAGCGGCACCTGGCGTTTCTTGCCTCGGTGGGCTCCACCAGTCCCTATATCGGCCTGTTCGGCACGGTGTGGGGCATCATGCATTCATTCCGCGGCCTGGCCAATACCACCCAGGCCACCCTGGCCACGGTGGCGCCGGGTATTTCCGAGGCCCTGGTGGCCACGGCCATGGGCCTGTTTGCGGCAATTCCGGCGGTACTGGCCTACAACCGTTTCTCGTCCAAGGTCGAGGTGTTCAGTAATCGTTACGACACCTTCGTCGATGAATTTTCCAGCATTCTCTACCGCCAGGCCTATGCCCTGCGGGCCAAGGGCAAGCGGGCAGGGTAAGCGGCGGTGAACAGGACCCGAAACAAGCGCAGGCCGATGGCAGAGATCAACGTGGTGCCCTACATCGACGTGATGCTGGTGCTGCTGATCATCTTTATGGTGACGGCTCCCATGCTGATGCAGGGGGTGAAGGTGGATCTGCCGGAGGCCAGCGCCGACCCGGTGGAAAACCAGGACAGCGAACCCCTGATTGTCTCTGTCAATGCCAATGGCGAGCTGTTCCTGAACCTCGGCAACGAGGAGCAGGTGCTGGCCCTGGCGACCATTCGCGAGCGGGTTGCCAAGGTCATGAACACGAATCCGGACAAGCCGGTGCTGATCTGGGGCGATGAGGCGGTGCCCTATGGTCAGGTAGTGACTGTGATGGTGGCCCTGCAGCAGGCCGGAGCGCCCAGCGTGGGCCTGGTCACCGAGAACCCATAGGCTGCCCTGATGGCTACCGAGTCCGTCTACGCCAAACCCGTGATGCCGCGCATTATCGTGCGCCCGGCGCTGGCGTCGCTGGCCCTGCACGCGCTGATACTGGCGGCGATGACCGTCAACTGGGTCAGTCACGAGCCGGAAGTGGTGAAGGTCAAGCCGGCGCCCACGGTGATCAATGCCCGGCTGGTCGATGTCAGTGAGTTTCAGCCCAAGCCGAAGCCGAAGCCCAAGGCGCAGGCGAAGCCGAAAGCGACCCCCGCCAGGCCGAAACCGGCAGCCAAACCAAAACCGGCGCCCAAGCCGGTGGCCAAAACGGCCCCGAAACCGGCACCCAAGCCGAAGGCCGCGGCAAAACCCGAGCCCAAACCGGAGCCGCGTATCACCGAGGAAGAGCTCGCCGCCCTGACCCGTGCCGACATGGCCCGCGCCATGGCGCAGGAAGACGAGGTCCTGGAAGCGACCGCTACCGCCCGGGAAATGGTCGCCAGTTACACCGCCCTTATCGCCCAGACGGTGATCAACTACTGGAGCCGGCCGCCCAGCGCCCGCAACGGCATGGAGGCGGAACTCCGCCTGCAACTGGTGCCTACCGGTGAGGTGGTCAGCGTGACCCTGATCCGCGGTAGCGGTAACGCCGCCTTCGACAATTCCGCGATCAACGCGGTGAAGAAGGCCGGCAGTTTCCCCGAGCTGCAAAACCTGCCCAGCGCAGAATTCGAGAACAATTTCAGGCGCTTCCGCCTGCTATTCAAACCAGAGGATTTACGTTACTGATGAAACGGCTGTTTTTGGTCATTACCCCGCTGCTGCTGGCGCTGTCCACCCTGGCCGCCCGGGCGGAGCTGACGATTGAGATTACCCAGGGCAGGGACAATCCCACCGCCATCGCGGTGGTGCCCTTCAACTGGCAGGAACCGGGAACCGCGCCGGAGGACGTCGCCTGGGTGGTCGATTCCGACCTGGCGCGCAGCGGCCAGTTTGCCCCGGTGTCCCGTTCAAACATGCTGGGTCGCCCCAGCACCGAGCAGGAAATTTTCTATCGGGACTGGCGCGCCATCAACGCCGAGTACCTGCTCATTGGCCGGGTGTCCGCCCAGGGCGCCCAGATGCGTATCGAATACGAGCTTTACGATGTGGTGCGCCAGCGCCAGGCTCACAGCGGGGTTGAAACCGGTCCCATTAACGAGGCGCGGATGCTGGCCCACCGGGTATCCGACGCGGTGTACGAGAAGCTCACCGGCATCCGCGGCGCCTTCGCCACCAGGCTGCTGTATGTGTCGGTGACCCGGGTTCCCGGCGGCAAGGACTACTACCGCCTGACCCTGTCCGACTCCGATGGCGCCCGGCCGATTGTGCTGCTGGAGTCCCGGGAGCCGGTGCTGGCCCCGGGCTGGTCACCGGACGGCAGGCAGATCTCCTATGTTTCCTTCGAGTCCGGCAGGCCGGCAATATACCGCCAGAACCTCAGCACCGGCGCCCGTGAGCAGCTGACCAGCTTCCGCGGCCTCAATGGCGCGCCGGCCTGGTCGCCCGATGGCAAGAACATGGCCATGGTGCTGTCCAAGGATGGCAGCCCGGATATCTACCTGATGAACCTGGTCAGCAAGAAGCTGACCCGTATCACCCGTCACTATGCCATCGATACCGAGCCGACCTGGATGCCGGACGGCCGCTCCCTGCTGTTTACCTCGGACCGGGGCGGACGGCCGCAGATTTACCGCTACGACCTGCGCACCGGAACCACCGAACGGCTGACCTTCGAAGGGGGCTATAACGCCCGCGCCCGGGTGGCCCAGGACGGTCGCAATGTGGTAATGGTGCACCAGCAAAACGGCCAGTTCCACATTGCCCTGCTGGACCTGGTGACCAACCGTTTGCAAGTGCTGACTTCCACTGAATTGGATGAAAGTCCCAGTATCGCACCCAATGGCTCTATGGTATTGTACGCAACGAAACACGCGGGTCGCGGCATACTGGCGGCGGTTTCAGTGGACGGGGGCGTGAAATTCCGGTTGCCATCGCGGGAAGGCGATGTGCGTGAGCCGGCATGGTCACCCTTTATGAGCCGTTGACCTGACTTGCAGAAACACGTTTTAACAATCACGTACTTTTAAGGAAGGGTATTATGAAACATCTACCTGTTGCCGGTAAGGCTATTTCTGTGCTGTTCGCAGCAACGCTGCTGGCAGCTTGTTCCGGCAGCTCCAAGAAGGAAGAAGAAGAGGCCGCCGCAGCTGCAGCCGCCGCTGCAGCCGCCGCCCAGGCCGAACAGCAGGCCGCCGCGGCCGCGGCCGCCGCCGAACAGCAGCGCCTGCGCGATGCCGCAGCCGCCTTTGGCAACGTGTTCTATTTCGACTTCGACAGCTACAACCTGAAGCCGGAAGCCATCGAGGCCCTGGACGCCCATATCGCCGCCCTGCAGGGCAACGAAGCAAGCGTGCGCCTTGAGGGCCACACCGACGAGCGCGGCACCCGCGAGTACAACATGGCCCTGGGTGAGCGTCGTGCCAACGCGGTACGTGACTACATGGTGGTGAATGGCATCCCCGCCTATCGCATCGAAACGGTAAGCTATGGTGAGGAGCGTCCCATCGCCTACGGTTCCGGCGAGTCCAACTGGTCACAGAACCGTCGCGTCGAACTGAAGTAAAACGCCTATGGCAAACATGAGCAAACTGCTTGTGGCGGGCGGGCTGGTCCTTGTGACCGGCCCGTTGTCATTCCAGCTCCAGGCCCAGGACTATGTCGACGTCGAGGCAGAGCGCAGCGGTCGCACCACCCCCGCGGCGCCGGCCACCGCCACGCCGGACAGCGCCGACCCCTATGCCCGGCCCGCCGGAACGGCCCCCTACACGGCGCCGTCGGCAACCGACCCCTACAGCGTGCAGCCCGCGCAATCCTATCCGGCGACCAGCTACGGCATGGACAGCGCTCCCGCCGGCTCCGCCGTTGGTACTCCGGCGCCAGGCGCAGCTGCCGCAGCTCCCGGCGGGGGCGGACAGATGGGCACCCTGTTTATCCAGCTGCAGCAGCTGCAGCAGGAAGTGATGCGCCTCAACGGCATTGTTGAGGAACAGGCCAATGAACTGCGCAAACTCAAGTCACAGAGCCTGGAGCGCTATGTTGATCTCGACAAGCGCCTCAGTGCGCTGGGCAGTGGCAGTGGCGCGACCGCAAGCAACCCCGGTGCGGCCACAGCGCCGTCAGTGCCCATTGCATCGCCGGGCGCCGGTGCCGCCGAAGTGCCGGGGGAGGGCGATGCCTACCGCAGCGCCTATGCACTGGTGCGTAACCAGCAGTTTGACCAGGCGGTAGATGCCTTCAGCCAGTTTTTACGCAGTTATCCCGATGGCAGGTATGCGCCCAACGCGCACTACTGGCTGGGGGAATTGTACCTGGTTATCGATCCACCGGACCTGGAAGCGTCACGGCAGTCCTTTTCCCTGCTGCTGGACCGCTATCCGGACAACGCCAAGGCGCCGGACGCCATGTACAAGCTGGGCAAGGTGCAGTTTCTCAAGGGCAACCGGGAAAAATCCAGGGAGTACCTGGACCGGGTGATCCGCGAGTACGGCAACACCAACAGCTCTGCGGTCAAGTTGTCCCGGGACTTCCTCGCCGAGAATTTCTAGGCGCAAGCCGGGACGCAGCCATGTCGACCAGCCTGGTCCACAGTGACGATGCCCTGCGCATCACCGAAATCTTTTACTCCCTGCAGGGAGAAGCGCGCACCGTGGGCCTGCCCACCGTGTTCGTGCGCCTGACCGGTTGCCCCCTGCGCTGCGTCTACTGCGACACTGAATACGCCTTCAGCGGTGGGGAGCTGCAAAGCCTGGAGGATGTGGTGGCCAGGGTTGCCGCCTACCAGCCCCGCTACGTCACCGTGACCGGCGGCGAACCCCTGGCCCAGCCCAACTGCCTGCCGCTGCTCGCCGCCCTCTGCGATGCCGGCTACGAGGTGTCGCTGGAAACCGGCGGCGCCATGCCGCTGGCGGGGGTGGATCCGCGGGTGGTGAAGGTTGTGGACCTGAAAACCCCGGCCTCGGGGGAGATGAACCGCAACGACTACGACAACCTGGCGCTGTTACAGTCCCACGACCAGATCAAGTTTGTGATTTGCGACCGGGCTGACTATGACTGGGCACGTTTCAAACTCGATGAATTCCAGCTCGCGTCCCGGGTCTCGGACGTGCTGTTCTCTCCCAGTCATGGCGAGCTGTCCGGGCGCCAGCTGGCCGAGTGGATACTGGCGGATAAACTGCCGGTAAGAATGCAGCTGCAGCTGCATAAAATCCTCTGGAACGACGAGCCGGGACACTGATGACGGATAAACGCGCGGTCATACTGGTGTCCGGTGGACTGGATTCCACCACGGTGCTGGCCATGGCCCGGTCCGAGGGCTACGCCTGTTATACCCTCAGCTTCGACTACGGCCAGCGTCACCGGGCGGAGCTATTCGCCGCCGAGCGGGTGTCCGCCGCCCTCGGCGACGTGGAGCACAAGGTGGTCAAGCTCAACCTGGACAGTATCGGTGGTTCGGCCCTCACCGACGCCGCCATCGCGGTGCCGGAGGAGGAAACCGAGGGCATTCCGGTGACCTATGTGCCCGCCCGCAATACCGTATTTCTCTCCATCGCCCTGGGCTGGGCGGAAGTCCTGGGTGCACAGGATATCTTCATCGGCGTCAATGCCGTGGATTATTCCGGCTACCCCGATTGCCGCCCGGCCTACATCGCGGCCTTTGAAAACATGGCCAACCTCGCTACTCGCGCCGGGGTCGAGGGCAACAGGCTGCGTATTCACACCCCGCTGATGGACCTGGGCAAGGGCGAGATCATCAACGCCGGCCTGGCGCTGGGCGTGGACTACGCCCTGACCGTGTCCTGCTACCAGGCCACGGACGCCGGCCTGGCCTGCGGCAAGTGTGACGCCTGCCGCCTGCGCGCCCGGGGCTTCGCTGACGCGGGGGTGGACGATCCCACCCCCTACGCCTGAGGCGATTCCCGCTCCAGGTACACCGCCCCCACGCCCTCTTTGCCGAGTTTGTCGTCCTCGTTGTAAATGGGACAGTTTTTCATCGACAGGCAACCGCAGCCGATGCATCCGGTCAGCCGGTCCCGCAGCCGCTCCAGGGCGGCGATGCGGGCGTTGAGGCTCTGTCGCCAGTGGCTGGACAACTGCTCCCAGTCCCGGGCATTGGGCGTGCGCTTGTCCGGCAGGTTCGCCAGCGCCTCCCGGATTTCCTCGAGGCTGATGCCCATTTTCTGCGCGGCCTTGATGACCGAGATGCGGCGCAGTACGTCCGCCTTGTAGCGGCGCTGGTTGCCCGCGTTGCGCCAGCTGCTGATCAGCCCCTTCTGCTCGTAGAAATGCAGCGTGCTGACGTTCACGCCGCAGCGCTTGGCTACCCTGCCCGGGGTCCAGCTCGCTTCGCTCATGGTGCGCTCCTGTAAATTTTTCACATTGGGGTAAAATAACGCTTTACCTCAAGTAAGCTTGAGGTAATAGCATGGCCTCCGTCAACTACAGACAGGAGATGAAAAATGATTCAGTTAGAGCATGTAAACCTGGTGGTTACCGATATCGATGCCCAACTGGCCTTTTACCAGGCGGCCTTCCCCCACTGGCGCGTACGCGAGCGGCAGCAGGGCAGCTGGTCCGGCAAGCCCCGCACCTGGGTCCATTTCGGTGATGACTACCAGTACCTGGTGTTTGGCGATAACGGCGAGGGAGAGAACCGCGACCTGGCCGGCCACAGCGTCGGTCTGGCGCACTTCGCGTTCGTTACCAGTAATCTGGATGCCATGACCAGGCGCCTGCGGGCGGCCGGCTTCGAGCCGGACAAAGATGGCGCGGACGAGCCCTACCGGCGTAACGTCTACTACATTGACCCGGCCGGGTTCGAGGTGGAGTTCGTGGAGTACTCGAGCGACCTGCCCGCCGAACGTAACCTGTCCAGCTAACCTGCAATTGGGAGAAAAGAACGTGAAAATAGTCGCCTTCGCCGCCAGTAACAGCAGCCAGTCCATTAACCGCGCCCTGGCGTCCTACACGGCGCACCTGATCCCCGGCGCCGAGGTGGACCTGCTCGACCTGAATGATTTCGAGATGCCGATATTCAGTGAGGACCGGGAGCGCGAGCACGGTCATCCGCCGGCCGCGGGGGCCTTCCTGGCGCGGATTGCCGCCGCTGACGCCCTGGTGATTTCCTATGCGGAACACAACGGTTCCTTCAGCGCAGCGTACAAGAACCTGGTGGACTGGGCATCGCGGCTGTCCCGCAAGGTATTCCAGCACAAGCCGACCCTGATGCTCGCGGCCGGTCCGGGCGCCGGTGGCGCCGCCAGTGTGCTGGCGCTGGCGGAACGCTCCGCGCCCTCCATGGGGGCGAACGTGCTGGCGGCGGTGTCCGTGCCCAGCTTTCAAGATCACTTCGACCTGGCCCGCTGCCAGGCCGGGGAGGGTGAGCCGATGGCCCGGGTCAGGGCCGCGGCCAGCGAGTTGCAGGCGGCACTGGCGGCGGCCTGAGAGCACTGCGGCGGTGCCGGTGGCGCGGGCCAGGCATAGATCCGTGCCCCGGCCATAGCCCCCTAAGGCACTGATTAATCACGGGTTATCCCCGGGAAAAAAAATGGACCCAAGGCTTGAGTTTTGAGTTCAAATCCGTAAGATACGCACTCCTTCTGAGGGTCGTTAGCTCAGTTGGTAGAGCAGTTGGCTTTTAACCAATTGGTCACTGGTTCGAATCCAGTACGACCCACCATACAAACGAAAATGGCCACCCCCCCGGGGTGGCCATTTTCGTTTGTGGCGGGCCGTCTGGATCAACCAGCCGGTTCGACAAAACGCGCCAGCGTTTTGCAACGAGGCGCGCAGCGCCGAAGCCCGCCAGGGGCAGAACACCCCTTAGCAGGCTGCTGAAAAAGGCATGATTTTGATGCACTTAACTTTCTCGTCGTTCCAAGGCCCAAGTTTGGTCAACGGCGAGTCGGATTTGTGGCAGCTTCGCCAAATTGGGGATTCGGG
>NZ_QRAN01000032.1 GCF_003457605.1 Seongchinamella sediminis
CAAGCGACACATTGACCGAAGTGACCTTCCAGGGCTTCTGGATACCGAGAATCTGACTGTAAAGCTGTGTATCTTTCATGAGGACAAGGCTAATCTACCCACTCGATTTGGTGAAGACCCAAAATTCTTATTTAGCCAGGCGACCGCTGTCCCTCACAGCGCAAGGCCTGACAGCGAGGCACCGCGGGCTGACAACTGCAGAACAAAGAGCTCATGAACGCGGTATAACGCGGATAAATTGGCCTACTTACCTCTATTGACTTCCTTGAATAGTCAGATAAGGCCCAAATAAGCACTTAAAAATCGGTGAAATTTTTCTTGACCGTGGCCTTTACAAGCACGGATTGGCGGTGATAGTCTTTTTATGAAAGTATATGGTCTATATAACATAGTTATTTTAGCGAGATAACTAACGAACCGGCTGCCCGCTGGCGCAGACACAGCGGCAGCGGAACCGGTAAGAAAATGTAACGATGGCGATAGAAGGACAGCTCACATGAACGACAGCAACTACCCGATTACCGATGAGGCAATAGGCGGCGTAACCCACTTCGACAATGCACCCCGGTGGATCTACGAAGTCGACAACCCCTACCTGCACGGTGTCTACGCACCCACTACTGACGAAGTTGCGGCCGAGAACCTCGAGGTAATCGGCGAGCTGCCGGATGACCTGTTCGGCGCCTACTATCGCAACGGCCCCAATACTGTCCACAAGCCCCAGGGTCAGCACCACCCTTTCGACGGCGACGGCATGATTCATGCGGTGTATTTCCGTGATGGCAAAGCCTCCTATCACAACAGCTACATCCATACGGCCGGCTATCTGGCCGAGCAAGCAGCGGGCAAAGCGATCTGGCCAGGGGTAATGGGAACGTTTGATTTTTCACTGCCGGACTTCCCCATCCGCGACACCTGCAATACGGACGTGACCCTGTATGCCGGGAACCTGATGCCCACCTGGTACCACTCGGGACGGCCTTACAAGATGGACCCGCTGACCCTGGAGAATCTCGGGGAGTACACACTGCCCGGGGGACGCATCCGCCGCAACATGTCGGCCCACAACAAGGTGGACTGGAATACTGGCGAAATGCTGTTCATGGACTACTTCGACGACGCGCCCTACATGACCTATGGGGTCGGCAATCCCGACGGTACGCTGCGCCAGGAAATACCCATCGACCTGCCGGGTCCGCGTCGGCCGCACGACCTGGGTTTCACCACCAACTACACCATTCTGCACGACCTGCCCTTCTTTCACGACGCCAACGTCCTGCGTCGCCACGGCAAGATGGTGCTGGAATTCCATCGCGACATGCCCGCGCGCTTCGGCATCATCCCGCGCTACGGCAGTTCGGGCGACATCCGCTGGTTCGAATGCGAACCCTGCTTCATATTGCACGTATCCAATTGCTGGGAAGATGGCGACTGGGTGGTGATGGACGGATGTCGCAGCGTCAACCCCCTGCCTGAACCCGCAGGCGGCGGTGAACTGGCCCACATGCTGTCGTATATGCGCAACGAGACAAACAACTATCGCTGGCGCTTCAACATGGCCACCGGCGAGGTGCGTGAGGGCGATATCGACACCCTGAATACCGAGTTCAACAAGACCAACCAGCTGTTTCACGGCGTCAAGAGCAAGTATGCCTACCATCAGCGCATTCCGTTGCTGGACGAGGGTGGTCATACGCTGCGCTTTGACTCCCTGGTCAAGTACAACAACGAAACCGGTCAATACGACCAATGGGATTACGGTGAAGGCGTGTTCGGCAGCGAGTCGCCATTCGCGCCGGTCAAAGGCGCGACCCGCGACAACGACGAGGACGACGGCTACGTGGTGACAATGGTGACCGACAGCAACACCTGGAAGTCGGAGGCACTGGTGTTCGATGCCCGCGACATCACCCAGGGGCCAATAGCGCGGGTCCAGTTGCCGCATCGGGTGCCCGCCGGCTTTCACGCCTGGTGGGGCCGTGGCGAAGACCTCTATGCCACGGATTAGAAGCAATAAATTGCTTAACTGAACTATTCTCGTTGCAGCAGTCACGTCTGCGTGGTGACGATGGCAACGGGAACTGCCAGTTGCAGGCGAAATCTTCATTCCGCCACGATTGATGATGTCCTTGTAACGAACCACGATGCGAATGCCATTGCCTTTATTGCATAAAAAGACATGGGCAGCTTGGTCTGCCTCAAACAGGACTAAGCCACCACGCTGGTTCGCCCCGGCGGCCCCGGTCCTGCTGCGGCTGGCGGCAACACTATCAAAACGAACGTTCTAGGAGAACTCCCTGTGACAGACAGACACTATGATGCAATCGTCATCGGTTCAGGCATTGGCGGCATGTGCGCCGCCGCCCGCCTCAGCGCAGAGAACATGAAGGTGGCGTTGGTGGAGAAATCCCCCTACCTCGGCGGCCGCTGCGGTCACCGGGAACGCCAGGACTGCAAGGTCACGACCGGAGCGCTGATGATCCCCATGGGCCCCGCCAGTGCCATCCGCCAGGCCTTCGATGCGGTGGGCGCCGAGATGGACATGATCGACCTCACCGGTCGCATGCGCTACCGCCTGGATCACGGCGATTACGACCTGCCGCCCGACGGTGGCGGCCTGTACGGCATGCTCGAGTTCGCCATGGGTGACGCGGACCAGGCCAAGGCACTGATGGGGCACATCCAGGACGCCCTGTTCCACTGGACGCCCCTCAACACCATCACCATTCGCGACTGGTTTGACCAGTACACCGACAACCAGGCGGTGAAAAACCTGTTCCAGGGTTACTGCGCCGCGCTGATGGGCATCAACCTGCACGAAATCCCCGCCGGCGAGTTTTTCCGTTTCCTCAAATTCAGCAGTAAGGGGACCCGATTCGGCATGGCCCGGGAAGGCAACGGCGCACTGATGGCCACCCTGGCCGCCGCCATGGAGCAGCGCGGCGCCACCATTTTGCGTCAGACTGGCTGCAAGCGCATCCTGGTGGAGGACGGCAGGGTGACGGGCGTCGTCGTCAACAACAGCGAAGGCCAGGACCAGACCCTGCGGGCGGACCTCGTGCTGTCCAACACCGGCCCCGATCGCACGGTGGCCCTGGCCGGCGGCGAATCCCTGTTCGAGCGCAGTTATGTCGAGCAGTTGCATACCGACGCCTGCGACGCCCCGATCATGCACACCAGCTTCGTCATGGATCGTCCGCTGATCGAGGATTTCAACGGCTGCATGGTGTTCGGCAACACTACCAATTTCATCTACCTGGAAATTCCCAGTGAAATTTCCCCGGACATCTCGCCGGCCGGCAAGTACCTGCACACCGCCTACGGCGCGCCGGCGGACGCCGCCAACCCAGACCTGGCCGCGGAGTTTCGCAACACCCTGGCGGAACTGGAGGAGAATTTCCCCGGCGTTAGCGAGGAAGCCACTTTCCTGGTCAAGGCCAAGCACCGGGGGCCTGCCCCTGCGATGCATCGCTGGATCGGTCGCGGCATGCCGGTCAATACGCCGATCCGCGGCCTGTACAACGTGGGAGACGGCTGTGCCCCGAGCGGCACCATCGGCACCGAGAGCGCGGCCGCATCGGCGCGCGAGGCGGTGGCAATGATACTGGCGCAGGCGCGCTGAACAAACCGGGAAAGGGCAATCGCATGAGCTACAGAGTCATCCAGTGGGCCACCGGCGCCATGGGCAAGACCTGCCTGCGAGCGGTCATCGATCACCCCGACCTGGAACTGGCCGGCCTGTACGTGTACAACCCCGCCAAGGTGGGCAGGGACGCAGGCGATATCGCCCGCCGCCCAGCCACCGGAGTGATCGCCACCAACGAAATTGAAGCTATCCTGCAACTCGAGGCGGATGTGGTATTGCACACCGCGCAGCTCGATGCTCCCTACTGTCGCCACAACGCCGATATCTGCCGGCTGCTGGCCTCAGGCAAGAATGTCATCAGCATCAACGGCCACAGCTATCCGCAGTTCTGGGGCCAGGAGTATCTTCGCGCCTTCGAGGAGGCCTGTCGCGAGGGTGGCAGCAGCCTGCTGGGCGGGGGCCTGAACCCTGGCTTCATCACCGACAAGATCGCCACGATCGCCACCAGCATTTGCCTTGATATCGAGCACATCGAGGTCACTGAGACCATCGATTGCCGGATCATGCAAAACCCGGACTACGTGTTCGATATGCTGGGATTCGGCAAACCCGGTGATGGGCTCGACCCCAATGATCCGACCTGGGGGCCGGCGGAGCTGATGAATGGCATGTACAGCGAGGTGGTGGCTCACCTGGCCCGCCGCCTGGGATACGCGCTGCAGCGGGTAGAGACTGACCATGTCATGTACCCCGCCAGCGCCGCTATCGACACCTCGGCCGGCCGCATCGACAAGGGTGGCGTCAGCCACACCAACTGGCGCTGGCACGCCATTGTCGACGGCAGCCGCCGGATCACCCAGTCCATCCACTGGATCATGGAAAAAGCCCATCTCAATGATCCGGATTACACCACCTGGGAGGTGCGCGTCCGCGGCCTGCCCTGCATTGATTTCAAGATCGACCTGGGCCTGACCGACGATCACGCCTATCGCACTATGCCCGAGCAATACGGGGTCGCGGGCTCGCTGGTGAACGCGATTCCGGGCCTGGTAGAAGCGCCACCGGGGATCCGCGAAGTGCCGCTGGGCGACCTGTTCCGCGCCCCCTCCTCCGCCGCATCCTGACCTGGCGACCCCTCGCTCAGCATGGAGTCATCAGCCCCTAACTGGGCGACATCGATTTCAAATCTGCGGTGCTGTGGATCTGGGGCGTAGTTTCCCTGATTTTCGTGGGGATGAGCTGGGTGCTTGGCATGTTTTTAGCTCCCTTCAAGCCCTGGACGCTAAAACGCAAGCTGGGCGTTGCGGCGCTGGCGTGTACAGCGAGATAAACCGGACGGGCTTCTCTGAGGGTGACAGCCGGGATGTGCTGCCTGAACCGATGATATCCACGCGCGGACGGTGTTCACGACCGCTGGCGAGATGTCCTGTCGGCACTGGCGATTCCCCGGCTCCAACCCGGGATTGACAGCGATCGCCACTGCTGCATAGTTGGTGCACATTCACACCAGCCGTGTTCGGAGGCCACCAGGTGTCACGACAACACCAGCAACGATTGCTGTTAATCGTACTAATACTCGTCGCCAGCCTCGCCTCAGGTGCTGACGATGAGGGCATGCCCGGCAAGGCAATCACCGCCGAGTCTTTCATGGTGGCCAATACGCTGTGGACCCTACTCCACGAAACAGCCCATGCGGCGATCGATGAACTGGATATTCTCTTTCTCGGATCCGAGGAAGATGCCGCCGACCAGCTCGCCACCATAGCCCTGCTCCGCGGTGAGCCGGATTTCGCCCTTCCCGATAGCCTGCAACCAGTTGATGTAGTGATAGCCGCTGCAACGGCATGGCGAATCGAGTGGGAACTGGAAAAACACCAGGAAACCACGCCGACCTATTGGGACAGTCATTCCCTGAGCATTCAGCGCTTCTACAACATGATGTGCCTGCTCTTCGGCAGTCATCCGGATCAATATGACAAAGTTGAAAGACAGTTAAATCTGCCTTATGAGCGCGCCTATAGCTGCCTGGACTACGATAATGAACACGCGATGACGGCCGTTGATCGTATCATCGAAACATACGGCCGACAGGAAAACAGTGTCAGCAAGCAAACGAGGGTATCGGTAGTTTACGAAGCCACGTATACAGAGGAGCAGCAACGCATGGCCACTATCATGAAAAATTCCGGGGTCGCCAAACTCGTTGCGCATCGAATTGAAACCATGCTGGCGCTACCCGATGACATCACTATAGTTTTCGCGCAATGTGCGAACGACCCAACCGCTTTCTGGCACAGTGAACGCAAAGAGATCGTGATTTGTTATGAATTGCTCTCGCGTTTTCTGTATCTTCATCAGGTCAATCAATGCCTGGAGGCAGCCGGGATATCAGGTAAAGAAATCGAAGACTGCCTGCGCTAGGTGATTGCGGGACTTTCCGGGTATTGTCAATACCGGACTCGTCGCTGATGTGCCCCGACCTTCGCAGCCAACTATCTACCCCGCCAGGCCCCTAACCCGCTAGGCCCCGGATTTGGTGCGCCGTGCTCTCAGCCCAAGAAACACCAGCATGCCCGCCAACAGCGCCAGCGCCAGTGTACTCAGTGTGGGCACTTTTTCTGGGCTATTCTGTATCACTACCAGATCGTCGTGGTAGGCTGCGGCGGCGAAGGTGTAATAGCTGCCTGATTTCAGCACCAGCGTAACGGTGTCAGAAGGCGCGGTGAAACTGCCGGAAAAAGCTTCCCACTGAAACTGGAAAACACCGTTGGTGGCCAGATTGTTGGCCTCCTGGAGGGCGATCAGCGTGTCCTGCGCGCCGGGGCCGGCATCGATTTGAGCCTCGGTAGGGGTGCCGTCGTAAACCTCCACTCGCCACCAGCTGCCATTGTTGCCGTCCAGGTTGCCGCTCACTCCGCCGCTCCATTGGCCTGAGACGTTGTAGGTCTGCCCTGCGGTTACGCTGAGTGTCTGGTACAGCCCACCGTGGGTATTGCCGGAACCGCTGCCTTTCTTTTGTGCGTGGGAAATTGTGCCAGCATAGGGGCAGCCGTTGGTTGGCACCCAAATGTCACAGTCGTTGCTCTGTATCCAGGTATCATTCCAGAATCCGGAAGGAGGGGCGTTCCAGGCCGTCCATCCGTTCAGGCCGGATTCAAAATCGCCATTGGTCAATAGGTTCTGCGCGCCAGCCGGTGCACAGACACCGACCAGGCCCAACAACATTCCGCCAAACCAGGTATGCAATTTCATGTCGCCCCCAATATCGGTGTTAGTGTTTTTAATAGTAACGACGCACACAGCTTACTTGAGAATTGCATCGTCGCCTAGAGGCAATTGATTTTTGTTCATCGTGACCTCCGGTGAAAAACCTGCCCGAGTACTGTCTGGAGGCAGCCGCGATAGCAGGTATCTGGGTAGCGTTGTTCTGTAGACCTCAGCTTGCGATGTACTCGTTACGCCACCGGCCCGCAGGTACAGCACACTATATCGGCCCGGTAGTCGGGGCATAAACGGAGCGGACATCTTCGAGTCGTCGAAACAGCTTTTCCCGGAAGGCACCGACGCAGACGGTCTGTGGATGGCAGCTCGGTAACACCCTGGTGCGCTGAACCTCGCTCAGTCGTCGACCACACAGTCAATGAAGTACTCGGTCCTGCCATCGACTTCCTCAACGGTGAGTCCGTGGATGTCGGCGTCGAAGCCGGGAAAGCGCCCGTGCAGGTCGCGAGCAAAGCGCAGGTAGCGCACGATGGCACTGTTGAAACGCTCGCCGGGGATCAGCAGCGGAATACCGGGCGGATAGGGCGTCAACAGGATTGCGGTGATACGCCCCTCCAGTTCGTCGATGGGCACGCGCTCGACCTTGCCGTGCACCAGGGCGGTGTAGGCATCGATCGGCCGCATCGCCGGCGCCAGGTCGGACAGGTACATCTCGGTGGTCACCCGGGCGATATCATTGGCCTTGTAAATTTCGTGCAGGCCCTGGCACAGGTCGCGCAGGCCGACCTTCTCGTACACCGGGTACTCGGCCACCAGATCCGGCATGACCTTCCACAGCCGCAGGTTCTGGTCGTAGGCGTCTTTGAACTGCTGCAGCTCGGTGACCATCGAATTCCAGCGGCCCTTGGTAATGCCGATGGTGAACATGATGAAGAAAGAGTACAGGCCGGTCTTCTCCACGTAGATGCCGTGCTCGCCCAGGTAGTTAGTGACCACCGCAGCGGGGATGCCCATATCGTCAAAATTTCCATCCACGTCGAGACCGGGGTTGATGATGGTCGCCTTGATCGGGTCGAGCATGTTGAAGCCCTCGGCGACATCGCCGAAGCCGTGCCAGCGCTCGTTAGCCTTCAGGGCCCAGTCAGCGGCCTCGCCGATGCCCTCCTCCGCCAGGTAATCCGGCCCCCAGACCTTGAACCACCAGGCGTCACTGCCGAACTCCTCGCCGGCGCGGCGCATGGCGCGACGAAAATCCATGGACTCGAGAATGGACTCCTCCACCAGCGCGGTGCCGCCGGGCGGCTCCATCATGGCCGCGCTGACGTCGCAGCTGGCGATGATGGCGTACTGGGGCGAGGTCGAGGTATGCATAAGGTAGGCCTCGTCGAAGCGGCCCACGTCGAGCGTCCGGGTTTCAGAGTTCTGCACCAGGACCTGAGATGCCTGCGATAGGCCCGCCAGCAGCTTGTGGGTCGACTGGGTGGAGAACACCAGCGCATCCCGTGAACGCGCACGGTCCTGGCCGATGGCGTGCATGCCGTGGTACATAGGGTGGAAGTTGGCGTGCGGCAGCCAGGCTTCGTCGAAGTGCAGGGCGTCGACCTCTGTGTCGAGGGCGTCCTTGATCATGTCGCAGTTGTAGACGATGCCATCGTAGGTGGACTGGGTCAGTGCCAGAATCCGGGGTTTGGCCGCCTTGTCATCGATGAACGGGTTGGCGGCTATTTTCCGACGGATGGTATCGATGGAGAATTCCTGGCGCGGGATGGGCCCGATGATGCCGTAGTGATTGCGGGTCGGCATGAGGAAGACCGGGATGGCCCCCGTCAGGGTTATCGAGTGCAGCACCGATTTGTGGCAGTTGCGATCTACCACGACCACGTCGCCCGGGGCGACGATAGAGTTCCAGACGATCTTGTTCGAAGTCGAGGTGCCGTTGGTGACGAAGAACAGGTGATCGGTGTTGAAAATGCGCGCCGCGTTGCGTTCGCTGGCGGCCACCGGGCCGGTATGGTCGAGCAGCGAGCCGATTTCGTCCACCGAGTTGCAGATGTCCGCACGCAGCATGTTCTCGCCGAAAAACTGGTGAAACATCTGCCCGGCTGGTGATTTCAGAAAGGCAACCCCGCCGGAATGTCCCGGGCAATGCCAGGAGTAGGAGCCGTCCTGGGCATATTTCACCAGCTCGCGGAAAAATGGCGGCGCCACGCCCTTCAGGTAGTCCAGGGCCTCGCGGACGATGTAGCGGGCGACAAACTCCGGCGTATCCTCGGACATGTGGATAAAGCCGTGCAGCTCGCGCAGGATGTCGTTGGTGACGTGGCGGGAGGTGCGCGTCTCGCTGTAGAGGAAAATCGGCACATCGGCGTTCTTGAAGCGGACTTCCTGGACGAAGGTGCGCAGGCGTTGCAGCGCGAGTTCCTCATCCGCCGCGGTGGAAAATTCCTCGTCGTCGATTGAGAGGATGAAGGCGGAGGCGCGGGCGCTTTGCTGGGCCAGGCTGGCGGTGCCGGTGGGGTTGGTGACGCCCAGCACTTCCATGCCGGCGTTCTCGATGGCCTCGGCCAGCGCGCGAACCCCCAGGCCACTGGAATTCTCTGATCGAAAGTCTTCATCGATGACGACAATGGGGAAGCGAAACTTCATCTGCTGGTATCCTCTGTATAGTCAGGATTAGGGGGCTGGCATCGCGGGCAGACTGACGCGGCCGCCGGTGCCTACAGTTTGGGCTACGGGAAGGGTTATCTCAACTCAGCAATTTTATGGCCTAGCGGAGGGTAAGACGCGCTTATTTGTCCTCCCACGGGTTGGGGACTATCTTTACCATACCGTACCGCCAAACCCCAGCGGAGGAGACCATTCAATGAACAATCACAAATCATTCCGCCATAGCCTCGTTGCAATGCTGCTTGGTACCATCGTTGCACTGTCCGCTTTCACTGCCCGCGCAGAAGACCAGCAGCAGATTGTGGTGATACAGACCTTCGACGTCCATGCTAATGCCACAGGGTTTATTGAAATGCTGGACAAGGGCATAAAGATGGCAAAAAAAGTGGACCCTGACGGGGCCGGTGACATCTACATACTGGCCAGCCACGTCGATCCGGCAGCCGCCTCCCAGGTGATTGTCTACACAGCCTATCCCAGCATGGATGCCTATGTCGCCAACAAGGAGGCCATGGAAAGAGACCCTGGCTTGAAGGAATTCTCGGCAAAGATGCAGGAAAACGACTTCATCATGGTGAAACAGTACATCAATACGATGGTGGGACAATACTAGGGGCTGTTCACCCGCCTCGAAACGGCGCTGTTGAGCCGGGATCTGGCAGCTCGTCGCATGGCATGAACGGTTGCGTGCACCCGTTCAGCAATGAACGGACTTGAATGACGGGCCCACCGCCGCGACCAGGGTTTTCGGGTCAACGGCCGGGAACGTCGACAGAGCAGCAAGGCCAGCCGATAGAATCAGTGGGGCGCCCTGCTCTCAATACGCCGTTGGTATTTCCTATCCCTTGCATATAGATGTTCAAAGCGATATTCGGGCGCTTTTTGCACGCATCTCTGGAGTTTGCAATTGGCGCTCCTCTGGTTCTCGGCTAAACTTTTTGGTCCGGGTGGTCAGATCGCTCGCCCCTAGCGAGAAATCCCTCGCGAGAATACCCAGTCCAGGAGAGAAAAAATAATGAATTACTTCGTCACAGGCGCAACAGGCTTCATCGGCAAATTCCTCGTGGAGCGGCTGCTCCAGAGACAGGGCACGGTTTATGTGCTGGCACGCCGGGAATCGCAGCACAAGGTGGACGCCCTCAAGGAACGATTAGCCATGGCCGCCGATCGTATCATTCCGGTCTACGGCGACCTTTGCCAGCCGCTGCTGGGCCTGGATGATGCGACCCGCAGCGAACTGCGCGGCAAAGTGGGTCATTTCTTCCATGTTGCCGCCATCTATGACCTGGAGGCCTCGGCCGAGAGTCAGCAGGCGGCCAATGTGGAGGGCACCCGCCAGGCGGTGAAGTGTGCCGAAGACATCGAAGCGGGCTGCTTCCAGCACGTCAGTTCCATCGCCGCTGCCGGCAAATACCAGGGCACTTTCCGCGAGGGTATGTTCGAGGAAGCAGGGGAACTGAGCCACCCCTACTTCCTGACCAAGCATGAATCTGAAGGAGTCGTACGCAGGGAGTGCAAGATCCCCTGGCGAGTCTATCGACCCGCTTCGGTGGTGGGGCATTCCGAGACAGGTGAGATAGACAAGGCCGATGGCCCCTACTACAGCTTCCCCAGCCTGGCAAAGTTGCGTAAATCACTGCCGCCCTGGTTCCCTCTGCTCACCATTGACATGGGTAAGTTCAATATTGTGCCAGTAGATTACGTGGTTAACGCCATGGACCACATTGCCCACAAGGATGGATGCGACTATCGCGCCTTCCACCTCACCAACCCGGATCACTACTCCGCCGGGGAGATGATGAATATCTTCGCCGAAGCGGCCAAGGCGCCGCGCTTTGCACTGCGCCTGGACACCAAGATATTTTCCTTTATCCCCAAGGACATGATCAATATGCTGACCAAGTTGCCGCCGGTAAAGCGATTGATGAACACCGCTATGGAGGGCATCGGCATGCCGGCGGATGCTACCATGTTTTTTACCTGGAACACCGAGTACGACAATCGGGAGACCGAGATAGCCCTGCGCGACAGCGGTATCGAGTGCCCCAAGCTGGATAGCTACGCCACCCGCATTTGGGATTACTGGGAACGCAACCTGGATCCCGAACTGTTTATCGACCGCAGCCTGCGGGGCAATGTGGGAGGAAAACTGGTGATCATAACCGGTGGCGGCACCGGCATTGGCCTGGCCAGCGCGATTCGCCTCGGAGAGGCCGGGGCCCGCGTCGTGCTGTCTGGTCGCACCCTGGAAACCCTGGAAGACGCCAAGCGACAGGTCGAAGCGGTTGGCGGTGAGGTCTATATCTACCAGAGCGATGCCGCTGACATGGAGTCCTGCGATGCCTTTATCGACCAGGTCGTAGCCGATCACGGCCCGGTGGATATCCTGATCAACAACGCCGGACGCTCTATTCGTCGCGCGGTGGAGCACTCCTACGACCGCTTCCACGATTTCGAACGCACCATGCAGATCAACTATTATGGCGCCCTGCGCCTGAGTCTGCGGGTACTGCCGATAATGAGCGAGCGGCGCAGCGGTCACATCATCAACATTTCCTCAATGGGGGTGGTGGGGCCACCCGCGCGCTTCTCCGCCTATATCGCCTCCAAATCGGCACTGGAGGGCTGGACCCGCTGTGCAGAGGCGGAATTCTGTAACCGCAATATCGCCTTCACCAATATCAACATGCCACTGGTGCGCACGCCTATGATCGGGCCCACTGCGATCTACGATGTCGCCCCCACCCTGTCCCCCGAGCAGGCGGCGGACATGGTGGTGGATGCGGTGATCAACAGGCCCAGTCGGGTCCTCACCGGTATGGGCAGGATGTTCCAGATCTGGCACCTGGTGGCCCCGAAACTGGCGGCCACGGCGATGAATATCCCGTTCAGCATGTTTGATGAGTCCGCCATCGCCAAGGGCCTGAGCAGGCCTGAGAAGGTGGAAGCCTCCAGTGAACAGGTCGCCCTGGCAGCCCTGATGAAAGGCGTGCACTTCTAGGAAGTGCTGTCCCTGGCGGAGGCGGACTGTGGTGGTCCGCCTCCGCACTCAAGGGCTACAGTCAGCTTTTCGGCTTCGCCCTGGATTTGGGCCTGGCTTTTGCCTTTACCTGGGGACCGGCTTTCGCCCTGGTCTTGATCTTTGCCCTGGTCTTGACC
The DNA here is from genome assembly GCF_003457605.1 of Seongchinamella sediminis. Taxonomy (GTDB): domain Bacteria; phylum Pseudomonadota; class Gammaproteobacteria; order Pseudomonadales; family Halieaceae; genus Halioglobus; species Halioglobus sediminis. The sequence continues at coordinate 12,635 of NZ_QRAN01000032.1, forward strand.
TTGGTCCCGGGCCGGGCTTTTGCTTTTGCTTTGACGCCTGCCTGCTTCTTGCGCCTGGAGGGCTTGTCCTGCCCTGACAGCGCAGCCTGCTTCAACTCCTCGAACGACTTGTGGATACATTGCATATAGAAGTCCGGGTCGGGCATGGCATCGCGGTTGGCGATTGCCGAGATGGAGACCGCTCCGTCGAAGCTGAATACAGAGTGGAACAGTCCACCACCGGGGGTCAGTACGCCGGTGCAGTGATACTGGACCAGTTTGGCGCCGGCAGAGTACAGGGACACGCGCGGCCCCATCACATTGGTAATCACGCAGGCGGAGCCGACCGGCAGACGGCGGGTCATTTCGTTGTCGATGTACCATTTTGCCATCCGCTTTGAAATCGCGGGGCTGAAGATGCCGGCAATTTTCATCGGGTCCGACAGGGGCGTATCGATATAGCCCTTGGCGTTATCCAGGCTTGCGCTGATCGCCTTAAGCCGCTCAAGCGGGTCGCTGATGTCGGTGTGAATATTCGTCATGATCGCGGCGATCTGGTTATTGTCCTCGGTCTCGCCGCGACGTGAGCGAATATTAACCGGCACCGAGCCTGCCAGCGGCTCCTCGGGTAATTCGTCGTGGAAGTTCAGGTACTTGCGCAGGCCGCCCGCGACGACGGCCACGGCCACGTCATTGATAGTGGTGCCCGTCGCTTTGCGGATCGCCTTGAAGTCCTCCAGGTCGAAACGGGCGGCGTCGAATACCCGGTGCTGGCCGACCGGTTCGTCGAAGCGGGTTTTCGGCCCAGAGGCGTACTCTGAGAGCTCATTGTTGCGCAGTTTCATCGCCGTCCTGACCAGGTCCCTGGCCAGGCCGAACGTCCCGCGGGTGCGAGAGATTCCGTTCCTGGCGCCGTTGGCCGCCGCTTTCCCCAGCATCGACAGGTTCTCAAATCTCTGGCTGGAAAAGTTGTCGAGCGCCCGGTCCAGGTCCTCCTCGTCTTCGAGCACTACCGGCAGGGGCTCAAGGTCGTGCAGGGCCGTCATGAACGATTCACTCCCCGCGCCATCGATCATGGAGTGATGCATCTTGGTGTAAATGGCAAATGCGCCCTCGGGCAGGTCGGGGATATTGTCCAGACCGCCGATAACGTAGCACTGCCACAGGGGGCGTGACATATCCAGGGGGCGGGAGTGCAGGCGGGCAATGGTAATACATAACTGGCGCCAGTCCCCAGGGTCGGGCAGGGAAATATGGCGCAGGTGAAATTCAACGTCGAAGTGCTCATCCTCCACCCAGTAGGGCTTGTCCAGGCCGAAGGGGACCTCCTTCAGGCGAGTGCGAAAGATGGGCATTTTCTGCAGCCGCTGGGTGACATTGGCGATCACGTCCTTGAACCGGACGAAACCTCCCGGGGCAGTGGACGGATCGTAGATGCCGAAGCCACCGATATGTTGGGGCACGGTAGCGTGCTCCAGGTTGATGAAAGCCGAGTCGATGGTGCCGAGTTGCTTCATGTTTAATCACCTGTGAACTTATTGGGTCTGGGTTTCGCTCGCATCGCGACAGGTTCTCCGGCAAAAAAACAGCCCCTTTAAGAACAAGCCCCGCCAGTTACCTGTGTATTCTAGCCTGTTATTCAGCGATCTGAGGAATTCTTCAATGATTCGTTCAGCAATTTCCATCAGTACCGCCGACACCAGTCGCAGACATGATGCCTCATCAGGGTACAGCCGCGCTACCCGGGTGCGCTGGCGGAATTCCTCATTCAATCACTCAACCAGGTTCCTGGTGCGCAGCCGGCGCCGGTGGGCAGGCGTCAGAGCCCCTGTCAAATACGACCAGCCACTCACCCGATTGCTGGCGGCGCCAGATCGAATTGAACCTGCCGACCAGTTTGCCTTCCGGGTCGTATACCGGCCCCGAGCTGAGCGCAAGGTCACCGGAGGCCAGTACTTCGACAGTATCGGGTGTCCAGGAAAAAGGGGCGGCCTGATCCCGGAAAAAAACCTTCCAGGCCAGGGCAACCTGCTCAGCACCGCGCAGGGGCTTCTCCCCAGAAAAGAAAATGGCGTTCTCGTCCAGGAAGGTTTTGAAGGCGTCGAAATCGCGTTCCGCCATGGTGGCGGCGAATGCCCGTTCTGTCTCTAAAACCTGCTGGCGCAGTGCCTCTTTATTTGCCTCATCGGACATTGTGTTTCCTTTGTTAGCGAGCATTGCAAGCACCGTCACCAGGACAAGTGGCAAGAGTGCCCGGTTTGTGTTCCTGCCCATCTGATCACCTCCTGCATTTTGAGAGCGCTCCAGGATTTTAGTTGCTACTGTGCGCTTAGCGAGCCGAATATTGGTAAATTCAACCGATGGGCTATTACAGTTGCCGCCGGTTCCCGCCGAGGGCCACCTCCTGAGTCGGCTGGCGGCACTACAGGATCAATCCATATCAACAACAAAACCATCTCGATCCTCCAGGAACCCAACCAACGCCGCAGGAGATGGCGACGCGTCGCCGGTTGAGGGGGCCTACTTCTCCGCTGACTGGCCCAGCTCGCTGTGCACGATGCGCTGCCTCACCGTGCCCTTCTCGACCGACTCGAGGATCACGTTGAAGCCCCACAGGGTCTGCAGGTGCCGCACCACTTCCTCGGCGTCATCCACCGCCAGGGGGCGGCCGTTGTAGATATCGTGGCGCAGTGTCAGGGAGCGGTCGCCGCGTACGTTCACCGAATACACCTGGATGTTGGGCTCCAGGTTACCGATGTTGTAGTTGGCTGACAGGCATTCGCGGATCATCTGGTAGCCCGGTTCGTCATGAATGGCGGAGACTTCCAGGTAGTCCTCATCGCTGTCATCCAGTACCGAGAACAGTTTCAGCTGGCGAATCAGGGCCGGGGAGAGGAACTGGAGGATAAAGCTCTCGTCCTTGAAGTCGCGCATGGCAAAATCCAGGGTCTCCTGCCAGGGGCTGCCGGCGATATCCGGGAACCAGAAGCGATCTTCATCCGTGGGCGACTCACAGATACGACGGATATCCTGCATCATCGAGTAGCCCAGGGTGTAGGGATTGATCCCGCTGTAATGGGGAGAGTCGTAGGGGGGCTGGTAGATCACGCTGGTGTGGGACTGGAGAAATTCCATCATGAAGCCGTCCGTCACCAGACCCTCGCTGTACAGCTGGTGCAGAATGTTGAAATGCCAGAAGCAGGCCCAGCCCTCGTTCATGACCTTGGTCTGGCGCTGGGGGTACAGGTACTGGGCGACCTTGCGCACGATGCGAATCACCTCCCGCTGCCAGGGCTCGAGGAGCGGCGCATTCTTTTCCAGGAAATACAGCAGGTTCTCCTCGGGTTCAGACGGGAAGCGCTGCGCCCGTGCCTCGTCCACCCGCTGCTCCTGTTGCGGGATCGTGCGCCACAGCTCGTTCACCTGCTGCTGCAGAATCTCCTCCCGCTCCCGCTGCCGGCGCTTCTCCTCTTCGAGGGAAATGGGGTGGGGCCGCTTGTAACGGTCCACCCCCTGGCTCATCAGTGCGTGACAGGCATCCAGTATCCGCTCTACCTCATCGACGCCATAGCGCTGTTCACAATCGGCGATAAATTTGCGCGCGAAAACCATGTAATCGATGATGGACTCGGCATCCGTCCAGGTACGGAAGAGGTAGTTGTTCTTGAAAAACGAGTTGTGTCCATAACTGGCGTGGGCGATCACCAGGGCCTGCATGGTGAGGGTATTTTCCTCCATCAGGAAGGCGATACAGGGATTGGAGTTGAACACGATTTCGTAAGCCAGGCCCATGTGCCCGCGCCGGTAGCTGTTTTCCACGCCAAGGTAGTGCTTACCGAAACTCCAGTGGTGATAGTTGATGGGCATGCCGGAAGCGGCATAGGCGTCCATCATCTGCTCCGAGGTGATTATCTCGATCTGGTTGGGGTAGGTATCCAGACCGAAACCCTCGGCGATTCGACCGATCTCCCGCTCGTAGGTCTGCAGCAGTTCGAAACTCCAGTCGGCACCGGTTGAAAGCGGTTTAGCGGTCATGCGTTCTGCTTCTTGAACAGTTCGTGAAACACGGGATAGATGTCGGCCGGCCCGGTAATCTGGCGCATATCAAAGGCACCTGCACACTCACTCAGCAGGGGCTGGTAGGTCAACCACAGGGGTTTTTCCGTGGCGCTGGTGATTTCCACATACGCGTAGTACTGGCACAGCGGCACGATCTCCCGGATCAGGCCCAGGGTGGGCCCGGCATCGTCCGGCCAGTTGTCTCCATCCGACGCCTGGGCGCCGTAGATATTCCACTCGCTGGGGGGATAACGCGCCTCGATAACGGATTTCATCAGTGACAGGGCGCTGGATACCACGGTACCGCCGGTCTCGCGTGAATGAAAGAATTCGTCCTCGTCCACTTCCTTCGCCGTGGTGTGGTGGCGGATAAACACCACCTCGGTGCGCTCATAATTGCGCGACAGAAACAGGTACAACAGGATATAAAAACGCTTGGCCAGGTCCTTGGTCGCCTGGTCCATGGAGCCAGAGACGTCCATCAGGCAGAACATCACCGCGCGCGAAATGGGTATGGGCTCCTTGTTGTGCCGGTGAAAGCGGATGTCCACGTCGTCGATGAACGGAATAGCAGCGAGGCGGTCGCGCAGGTGATCGATCCGCTCCTCCAGTTCGCTGCGCCGCGCCTGGGTCTGCGGGATGTCCGCGAGCGCTTCAAGCTCCGCCTCCAGTTCGCGCAGCTCCCGGCGCCGGCTCGCACCGAGGGCAATGCGTCGGGCGGTGGCCTGGCGCATGGAGCGCACGATGCTGATGTTGCTGGGGGCGCCATCGCTGGCGAAACCGCCCCGCACCCGCTTGAAATCCTCCACGCCGGTGAGCTGCCGTTTGCTCAGGTTCGGCAGTTCCATGTCATCGAAAAGTACATCCAGGAATTCCTTCTGGCTGATCTGGAACGCGAACTCATCCATGCCCTCCCCTTCATTGCTGGCCTGGCCGCCGCCTCCTGCACCGCCGCTTCCGCGTGGCCTGGGGATCTGGTCGCCGCGGGTATACTGCCTGTTGCCGGGCACCACGTGCGTCACCCGCCCACCCTGGCCGTGGCGAAACAGAGGCTCGTTGGTGTCGCGAGTGGGAATGGATATTTTTTCACCGCTTGCATGATCGGTGATGTGGCGCCCCTGCAGGTTCTCCGCCACCGCTTTCTGGATCTGCTGCTTGTAACGGCGAAGGAAGCGCTGACGATTCACTGCGCTCTTCTGCTTCGGATTACTCCGCTTGTCAATTAAGAAAGTCATCCTGGCCTCCGCTGGCCGCATCCCCGCGCACGCTGTGTTTCGCCAACGCGTTCGGGAATGACGGATTCAGCTCATTACAACGCCCGCATTTCCCCTTGCATCCTACTGCGACTTGCGCACCCGCAGATACCACTCGGAGAGCAGGCGCACCTGCTTTTCGGTGTAGCCCCTTTCCACCATGCGCGCCACGAAGTCCGAGTGCTTCTTCTGGTCTTCCGCGGAAGCCTTGGCATTGAAGGAAATCACCGGCAGCAGATCCTCGGTGCTGGCGAACATCTTCTTCTCGATCACGCGGCGCAGTTTCTCGTAACTCGTCCATTTCGGGTTGCGCCCCTCGTTGTTGGCCCGCGAGCGCAGCACGAAGTTGACAATTTCGCTGCGGAAGTCCTTGGGATTGCTTATTCCCGCGGGCTTCTCGGTCTTTTCCAACTCATCGTTGAGCGCCGAACGGCTGAGAATCTCCCCCGTCTCCGGATCCCGGTATTCCTGGTCCTGCACCCAGAAGTCGGCGTAGGTCACATAGCGATCAAAGAGGTTCTGGCCGTACTCGGAATAGGACTCCAGGTACGCTGTCTGGATTTCCTTGCCGATAAATTCCACATAGTTCGGCGCCAGGAACTCCTTGATGAAATTCAGGTATTGATCGTGCACCTCCTGCGGAAACTGTTCCTGCTCAATCTGGTTCTCCAATACATAGAGCAGGTGTACCGGATTGGCCGCCACTTCCACCGGGTCGAAGTTGAATACTTTGGACAGGGTCTTGAAGGCAAACCGCGTGGACAGGCCCTCCATACCCTCGTTCACGCCGGCGTTGTCGCGATACTCCTGAATGGATTTGGCCTTGGGGTCGGTATCCTTCAGGCTCTCGCCATCGTAAATGCGCATCTTGGAGTAGATACTGGAGTTTTCCGGCTCGCTGATACGCGAAAGCACGCTGAATTGCGCGAGCATCTTGAGTGTATCCGGTGCGCAGGGCGCCTGGTGCAGGGAACTGTTCTGCAGTAGCTTGCGGTAGATCTCAATTTCCTCGGTCACCCGCACACAGTAGGGCACCTTGACGATGTAGACGCGGTCGATGAAGGCCTCATTGTTCTTGTTGGTCTTGAAGGCCTGCCATTCGGATTCGTTGGAGTGGGCGAGCACGATACCCTCGAAGGGGATACCGCCGATACTCTCGGTGCCGTTGTAGTTGCCTTCCTGGGTGGCCGTAAGCAGCGGGTGCAGCACCTTGATTGGTGCCTTGAACATTTCCACAAACTCCATCAGGCCCTGGTTGGCACGACACATGCCGCCGGAATAGCTGTAGGCATCTGGGTCTGACTGGGCGAAGTGCTCCAGTTTGCGGATATCCACCTTGCCCACCAGGGAGGAAATATCCTGGTTGTTCTCGTCCCCGGGTTCTGTCTTGGAGATGCCCACCTGATCCAGGATAGAGGGGTAGACCTTGACCACCCGGAACTGGCTGATGTCGCCGCCAAATTCACGCAAACGCTTCGCGGCCCAGGGTGACATGATCGATTTCAGATAGCGGCGCGGAATCCCGTACTCCTCTTCCAGGATAGCGCCGTCCTCGGTGACATCGAACAGCCCCAGTGGGGATTCGAAGACGGGGGAGTCCTTGATGCAGTAGATGGGCTGGCGCTGCATCAAATCCTTGAGCCGCTCCGCCAGGGAAGACTTGCCGCCGCCCACCGGCCCCAGCAGGTAGAGAATCTGCTTGCGCTCCTCGAGGCCCTGGGCCGCGTGGCGGAAGAAGCTGACAATCTGCTGGATCGCCTCCTCCATACCATAGAATTCATCGAAGGCCTCATAGCGCTTGATCACCTTGTTGGCGAAGACGCGGCTCAAGCGCGGGTCCTGTGAAGTGTCGACCAGTTCAGGCTCACCAATCGCCAGCAGCATGCGTTCCGCCGCGGAGGCATACACGCTGGGTTCGGATTTGCACAATTCGAGGTACTCCTGGAGGCTGAATTCTTCCTCCTGAGTAGACTCATAGCGATTTAGAAAATGATTAAAAATTGTCATTGGCACGCCCCTCCTTGTCTCTATGACAAAGAAAACCTGTGAAGGTTTTAAAAAAGACTACAGGATTTTTTACCGAGAAAAGCAGTCTTAAACGCGTTTAGTTCAACTGCTTTGCACTGAAAAATAGGGACAACCGCTGCTTTCGGTTATATGGGGAATTTTGCTCAAACGAATGACATCGCCTGCGCAATCGGGGAAGGCAGTTTGTCATTCACCGGCCGTGCCGCCGACGTCCTGACCCTCTCAGCTTAATCCCGTTGCCACTCCAATTACAAGCACCGATATCACCTTAGGCGGTAGTGCCAAAGGCTTTGGGTCCAGATGCAGTTGCTATCGCCGCACCAGGCCCGTCACCGGGGCTTTGGCAGGATCGCTGTGTTGACCATGGGGCTGGAACGTAGGTTTCCGGCCTTTGTGGCTAGCCAAAGATCTGGAACCTGCGCTTCTTCGCCAGTTCGTTCATACCGGACTGGATAGTCCCCTCGACCTGTGCATAAATGGCCTCAACGTAATCCTGATCGTCCAGGCGTTTCGGGTCTGAATCCAGGTAAATCGGTCCCATGATACGGGTGCGGATCTTCGCGGGCAGTGGCACGTGTTGCAGCGGCGTGATATGCAATGCCAGGCCCAGCACGGCCTTGTCCCGGTCGGTCCAGTTACGGTAGCTGTCCAACTCGCCGCCGGGCCATGAGTACGGTCCAGGCATCCATTGTGAGCGCCCCCCGAGTGGACGCCCACCAGCAAGCAGGGTTCGTCGGGCAGGTTCTCAAAGCCATCAAATTCGAGACGGAAATATCGGTCCATCAAGTTGTTCCAGATACCGGATTGTTTTTCCATCTGTTTCGGCTCCGGGCCATTGAGGCCCTGGCCAGGCTCGTAACGGGTTGGCCGGGCGGCTGTTGCAGTGGGGCGCTTTGTCGCGGTCTTGGGGGCGCTCGGCTTTTTCCGGGCAGTTGCCTTTTTCCTGTTAGTGGTTTTGCGTGCGGTAGTTGCAGTGCTGGCCATCTCAGTGCTCTCCTCTGATTATCAATTGCCATGGAAGCCGTGTTTCCGGGAGCAATAATCAGGGAAAGGACAGATAGTTATTTGATAATTCGTGCCACTGCTGTCCGGTTAACTGAGCCCATGATCCACGTAACTCCATGAATAGACTCCATTTTTTACCAATAAATTGTGGTGTCGACTTGAACGTAATAGAGCTTTCGGGCGACCTTTCGGGAA
>NZ_QRAN01000033.1 GCF_003457605.1 Seongchinamella sediminis
CCGAATCGGCGCCGCCGCAGTCTTCCGCCAGCAGGTCAGCCTTGTTCAGGAATACCACGATGTAGGGTACGCCTACCTGGCGAGACAGCAGGATGTGCTCGCGGGTCTGGGGCATGGGGCCGTCGGTGGCGCCACAGACCAGGATGGCGCCGTCCATCTGCGCCGCACCGGTGATCATGTTCTTCACGTAGTCGGCGTGTCCGGGGCAGTCCACGTGGGCGTAGTGGCGCTCGGGAGAATCGTACTCAACGTGCGAGGTGGCGATGGTGATACCGCGCTCACGCTCTTCCGGTGCGTTGTCGATGCCGTCGAAGGCTACCGCTTCACCACCCCATACTTCAGCACACACCCGGGTCAGGGCCGCTGTCAGGGTAGTCTTACCGTGGTCAACGTGACCAATGGTGCCCACGTTGACGTGGGGCTTAGTACGTTCGAATGTTTCCTTTGCCATTTTCAGGCTCCTCTATGGTTAGCTCGGGGTCAGAGCCCATCTCGCTCTTGCAAACAAAAGGGCTCTGACCCCTTTTTAGAAAAACTGTTAACGGTTCCTTGAGATAATGCCCTCGGCTACCGCGTGCGGCGCCTCGGCGTACTTGCAGAACTCCATGGTGTAGGTAGCCCGGCCCTGGGTGGCGCTGCGCAGGTCGGTCGCATAGCCGAACATTTCTGCCAGTGGCACTTCCGCGGTAACTACCTTGCCGGCGGCGTTCTCATCCATGCCGTCGATCACGCCGCGACGGCGATTGAGGTCACCGACCACATCTCCCATGTTCTCTTCCGGCGTGACCACTTCCACCGACATGATGGGTTCAAGCAGTACTGCCCCGCCCTCATCAGCCAGTTTCTTGGTGGCCATGCTGGCGGCAATTTTAAACGCCATCTCGTTGGAATCAACATCGTGGAACGAGCCATCGTACAGGGTGGCCTTCAGTCCCAGCAACGGGTAACCGGCGAGCACGCCGTTCTGCATCTGTTCCTCGATACCTTTCTGCACCGCGGGGATGTACTCCCGGGGCACGATGCCGCCAACAATCTCGTTGACGAATTCCAGGCCCTCGGCAGACTCATCCTCGCCCGGCTCAAACTTGATCCAGACGTGACCGTACTGGCCGCGACCACCGGACTGGCGCACGAACTTGCCCTCGATCTCGGCAATATTGCGAATCGCCTCACGGTAGGCGACCTGGGGCTTGCCGATATTGGCCTCCACGCTGAACTCGCGCTTCATCCTGTCGACAAGAATATCCAGGTGCAGTTCCCCCATGCCGGAGATAATCGTCTGCCCGGTCTCCTCGTCGGTCTTGACCCGGAACGAGGGGTCCTCCTGGGCCAGCTTGCTCAGGGCAACACCCATTTTCTCCTGGTCCGCCTTGGAACGGGGCTCGACGGCCACGGAAATTACCGGCTCGGGGAAGTCCATGCGCTCCAGCACAATCGGGTCGCCCGGGTCGCAGAGGGTGTCACCGGTGGTGACGTCCTTGAGGCCCACCGCCGCGGCGATATCACCCGCCAGGACTTCCTTGATTTCTTCCCGGCTGTTGGCGTGCATCTGCACCATGCGGCCGACACGCTCCTTTTTCTCCTTCACCGAGTTGAACACGGCAGTGCCCGACTCCAGCTTGCCCGAGTACACCCGGAAGAAGGTCAGGGTGCCGACGAAGGGGTCGGTGGCGATTTTGAAGGCCAGCGCGGCAAACGGCGCCTCGTCGTCTGCCTCCCGGGTGGCGTGGGTCTCGTCCTTGTCCAGCAGGTGGCCTTCGATAGCCTTCACCTCGGTGGGTGATGGCATGTACTCGATCACCGCGTCCAGCATGGCCTGCACGCCCTTGTTCTTGAACGCGGATCCGCCCAGCACCGGCACGATTTCGTTGGCCAGGGTGCGTTTGCGGATGGCGGCCTTGATTTCCGCCTCCGTCAGCTCGACACCCTCGAGGTACTTCTCCATCATCTCGTCGCTGGCTTCCGCCGCACTCTCGATCATGAATTCGCGCATTTCGTTGACTTCGTCGACCATGTCCGCAGGGACTTCGGCATATTCGAAAGTCATGCCCTGGTCGGCCTCATTCCAGATAATGGCCTTGTTCTTGACCAGGTCGACCACGCCCCTGAACCCGTCCTCGGCGCCTATGGTCATCTGCAGCGGCACCGGTACCGCCCCAAGACGCTCCTCGAGCTGGCGGACCACCCTGCGGAAGTCGGCACCGGCGCGGTCCATCTTGTTGACAAAGACCATGCGCGGCACTTCGTATTTGTTGGCCTGGCGCCAGACGGTTTCGGTCTGGGGCTGGACGCCGGAGGAGCCGCAGAGCACAACCACGGCACCGTCGAGCACCCGCAGGGAGCGTTCCACTTCAATGGTGAAGTCCACGTGCCCGGGGGTGTCGATAATATTGATTCGGTGATCGGGGAACTGGGCATCCATCCCCTTCCAGAAACAGGTCGTGGCCGCCGAGGTGATGGTAATACCCCGCTCCTGCTCCTGCTCCATCCAGTCCATGGTTGCGGCGCCATCGTGTACCTCGCCCAGCTTGTGCGACAGGCCGGTGTAAAACAGTACACGTTCGGTGGTCGTGGTTTTACCCGCGTCCACGTGGGCGCAGATACCGATGTTCCGATACCTGCTGATTGGCGTTTTACGTGCCACGATGAATTCCCCGTATCAGTGTTTCCAGGCGAGGCCTAGAAACGGTAGTGAGAGAACGCCTTGTTGGCTTCTGCCATGCGGTGAACATCTTCACGCTTCTTCACGGCATTACCCTTACCCTGGGAGGCGTCGATGATCTCGCCAGCCAGTCGCTGACGCATGGACTTCTCACCGCGGTTACGGGCGTATTCCACCAGCCAGCGCATGGACAGCGCAACACGGCGGGCGGGGCGCACTTCAACCGGCACCTGGTAGGTCGCACCGCCAACGCGGCGGGACTTTACTTCCACCATGGGGGCGATGTTTTCCAGTGCCTCGTCAAAGGCTTCGATGGGATCCTTGTTCAGTTTTTCCTGAACGATGTCCAGAGCGCCATACACGATGGTCTCTGCGACTGATTTCTTACCACTGATCATCACGTGGTTCATGAACTTTGCCAATGTCACGTTACCGAATTTGGGATCCGGCAGTACTTCGCGCTTGGCGACTACTCGTCTTCTGGGCATATTAAGCCTTCCTATCTCTTCAGGTTGACCCGAACACCGACCTGCCACAAATGCGGGGGAGGCAGGGGTTCGGCCTTACTTACATCTTCAGCCAGCTGTCGCTTGCAGAACTTACTTGGGTCGCTTGGCACCGTACTTGGAGCGACCGTTACGACGGTCAGAGACTCCAGAGGTGTCCAGGCTGCCGCGTACGGTGTGGTAACGCACACCGGGCAAGTCCTTCACACGTCCGCCGCGAATCAGAACTACACTGTGCTCCTGCAGGTTGTGACCCTCACCGCCGATATACGAGGAAACCTCGTAACCGTTGGTCAGGCGTACACGACATACCTTACGCAGTGCAGAGTTCGGTTTCTTCGGCGTAGTGGTGTAGACGCGAGTACACACACCGCGGCGCTGCGGACAGCTTTGCAGGGCGGGCACGTCGCTCTTTTCTACTTTGCGCTTCCTGGGCTTACGAACCAATTGGTTGATCGTTGCCATTCAGTTAGAACTCCAAAAAATATGTTGTATTTCATGACCTTGGGGCCATGTTTCCCCAGGACGGCACACTCCCGTGCAATCGCCGGTAAACAAGACGCACGAAGGCACCCCCAAAAAGAGGAGGCGGCATTCTATAGATGCTTCTGCGGTGAGTCAACCCGACCGGGAAGGCAAATTTATGCGCAGTTAGGGGCCAAATAGCGGCGAATTACCTGCTAATAGTGCTCCCCAAAGCGCGCGTTTTCCTGTAGTCTAGCGCCCAATTTTTTTGGCCAAACATTAATCAATCGAGAGTAACAATGTCTGACTTATCCCTGTATCGAAATATCGGTATTTTCGCCCACGTTGACGCGGGCAAAACCACCACTACCGAGCGTATTCTCAAGCTCACCGGCAAAATCCACAAGGCCGGTGAAACCCACGACGGCTCGGCCACCACCGATTTCATGGAGCAGGAACAGGAGCGCGGCATCACTATCCAGTCGGCTGCGACCACCTGCTTCTGGAAAAATCACCGTCTCAATGTTATCGACACTCCCGGACACGTGGATTTCACCGTCGAGGTGTACCGCTCACTGAAAGTACTGGACGGCGGGATTGGCGTATTCTGCGGCTCCGGCGGGGTAGAGCCCCAGTCCGAAACCAACTGGCGCTACGCCAACGAGTCGGAAGTGTCCCGTCTCATTTTCGTCAACAAGCTCGACCGCATTGGCGCTGACTTCTACCGCGTGGTCAAGCAGGTGGAAGACGTACTGGGCGCCAACCCGCTGGTCATGGTGCTACCCATCGGCCGCGAGGACGAGTTCAGCGGCGTGGTCGACCTGCTGACCCGCAAGGCGCACATCTGGCCTGACAATGACAACGCCGAGAACTTCGAGATCGTCGATGTTCCCGAAGACATGGTCGACATAGTCGAGGAGTGGCGCGAAAAGCTCATCGAGACTGCGGTTGAGCAGGACGACGAGTTGATGGAGCAATACCTGGAAGGCAACGAACCTGCCCTGGACGACATCAAGCGCTGCATCCGCGAGGGTACCCGCAAGCTGGACTTCTTCCCCACCTACTGCGGCTCCGCGTTCAAGAACAAGGGCGTACAGCTGGTGCTGGACGCTGTCGTTGACTTCCTGCCCAACCCCACCGAGGTCGACCCCCAGGACCTGACCGACGAGGAAGGTAACCCCACCGGCAAGGTGGCGACAGTCTCTGCCGATGAGCCCCTGCGTGCGCTGGCGTTCAAGATCATGGACGACCGCTTCGGTGCCCTGACCTTCGTCCGCCTCTACTCCGGCAAACTCGCCAAGGGTGACACCATCCTCAACTCCTTCACCGGCAAGACCGAGCGTATCGGCCGCATGGTGGAGATGCACGCCAACGACCGCAACGAGCTCGACAAGGCCCAGGCCGGCGACATTATCGCCATTGTCGGCATGAAGAACGTGCAAACCGGTCACACCCTTTGCGACCCCAAACACCCCTGCACCCTGGAAGCCATGGTCTTCCCCGACCCGGTTATCTCTATTGCCGTCGCCCCCAAGGACAAGGGCGGCGCCGAGAAAATGGGTATCGCCATCGGCAAGATGGTGGCAGAAGATCCCTCGTTCCGCGTTGAAACCGACGAGGATTCCGGTGAAACCATTCTCAAGGGTATGGGCGAACTGCACCTGGACGTGAAGGTCGACATCCTCAAGCGCACCTACGGTGTGGAACTGGACGTGGGCAAACCCCAGGTGGCCTACCGCGAAACCATCACCCAGGAAGTCGACGACTCCTACACCCACAAGAAGCAGTCTGGTGGTTCCGGCCAGTTCGGCAAGATCGATTACCGGATCAAGCCCGGCGAGCCCGGCTCCGGCTTCAAGTTCACCTCTACCGTTGTTGGCGGTAACGTGCCCAAGGAGTTCTTCCCGGCGATCGAGAAGGGCTTCGAGAGCATGATGGCCGAAGGTACCGTGGCCGGCTTCCCGGTGCTGGACGTCGAGGTCGAGCTGTACGACGGTGGCTTCCACGCGGTTGACTCATCGGCCATCGCCTTCGAACTGGCCGCCAAAGGCGCGTTCCGCCAGTCCATGCCCAAGGCTGGCGCCCAGCTGATCGAGCCCATCATGAAGGTTGACGTGTTCACCCCCGACGATCACGTGGGTGACGTTATCGGCGACCTGAACCGCCGCCGCGGCATGATCAAGGACCAGGACGCTGGCGTCACCGGCGTGCGCATCAAGGCAGACGTACCGCTGTCGGAGATGTTCGGCTACATCGGCCAGCTGCGCACCATGACCTCTGGCCGCGGCCAGTTCTCCATGGAGTTCTCGCACTACCTGCCCTGCCCCCAGGCGGTGGCTGAGGAGGTAGTCGCGGAAGTGAAGGCCCGGAAAGACAAAGGCTAAGCACGCCCGCGTCAGGTACGAACGAGCCGGCCCCCGGGCCGGCTTTTTTGTGCCTGCTGTTTGCTTTTATTCAGCGTTCGTCAAAGGCCCGCACACTGCGCGCATCGAAAACAATGGGGGCCGCACAGTCTGTCACCGGCGCCAGCACTTCCTCTCTCTTCTGGTAACCACCGCCATTGGCGTAAAGCTCCATGGCGGCGCCGAGATCCGAGTAGCGGTAGAAAGCCACGGCGTGGTAATAGTCATAGTCAATATTGCTGGCGCCCATGGTCGGGTAAAAAAGCCAGGAAGACGCCATGGAGCCCAGGCCCCGCATGTAGTTACCGAACTTGATGTGTGCCGCGAAGGCGTCGCTCTCGCTCTTGCCCTCGCCCAGCGCACAGCGGGAGATCATCAATATGCCCTCCTCGGGCGAGGAATCCGCCGCGGTAACCGGCACCCACAGGGCCAGTTCATGCCGGCTGCCGCAGTCCATAACCTCGTCAAACTCCACCGCCAGTTCCTTGCCGGTGGTCATCCACTTTTCCATGCTGATACCAAAGGCCTCGTTGTCGGGCCAGGCACCCAGCCAGCCCACATCGTAGGGCACGGCACTCTGGAACTGGGGCACCAGCGTCCAGGCGGCATAGTTGAAGTCGTGCTTGTTGGCATAGCTGCGGAACTTGGCGGAGACCGTGTCCAGGTCCTCCATGTCCTTTCCCTCGCGAAAAGTACAGGCGCGAAAGTCCACCGGAGCGGCCTTGACCTGCCCCTCCTGGGCGCTTGCGGAATGTCCGTAGTTGAGAGCCGCGACGAAAACGATCACAACGGCGACAAAGAGCAGTTTGTTCATGGCAAAGACCTCCCTCCAGGAATCAATGTTCCCCAAGAGAAGGTCTCTGCCCCGATACGCCAATAACCCTAGTCGATTTCAGGGATTGTTCAAGTCTTGTTCGATAACACTTGATTACAGATTGGTGCGTTCACTTGCCGGACGGCTACCGGCCCATCAACGGGCATGAAAAAGGGGCGACGGGCAAATCCCGTCGCCCCTTGATCGGGGGACTGCAAGCGTCCGGCCTAGCTGTCGGCCTGCAAGGCCTCGGTGAGTGCTGCCTCGATGTCCTGGGCTGAGACCGACATCTCGGAATCGGCATCGCGGCTGCGCTTGCGCTCCTCGTGGTAGGCAAGGCCGGTACCGGCGGGAATCAGGCGGCCAACGACCACGTTCTCCTTGAGACCGCGCAGGTAGTCACGCTTGCCGGTTACCGCGGCTTCGGTCAGTACCCGGGTGGTCTCCTGGAAGGAGGCCGCGGAGATGAAGCTCTCGGTGGCCAGCGAGGCCTTGGTGATTCCCAGCAGCTCGCGCTCGCCGGTGGCGGGCACCAGGCCCTCCGCCAGCAGGCGCTCGTTCTCTTCCAGCAGGGTGGTGTACTCCACCTGCTCGCCCTTGATCAGGCTGGAATCGCCGCTGGAGGTGATGATCACCTTGCGCAGCATCTGGCGAACTATCACCTCGATGTGCTTGTCGTTGATCTTCACACCCTGCAGGCGGTACACCTCCTGGATCTCGTTGACGATGTACTTGGCCAGTTCCTCGATGCCCTTGAGGCGGAGAATGTCGTGGGGGTTGGGCGGTCCTTCGGACACCACCTCACCTTTCTCCACCGATTCACCCTCGAACACGCTCATGTTGCGCCACTTGGGAATCAGCGCCTCGTAGTGATCGGAACCATCGGCCAGCGGCTTGCCATCCGTGGGGGTGATTACCAGGCGACGCTTGCCCTTGGTTTCCTTACCGAAGGACACGGTACCGGAGATTTCCGCCAGGATGGCCGGCTCTTTCGGCTTGCGCGCTTCGAACAGGTCGGCCACGCGGGGCAGACCACCGGTAATGTCGCGGGTCTTGGAACCCTCCTGCGGAATCCGGGCGATAACGTCGCCGGCGCCGATCTTGGCGCCGTTTTCCATGCTCACCATGGCGTGCGGCGGCAGGAAGTAGTGCGCCGGCACGTTGGTACCGGCCAGGCACAGCTCCTCACCCTTGTCGTCCACCAGGCTTACCGCGGGACGGATGTCCTTGCCGGCAGCGGGGCGCTCAGCGGCATCCATGACCGAGATGGAGGACAGGCCGGTGAGTTCGTCGGTCTGGCGCTTGATGGTAATACCCTCTTCCATACCGCTGAACTTCACGGTACCGGCCACCTCGGTAATGATCGGGTGGGTGTGGGGATCCCAGTTGGCGACAATGGCGCCGGCGGTGATCTTCTCGTTGTCCTTGACCTTGAGGACGGCACCGTAGGGCAGCTTGTAGCGCTCGCGCTCGCGGCCGCGGGTATCCAGTACCGACAGCTCACCGGAACGGCTGACCGCCACCAGGTTACCGTCGGTGTTCTCGACGGTTTTCAGGTTGTGAATACGCACAGTACCGTCGTTCAGCACCTGGATGTTGTCCTGGGCGGTGGCCCGGGATGCCGCACCACCGATGTGGAAGGTACGCATGGTCAGCTGGGTGCCGGGCTCGCCGATAGACTGGGCGGCGACAACACCGATGGATTCACCCATGTTGACGCGGTGGCCACGGGCCAGGTCGCGGCCGTAACAGGCGCTACAGATGCCGTGCCGGGTCTCACAGGTAATCGGCGAACGAACCTCGATCTCGTCGATGCTCATCTCTTCCAGGCGCTTGATCCACAATTCGTCGAGCATGGTGCCGGCGGTAATGGCGATCTCGTCCGCGGATCCGGGCTTCATCACATCGCGGGCAACGATACGGCCCAGCACCCGGTCGCCCAGGGATTCGATGATGTCGCCACCGTCAATCACCGGGGTCATCAGTACGCCGGCGTCGGTGCCGCAGTCTTCCTCGGTCACCACCAGGTCCTGGGCCACGTCGACCAGACGACGGGTCAGGTATCCGGAGTTGGCGGTCTTCAGGGCGGTATCCGCCAGACCCTTACGGGCACCGTGGGTAGAGATGAAGTACTGCAGTACGTTCAGGCCCTCGCGGAAGTTGGCCACAATGGGGGTCTCGATGATGGAGCCGTCCGGCTTGGCCATCAGCCCGCGCATGCCCGCCAGCTGGCGAATCTGCGCCGGCGAACCCCGGGCACCGGAGTCGGCGTAGATATAAACCGAGTTGAAGGAGGCCTGCTCCTCTTCCTCGCCATCGCGGTTGATCACGGTTTCCTTGGACAGGCCTTCCATCATTGACTTGGAGACCAGGTCGTTGGCCCGCGACCAGATGTCGATCACCTTGTTGTACTTCTCGCCCTGGGTAACCAGGCCGGCGGCGTACTGCTCCTCGATCTCCAGCACCTCGGCTTCCGCGCTCTCGATCAGGCCCGCCTTCTCGGCGGGAATCTCGAAGTCGTTAACGCCGATGGAGGAGCCGGAGCGGGTGGAGTACTCGTAACCGGTGTACATCAGGCGGTCGGCGAAGATCACGGTGGCCTTGAGGCCAACGGCGCGATAGCACTGGTTGATGATCTGGGAAATGGCCTTCTTGGCCATATCCCGGTTGACCATATCGAAGGCGATCCCCTCGGGCACGATTTCCCACAGCAGGGCACGGCCAACGGTGGTGTCCGCGACAAAGGTGCGCTCCAGCGGCTCGCCCTCGTCCTGGACCACGACCTCGGTGACGCGCACCTTCACCCGCGCCTGCAGGTGAACGTGCCCGGCCATATAGGCGCGGTGCACTTCCGAGACGTTGGCAAACAGGGTGCCCTCGCCCTTGGCGTTAATGCGCTCACGGGTCATGTAGTACAGACCCAGCACCACGTCCTGGGACGGTACGATGATGGGCTCACCGTTGGCGGGCGAGAGGATGTTGTTGGTCGACATCATCAGCGCCCGCGCTTCCAGCTGGGCTTCCAGGGTCAGCGGTACGTGGACCGCCATCTGGTCGCCGTCGAAGTCGGCGTTGTAGGCAGCACAGACCAGCGGGTGCAGCTGGATCGCCTTGCCCTCGATCAGCACCGGCTCAAAGGCCTGGATACCGAGACGGTGCAGGGTCGGCGCACGGTTCAGCAGCACCGGATGCTCGCGGATTACCTCGGCGAGGATGTCCCAGACTTCTGGCGGCTCGCGCTCGACCATCTTCTTGGCGGCCTTGATGGTGGTCGCCAGGCCGCGGGCTTCCAGCTTGCCGAAAATAAACGGCTTGAACAGCTCCAGGGCCATCTTCTTGGGCAGGCCACACTGGTGCAGGCGCAGGGTGGGGCCCACCACGATCACCGAACGACCGGAGTAGTCCACGCGCTTGCCCAGCAGGTTCTGGCGGAAGCGTCCCTGCTTGCCCTTGATCATGTCGGCCAGGGACTTCAGCGGGCGCTTGTTGGAACCGGTAATGGCGCGGCCGCGGCGGCCGTTATCCAGCAGCGCGTCCACGGACTCCTGCAGCATGCGCTTCTCGTTGCGCACGATGATGTCCGGCGCGTTCAGGTCCAACAATCTCTTAAGCCGGTTGTTGCGGTTGATTACCCGGCGATACAGGTCATTGAGGTCAGAGGTCGCGAAACGACCGCCGTCCAGCGGTACCAGCGGGCGCAGGTCCGGCGGCAGCACGGGCAGTGCGTTGAGCACCATCCACTCGGGCTTGTTGCCGGAATTGGCGAAGGCTTCCATCAGCTTGAGGCGCTTGGACAGCTTCTTGATCTTGGTCTCGGAGTTGGTGGCGGGAATCTCTTCACGCAGCTGGGCCACTTCCTGCTCCAGGTCCAGCTGCATCATCAGGTCCTGCACCGCCTCGGCGCCCATCTTGGCAGTGAACTCGTCGCCGAACTCTTCCATCGCCTCGTAGTACTGCTCGTCAGACAGCAACTGGCCCTGCTCCAGGGTCGTCATGCCCGGGTCGGTAACCACGTAGCTCTCGAAGTACAGCACCCGCTCGATGTCGCGCAGGGTCATGTCCAGCAGCAGGCCGATGCGGCTGGGCAGCGACTTCAGGAACCAGATGTGAGCCACGGGGCTGGCCAGTTCGATGTGGCCCATGCGCTCCCGGCGCACCTTGGCCAGGGCGACTTCAACGCCACACTTCTCACAGATCACACCGCGGTGCTTGAGGCGCTTGTACTTGCCGCACAGGCACTCGTAGTCCTTCACCGGGCCAAAAATCTTGGCGCAGAACAGGCCATCCCGCTCCGGCTTGAAGGTACGGTAGTTGATGGTCTCGGGCTTTTTCACTTCGCCGAAGGACCAGGAACGGATCATCTCCGGAGACGCCAGGCCAATGCGAATGGCGTCAAATTCCTCGGATTGGCCCTGGGATTTCAGCAGGTTAAGTAAGTCTTTCAAGGTATTTCCTCCGCAAATTCGCTGGTTGGTTACTCGCTCTCAAGCTCGATATCGATACCGAGGGAGCGGATTTCCTTAACCAGCACATTGAAGGATTCGGGCATGCCCGGCTCCATGCGATGATCACCATCAACAATGTTCTTGTACATCTTGGTCCGGCCGGCCACGTCGTCGGATTTCACCGTCAGCATTTCCTGCAGGGTGTAAGCCGCGCCGTAAGCCTCCAGCGCCCACACTTCCATCTCACCGAAGCGCTGGCCACCGAACTGCGCCTTGCCACCCAGCGGCTGCTGGGTAACCAGGCTGTAGGAACCGGTGGAGCGGGCGTGCATCTTGTCGTCCACCAGGTGGTTCAGCTTCAGCATGTACATGTAACCCACGGTGACCGGGCGATCAAAGGACTCACCGGTGCGGCCGTCGTACAGGGTGAACTGACCGGACTCCGGCAGGTCCGCCAGCTTCAGCAGGTCCTTGATGGAGTCTTCCGCGGCGCCGTCGAAGACCGGGGTCGCCATGGGTACACCGCCGCTGAGGTTGCCGGCCAGCTCCATGACTTCCTCGTCGGACAGGGACGCGATGTCCTCCTCGCGACCGGCGCCATTGTTGTAGATTTTCTCGAGGAACTTGCGCACCTCGGCGACCTTTTTCTGCTCCTCGATCATGACGTTGATCTTGTCGCCAAGGCCCTTGGCCGCCATGCCCAGGTGCGTTTCCAGGATCTGGCCCACGTTCATCCGCGAGGGCACGCCCAGCGGGTTGAGAACGATGTCCACCGGCTCGCCGTTTTCGTCGTAGGGCATGTCCTCGATCGGCATGATGACCGAGATAACACCCTTGTTACCGTGACGGCCGGCCATCTTGTCGCCGGGCTGGATACGGCGCTTGATCGCCAGGTATACCTTGACGATTTTCAGCACGCCGGGCGCCAGGTCGTCGCCGGACTGGAGCTTGCCCTTCTTGATTTCGAAGCGCTCTTCCAGCAGCCTGGTCTGCTCGTCCAGCTGGCGCTGGGCCGAGGCCAGGGCCTCGTTGAGCTCGGCCTCGGACAGCTTCAGCTTGAACCACTGTTCGCGGTCCAGCTCGCCAAGCACCTTGTCGGTGAGCTTGGTGCCCTTGGTCAGGCCGCCGCCGGAGACGGTGGCCTTGTTCCTGATCAGGTTAGCCAGGCGGGCAAAGGTGGCCTCTTCAAAGATACGGTACTCTTCCTTGAGGTCCTTGCGGTACTCGTCCAGCTGGTGCTTCTCGATCTGCTGGGCGCGCTGGTCCTTTTCCAGACCGTCGCGGGTGAATACCTGCACGTCGATGACCGTGCCCTTAGTGCTGGACGGCACGCGCAGGGAGGTATCTTTCACGTCAGAGGCTTTTTCACCAAAGATGGCGCGCAGCAGCTTCTCTTCCGGGGTCAGCTGGGTTTCACCCTTGGGGGTTACCTTGCCGACCAGGATGTCGCCGGCGTCGACCTCGGCACCGATGTAGACAATACCGGACTCGTCCAGCTTGCCCAGGGCGCTTTCACCGACATTGGGGATATCCGCGGAGATTTCCTCCGGCCCCAGCTTGGTGTCACGGGCGATACAGGTCAGTTCCTGGATGTGGATGGTGGTGAAGCGATCTTCCTTCACCACGCGCTCCGATACCAGGATGGAGTCCTCGAAGTTGTAACCGTTCCAGGGCATGAACGCGATGCGCATGTTCTGGCCCAGGGCCAGCTCACCCATGTCGATAGACGGTCCATCGGCGAGAATATCGCCGCGGTCAACCGTGTCGCCCTGCTTGACGATGGGGCGCTGGTTGATGCAGGTGTTCTGGTTGGAGCGGGTGTACTTGGTCAGGTTGTAGATATCAACCGGCGCCTCGTCCACACCCACGTCCTTGTCGTTGACGCGCACCACAATACGGCTGGCGTCGACCGAGTCGATCACCCCGGCGCGCCTGGCCACCACGCAAACACCGGAGTCGGCGGCGACGTAGCGCTCCATGCCGGTACCCACCAGCGGCTTGTCGCTGGACAGGGTCGGCACCGCCTGGCGCTGCATGTTGGAGCCCATCAGTGCGCGGTTGGCGTCGTCGTGCTCGAGGAAGGGGATCAGGGCCGCGGCCACCGAAACCACCTGCTTGGGCGACACGTCCATGTAGTTGACGTCTTCCGGCGCCTTGACGGTGAATTCGTTCAGATAGCGGACGTTGATCAGTTCATCGACAAAGCGCTTGTCGTCGTCCAGCGTTGCCGAGGCCTGGGCGATAACGTTTTCTGCCTCATTAATTGCCGACAGGAACTCGATCTCGTCGGTTACCTGGCCGTCCACCACCTTGCGGTACGGACTCTCGAGGAAGCCGTACTCGTTGGTGCGGGCATAGGTCGCCAGCGAGTTGATCAGGCCGATGTTCGGGCCTTCCGGGGTTTCAATCGGGCATACCCGGCCGTAGTGGGTCGGGTGCACGTCGCGCACCTCGAAGCCGGCGCGTTCGCGGGTCAGGCCGCCCGGGCCGAGCGCGGACACACGGCGCTTGTGGGTCACCTCTGACAGCGGGTTGTTCTGGTCCATGAACTGCGACAGCTGGCTGGAACCAAAGAACTCTTTAACCGCGGCAGATACGGGCTTGGCGTTGATCAGGTCCTGGGGCATCAGGCCCTCGGACTCGGCCATGGACAGGCGTTCCTTGACCGCGCGCTCTACCCGCACCAGGCCGACGCGGAACTGGTTTTCCGCCATCTCGCCCACGGAACGGACGCGGCGGTTACCGAGGTGGTCGATGTCATCGACGATGCCCTTGCCGTTACGGATATTGACCAGGGTCCTGAGCACATCGACGATGTCCTGCTTGTCCAGCACGCCTTCGCCGGTCACTTCCTCGCGACCCAGGCGGCGGTTGAACTTCATCCGGCCAACGGCTGACAGGTCGTAGCGATCGGCAGAGAAGAACAGGTTCTGGAACAGGTTCTCGGCGGACTCCTTGGTCGGCGGCTCGCCGGGGCGCATCATGCGATAGATTTCCACCAGCGCCTCGAGTTCGTTGCGGGTGGTGTCCTGGCGCAGGGTATCGGAGATGAACGGACCGCAGTCCAGCTCGTTGGTGTAGAGAGTTTCGATCTCCTTGACGCCAGCTTCTTCCAGCCGGGCCAGCACTTCCTCGGACAGCTCGGTGTTGCACTCGACGATAATCTCGCCGGTCTTCTCGTCCACCACGTTCCTGGCCAGGGCGCGGCCGTGGAGGTAGTCGGAAGGAATTTCCAGCTCGCTGATATTGGCCTCTTCCAGCTGGCGAATGTGGCGGGCGGTAATACGCCGGCCCTCTTCCACCACCACCTTCTTGCCGGCCTTGATGTCGAACGAGGCCACGTCTCCGCGCAGGCGCTCGGGAATCAGGGTCATGGTGAAGTTGCCGTCACCGGCATTTTTGAAGGTGTTGGTCTCGAAGAACATGTCGAGGATTTCTTCGGACTCGTAACCCAGGGCGCGCAACAATACGGTCGCCGGCAGTTTGCGGCGACGATCGATACGGACGAATACCTGATCCTTGGGGTCAAACTCGAAGTCCAGCCAGGAACCACGGTAGGGAATCACCCGGGCGCTGTACAGCAGCTTGCCGGAAGAGTGGGTCTTGCCCTTGTCGTGGTCGAAGAAAACACCGGGGGAGCGGTGCAGCTGGGACACGATGACACGCTCGGTACCATTGATGACGAAGGTACCGTTGTCGGTCATCAGGGGGATTTCCCCCATGTAGACTTCCTGTTCCTTGATGTCCTTGATAGTCTTGTTGGAGGAGTCCTTGTCGTAAATGATCAGGCGCACCTTCACCCGCAGCGGGCAGGAGTAGGTCACCCCGCGCAGCTGGCACTCGTTAACGTCGAACACCGGCGTACCGAGGGCGTAGTCGACGTACTCCAGGGCAGCGTTACCGGAGTAGCTGACAATGGGAAATACGGATTTAAAGGCTGCGTGCAGGCCATAGGCGCCGCGCTGATCGAGGGGAACCCCCTGCTGGGTGAATTTCCGGTATGAATCCAATTGGATCGCAAGCAGGTAAGGAACATCCATTACCTTCGGCAACATGCCAAAATCCTTGCGAATGCGTTTTTTCTCAGTGTACGAGTATGCCATCAGTACTCCCCAGCGTATGTAATTCCAGCCCCCAACCCGGGGCTCATCAGACCGTAATCTACGGCCTCAAAAACTTGCTTGTATGAAGCGGGAAAAGGCCGGTGGGCACTTGGCACCACCAGCCTTGTCCGTGCCCGGCCAGGGCCGGGCGATCGCTGAACTTACTTGAGTTCAGCTGCGCCGCCGGCTTCTTCCAGCTGCTTCTTGATGTCTTCGGCTTCTTCCTTGGAAGCACCTTCCTTGATGGGGGAAGGCGCGCCGTCGACCAGGCCCTTGGCTTCTTTCAGGCCCAGGCCGGTGATTGCACGAACGACCTTGATGACGTTAACTTTCTTCTCACCGGCAGAGGTCAGTACAACATCGAACTCGGTCTGCTCTTCAGCAGCGGCAGCGGCGTCGCCGCCAGCAGCTGCAGGCGCAGCTGCAACAGCAGCGGCAGCAGTTACACCGAATTTCTCTTCCATTGCTTCGATGAGCTCAACAACTTCCATCACGCTCATTTCTGCGATTGCATTCAAAATGTCTTCTTTAGACATGACATATATCTCCGTTAGCTGTAAAAACGTTGAAACAGTGGCTTACGCCGCCGCTTCCTTCTGATCGCGTACTGCTGCGAGTGTGCGAACCAGTTTTCCAGGTACTTCGTTCATTGTCTGAACCAGCTTGGTTGCCGGCGCTTTCATGACACTCATCAACATCGAGAGTGCCTGGTCACGCGTAGGCAGCTTAGCCAGAACATCCAACTGTTCTGCACCCAGCATCTGGCCGCTTACCGCCAATGCTTTGACTTCAAAGGCTGCGTTATCTTTCGCAAAGTCCTTGAAGAGTCGAGCCGCTGCGCCCGGATCTTCCATGGAAAATCCGAACAGGGAGGGACCGGCCAGAGTGTCGTTAACACACTCGTACTCGGTTCCTTCCAGGGCGCGCTTGGCCAGGGTGTTCCGCACAACGCGGAGGGTCACCTGGTTTTCGCGCGCATTCTTACGCAGAGCTGTCATTCCGTCCACTGATACGCCACGTGCGTCGGCGATCACCAGGGACAGAGCACTGGTGGCAGTCTCGTTAACTTCAGCTACGATCGCTTTTTTGTCTTCGAGTCCAATTGCCACTGGAATTACTCCTGGATTGCTAAGTTGAGCAGTCACACGTCTATGTGACTGCCGCTTCTGCGTGGTGAACACGTTCACCATCTGCGTAGGTTTCGGCCGGGGCCTCAATTAAACCGCTGTCGAAAAACCGCATCGACTTTGGCACCTACGGTCTTTGATGGCCTTCAGTTTTCAGCTAATCGGGCTTGCACCCATGCCTTGTCCAAAGACCTCAAAGTGGACCGGGTCGGGCCGGTGGGCCCTTACCGGTCTACCGCTTTCCATCCGTGGAAAACAATGAGGGCCCGCCCCTTGTGGGAGCGGGCCAACAATTACAGTTCCAACGACCCCTGGTCGATGGTGACGCCCGGCCCCATAGTGGTGCTGAGGCTGATTTTCTTCATGTACACACCCTTGGCGGCGGCTGGCTTGGCCTTTTTCAGGTCACCCAGCACTGCTTCCAGGTTGCCGCGAATGGCGTCCAGTTCGAAATCGATCTTGCCGATGCCGCCATGGATAATGCCGTTCTTGTCGGTGCGGTAGCGCATCTGGCCCGCCTTGGCGTTGTTGACCGCAGTCTCAACGTCGGGCGTCACGGTGCCAGTCTTGGGGTTGGGCATCAGGCCGCGGGGCCCCAGCAACTGACCCAGCTGGCCGACGACGCGCATGGCGTCGGGGGAAGCGATGACCACGTCAAAGTCCATCATGCCGCCCTTGATCTGCTCTGCCAGGTCCTCCATGCCCACCAGGTCGGCGCCGGCAGCCTTGGCTTTCTCTGCAGCTTCGCCCTGGGTGAACACGGCGACCCGAACCTCGGAACCGGTGCCGTGGGGCAGGGTGGTGGCGCCACGTACAGCCTGGTCGGATTTACGGGCGTCAATGCCCAGGTTGACTGCAACTTCAACCGTCTCGTTGAACCTGGCAGTGGCGAGTTCCTTCAACAGGCCTACCGCCTCTTCCAGCGGGTACGCCTTCATCGGGTCAACTTTTTCCTTGAACGCCTTCGCGCGCTTGCTCAGCTTGGCCATCTTAGTTCACCCCCTCAGTTTCGATCCCGGCAGAACGGGCGGAACCGGCGATTGTGCGCACGGCTGCGTCCATGTCGGCAGCAGTCAGGTCGGGCCACTTCTGGGTGGCCACTTCCTCCAGCTGGGCGCGGGTCACCTTGCCAACCTTGTTGGTGTTGGGGGTGCCGGAGCCCTTCTTGATCTTGGCAACCTTGCGCAGCAGTACCGCCGCGGGAGGTGTCTTCCTGATGAAGGTGAAGGAACGGTCGCTGTAAACGGTGATCACCACCGGAATCGGCAGACCGGGCTCGGTGCCCTGGGTCTCGGCGTTGAACGCCTTACAGAATTCCATGATATTCACACCATGCTGACCGAGTGCCGGACCCACGGGGGGACTCGGGTTTGCCTGGCCGGCAGGCACCTGCAGCTTGATATAAGCCTCGACTTTCTTAGCCATTACTTTTCTCCCGGGTTCAAACGCTGGTTCGGCTTGCGCTTACTACAGCTCCCCATTGCGGCGACCTTCGCCGCCAGTTCACTTCGTCATTCCCGCGGCAGCGGGAATCCAGCGCCTGTATAAAGGTCTCTGGGTCCCCGCCTGCGCGGGGACGACACCTGCAGGTCAGGCCTTCTCGACCTGACCGAATTCCAGTTCCACCGGGGTGGAACGACCGAAAATCAGCACCGCCACATTGAGGCGGTTCTTTTCGTAGTTGACCTCTTCCACAACGCCGTTGAAGTCGTTGAAGGGGCCGTCGATAACACGGACCATTTCGCCGGGCTCGAACATTGTTTTCGGGCGGGGCGCTTCCACGCCCTGCTCTACCCGCTGCAGGATGGCGTTCGCCTCCGCCTCGGTAATTGGCGCGGGGGCATCGGCCTTGCCGCCGATAAAGCCCATCACCCGCGGGGTTTCCTTGACCAGGTGCCAGGAATCGTCGTCCAGCTCCATTTGCACCAGGACATAACCGGGGAAGAACTTGCGCTCGCTACGACGCTTCTGGCCGCCGCGCATTTCCACCACTTCCTCGGTGGGCACCAGCACCTCGCCGAAGCGATCCTGCATGCCGTGCAGCTCAATGCGCTCTTTCAGGGCAGCCGCTACTTTCTTCTCATACCCTGAATAGGCGTGAACCACGTACCAACGCATTGCCATCGGCTGACCCTTACTTCAATTTATCCAATTGCCAGCGACACCAGCCACCCAAGGAGCGAATCTAGCCCCCAGAGCATCAGGGCCACCAGCAACACGAACACCACCACAATCATGGTGGTTTGCACGGTTTCCTGGCGCGTCGGCCAGACCACCTTGCGAATCTCGGTGCGGGAGCCTTTCACCAGCGCCCAGAACGCCGCACCCTTGGCGGTCTGCAGGGCTACCAGGCCGGCCACAACCGCCAACGCCAGAATACCCAGCACGCGGTAAAGCAGTGACTGGTCTGCGTAGTAGCTGTTACCAACGACCGCCACACCCACCAGTACGAATACGACCAGCCACTTGAGGCCGTCAAACCGGCTCGCGGTTGTTTCCACACTCATTCAAACTATCCTTTCTGTAACCGCCCGCAACAGCTACTGCGCAATGCGCCTGCCCTGCGGGTTGCTACCTGTCTTGTCGAGATGACGCTCACCGGCGCCACCCCCTGCCATAAAATGGCAGGCCAGGAGGGAATCGAACCCCCAACCTGCGGTTTTGGAGACCGCTGCTCTGCCAATTGAGCTACTGGCCTAATACTCTTGTTCAGACGACGAAGCCGAACTGTGGTTCACAGCTCGGCTTGCCGGTGTTCAGTCATTCTGGCACAGGCCGGAATCCATTTTCATGGATCCCGGCTTACGCCGGGATGACACTGTACCTTACTCGATGATCTTGGCGACAACACCCGCGCCAACGGTGCGGCCACCTTCACGAATCGCGAAGCGCAGGCCTTCTTCCATGGCGATGGGAGCGATCAGCGTGGCAACCATCTGCACGTTG
>NZ_QRAN01000034.1 GCF_003457605.1 Seongchinamella sediminis
GTAATCATGCCCTTTGCGATAGGCGGTCTCGTCAACGCTCAGTCGCTTCGGGGCCAGCGCCTCCCGGCGAGACAGACCTCGCCGAACGGCCCGTTGCATGATGCCGTCCACCGCATTCCAGTTCAGCCGCAGGCGCTCCGCCACCGCACTGACCGCCGCGGTCTTGAGCCAGTCAATCACCAGCGCCTCAAACAGGGCAGTAAAGCCACTGCCAGGCTCCGCCCAGGGGACGTCAACGGTGACGACACCGTGTTCATTGCATTCCACTCGCGGCACGTCTGCCACCAGGACGGTCTTCAGCTGGCAGGTATCCAGGTGACGCCAGCGCCGAGGCCGTTTGTCGTAGCCCGGGCAGACTTGCCCGCACTTCGGGCACTTCAGCTTGCCGCTACCATGCTGTACATGTACCTCCACCTCGTCGTCCGCAAGCGACACATTTACCGAAGTGACCTTCCAGGGCTTCTGGATACCGAGAATCTGACTGTAAAGCTGTGTATCTTTCATGAGGACAAGGCTAATCTACCCACTCGATTTGGTGAAGACCCTTCTTTGTTAATGTGTGCCCAACTTGCTGGGACAGAAAATTTCCGCGGAAACGCGAAAGGATTGAACCTCGTGCCCGAACCGGCTGATGAAATAACGCACTAGACCGGATATTTCATGAGCGATCAGATTTGGCCGCGTTCCCGCGGAGATTTTTTCAGAACGCGGGGATTGGCCAGTTGATCGGCTGATTTGATCCAATTTCGTGTTTTTCAGGCATAGCTCCCCCAAGCCCCATTGTTTATCAACGTGCCGGGGCAGCACTCATTGGGGGTTATGAGGAGTTCAGACGGTAGGCTACCGTGCGTATTCCAGACCAAGCCTGCCACTGATTCCAGACGAAGCCTGCCACCCATTCCACGCGAAAGCTGCCACTGATTCCACGGCAAAGCTGCCACCCCGGCAGCCTGTCCGAGAACCACCAGCGGAGCACCCCGACGCGGGATAACTAACCGGTATTCTGGCCCCTTTCAAACGGAGGGGACCAGATGCCAGCAAAGAGGTTATCCATGCGTAAAATCAAAGAAGTCCTGCGCCTCAAATGGGCCAGGGGCATGAGCAATCGCAAGATTGCCACCAGGTGCGGCATTGGCCGCCCCACCGTCAGCGAGTACCTGCGCCGGGCCGAGGAGGCCGGGCTCAGTTGGCCCCTGCCTACCGATCTGGGGGCTACTCCTGTCGGTGTGGGCTGACAGGGTGCAGGCCAGCTCAGTTCAGGAGAAGGGCGTGGTTAGTTTGGCGCTTACAGAAATCAGGTTTTGGGCAGTGCGAGCGCATGCCCAAAAACCAAAAAAGCCCGTAGTCTCAAAAACATACGGGCTTCTAAAATGGCGGACCGGACGGGACTCGAACCCGCGACCTCCGGCGTGACAGGCCAAAAATGTCACCTTTCCCTTGTTTTTGATTTCTGTCTAAAAAATTAAAATACTCTATTTATATTATATATTTCAGTATCTTATGATGTTCCTTCTTGTCCGGCCCTGTACTTTTCTGTTCCGGAGAGCCTGTCAAAATGCGCCAAATTTGTGTGGCTATTGTGTCACCGAGCAAAACTCAGAACTTGTGACAGCCTTTCTATTAGGCCTATAATTGCGATTCAGAGGCTCATCTACATGTCCCAAAAACTCAACGCCACAGTCATCAAAAACCTGAAGCCCAAGGCAAAGCGCTACTTGGTGACAGACAGCCAAACCCCAGGACTGGTACTGAAAGTCAGTCCCAATGGCGGCAAATATTTCTATTACCGGTACCGTCCTTCAGGTAGCAGCCGTGTCCTCGAGGAGCCCATTGGGAACGCGTCGATTTTATCGCTGGCGGACGCCCGGGATGCCGTAGCAATCAAGGCTGGCGAGGTGGCAAAAGGCATTGATCTAAGGGCCGCCAGGCGAGCGGTACGGGAACAGGAAGCTCTAGACGCCGGAGAGGCAAACAACGCTCACCTTCATCTATTCAATTACATCGACAATTACTACTCGCCTTATGCGCTGGAACACAGCGTCACCGGGGCTGAGATGGTAAAAACCCTGAAGCGGGAGTTCGAATTCCTAAAGGACAAACCCATCGATCAAATCGACAGCCGTGACATCGAACAGTGGCGCAGCTCTCGCGGTCGAAACGTCACCTTTGCCCGGATCAAACGGATTTACACCTACCTGAAGGCGTGTATCAATACGGCCGTGAAGCACTACAAGCTGATCGATCGATTCGAGCTGCAGAATTATTCGCTCAAGCGAAAAATCACTGAAAAGGTGAACCCGCCCAAGGTCCGATATCTCACCCGAGAGGAAGAAATACGACTACTGTCCGCGCTTGAGGAGCGTGATAAGGAACTGAAGGAAAAGAGAGCTCGCTATGTGGAGTGGCAATCCAGCCGCAACCACAAGAAGAAACGGCTGGAGCCCTACTCTGATCAGGATTACCCGGACCATGTGACCCCGATCGTTGTGCTCGCCTACCACACCGGGTTTGATATGGGGGATATTTTCGACCTCCATTGGGAGCACGTTGACTTTGCCAACAACCAGATACGTAAAGTTCGCAACAAGACCAGCCACCAGGCTGAGAATCCTCAGCCAGTCGTCGTGCCGATGTCACCCGGCGTGAAGAACATTCTTGAACAATGGGGCCGCCAGCATGGTACGTCCGGGCGAGTCTTCAAGAGCCCCAAAACTGGGGGAAGACTGGACAATATCTCCAAAGCCTGGCGATCCATCTTGAAAAAGGCTGAGCTGAATGATTTTAGATTCAAGGATCTTCGCCATACCTTCGGCAGTTGGCTCGCCATCGACGGCGTGAGCATCCTGCAAATCCGGGACCTGATGGGGCACACGGACGTGAAGACCACCCAGGTCTATGCGCACCTCTGCCCGGCTAAAAAGGAGCAGTCGATTCTGGCAGTATTCTCATGATAACTGTTTGGCGATCCAGAAACCTGCGATCAAAAGGCACCCGTTCTACGAGCAGCATTCATTGCCTGTACTCCGCATCCTGACAAACAGATCGTGGAACCGAGTACTGTGACAATCTGGAACGGCACGATTACCAGCTATACCTGGCGGTCAATGAGATAGAGCACACCAAAGCCAAGGTGAAATCGCCGTAGACCAATGGCATCTGCGATGCTTTTCCACAAGGCCGTGCCGCAGGAGTTCAACCAGGTAACCCTCCGAAACTATCCATCGGGCAAACCAGTCTCGTCTAGAAGCACTCTTAGATCGTGGATATGGGATTCGACAAATTTCATACTGGCCTTCTCCCTTCCGAAATTTAGACCGATTTCCGATCCCTCAGTTGAATAGATCGATTCCAAAAAGGCCCGGCAAGCGTCGCTATCACGCTTTATGTACTCTTTATACTTGGCGGCACATACAGGGCATAAAGCAAGATGCTGCTCCTCACGCTCCAGCTTGAATCCGGAAGCTATTTCGACGGCCTCCATGTAGTACTCGCCGTCGCGTTTCTTGAAGGGCATAACATCATGACAAAGCTGACATATCAGCTGATTTTTGCTGTTTCTGTACGTTTCTCTAAGCCATGCATCGGGTTCAATGCTAGTTTGAGATTCCCTGACTGATCTATCCTTCGTCGCGTACTTGACACCCTTGGAGTCCTTGACCGAGCTAGTGACTTTCGTTCTTCTCCTTTCCGGATTCTTAACTAATCTTTCTGGGAACTCCACGGGGTTCGAGAGCTCTTGAACTTTGCGCTTCACTTTGTTGTATTCATCAGGGGAATTTTTCAGCTCTTTCAAAAGCTCAATGTCACTGAGTGACAGGCCAAATACTTTCTCGGCAGTATCCTTTTTCAGCTGGTAATCAGCGGTTGCCTTCTTTTCCTTCTCAGCAAAGCCAATCGCTGTAAGCCAGCCGTTTCTATCGTCATACTCTAAATCTGACGTTAGATCGCTCTTCCGAATATCTTGTGCTTTCTTGAAGTTATTTGACTTGTCGGGAATCCACGCGGCGGTCGTGAGCATTTGAATTAGCGTAGAGCTAACAGTTCTCATAGTATATTGCTGATTTGGCCTGTAGCGCGCCTTGAGAACTCTGGGATCAGCCTGCCTTACTGTATCCCAAATCAGTTTAGCAATCTTGGGATCCCGTTTATCCAACAAGCTTTCTAAATCAGTGATGGTGTAATCTTCGTTGGTTCGTGTATGTGTTTCACGCGAGCCAGACATACCTTCAAATAGCGTAGATCTTTTGGGGTTTCTCCAGACACTGGACTTGACGATTTCTAGAGAGCTGGCAACACCGACCGCGATGGCGAAGTTATTAAATCCAGCAACTTTTGCATACCCCGACCAGAGTGGATACCTTGCATTTGAAGGGATAGCATTATCATATATGCAGCTGATGCCGGTGTTTTTGATTGGCTTGTCTAAGAAGCCGTGCTGAGCTTCCAAGTAAGACTCTGCATCTCCAGAGAGGAATATCGAATAGTCTTTATAAATAGAATAATTCTTCGTCTTTTCAGAGTAATCAATGAATCGACTCATATGCTCGCTGTGTTGTTTTCTTGTTATATCCTCGTCAACCTCCTCTGAATAGTAAGAATCGAGAATATTTTGTATCTCCTCTCTCTCGCCAAATAGTGAGACCCCGAGCTTTTCGAATAAGGATCTCATTCGAGTACGTTCATCCTTTGTCAACTCTCGGAATAAGTCGTGATGAAGCGTGGTATATCCGTAAGCCTTGTTCTTACCGCTAGCTGGGAAATACACGCCGTCAAACCGAGTTACAGTTCTCTCGTTCGTATAACATATGGTCAAGTGGCTTGAAAGTTTAGATTCTGAGTCTGTTCGCTTTGCAGCGGAGTACAGTGTCAAATAAAACTTCCTCAGCCAAGGTAAAGATTTGGCTGCAAGCCAATCTGTATCTACTTTCTTTGCGTTGAAGAACCAATATTTGGAATGGATATCATCAAGCACCTCCGAATACCCCCAGGTAGACACTTTTAGGTCAGATAGCAATTTGTCCGCCCGGGAATTCTGCAAGACTCCCACCGCCCATTTCTTCGATATCTTGGATGACAGAAAACTGACATCATCGTCTGAGAATACGTCTGATAGAGCCTTTGGCCCCTTGACTAACTCCACAGCAGGCGAATAGCTGTTTGAACGGGTCAATATCAGTGCTTCTTTACTAAGCGCCTCATGCACTCTGGCTCGAATTGGCTCATAAAACTTAGGAAGAGTATCCTCGTTGATTGGAAGAACAGCCAGGAGATCCGAATTCAAAAGCTTGTGTTTTTTCAGTTCAAACAGCCCAGATACCACCAACTCAGACAAGGTTCTCATAATCTTCCGATTATCCTCGTGGTCGTGCTTGACACTAGCGCGATCTATTGCAGAGGCGAACGGACCGTTGATGTAAAATTTTAGCCCAGTACTTTCCTTGTCAGCAGGGAAGAATATGCACAACCTCCCATCAGCTTCCACAACCTTCATTTGCTCATCAATGGGTGTGCCTTTCTTTAGTTCCCGTTGATCATTCTTTTTAAAGCCGAGCTGAAGCGCTATACCGCACATCAGATTACCATGCCCTTCAAGAGGGGCCTGGTACTTCAGGAACCATACATCTTCTTCAAGTTGGGCAGAGCTAGGATGTACTATAGATATTTGGCACAACGAGCCGTCTAGCGCCGACATATCATCTCTCATTACTAAGCCCGGCGCCTGGCCCTGTATTTTCCACTCAATACTCTTTATGTTATTGAGGAATAAAATAGCGGTATGGTCCATTCGCTCAAAAACGCTCATAACCTCTTGGTAGCATTGCGCTGCTGGCTTCGAGCTATTATTAAATGGAAAAATGAAGAGTGTTGTTTCATCCTCCTTCTTGACCGATGGTACAGAGCTGGGGCAAAAGAGGTGCTCAATCTGGAACTCGTAGTCTCCAGAATATATCTGAGGTGTATCGCTATACGCGAAAACTGCCTTAAAGCCAATGCCGAACTTTCCGACCTTGTTGACATCATCTTTCTTGGTGCTTTCACCGATGCCTGTTATCGATTCAACATCTCTTTCTGTGAACATCCGCCTCCCGTTGTGAGAAAAACGTAATTCCGTCTTGGATAGTTCAAAACTTACCTGTGTTGCTTCCGCATCCTCTGCATTCTGCAAAAGCTCGTAGACGAAATGTGCTTCATCAGGATACAGCTCCGATAGAAGGCCTCTTAAGCCGGCTTCAAAGTTGTTTTTCCTCGTTAATTCAAGCCATTCAGATCGCATCTCCCCGATCTGTGAAATTACTTCTCGAGGCGTTCTAGTCATTCTTAGATCCCTCTATTATCCGGATTAATCCGAAAGCGACCGGTTGTGAGGTAATATCGGCTTTGCTTGCTGCCTCCTTCAATTCGGATAAATGTCGCTTGTAGTCCATGTCTGCATTGTTCTTTTGGGCTTGACGCATCCTTATAATTTTGTCGTTTGTAGCGTTCGAAATCTTTTCCTCCAACAAAGCAACCCTAGCTCCGTGGCTAGTATCGAGGCTCTCACGCCGATGACTCACGAGTCGTTCAGTATGATCAACGTGACGATTCTTTGCATTGTTCCAAAGCTCGAAATGCATTCCATCGAGGTCGTTGAAGACGTTATCCGTTGGTAGGTCATCCTCATTGATCTCAAGTCCACGGGCGTACTCTAGGAGAAGGGGTAGCCGTTCTGCGAGTACTGGATCATCAGCAATAGGCTGTAGCGTGAGATCATTTGAAACTCCGCTATATGACCACTCATAAATCGCAAAGGGATAGTCTCCAGGCTCACAGGTATCATCCACCACGCTAAGTGTCACAATCGGCTTAGCTCCCATATTCCCGACGAATTTGGCGGCCTGTTTCACAAGGGGATGTAGTGGGTTAATAAATGCCACTGAAGCGTCTTCTGCAGCAGTAGCCCCGTCAAACGTTAGCTGTAGGTGTTGATCCCTACCCTTTAACCAGTCTTCCCACTGTTTATTTGCTGTCGATGCGATTCGTGGTAGGGATCGATAATCAGAGAGAAGAAGCTCCCTACGCTCTTGCGATAAACGCAGGCTCTTGATTGGCTTCTCTCCCAGAAGGTACTCGTTGTCATCCTTGAAAGTCTGCCTGAAATAGTTTCTAACCAAATTTTCAAGCGAGGATACAGAAAGCCAATAGCTTGAGGCGTTATCAATCTCCTGCTGTAACTGGTCAGCCGGAAGGCGAATTCCGAACAGTTCAGCCTGTTTGTCTTCCAGGTTCTGCTGCTCCTGAACGTGACGGATTTCGTTATCCGCTAGTTGCTGCAGTTTCTCCTGCCTTTCTTCTGCAGTAAGCTTTAAGTCTTCAGCTACGTCTTTTATTTGCTTGGCGATACTACCGAGTATTTCCTCACCAGCGCCTATAGAGCGCTCAAAAATTCCAATACGCATTAAGCAACGACTATATATATCGGCATCAACAGTTCCTGGTGTAATAAAGTTATAGATGATTACTTTTTCGCTTCTCTGCCCATTTCTATCTATTCGACCTATTCGCTGCTCAATCTTCATTGGGTTCCAAGGCAAATCGTAATTAACCATACAGTCACAGAACTGGTAATCGAGGCCTTCACAACCTACCTCAGAAAATAATAAAACATCGAGGGCTTCCGAATCTTCCGGGCCCATCTGGAATCTTCGCCTAAGATTGACGCGGTCGGCATCTGGCACCCCACCATGAACTAAGCCTACACGCATGCCTTCTCTGACTAAATTTTCGTAAAGGTAGGACAATGTGTGTCGAAAGCTGCTGAACACCATCAGCTTATTGTTTTCGAGGGCTTGTTTCTGCCGAATTACAACCTGAAGAGCTCGAAGCTTCGGATCCTCGTCTCCCAAGCGAGAGGCCAGCTCTACTACACCTGATATTTTTTCTTCCAGGACCTGGATTACTTCGGCCGCGTATGGCGCATAACCGTCAGACCCTTCCTGCTCATACAAATCTTCAGTTCGTCTATTTAGTATGTCCGATATCAGGGGCTTTAACCCGAACAAACAACTCGCAGCTTGCCGGCGTATGGTCGTCATCATAAAGTTGATGCTTTTGCCGGCATGTATTTTCGAGTAGATCTCTTCCTGCACCTCCAGCAATGCATCGTGAAGTACTTTCTGCTCTTCCGTAAACTCGACCTCAATGGTTTTAGGTTCACGAACGGTAAATTCACCGATATCCCTTCTACGAGTTCGATTAATAATATTAGAGAATGTATGGAGGTCTTCGAGAACCGGAATGGCTTTCACCCTATCAACATCGCTTAAACCAGATCTTTTGAACTTTGTAACAGTCTCCTGAAAATCCGGGTTTCTCTTGAGTATCCTTTCCCCCCAAGGCGTGTTTCCAGCCCTCTCCAAAGCTTCAACTGCTTTTACATCCCAGCCCGATTGTCCTCCTCTAACAAAATCTATAGCTTGATTGATATATGGGTTGGGTTCCGCCATATGTTCAAAGCTTTTCTTATCTATTACCAAGTCTGGGCGCAACATGTTCAGAAGAATATAGAGGTCATCGCTGCCAAGCTGTACAGGAGTCGCAGTCAGGAAAACAACGGCCTCTGCATTGTCACAGAAAAATCTCACCGCTTCGTAGTTCAGCGTAGATGGATTGCGGGCGTGATGAGCTTCATCTACTATCACAAGATCGAATTTCGGCGGAGGATCAAGATCTAGCAAACCCTTCTGTGATTTCTTGCGCCTTGTCGAGCCATTTGAATCTGTACCATGAATCAACACGTCATCAAAAAGTGAGTACGGAAGAACCGTCTTGGCATGCTGGTCGGGCCACTCTCCTTCCATATCACACTCAGAGATACAGTATCTAAGAGCCGCGCCGTCAAGCTGAGTAAAACGTTCATCAAACCGTCGCATTTCGTTGACCCACTTATTTTCTGTCACAAGCGGTTTTGGACATATAATTAGCACAGACTTAACGTCAATCCGTGCTTGTAACTCTCTCAAAACCAAACCTGCTTCAATTGTCTTACCGACACCCACACCATCGGCAATTAAAAGACGGGGACGGTCAGCCCGAATAAACTTCATAACTGGACGGAATTGATAGGGAATGAAGTCTATTCGAGCCGCATTTAGTGAATATAGAGTGGATAGACCCGGGTGCTGTATTTGACGAGCGGATAGAAGCGCGTTGAAGGTATCAAGGTTTACTTGTGTAAGTTCGTTCGAATCTTCCTCCATGAGTTCCAGTTGCGATTCGTAATACCAAGATGGACTTTTATCTACGAAAACCTTGTAACGATGCTGCTCGCTACCTGCTTGCACTTCTATTACTGGACCGTACTTTTCATGATCGGCGGACGTGCAAACCATATCCCCAATCTTGAAGCTCGTAGCGTCATCGCCATCAGGGGCTGGGGAGGGTATCGGAGCTTCGGGGAGATCCGGCGCAGTTGAATTGTCTTTGCCGAGAATCGCATCACGCTCAGATCGGGCCCTCTCCACCAGATCATCGTCCGCATCAAACGCAATGAGAAATCTAACCAGAGTATCGAGGTCGCGATAAATATCTTCGCCTGGATAGGCATCTACCCCTGCATGAGCCCACCTATTGCGAATCATAAGGACTTCTTTCAGATAATGGCGCGCATCGTGGCTCAGACCAGCCTTGTATCCTATGTCATGCCAGTTTCGATCCAAAATTCTCCCCAGGGCGGCAAGATCCAAGCCTGATAGAGAATCTATCTTGAGGGATTCAATGTGCCGTCTCTGCGAATCGCTGACTTTGTAGAGCACACATTCCTTCCACCACGCCTCACCGGCCACACGAGGTAGCCAGTACTCCAGGAACACCAGAATAACCTTGGTCACATCAAGCTGAATATCAGCCATCTTTGCCTGCATTTCATACTCCGCGGTCAATTAGAAAACCCCTGTTTACAATACTAGCGGTAGTGCACCATTCTTTCTGTAATTTTCAGGTGGCGTTGAAGAGCTGAGCCACCCGGTTATCCTTTCGATTGTGAATTTGGCGATTTACAAACTAGAGGAAAAGACGAATGGCTCAGCAATCACAGGATAGTGCGATTTACGATGCAGTGGAACTGCTCAAAGAAAATGGATTTGACGGCGTCGCAGAGGCGGTCACCGTGCTGATGAATGCCGCGATGGTGGCAGAGCGCAGCGAGTACCTTGGTGTCAGGCCCTACGAGCGCTCAGAGGACCGCCGTGGCTACGCCAATGGCTTCAAAGGCAAGAGGGTAAAAACCCGGCTCGGGGAGTTGCCGCTGAAGGTGCCGCAGACCCGCGACTGCGAGTTCTACCCCCAAAGCCTGGAGAAAGGCCTGCGCTCAGAGCGTGCGCTGCTGCTGTCGATTGCAGAAATGTACGTCCAGGGTGTTTCCACGCGCCGGGTGAAGCGGATCGTGGAGGAACTGTGCGGCATGGATGTGAGCTCCACCCAGGTCTCCCGGGCCGCCGCTGAGTTGGACGAGCTACTGACTGCCTGGCG
Organism: Seongchinamella sediminis; assembly: GCF_003457605.1. Taxonomy (GTDB): domain Bacteria; phylum Pseudomonadota; class Gammaproteobacteria; order Pseudomonadales; family Halieaceae; genus Halioglobus; species Halioglobus sediminis. Next base: position 10,507 of record NZ_QRAN01000034.1, read on the forward strand.
TGAGCGCGATCTGGGTCGCTATCGCTATGTGGTGCTGGACGCCCAGTACGAGAAGGTGCGTCAGGGTGGTCAGGTGATCGATGCCGCCGTGTTGATCGCCTGTGGGGTGGACGCCGATGGCCGGCGCGATATCCTGGGCTGCTCGGTATCCCTGTCCGAGGCAGAGGTCCACTGGCGTGCGTTTCTGACTTCACTCAAGGACCGGGGGCTGTACGGCATCGAACTGATCGCCAGCGACGCTCATGAAGGGCTTCAGGCGGCCCGCAGGGCGGTGTTTCCCAGCGTGCCGTGGCAACGGTGCCAGTTCCATCTGCAACAGAACGCCGGGCAGTACGTGCCGTCGGTTGCAATGCGCTCACCGGTCGCGGCGGACATCCGGGCGATCTTTAACGCGCCCGACCAGCATGAGGCCGAGCGCTTGCTGGACATGTTTGTAGAGCGCTACCAGAAGACGGCGCCGAAGCTCGCGGCCTGGGCCGAGGAAGCCCTGCCGCAAGGCTTCACCGTGTTCAGCCTGCCACCAGCCCATCGTCGCCGGCTGCGGACCACGAACCTGGTAGAGAGATTGAACGAGGAGATCCGCCGGCGCACTCGCGTGGCCCGGCTGTTCCCCAACGAGGCATCGTGCCTGCGACTGGTGTCGGCGGTACTGATGGAAATTGCTGAGGACTGGCAGACCGCAGACAAGCGGTACGTCACCTTCAGCGACTAAGAAGCGGTCGAGGGATAACCGAATTTACAGAAAAGATGTTGCTTAATCATACTAGCAACCACCCTCGGCGTATAAATTGCCAAAAGTGTCAATTCGAAGATGGATCACGCCAGCTTGCTCAGGATGCGCCCTACTCCGATCTAAGTAATTGTTTTCGATCGCCATTTCCATCGAATAAGAGTAATACATCACTGTAACTGCCGCTCGCACGTGAAGGTCGTCAGTTGGGCAATTTGCCGGTCTTTCCCAGCCGTCAACCGCTCACCATGAATCACGGTGGCTTATAGCGCAGCACGCCGATTAGCTTTCTGACTGGAACCTACCAGCCATAATCACAGCACACTTCACCACCTTCATCATAAGCATCATCACGATGCTATCGCCAATCAACACCCTAAGCAGGGCCAACCAAGGGCGTGGCACGGCAGCGCAGGTTATTGGCCCCACCTACGCTGGGGTAATTCTTTTTCTGATCAGGCCGCGGCCTGATCAGCAATCTCTAGAAGCTTCCGGTAGAGTTCTACCATGGCGTATGTATCCGTCTCACAGTACTTCAAGAGTGCCTCCCTGAGTTCGCCAGTACTGCCCTCGAACTCTCCCCGCATCATTTGCTCCAACTTGAGCGCAGCGACGTCCCCTGAGGCAACTTCCAAATCTGCGTACCCGGCACCAGGCACCAACGCCGGCAGGACCGATTTAATGCTGAAGCTGCCATGAAATTTGGGGTGGTAGACGTTGTTTCTCACGATTGGGAGAAGATCTACCAGCTTGTCTGCAATAGTGACTAGCTCGCCCTCAAGCTCTGGGCAAATATTAACCAGCCCCTTAATGCAAGACCTTTCAAATCCCGCGTTGTAGGCAACCACTGAGGCCGCGCCGTCACAGGCTCTCACCAGCGCTTTGGCAAGGTCTTGCCGCGGGTCGCCTCCAGGCACAGCCAGCCATTCATAGTGTTCTATAGCCCCATCAGCGGCCATCACATGGCAGCTGAACTGAACGGGAACCTGGGTGTACGGGCTACACCCATCCCAAGCAGGTATTGCCATGGACACGGTCTCGAAATCCAGGAACGCAGCCGGGAAGGACAGAGTGTTCAATCCATCCGTCAGGCCCGGCTCTATGATTACCTGATCAGCACGGACTGAATCGACCTGTCTCGCCGCCGTGGCGCTGAGTTTCACATCAGTCCCGATCTGATCAACCGTGTGAACTCCTTCGGCTACCAGGCTACGCGCCTTGTCCTTGCCCAGTCTGTACAGGGTACTGACGTGATGTTCGGGCAGTTCCGGGAGGCAACGTCCTTTGAAAGGGCAGTCTCGTGGAGAATCACAATGTTGACCAGGCTCGATTTCCGGCTTCTCTTGAATCATGACCAATTGAAGTCTCTGCTCCAGCTCTGCCAAATCAGCCAGCAAGGTCTCCGCCCTGGACGTCACATCTTCCGAGGCAAACAAGTTGGACAGGTCGGGATATCTGCAGTCCCTGTTCAGGTATACCACCTCTGCGCGTGCAACCTGCAGCCCTGCTGCTCTGGCGGTCATCAGCTGAACAGCAATGTCAGGGATATGCTCGTCTTTGACACTCGTGGAGGACTTCACTTCCCGAATCACCCATCCATCTGCCTCAAGCGAAAGTATGTCGATAGCAACAAAGGTGTTTTCATGCTCGAAGGCAGCCTCGTAAATCACGCTGGCGCCTGCGGCTATCGCCTCTCTAGTCAACGCACACTTCTTTTCGTACTCATATCGCTCGCCTTCGATGAGCAGGCCGCCTGGATAGTAATCTCTGGCGACATTACCCACCCGGGTGCCGCTATCCATGCGTGCCCGTGCAACTTCATCAACCTCAAGCTCAGGCGCATTCTTCTCATTCACTTTCAGCCAAAGCTGAAGCGGGCACTGGTGCCCCGCCATGAATCGGCTTTTTGAAAGTACTGGTCCGTTAGTCATTTCACTCTCCTTAGTAATCTCAACCTTTGTATAGATACGCCGGGGCAGCTTCAATGCACGGTAGCGCCGACGGGAACCTCGGCATCTTCGGCCTCGCAGCTATCCGCTGTATCCTCCATTGCGTTCGCTACCGCATAGGTGATTCCGGTCATTACCACAGGGAAAACGGAGATGCTTCCCTCGGTCACCTTCAAGCCCAGCTCTGTTGCGACCAAGCTCAGGGCGAAAGAGACATCACTAGGCTCAGCACCCCTCTTCAAAAGCGCTTTGGTCATCGCCCTTACCTTGCGACATATCTCTTCCTGCTCTTCGTTCATATCCCCTGCGCTCTGTCTACCAATTTATGCGACCTCGATGGGCGCAATTTCATCCAGATGCGGCAGAGAAGCCGTAGAAAGCCCCTGGAGCTCGCCGCATATACCCACCACATTGACGGTAATCCGTTCCAACTGCCCCTCTCGCTTTTTCCAGAGCCTCTGCATAGCAGCCTTCTCCCGCTCCAGGTCATCACGCATGGCGGTATACGCATCCAGCACGGCCCTCACTTTCTGAGCAAACTGTGCTGAACACACGTAGTCGTATAGCGCTTCCATTTTTTCGTTCTTGCCGGATGAAGCGATCTTCTGACGAAACGATTCTATAAGAATGGCCCGAAGTGCATCTGCAAGCGGTTTCGCAAACTCCGGCCTAACGAGCCAGATGCCATCGATCTGCGTGAACGGCTCGTCGACGTTTGCCGGGTAAGCTGTGCTAACAAGCACACCGATCTCGCCGCCAATGGACTGCTGGTCATCCTTCAGCTTGGGAATCCACTTGTTCGACCAGTTCTCGGCGCGCTTGGTCTCCCACACAATCTTTCCTGCGGTCGCACCGCTCCTTAGATTGACCGTCTGGATTACGTCAGCGCCTCGAACGCCCTTCGATACAGACTCTATAGAGTCAATGGGGAAGGATTGGGTAAGGACATCCTCCAGCTCAAGCTCCAGCACCTCTCCCTGAAGCTGCTGTGATCCTTGTTCGAGCTTCCGCTTCAGATCTTCATTGGCCTGGTGGGCATCGTCGATCTTCTTGCGGAGCTCCGCCTCACGCAGCTGAAATTCATTCCCAAGCTCAGAACGAAGAGCTTGCTGCTGCTTCTCCAACTGTCGTTGCAGATTGAGCTCGAGATTTCGCTTTTCTTCGTCGAGCGCTTGTTTTGCCTTCCTCAGGGCGAGTTCTTCCTTGCGAAACTTTTCCAGCTTCTCGTCCTTTTCGGAAAGCTGGGTTTGGAGCTCATCAAGCGCCTCCTGAGCTTCCTGCTTGGCTTCCAGGACAGCCTTCTCTCTCTCCCTGATCAGCTTCCCTGTTACCTTGTCGCGATCAGCCTCCGCTTCCTCGAGCTTCTCGCTGAGTTCACCGAGCTGTTCTTCAAACCGAGTGGCCAACTGGCGCTCGGCTGCTCTCAGAGCACGGGCTTCCAGTGCCGCTCGCTCTTCGCTGAGCTTCTGGTCGTACTCCTCTTCGTAGCGCTCTATCAGGTGATGCGAGATACCCTGGACCAGGGGGAATTCATGGGAACAATCTGGGCAGGTAACGGGATCGTTGGGGTTGATTACTATGCGTTGGCTCATGGTGTTTTCTCCAATACAAATGATCTTTTCATCGGTATTGCAGAATGCATGCCAGATTGTTAACTAACTGTTTTTATTAGCTTTTCCTACTTTTCGGTCAACGCGTAGAATAATATATCTTATACTTTTATAATATTTCTTACCTCTCCAATCACTCTCGAGAGGAACCATTGAACTAAACTTGTTGCCGGCCTTAAACGCAGATTTCAAGTACTAGGCGAGCCATAAACTGGCGCACTACACTAAGACACCTTCGCTGAGAAAGTCATTTATCCCAGCAACGCCCTCCCCGCCATTCCAGCAACTGACGTCATGGTCATTTACAGAAATCTGCGGATTTAGCACAGGGAAGTACCCAACCATGGCACGCTTCATCGCCGACACTACTAAATCGGTGTAGAAATCCTTCTTCTGAAGTGGAACCTCGAAAACGATTGCATCGTACAAAGGCGCAATCAGTTTAAATTCACGTGGCTCCACATTCTCGCCAACTTCAATTACCGCCTGTTTGAACACAGTTGCCGCACTTGCCTGAACTGGATAATTTTTGAACCAGTTCGTTTCCCACGCCCGAGTTGACTCCTGATCCACGGTACCAGATCGATCTTTCGTTCTTACTGATCGACGCACGCCGCTGATCGACTCAACATAGCCCAGACTTCGGCCCTGGTTTACCAATTCCTCTTGATAACTCTCTAAATGAGAATATCGGGCAAATAATTCCTGCAGAAATTGACGAACATTGTCTCGGGGCTTTTGTAGCCATACCTGCACTGTCCTCTCTCCAACACCATAAAGTATGGCGAGAAAGACTAACTTGGCACTATCGCGGTCGATACCCAGTTCTGCACCCAGGGCACTGTAGACATCTCCGCTGTTGTAATCACTGATAAGCAGTTCATCTTCGGCAAGGGCGCCAGAAATTCCCACTTCCATCTGAGCATAGTCGCATTCGACGATGCACTTACCATTCGCCGCTCTGACGATGGGGCGTAGCTGTTTGGGAAAGCCTAGTAAATTGGGCTTCTTTGATGTGCAGCGAAGCGTGTTAGTGCCGATCACTTGATAGTCTGGCACGAAATTTCCAGTGTATTCGGAAATCCCCTTGATACAGGCTCCCATTCTCTCGAGCTTTTCTATCCTGTAGAAAGCGTCAAACACTTGATCGAGATGACGTACAGATTTGAAATCAATATGGTCGATTCGATCCATCACAAAGGAAGAATCGATTGGGCTATCGCTATATGGCAACCATTCGCGCAGGCTATCACGCGTTGGCGTATCAATGCCCTGCTCCCGTAAAGGCTCTACGAGCTTGTTACGCTCCAGCTCAATGTTGCTTGTCATATCCAGAAGCGAGCCACGGTCGACATCAATACCTGCCCCTACCAGAGAAAAAAGGGCTAACGTAAATGGCAGTTCTAGCTTTTCATAGTGCCGCAGTACTCCACTCGCCTCTGTCGCCTGGAGCAGATTCGCCAGATACTTCCATACCCTTGAATCCAGTCCCTCCAGCATCTCCTGACTTGAGACATTCGCAAGATGCTTCAGCAAGCCGTATGAATCAGATTCACCGTGGCCATAGCGAGGATGAAACTTCCCGAGATAGTGAAGTTTCTCCAAGGCCATTACATCGTAGATCTTTTGGTAGCCTGCCAGGTTCTTCACAAAACCATTCTTCAGACAGGCAAAAAGATCATAAACGTAAAGAACTGGCCCTGAGGTATCGCGAGACAACCTCATGCAGCCGCCTGTTCCGGGGGTCAAAAACTGAATAGGCAAAACAAACTGCGTTGATATACCAGGTGCATTATCATACTCTCCCCTGGAATCAGGTTGGTCCACGTATCCCTGGCGCACAGACTCCCGCCTATCCCAAGGAACCACAATCCGATGATCACAATGAATACAGGTCATGCGGCCACTCCCATCTGGGGGTGATGTGTACCCATCTGCCCGCCCACAACCCGGGCATGTCGAATAGCCTTTAGCATTAGCGTGCGATGGGCAGCAAGATCCACATTTACTACAGAAGTACATTTTCTTGTACGAGCGTACTTCCCAAGGGTTGCAGGCATGCTTATCTTCACGACTGTCGATGATCTTGTCGCAATTAGAACCCTGACAATGGCTTAACTTGACCGAGCGAGCGTACTCAGAGCAAGACGTGTCGGCACAGTGCCAATAGGTCACCGAGTAGGCCATTTTGTTTACTGAGTTTGGAGAGTGTTCCGATATTTTCAGCGGCGCTTCACAGCTGCGACAATGCAGCCTGTCGACAACTTCATTCCAACGGTTTATTGCCGCTAGCCTGAAAAATTCACGAAGGGGATAGTAAAACGACGGAAAGATCTTGAAAATAAGGGTGTCGAAGCCATACCAACAAGAAATTCCGCCGTGACAAAATGCTACCAGAATTCGTT
>NZ_QRAN01000035.1 GCF_003457605.1 Seongchinamella sediminis
CGCCGCAGATACGGTGGAGAAGCTCGAGGCCCTGCTCCCGTGGAACGTTGACCTGCCGCGATTTGAAAAAAATGTGCCGGCTTATCCCAGGGGCAAGTAGGCAGATTTAACGCCGCTTACCACTAAGTCACTGGCCAAGCGTGCGCGCTCGGTCTCTGACAACGCTAAAGCCTCGTTTCTAACGGTTTCAAGTTGTGCTGTCGTCATCTTTACTACCTCTGCAACCACTATACTACAAAATATGTACCAGCCAGGCATCCATACAAGTCAAGCAGCAAGGGCGCTTCGCGCCGGGACGGGCGACCGGCCACCCCGGCGCGAAGCGTTAATGTGCGCAAGTCACTTTGGTGAGTTAAGCTAGCATCATGAGGCATCGAGAAGGAGTTCGAGTCATGTCAGTATTTGCGCCAGGCGGTACATTATTGCATCAGACTACTCGGGCAGCAGGTTCCATCCTTTCACGTTTCCGCGGAAACGTCTTTCCTGTCCACGCTGGGCGCAAATTAACAAGTCGCGCCCATTCGTTCCCGGCGGGGCCGGACGCCCAAACCGCTACGCGGTTTCTGCGCTGATGTGCAAGGCGTTAAATTTCTATGATCGATCACGATACATTCCGGGCCTTGGTCAAGCAACTCTACGCCACGGTCAATGAATTGGAGGCCATGTTCCCGGGTAGGCACTTCACTCCGGACGGCCATATGGTTGGCAGTTTAGGTGAATGCCTTGTGGCCGATGCATACAGTCTTGATCTCAAAACCGCATCCAACAAAGGCTATGACGCTGTCACTGAACGCGGCTTGGAAGTTGAGATCAAGGCTACGCAATCCAACTCTGTTGCATTCCGGAGTCAGCCACAGCATACGATTATTATCAAGATCCTACCTGACGGTACATTCGAGGAAATCTACAACGGTCCTGGCATCCTTGTTTGGAAGCAGTTCGAAGGGAAGCGGCTACCGAGTAATGGCCAGTTTCAAATATCCCTCAACAAACTCCGGCAATTAAATCAAAGCGTGGCTCAGGCAGATCGTGTGCCGAGAGCCATTTAACAAGACGCAGCAGTATGCGGCCTACAGCCGCCGGACGCGCTTACAGCGCGCCCGCCGCTGGCGATGTTATCTGGCATGAAAGACTTATTCTTCTATCTGGGATTTGGAACGCTATTTACCCATGAGCTCGACTCAATGCTCAATCACGAATGGCGAGTGATACCACTAATCCGCGCACTTCCAGATGAAGCAGGACAGATTGTTTTTACAATGGCACACATACCAATGTTTGCTATTATCCTTGCCCTGGTTTCGAGTGAAAACTCAAAGACTCGTAAAATGGCACGTATAGGCGTTGGGCTGTTTCTCATAATCCACGGATTACTGCATATCTTGTTCAAAGGTCACCCCGCCTACGAATTTTCGGGTATCCTTTCGAACGTGCTAATTTTCGCTGGCTCTTTTTTCGGTGTCGTTTACCTGGCTTTGGAGTGACTTACAAAGCGGAGCTACTCCACATAAAAAGTAAATGCAGACGTGTAGGGTCAAGGTCGCGTCGCTGAGCTAAACGTTAATGTGCGCAAAATAACCTGCCAGGCTAAGCTATATTCCTGCAGCATCGAGAAGGAATTCGATTCATGTCGGCATCTGTTCGGGGCACAGCAACCACTGAACTGGTTGCTCAGGCAGCAATCCTGTCTGGCCACGTACCGCGGAAAGTGTTTTAACTTTCCAACCTGCGCGCAATTTAGCAAGTTGCGCCAAAAAGCAAAAGTTGGGGATTCAATATGAGATTTTTTATATCAGTAGTACTTTCGTTGTCAGCCAGCTTAGGTGGTTGTACGTTGCACCAGGTAAAAGGTGAAGTTGGTGGAGTCGAATTGGAGGCAAAGACAAAGCACGGCAACGATGGTAACGGTGACTTCTGTCCTCCTGGACAAGCGAAAAAAGATAATTGCTAGTCAGAAAAATAACCAGTGTGGCTTGGGACGCGCTAACGCGCGCCCCAGCCCAAAGCGTCAAACATTCTGAAACGAGGACGACGTCAGCTCTCGACATTTGCCAGGGGACGAGCCCAAAATACGAGAGGTGTATATGAACTGGATAATTCTGTTTATAGCCGGTCTTCTAGAGATCGCCTGGGCCGTTGGATTAAAGTACACAGATGGATTTACAAGGTTCTGGCCTACTGTCGGAACAGTTTTTTCCCCTGGTACCCAGTTTCCTGTTGCTCGGCCTGGCGCTGAAAATTTTGCCTGTAGGAACAGCCTACGCAATATGGGTGGGCATCGGGGCTGTGGGCGCCGCCATTCTTGGGATAGTGCTGTTTGACGAGTCAACCGATGTTCTCAAGCTGGTCAGCCTGGGTCTGATTTGTGCTGGTATCGCTGGACTTAAACTGGCACATGCTTAACATGGTGCTATTGGATAATGTTCCCGCTGCGCTTTAAATTTGCCGTCGAGCTCGACGCTCTGTGCCATTGCTGAAGGGCCGGTCAACAACGAAAAGGCTAACGCTATGAATCTTAGAGGTATCAATCGAATCATTGTCGCAGTCCACGATTTGGAAGCATCGAAACGTTACTATTCAGAATTGCTTGGTGCACAGTTTGATGACGCAAACTGGACAGGCGAGGATTATGGCATCAATGTTGCCATAAGCTGGGATGCGGGAATCGAACTGTGTGCACCCATGAAGGGCCGGGAAAGTGACAGTGCAGTGTCCCATTTTCTCCAGACCAAAGGCGAAGGTGTACTGAACGTCGTATTCAACTACAACGATGTGGCCAAAGCCGTGAGCAAGGCAAAGTCCCTGGACGTTCAGTGTCTGCACTCGCTCGACTTTACGCAGGAAGACATTGATGCCCATCTTGGGGCACTGTTCAGTAAGTATGAAGAGCACGTTTTGAACACGTCTGGCGATTGTGGGTTTTCTGTCACTGTCGCAACAATCACTGAAAAAACGCCACAGCCCAATAAGCCCGGCCAGTTACCGTGATTCAGCAGGTATCACCGGGATTCAGCAGGGTGCTTCGGTACTGGCGCGGGGTGAATCCGCTCCACTCCTTGAAGGCCCTGCCGAAAGCACTGGTTTCTGAAAAGCCTACCGCTTCGGCGACCTTGCCCACAGGTATCCTGGCATCGGAGAGCATTCGGTAGGCCAACTGCCGGCGCAGCTCGGTCTTGATCATGGTGTAATTGGTTGACTCCTCCTGCAGCCGCCGGCGCAGGGTGGTGCCGCTTACCTTCAGCGTCCGGGCCAGTTCATCAATATCCGGAAAGCAGAGGGGGTCGTTGTTCTCCGGCGTGAGCAGGCTCATGATCTCTCCCTGCAGGGTGCCGTCGGAGCCGGGAATCGATAACAGGTTGTAGGGTGAACGCGCCAGGAAGCTTTCGGTTTCCTTTTCGCTGCGCACCAGCGGCAGGGCCAGGTAGCGGGCATCGAATTCCAGCTGGCTGCTGGCGCAGCCGTAGGCGTGTTTGCCGGGGAACATGTAATACAGTTCTTTCCTGTAGGCGGGCTCTGCCTGCCGGAATCGCACCTGCAGCAGGGGAATACGCACCCCGGAAAGCCAGCTGATCAGGCGATGCCAGATCACCATCCAGAATTCTTCAAAGTAGTGCTGGGGATCGAACTCGGGGTGGGCGAAGCGGATGTCGATTCTGGCCGTGGCCCCGTCGACGATGAGTTCGGTGATGATGTCGTCCCCCAGCAGGCGATAAAATTCAAAGCCGGTGAGCAGGGCATCGTGCAGGTTGTGCGACTTTCGCATGGTGCGCAGGGCGAAGGAGAAGGCCCCGGTCTTGCAGGGCCGACGGGTAAAGCCCATAAACTCGTCGTCCAGCAGCCGCCATATCGTCCGGGTGAGCCGGGTCATCTGGTGGATCGAAAACCGCTGCTCGCTGCTGTAATCGACCTGGTCGGGAATGCCTGCTTCCAGCAGCAGGTTCTGGCGTGACCAGCCCTTGAGCTGGGCGCCACGCATGACGGCGAGAAAGTGGTGGGTAGAGACGCTGGCCATCAAGCGTCCGGCTGATGGCGAATCAGCAGTTCGAAGGAGCGCTTGCGGTCCTCAAAATAATACATATTGGTCACCGCCATGATCTCATCGGCTTCGTGGGCTGCGGCCAGGGCTCGCAACTTCTGCCAGACCTGCTGCGGGGTTCCAACCGCCCGGCTGTGCTCCCGGCTGCGGATAAAAGCGTCTTCCCGGGGGCCACGGGGATAGGCAAGCGCTTGTTCCGGGGTTAGGGACAGACCGCTGCTCTGGCCGCTGAAAAAGCGGAACAGGTTGAGGTCGTGAGCCAGCAGCAGGGCCCGGGCCCGTTCCTCGTCGTCGGCGCAGAATACGCTCAGGGTAAGGATGGCGTGGGGCGCCGGCTGTAAGTCACTGGGCTGGAAGTGTCGCTTGTAGTGACGGATCAGCCTGGTGTCGGCCTGGGGATTGATGAACAGGCCCAGGTTGTAGGGCAAGCCCTGCTGTGCCGCCAGCACCGCGCTGTCGGGGCTGGAGCCCAGCATCCACAGGGGGATGCCGGCAGGCGGTTTGGGGCTGACCAGGGGCTGGGTGTTGTCCTGCCACAGGTATTTCCCGAGACGGGTGGCCAGCATCGGGAACTGTTCGAAGCGGGGCCGGCCGTCCGGCGCCAGGGCAACTGCGGTGGACATATCAGCTCCCGGGGCGCGACCGATGCCCAGGTCTACCCGCCCCGGATAAAGGTTGGCGAGCAGAGAGAACACCTCGGCCACCTTATAGGGGCTGTAGTGAGGCAGCATAATACCGCCGGAGCCGATCCGTATGGTGTCGGTAGCGGCACCGATGGCCGCCAGCAGCACCTCGGGGGCGCTGCCAGCGACCCCCGGAAAGGCGTGATGCTCGGACACCCAGAAGCGCCTGTAGCCCAGCTGCTCGCACCAGCGGGCCATCTGCAGGGTTTCCTGCAGGGCCACGGGGGCTTCCTCGGGGCAACGCGCCAGGGACTGGTCCAGTACAGAGAGCTGCATATCAGGGGATGACGACTTCCCATTCCGGCGCTTCGTACTCGCCGATCACCTTCACCTCGACAAACTGGGCCTGCTCGGCAATGATTTGGGCAACGCGCTCATCCGGGCGCGCTTCCATCGCATCGCGGGCAGCCTTGGATTCCCAGGTGGCAATGGCCAGCAGCACATTGGGTTCGCCTATCTTGCGGTGCAGGCGGGTGCCGAGCGCCCCCGGCGCCTGCTGGATCAGTTCGCTGGCTTTCACCCAGGCTTGGGCATAGCGCTCCGGCGCATAACCGGGTTTCATGTGGACTTCAAAGATAAAGTGCATGGCCTGAGTATAGCCTGTTGCGCCCGGGTGATGACAGCAGGCGGACGCGGTGTGGATTTGCGGCGGCGGGTTTACGTATGATGGCGTGATAACAACCCTGGCGGGAGACCTGGATAATGCAAACACTACTGCGCGCGGCCTTGCTGGCCCTGCCCCTGATCGCTGCCGGCTGCGGTGACAGCGGTTCCTCCCGACCCGCCCAGCCCGTGCCCACGGAGCCGCAGCCGCCGGAAGAACCTACTTACCGGGCGAGCCTTACCCGCACCGAGTACGGTATTCCCCACATTGTGGCGCAAGACTGGGGCAGCCTCGGGTATGGCCATGGCTACGCCTTCGCCCAGGACAATTACTGCGTATTGATGAGCGAAATCATTCGCGCCAGCGGCCAGTCTCTGGAATTCTTTGGCGCGGGGCAGGGCAGCGAAGACACCGACTTTATCTTCAGCCTGGTCAACAACAATGACCAAGGGCAGCTGGAGGAGCGCTACCTCAGCCAGCAGTCGGACTATGTACTCGATCTGGTCGAGGGCTACGCCGCGGGCTACAACCGCTACCTGCGCGAAACCGGGGTCGACAACCTGCCCGCAACCGATCCCAACTGCCGTGGCGCGGACTGGGTGCGGGAGATCGAGGCCATAGACCTGTGGAAATACTTTCGCCGTATCCAGCTCCAGGGCAGCACCGACCAGAGCATTGTGCGCCAGGCCATACTCGATGCTCGCGGCCCAGGTGAAGCCCGCGCTGGAGCCGCTGGCGCGGCACCGCTTAGCGCCGAACAGCTGCGGCAGGCTTTCGCCAGTGACGATAAGGGCAGCAACGCCATCGCCCTGGGCAGTAACGCGACCCAGGCCGGCAGCGGCATGTTGCTGGGCAATCCCCATCAGCCCTGGTACGGGGTGGGCTCCTTTTACCAGGTGCACCTGACCATTCCCGGCGAATACGACGCCATGGGCGCTGCCCTCAAGGGTTTTCCCAAGGTCGCCATCGGCTTCAACCGCGACATGGCCTGGAGCCACACGGTCAGCGTGGCCAATCGCTTCACCCTGTTCGAACTGAAACTGAATCCGGATAACCCCCTGCAGTACGAGGTGGACGGCGAATTCCGCGATATCGTGCCGGAAACAGTGACCATCAGGGTGGCCCTGCCGGATGGCTCGGTGGAGGAACGGCAGCACACCTTTTATCGCTGGGAGTACGGGCTGATCGTCAGCCTCGCTTCAACGGCCGCCGCCATCGCTCCGGAATTCGTCGACCTGTTCGCCGGCTGGCCCACCGCCCGGGGCACGGTATACGCGCTGCGTGACGCCAACCTGGACAACCTGCGCGGCATCGAGATGTGGCTGAACATTGGCAAGGCTGCCAGTGTTGGCGAGTTTGCCGACGCGCTCAAGGTGATTGGCAACCCCCTGTTCCATTCCCTGGCCGCAGATCGCCATGGCGATGCATTCTACGGTGAGGTCTCGGCCATTCCCAATGTCACCGAGGCGAAGATGGCGGACTGTGTGACCGGTATCAACACCGTGGTTCGCAGCCTGACCAATTCGGCCATCGTCGTTCTCGACGGCGACCGCAGTGAGTGCCAGTGGGGCGTGGACGCCGATGCACCCGAGGGCTCCGGCCTGTTCGGCTTTTCCAGCCTGCCCAGTTTCTTCACCCGCGATTATGCGGCCAACAGCAACGACAGTTACTGGTTGAGCAACCCCGACCAGCCGCTGGAAGGCTTTCCCTCCACCATGGGTTTTGTCGGTCACGAGGGCAAGCAGCAGAACCTGCGCACCCAGATCAACCATGCCATGGTGGCGGCGCGCCTGGCCGCTACCGACGGCTTTGACGCCAGCCCGGGATTCACCCTGGCCAGCCTGCAGCAGTTGATGTACGCCAACCGGGTGTGGGGCGCGGAACTGGTGCTGGATGACGTGCTCCGGCTATGTGAGGCACTGGCGGAGGCGCGGGAAGCTGCGCTGCGCGCCTGCGCCGTGCTCGCCGCCTGGGATCGCCGCGCCGAGGTGGACAGCCGCGGTACCCAGGTGTTCACCGAGTTCTGGAAAGCGATCTCCGCTGGCGGCAGCCCCTTTGAGAACGCGATTACCGACCAGTCGCTGTGGCTGGACGACTTTGACCCCGCACGACCGCTGGCAACACCCAGCGGTTTTGCTATCGCGGCGGAGGGTAACGCCGAGCGGATAACTGCTGCGCTGGCCGCAGCGGTGTCCGCGCTGGACAGCGCTGGGGTGGCGCTGGACGCTCCCTGGGGCGAGGTGCAGGTGCTGCCGCGCAACGGTATCGATGTGCCGATTCACGGCGGCAGTGGCAGCATGGGGGTATTCGGGGCCATCAGCGCCGGCCTGGATGCGGGCGGCTATCGCAATATCCGTGCCGGCAACTCCTACATCCAGGCGGTGACCTGGAATGAGAGCGACTGCCCGCAGGCGGAGGCGATCATCACCACCTCCCAGTCCATCAACCCCGAGTCGCCCAACCACGGCGACCAGAGTGAACTCTATTCCCGCAAGGTGTGGGTGGACATGCCCTACTGTGAGTCGGACATCGAGGCGGCGCGCAGTGGAGAGACTATCGAACTTCAGGAATAACGCAGGAAACCCGCACATGACATTACTGGACAGATTCAGCCTGCAGGGCAGGGTGGCGATTGTTACCGGCGCCGGCAAGGGTATCGGGGCCGCTATCGCCCGCGGCTTTGCCGAGGCGGGCGCCAGCGTGGTGCTGGCCGCGAGGACCGCCAGCGACCTGGAGGCGCTGGCGATGGAGGTCAACACCCTTGGCAGTGAGGCTCTGTGCGTGCCCACCGATGTGCTGGATTTTGACCAGCTGCAGGCCCTGGTGACGGCGACCATGGCGCAGTTTGGCCGCGTCGACATTCTGGTCAATAATGCCGGCGGTTTTCCGCCCCGGCCCGCGCTGCAGACCAGCGCCGCGGAGTTCGAGGCGGCGCTGCGCTTCAACGTGACCACCGCCTACGAGCTGTCCCGCCTGTGTGCGCCGCAGCTGGCGGAGCGGGGTGATGGCTGTATTCTCAATATTTCCTCGATCGCCGGCCACAAGCCCGCGCCCTGTTTTTCCGCCTATGGCACGGCCAAGGGGGCGCTGTCGCTGCTGACCCGCGAACTGGCGCAGGAATTCGCACCGCGGGTGCGGGTTAACGCCATCGCGGTGGGGTCGACCAGAACGGATGCGCTGAACACGGTGCTCACCGCCGAGGTGGAAAAAACCATGGTGGATCTAACACCCCTGGGGCGTCTCGCTGAAGTGGAGGATATCGCGGTCGGCGCGCTGTACCTTTGTTCGCCCGCCGCCTCCTATGTCACCGGCGATATCCTCGGTATCAACGGCGGGCTGGAACGCCTCAATATGCAGATGCCCCGGGCCTGGGGCGGTATGGGCTAGGGTTCCACCACCGGCCGCTACTCGTGGTAAGCTTGCCGGCGCCACATAGCGGCGCTGGCCCTGGGCGGTTACCGCCATCGGCCGCTCTGCTACCTGCCTTTTTCCTGGTCTGTGAACGAGACGATGATCGCCGAGTACACGCTGGTCCCTATTGCATTTCTGACCTCTGCCCTGGCGGGGGTGATGGGCATGGGCGGCGGGGTGCTGCTGATCGCGGCCATGCCTGGCCTGGTGCCGGTGTATGCCATATTTCCCCTCCACGCCGCCACCCAGCTTGCCAGTAACCTCAGTCGGGCCGGCTTTGGCTGGCGCCATATCCAGTGGGATATTGCTCCCGCCATCACCCTGGGGGCAGTGCTGGGCGCCATGGTCGGCGGGGAGATTTATGCCAGCCTCAACCTGCACTGGCTGCCGCTGGTTATCGGCCTGTTGATCCTGCTACTGACCTGGGTGCCTTTGCCCCAGGCCCGGGGCAGGGGACAGTGGGCCCTGCTGGGGCTGGGCTTTTACCAGACCAGCCTGGGCATGCTGGCCGGGGCCACCGGCCCGCTGGGAGCGGCAGTATTACTCCGGCGCAATGCCCAGCGCGATTGGCTGGTTGTTAATACGGCGGTGTACATGAGCCTCAGTCACGCGCTCAGGCTTGCCGCGTTTATCGTTCTCGGTTTCAGCTTTGCCTCCTGGTGGCCCCTGTTGCTGGCCATGGTGCTGGCGGTTACCGCCGGCTCCTGGGTGGGAACCCGGCTCCGTAAGCGGGTGCCGCAGATAGACTTCCAGCGCTGGTTCCGGTGGCTGGTCACATTACTGGCGTTGCGGATGATCGCCCTGCCGTTTTTCGCAGGCTGACGATGGAGGAAACATGACACTGAACACCCGGGCCGTGCTGATAGCATCGGCCTTACTGAGCGCCTGCACGGGGCAGGCGGATGAGACTGGCCCCGCCACTGGCTTCCAGCCGGACAGCAGGCCGCTGGCCAGAACCCTGGTGTATGAGTGCACGGGCATAGAGTTCATCAGCCGGCTGGGGCCGGGGGAAATGGCGCTGTGGCTGGAGGATCGCTACCTGGTACTGTCCCAGGTGCGCGCCGCTTCCGGTACCCGTTACGAGGAGGGGGATGTGATGTTCTGGTCCAGGGGCGAGGAGGCGATGCTGGAGGTCGATGGTGTGCGCTACAGCGACTGCCGCCTGAATCCTTCCCGCGCCCCCTGGGAAGACGCCCGGCGCCGGGGCGTGGAATTCCGCGCTGTCGGCAACGAGCCTGGCTGGCATCTCGAAGTGCGGGGCCAGGAGAACCTGTTGTTCGTTGGCGACTACGGGGCCAGCCGGCTGCTGTTCAGTGAGTTCGACACCACGGAGGAGGGCGGCCTGCGCCATTACCGGGCCCAGGTCAACGGCGACAGCATAGAGGTCACGGTGAACGACAGCCCCTGTTACGACAGCATGAGCGGGGAGCAATTTCCCTGTACCGTGGAGCTGCAGCTCAATGGCCGCAGCTTCCACGGCTGTGGCCGGACCCTGGACTATCCCTGGCAATAAGCGCCAGCGGTAATAGTACCGGTGTTGTGTTTCTGGCTGCCCTTTTCTCTTGATTGACATCAATGCCCACGGCACTGCACAGCTCTAATATGGCGCCATCGCTTGAGGGCCTGCGGGTCCGTATTATTGTCCATAGATAGGAGTAAAGAATGAAAAAGGTTATGACCCTGACTGTTGCCGCTGCCCTCGCCGGAGGCGCCGCGATGACTCAGGCTTACGAGGCCGGAGACTGGATTCTGCGCGCCGGTGCGGTAACTGTTGCCCCCGATGCCGACAGTGACACTGTGCCCGGCCTCGGCGTCACCGTGGATGTGGACGACGATACCCAGCTGTCCATTATTCCGGTTTACATGGTGACCGAGGACTTCGGCCTGGAACTGCTGGCCGCGACCCCCTTCAAGCACGACATCGAGGTGAACGAAGCGCCGCTTGATGCCGGTTCAACCAAGCACCTGCCGCCGACCCTCAGCCTGCAATGGTATCCCCGTGGCGGCAGCTCAGGCTGGCAGCCCTATGTGGGTGTGGGTCTGAACTACACTGTCTTCTTCGATGAAAAAACCGCCGGTGACCTGGAAGGCATTGTCGGCAAGTCCAAACTGGATCTCGATGATTCCTTTGGTCTGTCCGCTTCTGCCGGTGTCGACATTCCGTTTGGCGAAAACTGGAGCTTCAACGCGGGCATCTGGTACCTCGATATCGACACCACCGCGACCGTTACCCTGCGCGAGGCGGATAACGCCAAGGTCAAGTTTGACGTGGATATCGACCCCTGGGTTTACAACATCGGTATCGCCTACAAGTTCTAGCGTAACCCCCCTCAGGCCGGCTCACCTACGGCCTGAAGGCGTCTGGCCTGCCCTCCGGGGTGGGCCTTTTTTATTTGTGCGCCTTTTTCCGAGGAATGCCGCAAGACGTTCAGCGAAGAGTAGCAACTATCCAGGATTCCGCTGGCCATAGGCTCGATCACCCTGACCCTGACCCTGATATTGATCTCCTCCCTTAGACGCATCGGCGATTAGACGGTGATCGAGAGAAACTGCAGTTTACAGACGGGACTATGCTCGGTCGCCCGTCATCAAGTTGCGCTGTGCAGAGATGACGACTGTGTCGCAGTTTTTGCTCTTCCAGGCTTGAATCTACGCCTTTATGGCTAGCCTGCAAATGCGCTAATACCGGTTTGGGCGCGCCCCAAAATCAAGGCGTGAATATCGTGGGTGCCTTCATAGGTCACCACGGATTCTAGGTTCAGCATATGACGCATTACCGGGAATTCTTCAGAAATACCGTTTCCTCCAAGCATGTCGCGAGCCACTCTTGCTATCTCCAGTGCCTTGCCTGTGGAATTACGCTTCAGCAGGGAGATCAGCTCGGGCGCAAGTTGCCCCTGGTCTTTCAGACGGGTTGCTTGCAGACAGCCTTGCAGGCCCAGAAAGATTTCGGTCTGCATATCGGCGAGTTTTTTCTGAATTAGCTGATTCGCCGCCAGGGGTCGACCGAACTGCTCCCTTTCCATCACGTATTGGCGTGCCGCGTGCCAGCATGCCTCGGCGGCACCGAGGGCGCCCCAGGATATGCCGAGACGAGCACTGCTCAAACATCCCATCGGCCCCTTGAGGCCCTCTACCCCCTGCAGCAGGTTTTCTTCCGGCACAAACACCCGGTCCATTACAATTTCTCCGGTAATCGAGGCTCGCAGCGACAACTTGCCTTGAATTTTTGGGGCGCTCAGTCCTTGCCAGCTCTTTTCAAGAATAAATCCTCGAATTACATCGTCTTCAGTCTTTGCCCACACGACAAACACATCGGCAATGGGAGCGTTGGAAATCCACATTTTGTTGCCGGTGAGTTGGTAGCCTCCGTCCACTTTTTTAGCGCGAGATCTCATGCCGCCCGGATCAGAACCATGGTCGGGTTCGGTGAGTCCGAAACAACCGATGTATTCACCGCTCGCCAACTTCGGTAGATACTTCTCACGCTGAGCTGCAGAGCCATAGGTGTAAATGGGGTACATTACCAGGCTGGACTGCACACTCATCATTGACCGATATCCCGAGTCGATGCGCTCCACCTCCCGGTTGATTACACCGTAGGAGGTATAGCTCATGCCTGCGCAGCCGTAGCCCTCGAGCATTGGGCCGAGGAGACCGAGTTCGCCCATCTCCCGGAATATGGAAGTGTCGGTGGTCTCATCCCGAAAGGCGTCCACAACACGTGGAGCCAGTTTGTCCTGCGCATACTGCCGGGCGGTAACTCGCACCATGCGCTCTTCTTCAGTTAGTTGTTGATCAAGTAAGAAGGGGTCTTCCCAATTGAATTTGGCCCAGCCTTTGTTGCTGCTCATGGTTAAATTTCCTCTGCTTTGGGTTTGCACTCACTTGTATAGATAGGGGGCACTATATTATAAAGTGATAATGATGTCACAATTGTTTTAACGGAAGCACCATGTTTTGTGCCCGGGCAATAAATGCCGCTATGGAGGGTGAGCAACTGCGCGTTCCGTAGCACTCAATGCCCGGCTCAAATGGGCTGTCGCAGCGGGGTATTGAGTGGACATTCCAGCAATTAGTCGCTACGAAATAGCGATACACTGTGTATTGAAGGCCGCGTTGCGCCTCTCATCACTAGCCTCCTGATACAAGGTAGTTCGTTGCAAGGGGCTTCGATCGCAGGCATAAATGCGTTGTTCCATTTGCTTGGGCGAGGTTTCCTGACCGTTGATCGCGCCTGCTGCCCGGGTAATGGACTCATTCATCAGGGTGCCGCCTAGATCGTTGGCGCCTGCCTTCATACACGCACTGATACCGGACTCGCCCAACTTGACCCAGGATGTCTGGATATTGGCAATGTGGGGGTGCAGCACCAATCGTGGTACTGCGTGCATTAATACAACCTCGCGGAATGTGGGACCTTTTCGTGAACGGCCCTTCAGGTAGATCGGTGTTTGCGTGGCAACAAAGGGGAGGGGGACAAATTCCGTAAATCCGCCGGTGCGAACCTGGAGTCGTTTTAACCGCAGCAAATGCCTGGCCCAGTGCCGCGGTTGCTCAACGTGTCCGAACATAATGGTCGCCGTCGTTCTAAGGCCTATACGGTGCGCGGTTTCCATCACATGAAGCCATTGCCGGGTATTTATTTTGTCGGGGCAGATGACTTTCCGGACCTCGTCGTCCAGTATTTCTGCGGCGGTTCCCGGCAAACTACGCAGTCCGGCATCCTTTAGTTGTACCAGGAAACCCTCTACATCCATGCCCAGAGTGCGGGCGCCCTGCCAGACTTCCAGGGGCGAAAAAGCATGGATATGCATTTCAGGGGTTGCCTGAGTGACCGCGTGGCAAATATCCAGATATGTCTGGCCTCACTGCTGTCCGGTTAACTGAGCCCATGATCCACGTAACTCCATGAATAGACTCCATTTTTTACCAATAAATTGTGGTGTCGACTTGAACGTAATAGAGCTTTCGGGCGACCTTTCGGG
>NZ_QRAN01000036.1 GCF_003457605.1 Seongchinamella sediminis
CCCGAAAGGTCGCCCGAAAGCTCTATTACGTTCAAGTCGACACCACAATTTATTGGTAAAAAATGGAGTCTATTCATGGAGTTACGTGGATCATGGGCTCAGTTAACCGGACAGCAGTGAGTCAATATCTATTTTCAGAAGAAAGCGGATTCAGCTGATGAAAAAATCAGATCTGATAATTAGTAATTATGACAAAATGACAGATAGTTTATGAAACTAACCACCACCTATTTTTTAAATATAAAAATTATTTGTCATTCCGTCATGGATGTCAGTGTTGGAAAGCACTGACTCCATATAGGATGGATTTAGTAATAATTAACTCAGCATCCATTTTCAAATTGTATATATGTTCAAATTCATAAAAATGATTTTGTATATATCTTTTAGTGTAGAAAAATAGACAATCCACCTATTAGCATCAAACCATTGTTTTCAAACAGGTAATAGTAAGGGGTTAGACAGGTGAGAATAGATGACATTACTGTTTCTCTAGAGCAGTTATTGCTCGACCCCAACAACTATCGACTTGATTACAGTGGCTCTCAACCCATAACTCCTGATCATGAAATACTCGAACAGCAAACCGAAATCCAAAGAGCTCTAGAGAAAGAGAGGCTTGGTGAGCTCAGAGATTCCATCCTTCAGAATGGATTCTTAGAAATTGATCGTATCGTTGTCAGACACCTTAATTGCGATACAAACCATCAATACTATGTCGTAGTCGAGGGAAACCGAAGAACTGCGGCCCTGAAAAGCCTCGTTGAAGATCACAGAAAAGGATTAACCAATCTAGACAAAAAAATTATAGATAAAGCTGCAGCACTAAACGTCGTACTAGTCGATGCTCCGCAAGAGAATATAAAGGAGCATACAGCTAGCTTAATGGGCATTCGACATGTGTCGGGCCCAAAGCGCTGGACAGGCTATCAAAGTGCACGCCTCATCGCTGACTTATTAGATGACGCTAACCATACACTATCTCAAATCGGTTCTTTACTTGGAATCACGGCCCACGAAGCGGGTCGTCGATTAAGAGGTTACAGAGCATACATGCAAATGCTCTCTGATCCAGTTTATGGGCAATACGTCACTGGAAACTCTTACACTCTTCTACTCGAATTTCTGGCCCCACAAAAAGCTGGGCGAGATTGGCTGGGTTGGAATGACTCTGAAATGCGATTCGAGAACAGCCAGGCAAGGGAGAGGCTTTACCAAGCAATTACTAAAATAGATAGCAATTCAGCTGAAATTTCCAATCCTGGCGAAGCACGAGAGTTCTTAAAACATCTTGCTCAACCTCGCCACCGTGAAATGATAGATCAGGGACGACGACTAGAAGAATTACCACCCCTACCTTCAGAGGTGGATCAATTGTCGAGGCTTCGTAGAGTAGAAGACTTTTTTGATTCGTTAGGTAGTTTAAGTAGCGAAGAGTACCTAGTGCTTGAGCGAATAGGCGTACAAGTGTCAGATATACTTGACCAGAGGGAGAGCTAAAATTGGACTGGTTCCCCCAAGCAGAAGAGTTCATTTTCTCCCGATTGGACATTTCGAAACCAGTTCAAGGATTCGATGTACTACTGGAATATCTATCTGAATACACACCAGAAGGGCTCGAGGGACCAAATACCGAATACGGTATTGAAGAGCTAGAAGGTTACACTCGTCAACATATAGACGAGTTCACTGTCTGGTTACTTGAAAACTCTAATCGTATTTATATTGATGACGGCAGCTTTCTTCCCCGCGAGGCAGAGGAAGAGAAGTCGGAAAAAGAACTTGAAAACCGTGCGAGTGAATTGGCTTGCCTATCACTAGAGAACGGCCCACCAAGGCGTTTAAGAAAAGTTGAAGTGTTAGTGTCAGAAATCACAGGGATAATTGAGGCGGGCTCAAGCGAAAGAATTTGGGCAAACTGCTTTTCACTTGGTATCGGCGCATTTATCACCTCTCTTACTTCAATGTTTAGCCTGGAAGATCCCCCAATATTTGTAGTTGTTTTTCTAACCGCCAGCGTAGCTGCCACAATAATTAGTGCTTTCGCATGGCTAGCTGCACATATGAAGACCAAAGAACTGCAGAGCCAAATACTCAACGGTGAAAAAGCCAACTTTAATAGCCTAACACTAACGTTGGCTCTCGCATTCACGATTACGCTTGGCACCAGTGTTTTATTACTTATCAAGCTTTACAGGCAGTAGGAATACCACCCGAGAACGTCAGGCTACGACAGAGAAATCCTTTATTTTTAAAATTTGGCTGTTACATTCCAAGTCTGGATTAACAGAACTGAGCCAGTTCTCCAACTAGAGTCAATCACCAAATTTTAGCAAGATCATCTATCATGCTGCCCGAATTATTACCGATGACTAATCTCTCAATAGATTCCTTGGGATTGGATTGGTCCACGCTACCTTCCAAATAATCTAATCCTGCCGCAGCGGTTTCCTCAAATATCAATATGACTTCATCCATCTTATCAGCTCTGAAATAGCTGATATCGCCTGTTATTGATAGAGCCAATGCGAGCATAAACGGTAAATCTTGAGATTCGTTGAATATTCTTAAAGGTATTTTTTCAGCTGACTCTGTAAATTCACAACGAATACCTTGTTCGGCGCCAACTGCGGCCGCAAATACCAAGCACGACTTTAGAGAATCGAAAATATTTTCATCCTTGAGAAAGTTCATGAGATCTTCATGTTTTTTGGGACGTCGAACTCGATAGTCTTTCATTAGCTCGCATCCTCTATCGTAGTGTACTCATACGTGGCATCCGTTTCTCTAACGTATTCGCCGTCCACGATATCTGAAACAGGAGAGTAGTAAACCAACTTGTATGATTTACCAACTTTCGCTTCACAAGCGGCCTTGACTCGCCCCGACCACTGCGAGTTTGACACGAACATAATCACCTGTTCCGCTAATTCGGAAACACTCTCAGCAACCTTTTCTCGATAGTCATCGTCAAGTGCACCAAAGGGGGAATCCATAACAAGTGGATACAGACCTCCCTGGAAGAAAGTGGTCTTCTTTGCATGCTGCTCTCTCGCTAGCGCAATAATGCTTGAAATAAAACTCAAGCTTGTAACTTGGCGCTCACCTGTCGACTGTTCACTAACCACATAGTCATGTCCGTCTGAAGTCTGCTTTACTATTTGTAGCCGATAGTCAGTATCAATAATAGCCTTGACTGGCTTACGAATAATTGATTGGAAAGTATCGTTGACTCTCTTTGAGAGGTCGTCACGAACGTGATCGGCGAGTGATTCGTACAAGTCTTCAAATGCCTTCCCGACGGTCTCCGCTGTATCTATCTTCCTCTGTACTAGGCTAGCTTTTCCCCGCTGTCCTTCCAAGCGAGCTAAGTACGTATTCTTCTCAATAAGCGCACTTCTACAGTCATTACGCTCTTGGATAGCCACACCTTCATCCTGTAGTGCACGGTCTCGAGTCGAACGGAACGTAGCATGCTGAGCCTCAAGCTCAGCAATACGTCTATCGTTAAACGAAGACAATCTCGCGGAAATATCTGCTATCCGAGAGCTGAGATCTTCTTTCTGATTTTCTGTATGAAGAAGTTGTCGTGCTAGCTCCGCATAATCCCGCGAAAATCTCTTTTTGGTATCTTCATGGTCATTCAATAGTGCCGAAACTCGGGTAAAACTAGCTTCAAGATCCTCTGATCCAGCTTGCTGCTTGGCATCAACTAGACACTTATGCTCTTTGCTTCCCTCGACTATCGATGTTCCACAGATACATTGCTTAAGACCTATAAGGTCATCTATAAATTGTTCTTTAATTCTGTATGGGAGGACGCCCTTCTTCCTGTTTTCTTCAACTATTTTTATGCTCTTTGCGACTACATCATCGCAAAGAGTTAAAAAGCCAGATTCAGCAATGAGCTGCTTCTGTTTGGCCACAATACGGTCGATTTCTTGTAGTTTCTCTAGACTTTGCTTTTCTAGATCGGATCGTTTCTCCTGTAACTCTTTCGACTTATCAAAGGACCTTAACTCTGTGTCGATAGAAACCAATTCAGATTCAGCCTCTTCTCTCGACCTAACTGCTGCTTTTATTTTGTCGGTGTACCTGCGCTCGTCTTCTTCTAATCGAGCAATTTCTTCCTGTAGAAGTCCCTCTTCTTCGGTAGCGTACTTTTTAATGTCTTTTCTATAGCTACTCTTAGCCTTACCTAAATGGCTTATGGCTCTTTCAACTAGCTCTAAGCCCATCAGGTTTTTTATAGCATCCTGTATTTGTGCGCTGTGATTAGTGCCAGCAAGCTTTTCGATTCTTTCTCCATTGAAAAAAAAGTAGGGTTGAAGATTATCAGGTAGTATTGCGAGCATTTCAGAGAGAGGGGATCTAGATCTGATAGTTTGACCATCACTCTTAGTTACGTCTAGACTGAATACATCTTCACCTGTTGCAACTGCTTTAAGTGAAGCCTCCTTGCGAAATATTTGTCTCCTGGTAGCTTGGTAGCGCAGATTTTCGTGAGAAAATTTTACTGCCACTTCTAGGGTAATATTTTCGTTAAGGTTCGAAATCTCAATGGCGGCTTCATTGAGTATAGAATCGTTTCCCGTATCGAAGTCAGTCTTTCCGTAAAAACACCATTTAAATGCATTTAGTAATGATGTTTTTCCACTACCATTGGCGCCGTGGACGACGGTTACATTTTTTTTAGGATCTGTTGAAAACTCAACTTCAGTCAAACCGTGAAACTGACGAAAATTATTAATTTTTATCTGTTCAATCTTCATCTTTTACATTCTCGTCAATTATCTTCTGAGTCCCCTCTACTGCTTGACGTTCCTTTGATATATTGCGATGAATATCTTGGATGTGAATTAGGCTCTTTTCTAACTTCAGCATTCCTTCTAGGACTGTGCGCTCAATTGGCCCGAGGGCCTCAATAATTTGTGCTGGTGTACGATTCATTAACTTATCCGATATTCCCTAGCGACGCTGTCTAATAGCGGCGCACAATCTCCACGATTTACCGCGAGTTCAGCAAACTCCCAAGCTCGTTCGAGCTCTCTTTCAACAAGATCTGACTCTGTAGCAGCTTCATCCGGCGGCGTGACAAGATAGTCATAAATAACAGCCAGCTCTTTTCCAGGGTACTTTCTAAGTACACGCCCTCTACGCTGTATGTATTCTCGCGGATTGGTGGTTGACGCCAATATGTATGCCACCTTTGTCGCAGGGACGTCGACCCCTTCATCTAAACATTTAATCGCCGCGATCAACCCTAGTTCGCCAGATCCGAAAAGTTTCAGCATCTGTCTTCTATCATCCATAGATTCAGCTGCCGTGAACTTTCTAGCCTTTATATCGAACTTGGTACCGATCAATTCAATAGTTCTTTCTATATGACGGCGATCATCTGCCCCCTTCCTACTGCCGCAGTAAACAAGGGTATGTGTTACTTCCCCCTTGGCTCTCTGCTCTCGTAGCTGATTTTCTAAAGTTGTTAGCTTACTCTCAACTCCGGATATCAGGTCCGCACGTTTACCTAAAAGACGATCATGTTCGCGAGTTCTCTCCCCAGCTTCCTTACTCTTCTTCGATTCCTCCTTTATCAACTGACTTAGTTCCAGGTACTCTTCGTACTCAGATTCTGTTAGTTCACATATTGTTGGAATATAAATATAGTTGCATAGAAATCCTGAATCTATTGCATCTTTTAAAGTGAACTCGATTACCGGTTCTCCAAAGTATTCAAAGAGTGCTTCCGTTCCAAAATCATCATTATATCTCTGCGGTGTTGCGGATAGGGCAAGTCTGAAATTAGCATTCTTAGGGAGCGCATCAAGATATGTTTTAGCCCCTAAGTTATGGGCTTCATCTGCAACAAACAAAAAATTTCCAGTTACGTTTGACATAAACTTTTGGAAGTGTTCTGAGGTCAGCGTAGCATTGGTAACCAAAGCAATTATCGCTCCATTTCCCACTGCGCTAACTGCGCCTAATTGCGCAGATAGCCGACTCACCCATAGCACACTACTTTCATAACAGCGAATAGGTGAGAAACCGAACTCTCTAGCTTCGTCGTACCACTGGTCCAAAAGGTGTTTCAGCGGGACAACAATCACTACAGTAAGCATTCCCCCTTGAGTAGCAACAATCCGCTCAACCAGGCGATTGATGGTCGCCAATGCAGTTATGGTCTTACCCGAACCAGTGGCCATGACATAAGTTCCACGTCCATTGTTTGAGCCCCATTTATCAATAGCTGTTTGTTGGTAGGGTCTCAGTGTTATTTCAGTATTTTCTTCTAGCTCATTGCTCTCAGTTAGATGCTTGTACCTATCTACTGCGCTATTAGCTGAATCACGTATCTTCTCTAAAAATGCTATGCTCGGAGTGAAGACTTGGTATTTCGGATCAGAGGCAGTCCAAAGCGCTTCGAATCGCTCCTCAAGTAATGAGACTCTTACTGCCCCATCGCCGGCCCAACTCTTAAAAACATCTATATGTTCCCAGTTTGAGCTTGCGGCACTAGTAAAATTATAGGAACCGCTACAGCCAATCTTGTCGCCCGTTCCATCTCTTGCGATTGCAATTTTGGCATGGAATAGTCCTGGCCCCGATCTTGGAATAGCAATTCGGAATTGAATGATTTTGCAGGCAATGAGGGCACACAACTCTTTGCGGGTGTCTTCTTGCAATTGAGCAATTACATCTGAAAGCTTTCTTTCAGCATATTCTTGTACTTCCTCCTGGGATACTCCATCCAGCATTGAAGTGACATCTTCTGGTTGCAGCTCAGGCGATACCACCCATCGACTTTTCCCACCATTAATGGCGAACTCTGCTATTCCAGGTGCCGTATCTCTCAGCCATCCTGAGGTGAAGTATCCTACTGCGACATCAAACTCTCTACAGTTCTGTAGTAATGGAACAAAAAGTGATTCGACAGGATTTGTGTAACCAGTCGTTACGCTAATCGGTAAGTCTAGGTCAGAAAGGGACATATCTTTTAAAACTCAAAGTCGCTTAATAGGTCTTCAAGCACGTCCTCAAATTCGCATACAGTTTCTTCCTCAATTATTGGGGCAATGCGCTGTTTCTTATCAAGGACAACGTAATGTTCTCGCGCATACTCCTCTATGTCATATCTAGCAGATCTAGCAGACATATCGAAAACACGATAAAGATCCTGTAGAAAATCTAATTCAGCTTCCTCGACTACACCGTCAGCTATCGCCACATCCTTTGCTACATCCAAAACAAGTGCTTTCAAAGTTGGGCTCGATTCAGCAAGTTTGTGTAGTACAAGATCGCGTCTAGTAGGAGTGGATAGTAAGTACAGCGATTGCGCCTTTAGATAGACTTTTTCTTCTTCAGTTATATGGCGGAGAGTATCAACGCGCGCTAGTACACGCGCAGATTCTCCTTCGCTAACCACGCTATCCGACTTCGCCATTAATGCCGCGACTTTAGTTATTAGCAATGCATTTCGAAAATCTACGCCCGTTCTATTAAGCGATTTAGAATCTTCAAGTACCACGAGCGGATTACTGAGCAACTGCCGATTGGCTCCACTACGTATATGTGGAATAGAGGCGATGTTGTACTGGGCAAGTAGGTTAGCGAGCTCCCTAACGCTTTCCTTAGAAAGCTCCACGTCGCCATCATACGAAGCAAGGTAACCAGAAAAATCCCCGAAGCACATTAGCTTCACTTCGTTTGCGCTTAGCTCTCGAGATAGCTTCTGGAAGAATGGAGCCGCTCTGAGCTCTGAGTTAAGTAACCTTTCCATGTCTTACCCCAACAGGGCCTGATAAGAAACAGCTTATCCTTCGTACCAAGAATTTGTCCTTACGATTCCGGTGAGAGGTCTCCCTCTACGATCCCTAGCAAGAACCGACCCTAACGCGGCCTCCAGTACACCCACATGCATTCGAAGGAAGTTATATTTGACTTCCACGTACACTTGTTTTAACTTCCATCTAAAAGAAGGAATCACCCATGACCTCAGTTACAAATCCCGAGTTCTCACATTCGTTTCCTGCCGTGAGAGGGGTGCAAGCGGGTAGAGCATGCTACATAGCTATGCTCCCAATGCGATTGATTCCAAAGATATTTTGTTTTGACGAGGAATCCGTCCCGCCAGAGCTGCGAGCTCAGCGTAAACTAAACAAATCACGCATACCCGACCTTTCCGCTTATCTTTTAGATAACCCCAAAAATTACACTTTATCGGCAATAACAGCTTCTGTAAACGCGAAGATCGGCTTCGCTCCACTTGCTGATTCAGGCCCCGGACAAAACATGGGAACCATTCAAATCCCCATGGATGCACAAATTTTGATCAATGATGGGCAGCATCGCCGTGCCGGTATTGAGGCAGCTCTAGCGGAGAACTCCGAGCTTGGCCACGACCACATTTCGGTGTTGTTTTTTATTGATGAGGGCCTTAAGACGAGCCAACAAATGTTTGCAGATTTAAACAAACATGCGGTGCGCCCCAGTAACTCTATCAGCACTTTATATGATCACCGGGATCAATTAGCCGAGTTGGCAAGGTACCTCGTTAGAACGGTAAGTATCTTCGATCGAATGACCGAGCTTGAAAAATCGAGTATCAGCAACAGGAGCCCTAAGCTCTTCACCATAAGTAGCATCAAAAACTCCAGCAAAGCGCTTCTCCGAAAAGGATCTAAACACTCGGTCTCTGACGAGGAGATGGAGCTCGCTGCTGAATTCTGGGAAGAAGTAGGCGCAAATATGCCTGATTGGAACAGTGTAAAACTTAGAAAGGTCACAGCTAGCGAGATGCGTGAACAATTCGTACACGCACATGGGGTAGCACTACAAGCAATAGGTATGGTCGGTGCAGATTTAGTCATTCACCATACAGCAACCTGGAAAAAAAAGCTGAAGAAATTGTCTTCCATCGACTGGTCGCGAGCCTCTCCAGACTGGAATGGAAGA
Organism: Seongchinamella sediminis; assembly: GCF_003457605.1. Classification (GTDB taxonomy): domain Bacteria; phylum Pseudomonadota; class Gammaproteobacteria; order Pseudomonadales; family Halieaceae; genus Halioglobus; species Halioglobus sediminis. The sequence continues at coordinate 8,953 of NZ_QRAN01000036.1, forward strand.
GCAGTAGTACATGGACGGATAAGTAAGTCTAGAACAAACGTTATATTGACGTGCAATTACATCAAAAAGGCTCTGTCTGTAGAGCTCACGAAAACTGAAATGGATGCTGAGAGAGCCTTCAATGACGGCTGAAGAGAAATTCGTGTTTAATACACATCAAGATTTAATTGAGGGTCTCTCCATTGCAGGTAGACCCCTTACAGATCTCATTGGAGAAATCCAGTCGATCTACAGTGCTGATAGCCGTCCATGGGTTATAGGCTTCAGCGGAGGCAAAGACTCCACAACTGTACTCTCCCTAATATTCCACGCTGTATCGGCGCTACCCGTGCCAGAGCGTACTAAGAAAATTTATGTGGTTTCTTCCAATACATTGGTTGAAACACCGGTCGTTGAGGAAATGATCAATACTGTTCTTCAGCTTATAAACTCCAAAGCGGAAGAGTATCGCCTGCCAATCAGCGCTCATGCTGTTTCTCCAATTACTGACAGAACTTTCTGGGTAAATCTTCTCGGTCGTGGTTATCCCGCACCAACGACAAGATTCAGATGGTGCACTGAAAGGATGAAGATCGAGCCCGTAAGCGCATTCATTCTCGATAGAGCTGCTGAGTTCGGGGAAGTAGTCGTAGCGTTGGGCTCTAGAAGTGCAGAAAGTTCTACTCGAGCCCAGGTTATTGCCAAGCACAGAATTGAAGGAACTTCGCTAGGTAGACACTCTTCACTTCCGAATGCATATACATATATGCCAATTGAAGACTGGCAGAACGATGATGTATGGCAGTATTTGATGAGCGCACCCTGTCCTTGGGGTGGTAGCAATAGAGAGCTTCTGGATCTTTATAAGGGATCAAATCAGGGCGAGTGCCCTGTCGTTATAGACAAGAGCACACCCTCGTGTGGAAATTCAAGATTTGGCTGCTGGACTTGCACGGTTGTAACCGAAGATCGAGCGCTTCATGGTCTCATCGAGTCCGGTGCAACGTGGATGCAACCCTTACTTCGAATACGGGACTATCTTTGGCACACCACTCAATCAGATAACATCAATAAGTATCGCAACCCTAAACGTCGTACAGGAAAGATAACTTTCTCTAGCACCGGCTCAATAACCGAAGACGGCGAGTTTGTCCGGAAGCACATCCACGGCCCGTATTGGATGAAATATCGGAAACTGTGGTTGAGGCGCCTTCTAAGCGAAGAGAAGCGACTTCGCGAAAATGGACAGGATATAGAACTAGTTTCACGAGAAGAGCTCCACGCAATTAGACAGCAGTGGTTGTGGGATCCAAACGAACCGGATTGGTCTGATTCCTTACCTAAAATTTTTAAGTCACTCTATCCAGACGAGTATGTAGATTGGATTGATAATGACGCTGGAATTTTTTCAGGCTCAGATCAGTATATTCTCAATAAATATGAAGAAGAGACCAATGTCCCAGCTGCAATGATCATGAAGATGATGGAAGTCGAACTAGACATGAGTGGTTTAAGTAGACGAGATGGACTTCTTAATAGACTCGAGAGCATTCTTAACCAGGATTGGAGTTCTTTCGAGGACGTGGCCAAAGCAAGAGCAAATGAACCTCTGAAAAGCGCTCATAGACGTAAGGTAGATGAACTTATGAAGCGCCATGAGGATCTTAAACCGTGATAATTAATTCTCTTACACTTAACAATTTTCGTGTCTTTCAGGGATCACATACGATCGACCTTGCACCGCGAGTTAGATGGAATGCGAAGCGTCCTATTGTTTTGTTTGGAGGACTGAACGGTGCCGGTAAGACAACAACTCTCACTGCGGTGAGACTTGTTCTTTATGGACGGCAGTCATTAGGAGTTTCTACCAGTTTAAAGAGTTATCATGAATACCTCGATTCATGTATTCACAAAAGTCGAGACGGAAACGCCCAGGCGAATGGCTCGGCTATCGAACTTTCCTTTGACTATTCTCATATGGGTGTTCGCCAGGAATATACGGTATCTCGAAGCTGGATTAGAAAGGGAAGTTCCGTTAAGGAATTCCTACAAATAGTCAAAGACGGCAAGCCCATGGAGGGCTTTACCTACGAACAGTCTCAGGGATTTTTGAACGAGTTAATCCCAATTGGTGTTTCTGACCTGTTCTTTTTCGACGGCGAAAAGATATCAGAACTTGCCACCGATGAGAGTGGTATCGCACTTTCAAACTCCATCAAAAGGCTTCTTGGACTTGATCTAGTCGACCGGTTGAATTCAGATCTTGGTGTCTTGGTTAGAAATAAGCAACGAGATTCAGCGACGAAAGATCTGCGTGATCAAATTGAATTGTTAGAATCTAAACTGGAATTTCTCGAAGCTGAGGCAAACAAAGCTGAATCAGAATTTCGCGATAGTTACCCAGAGTACTTGGGGGCTAAGGAAAATTTGGAACTCGCTAATCGAGAGTTTCTTGCAAGCGGTGGCGCTTGGGCTATTACTAGAGACCAAGAAATTCGAAACCAGGAAAAGGTTCTCGATGAGCGCGCCAACATTGAGAAGCAAATGCGTGATCTTTTCGGTGGGGCATATCCGCTTAGCCTAGCACCTAGATTTTGTGACTCCCTTTCTAAAACGCTAGAAAATGAAGAAGCAATCACCGCTCAATTGAGCAGTGTACGAAAGGTCAACTCCTTCCGGGTCGACGTTGAGAAAGAGCTTGATAGAAGTCTCAATAGCCAAGAACTCAATCACGTAAAATCCATTCTAAGAAAGGTCATTGATCAACCAAGCTATTCGGCAGTAGATGATAATGTATTGCATGACATAGGAGGCCGAACGAAGTCGTCTGTTCAGTCAAAAATTTACAGGGCTTTAGAACACGATGCCCTCAAAGTTAAGGAATTTTCAGAAGCCCTATCTCAGATCAACTTAGAACTCGATCAAATAGGTGAGAGAATTTCAAGAGCACCCGATGAAGGAAGTGTTAGTAAAACACTTGAAGAACTCAGCCAACTTCAGAAACTTGTCAATGATTTGGAAGTGCAACGGGAGCTAAAGCGAGAGGAGGCAAGACGATTACTCAGAGAAGCAGCGGACGTCGCTAGGCAACTTGATGAGCTTTACCTGAGAGAAGGGCGTGCATCCCAAACCATCGGTAACATCAATCGAGCGAAATCGGTACAGAGTTTACTAGAGCGTTTTTCAGCAGAATCCGCTGCAGTAAAAACTAAGCAGCTAGAACTAGAGTTCTCGCAGTCGTTTCAGAGATTAGCACGAAAAGATGACATCTGCTTAGATGCTAAGATTGATCCAGTCACTTTTAGCGTTTCTTTGGTGGATGCATCCGGAAAGAATGTCGAAAAGAACAGTCTTTCCGCTGGAGAGAAGCAGATCTACGCCATCTCCATCTTGGAAGCGCTTGCTAAAACTTCCGGCCGTAAATTGCCTATAATTATTGACACTCCATTGGGACGCCTCGATTCAAAGCACAGATCGAAGTTAGTGAAACACTACTTCCCTACGGCGAGCCACCAAGTCCTCATTCTCTCTACCGACACTGAGGTGGACGAGAAATTTTATTCAGATCTATATCGAGATATGTCGCATGCATTCAAGCTAAGTTATGACTCTGAAACTGGAAGCACTGTATGCGAGGAAGGATATTTTTGGCGGTCATCAAACACGGAGGCTGCGTAACTCGTGGACATTCCAGATTCGATCTCAATATCTAAAAAGGTCAGGGATACTTTTCAGACGATTAAAAATAGGACCGGTGTTCCAAACAACGTCCTCTCCAGAATTGCCATAATGCTCGCTATTAATAGCCAAGCTTCAGTGCAATCTGTTGCTAAAGATGACTCAGCAGGACAGACACTTGACCGCGAGTTGATGTTTGGTGAACTATTGGATTTCTTTGATATCGCTTTGCGCCAATATAGATATGAAACCCAAACTGACTTAAGTATGGGTGAACTTATAGCATCTCTAATAGAGATCGGGGCACATAAAATGGGTCATTGCAGATCTCTAACTGACTTGGCAAGGCTTGAGTAGTTTCGCACTAACCGCGCCAGCCCGAATCTTATTATGAGAATAGGCGAGCTTCCCTCACATATTTGTGCACTCTATCCGTCATTTTGTCATTTGAAATACCAGGACTAGAGAGCATTAATTGCAATCATCACTCGAAATTCTACAAAACAGATCTGTCATTCCGTCATAGCCTATAGCTCGTGACGGAATGACAAATAGGGACCAGCTAAGCTCGTTGAATTGTCACCTCACTGTGCTGCGCGGATATTCGTTGGAGAATTAGCAGCCGTTATAGCAGAGGCTATGTGTATATTCACCATCTTAACGGTGCGTTCAGAAGCCGTACGGCCATCCCTAGTAACGTGGATTCCTAAAGCCCGCAGATTTGTTTCAATACGTACTAAGCCACGCCCAAGCGATATTGGACTTCGAGGCCATGCCGGCCCACTTCTTAAACCACGATCAGTGGAGGCGTTTAAGCATGATAATAGTCGGGATATTGACCCCTCCCATATAGGCTTATCATCCATGTATCGCAGTAGTGCAGATGCCAGGGGGTCAGAGCCCAATCCAATCTCCATTACCTCCAACTGATTCTGTTCGTAGGCTCGTTGATCCTGCCCACCAACAGTGGACACGCAGTTAAGCGACTTGTTGTGCCTCAAACGCTTCCGGGCTTATGAAGCCGTTGGCGCTGTGTCGGCGGGTTCGATTGTAGTCCACTTCGATGTA
>NZ_QRAN01000037.1 GCF_003457605.1 Seongchinamella sediminis
TCCCGAATCCCCAATTTGGCGAAGCTGCCACAAATCCGACTCGCCGTTGACCAAACTTGGGCCTTGGAACGACGAGAAAGTTAAGTGCATCAAAATCATGCCTTTTTCAGCAGCCTGCTAGTTCAACACCTGCAAAGGCACTGTCTTTAACGCCATCTCCGTAAATTCCACCCAGGCTCGCACCTGTGAAAGGACGCCAGTTGCCGTCTAGGAAGTTGTAGTTGTAATAACCTCGGGTACTGCCGTTCCAGAAATCGTCGGATAGGTCGCTACCTTCGATGTCAGCGAAGTTCAAACTTTGACGCAGGCCCCAGACAGAATTGTCGGAGGTGTACCAACCCAAATCAGCTGATATACCTACGCTTGAGTTATCGAAGTCTTTGTCACTGGTGCCTGTGCCAGACAGGGAGAATTCACGGTCACCATTTTGGGGACCCACAGTTCCCGGTTCCTCGGCGGCAGCTATGCCACTCATGCTTGCGGTGATGACTGCAATAGCGATTAAGTTGTTGTTCATTCGATGTCTCTCCATGTTGTTGGCTGGTTCTTCTTGCGAGAGTTAGACAATGCCCCTTGGGCCCCGAACAGTCTGTGCGGCAACGAACATTGCGATAATTGCTAGGAATTCACGCCTATAAGTGGACCGCGAAGCGTTCCAAAGGTACTGCCAAATAAACAACTCGAGCCATCCGGATGCTGATGATCTCTTGGCCGAAAGAGGCATCACTGTCAGTAGAGAAGCGATTTGGCCGGGGTGCATCAAGTTCGAGGTCATTTATGCACGCAACTGAAGCAAAAGCATTCAGGCTAGGGTGACACCTTCTTCATTGATGAAGTCTTCTTCATGATCAATGGCAAACAGCAATATCTTCGGCGAGCGGTGAGCAAGATGGAGTGATCGTTGATGTGTATCTTCAAGCAAAGCGTGATGGCGCTGCAGCGAAGGCCAGTCGTTTGAGTTAAAAGTTGCAGGTTTCTGCCCCGCAAAAAATTAACTTGCCGATACACAGAAATCAGTTATGACTATAGGTGGATAACTGTATAAGCTAGTTTATGGCTTCAACTGGTAGTCCGTGGCATGGCCAAATGAGCCACCACACGGGCTGCAATATGGGGATGCAATCATGTTAGTAACCTTTTCTTGCCCTGCCTATGCAGACATAACGATGTTCGGCCAAGTCGCACTTCGGCTGCTCACAATGATGGGCCACAGTGATACGGTGCCAGGTGCCATCTTGGCAGAAGATGTCCAGCTGGCCTTGGAGCGACTTGAGGCTGCGATTGCAACCGAAACGTCGCCAACGGAGCCGGAACTGTCTGAGGGCTGGGATGACGAAGAACCGGCCATCAGTCTTTCGCACCGAGCACTGCCTTTGATCGAATTACTCCGTGCTGCGGTCAGGGAAAAGTGTCACGTGATGTGGGACAGCGCTTAGCCCGCGCAAAATCAGGCTCGCCATCATCTATGCGCGGGCGCACTCGATCATGGCGATGAGCTTCTCGGTATCAGCGGGTTTATGAAGTACCGCATAGTCGCAGAGATTGGCCGCTCTTATTTGTTCTCCAGAAGTATCTCCGGTTATGAGAATAGCCGGCAAGTCCTCAACCATTGCCTGGCGCACTCGCCGAACCAGTTCGATCCCGTCGTACCCGGGAAGTCGAAAGTCCGAAATGACAACATCGGGTCTCACGCCAGCGGCGAGATGGGCGAGCGCGTCATCGCCGCACAAAGCACCGTGCACCCGCACTCCTGCAGATTCCAGAATCATTGTGATCGCCTCAACAATTCTTGGGGAAGCCTGGTTGTCGTTTGATGATACCAAGCTGTTGTATCAACTGCGTACGCTCCTCGCAACATAGCGGCCAAGTGTCACCGTTTAGTTGAATTCGTGTGGTCTTTTTTTTCTGTTCAAAAAAAGAGGCAAACGTCCTCGGAAATGTTGTTTTATTGTCTCCTGGCAGGGTTTTTCGGCGGCCAGTTTCCAGCCGCTCCGTGAAAGAACGTAAAGCTCCAAGAGAAGAAGAAAAAGCTAAATATTTGTAAAGACGAAATTCAGCAAGGCGGACATGGACCGAGTAGGGACCAAAATCTCCAACCGAAAGCATGAAAAAGGGCTGAGACGTGACAACGTCAGAAAATGGATTTTGCCAGTGGGGCTTTTTCAGTTAAAGGCTATGCCCGAGCCAAACGCTAGTCCTGCGCACGATTAGAAACTGTTTTCACGGGCTGATAGCATATACATGACGCTTTTTGGAGTCCTCGTACGTTAAGGATCTTTAGATTTCCACGGCTATAGTTTATCAGCTTGCGTTGCTTTAGCGCCGCGGCCGCCTCGGTCACACCTTCGCGCCGCAGGCCGAGCATATGTGCCAGAAATTGGTGCGTCACGAGAAGCACGTCCGATCCAACTCGGTCTCGAGTCATTAAAAGCCAACGCGCCAGGCGCGCCTCTGCGTGGTGAAACCGGTTGCATGCGGCGGTCTGCGAGATTTGCGCCATCAAAGCATAGGTGTACCGGAACAGTGCATCCTGTAACGCTGCATTTCGGTCGAACTCGATGCGAAAGAGCGCCGAGGCCATCCGCAATGCGTTCCCCTCGGCCCGGACGATGGCGCGGACGTTGGAGACACGTATACCCAGAATGAAAGGTATCCCCGCCATCCCTTCATTACCCACCATGCCTACTTCCAACGATCGCTGTTTGTCTACTGTTGTTAGCAGAGAAATCAGGCAGTTGGTGGGAAAGTAGACGTACTTGATCGCTTTTCCAGGTAGATAGAGAACCCGGCCGAATGTCAGCTCAATAGGTTCTAGGGCAGCTTGCAGTCGCGTGTAGTCTTTTGCAGGGATACTCGCCAACACACGGTTCGCCTTGTGTACGTTGCTCGTCATGCTATTCACCTTTGGTCTTGTGCTGAGTCAGTCGGGAGATAGCCCTCGAACTCAGCAGACGCTGCGGTGGTGCACGCAACGGGGATTGAAAGATATTTCCTTTACCGTGTAACGATACCCGCACGGTTTGGTTTCGTATGTTCGTCAACGCACCTAAGTATCCTCCGCCTCAGCGAGGCTTCGTATAGCGGACTGATACACTTCTATTGCCATCGGTGATTTCCAAAAATTTTCCTACGTGCGACGTGTCGCGTATGTGTGCTGTGGTACAATGGCCACAGAAGACGGATAGCGGCAAATAATGGCGACGGTTGATGTGGTGGCTTTCTTGTCTCGTTAATCGAAAAATACTCGCTGGACTGTCACTCTTGACCGATTTGAAAACCCCCCGTCAGAACCATCTACTCGACGCACTGCCTGCTGAAGAGCGCGCGCGACTCTTCCCTCTTTTGGAGTTGGTACCGATGCCGCTGGGTTATTCCGTTTGCGAGCCAGGCATGTTTATGAAGCATGTCTATTTCCCGACGACGTCTATCATTTCGCTGCTGTATGTAATGGAAGATGGCGCGTCCGCTGAAATTGCTATCGTCGGTAATGAGGGCATCGTAGGAGTATCCCTGTTCATGGGAGGAGAAACCACGACCAGCCGCGCCGTCGTGCAAAGTGCCGGCTACGCATACCGGCTGAAGTCGGAGCTGCTTAAAGATTCTTTCTACCGCGCCGGGCCATTACAAGTGCTTTTGTTACGCTATACACAGGCGCTGATTACTCAAATGTCGCAAACTGCAGTGTGCAATCGGCACCATAGATTAGACCAACAACTGTGCCGCTGGCTGCTGCTGAGTCTTGACCGTTTGGCGTCGAACGAACTAACCATGACGCAGGAATTGATCGCCAATATGCTGGGTGTGCGCCGCGAGGGCGTAACCGAGGCAGCCGGCGATTTGCAGCGCGCCGGAATCATTCACTATAGTCGCGGCAAGATCACCGTAGTGGATCGACCTGGTCTGGAAGCGCGGGTCTGTGAATGCTATCAGGTGGTCAAGACGGAGTTTGATCGCCTGCTCCCGGAGATCCATGCTCTTTGATTCGGGCTTGCCGCTGGCCAACATGTTTACCGCGACTCGCGGCCATACCTGCTGCCATGTTGCAGCGCCTTTCTCAGCACGACTTATCCCCTGGTGTTTGTTTTTGCGGCAACAAATCGAAGATACAACACCCCGAGGAGTGCGGAAACCAGCGACGCGACCATAATCGATGATTTGGCACTTTGAAGGTGTACTGGCTGGGAGTCAAAGCCCAACGTGGCGATAAAGGTGGACATAGTAAAACCTATCCCGGCTATGAGAGAGACTCCGATAACATGCTGAAAATTAACACCATCAGGTAAACAGCCAATTTTGTAGCGTAGCCCCAGCCAGCACGCACCGGAAATGCCGATAAGTTTTCCAAGGACTAGTCCGGCAATTATTCCCAATCCGGTCGGATGTTGAAGGCTTTCCATAAATGAGCTCAAGCTGAAGGGTACGCCTGCATTGGTTAGCACAAACAGGGGTAAGATGAATAATGCTACGGGTAACTCCAGCGCATCTTCCCAACGACGCAGAGGAGTACTGGCACTTTCCGCAGAATCTCGAACCCCTAGCACCTTGTCATGATCCCTACGACTGCCGAGAACATCGACAGGTTTAGACTGTTTCTGCATTGAGTCGATTGTTGTTTTCGCCCCATCGAGTAGCCTTTCCGAGGTAGCTTTTGGGCGCGCTGATATGGTCAAAGCAATCGCAACACCGGAAAACGTAGGATGAACGCCGGATTTGAGCATCATCCACCAGGTTCCTACACCAAAGATAATGTAAAAATACGATTGTCGTACGCCTGCGTAATTGCCCAATGCCAAAAAGGCAAGAAGTGCAAACGCACCGAACAGATGAATTAGAGATAATTCCTGAGTATAAAATATTGCGATGACCAATATAGCCCCTACGTCGTCCACAATAGCGAGCCCTACGAGAAACGCTAACAGGCTACCCGGAATATGCTTTCTTACAATTGTTAGTGCGCCCAAGGCAAACGCGGTATCGGTTGCCATTGGTATGCCCCACCCGATCTGTGAGTCAAGTGACCAGTTGAACAATAAGTAGATTGCAGCCGGACAGACCATTCCACCGATGGCACAGAGAATAAGCATGTGTCGATTTTCTGGCTGGGCGAGGGCTCCGGCAAGTACTTCTCGTTTGATCTCAAGCCCAAGAAGGAAGAAGAATATGACCATTAAACCATCATTGATGATGTGTTTGAGAGAACCATGCAGTTTAAAATCACCTAGAAAGAACCCAACCGATGTATGTGTCAGATTCTGGTACGTAGAAGAATAATCTGAGTTAGCCCACCACAGAGCCACGATGGTAGCCAGTAGCAGAAACCAGCTGGTTGTTGTCTGCGCGCGAATAAAGCTTGAAAAAGGATCGTGTATATTTTCAAGTCCACGTTGTAACGCATTATTTGATTTATCAGCCATTTTTTCTTTGTCGAAGTTATTTGCAATGATGGCGTCCGCTGCGGGTGCTTTAGACAATGAGGTTGGATTATCCGCGAATTAGCTTCACCATCAATAGCTCGTTTAGCCTTCACACCCCTTGAAGGGCATGGTCCGTAAGCAAGCAATCAAAGCGTCTGGCATCGTACTCCAGCAGGGGTGCTACATCCTCCTGTGAGATAATTTCTTTCTGTGCTGCTTCTTTGAGGGCTGACTCCATAGAGTCGGCATCCAGCTCCCCTTTGTTCCTCGCCCGCATCACCGCCTGCCAGGGCTTGTCGAGAGTGAGCAGCATCTGGTAAGTAGTTTCCACTCGGCCTACCGGGTCCTCCGGATCGTCACTGACAAAGACCATCTTCGCCAAGGCCTGGCGCACGGGGTTGGGTTCCATGATGAGCTCTCCCAGGGTCCGGATCTGTTGGTCATCGGGTGTCGCAATCGCGTTCCAGGGTGGCAGGCAGATAACGCGCAACAGCCCCCCAAGCCAAGGCGTGGGAAAGTTGCGACAGAAAGCCGACAGCGCCTGTTGCGCCTTGTGGAGAGACTGGCCCAATGCAAACTCGGCGTGGGCGGTGGCCTCGGGGCTGCGCTCAGAGGTGTCGTGGTACTTGAGAATACTGCATGCAATAAACAATTCGCTGTGTACATCGCCCAGCCTGGCAGACAGTAGTTCGCGCCGTTTCAGGTCGCCCCCCAACACGGCCAGGGCGACATCTGAGCACGAGGCGAGGGCACAGCTGAGCTGGTTTAAACGGCGATACCAGCGCTCGCTGAAGGTACTGGCATCGGCAGGCACCGGGCTGAACCGCGAGGTGGTGATCCCATACACCAGCAGGCGCGCGAAGTTGCCTGCCACATGGCCCAAGTGCCCCATCAATAGCGGCTCGAAAGCGGCAAGCCCTTGCTCCTTATCCTCGGCTTCCAGCGTTTGCATCTCGTCAAACAGGTAGGGGTGGCAACGCAGCGCGCCCTGGCCGAAAATCATCAGCGAACGGGTGAGAATATTGGCGCCCTCTACGGTAATAGCCACCGGCAGGGCATGGTAGTTGGACGCCATGAAATTGCGTGGCCCCAGCTGGATCGCGCGCCCACTCACCACATCCATGGCGTGGTTCACCAACTCGCGCATACGCTCAGTGGCATGGTACTTGGCCATGGCAGTGAGGACACCCGGCGCACCATCCTGCAGGCCCCGGGTGACCATCTGCCGCATCGCTTCGAGCGTATAGGCGCCTGCTGCAATTTCCGCGGTGACCTCCTGCACACCTTCAAAGTTGCCGATCTCGGTATTGAACTGGCGACGGATGCGCGCAAAAGCGCCCACGGTGAGATAACACATCTCGCCGCTGGCCGTGGCCAGCGCTGGTAGAGACACACCGCGCCCGGCTCCCAGGCACTCGATGAGCATGCGCCAGCCCTTGCCGGCCATTTCCGGGCCGCCGATGATCCAGTCCGCGGGGAAGAACACATCCTTGCCCATGATGGGGCCGTTCATGAAGGGTACGCCAGGGTTATGGCGTTCGCCGATTTCAACGCCTGGGTGATCCGCAGGCAACAGTGCGCAAGTAATGCCGTAATCCACAATGTCGGGGTCGCCAAGCAGGCCCTCGGGGTCGCGCAACTGGAAAGCGAGCCCTACCACCGTGGCAACTGGCGCCAGGGTGATCCAGCGCTTGCTGAAGGTGAGTCTGAGGCCCAGCACCTCCTCGCCCTCGAACTCCCCCCGGCACACTATTGCGAGGTCCGGAATGGCTCCGGCGTCGGAGCCGGCTTCGGGGCCGGTGAGGCCAAAACAGGGTAATTCTGTGCCGTCTGCCAGCCCGGGAAGCCAGCGTTTTTTTTGCTCATCCGTGCCGTATTTTACCAGCAGCTCCCCAGGGCCGAGGGAGTTGGGTACCATAGCCGTAACGGCGACGCTGATAGAGCGGCTGGCGATCTTGCTCATCACCCGGCTCTGGGCATAGGGACTGAAGTCGCGGCCTCCGAACTCCTCAGGGATAATAAGCCCGAAAAAGCCATGCTGGCGCAGGTAGTCCCAGGTCTCCGGGGAGAGGTCCTGGCGTTGTTGTACGTCCCAGTCATCAATCAGTTTACAGAGGTTCTCCACCTCCACATCCATGTAAGTCTGCTCTGCCTCGGTCAATTGTGGCGGCTTGATATTGGCGAATTTACCCCAGTCGGGATTGCCACTGAACAGATCCTTCTCCCACCAGGTCGTGCCCGCCTCCAGCGCCTCCCGTTCGGTCTTGCTCATTGGGGGCATCGCCTTACGCAGGCGCTCATAGACTGGCCTGGCGAGCCAACTCCGGCGCCATCCCGGTACATTGAGCACAAGAATCACGGCAGCCAAGGGTAGTAGCACAATCCACATTCCCACGCTGTATTGCGTTAGCAATAGTGCGCTCGCCAGCAGGATCAGGGAGCCCAGGATGAGGGATATCCGGTAGTAGAATACCCCGGTGAGAATGATCAGAAAAAGCAACAGTGACATGTATTCCTTCCTTCGCGCCCGCAGGCTAACTTTGCCAAAGCGCTAACGCGTCTATTAAATATCTCCTGACCTGTTCTACCCCGGAAAATCTTCAAGCAGGGTGGGCCACGCCGCTGGCTAATTTTCTTGTACTGATTTTTGTGTAACTGATGTGCCCTTCAAATATTTGAAAAGGTCACTATCAGTAGACAGTATTAGCGTCGTCTCACTGTCAACTATTGACTTCAGCGCCGCCATAGACCGCGTAAACTCGTAGAAGCTCACCGCCTCTTCACTTTGGTTGTAGGCTTTGGCGTAAATTTCTGTGGCTTTGGCATCCGCTTCACCACGAATCACCTCCACTTGTCGATAGGCTTCAGACTGAATTTTATTGAGGTCTCGCACCCTGTCGCCGCGAATTCGCGCTGCTTCACCATGGCCCTCAGAAAGGAATCGCTCAGCAATTTGGCGCCGCTCGCTGATCATTCTACCGTATATTTTTGGTCGGACACTTTCGTTGTAATTGATGCGCTTAAAACGAATATCCAATAACTCTATGCCGAAAATGCGGACTTTTTCCGCGGCAGCGCGAAATATTTCTTGCTCCACTAACAGCCGACCTTTCTGGATAGGAACCAATGAGCCCATTTTTTGTTTGCGTTCGGCATCGGTGAGCAGTTCATCTCGTTGAGGCTTTCGATCCTTGGTGGTTCGGATGATTTCTATGAGTTCGTGTTTGGCGACGGCATTGCGTGTCTCACTGCCCAGGATGTCATCAAGGCGAGATTGCGCGCTGCGTTCATCGCGTAGCCGCAGGAAGTACTGCAGCGGGTCGGTAATGCGCCAGCGAGCGAATAGATCTACTGAAATGTAGAGCTTATCCTTTGTGGGCATATCTGAGGGCTCGCCGTCCCACTCTAGAATGCGTTTTTCGATGGGATTTACGTCTTGAACAAACGGCACTTTCAGTTTTAGGCCAGAACTTAAGATAGGCTTTCCCACAGGTTTACCAAACTGAGTAATAATGACCTGTTCCACCTCATCCACGGTATAGAGTGAACTCGAAAGAACGAAAATAGCCAAAATAGACAGCACGCCTACAGCGATCACTTTGGAATTAGTCACTATAGTTTACCTTTTTGATCATCCAAATTTAGTAAGGGCAAAATTCCATTTGCATCTTGATCCAGTATGATTTTTGATTTTATCTGCGGCATAACTACCTCCATGGTTTCGATATATATTCGCCGCAGCGTCACTTCTGGGGCCCTGAGGTATTCAGTAAATAGCGCGTTAAAGCGCGTAACGTCGCCCTCTGCCTCGTTAATGCGTTTTAGTCTATAGCCGTCAGCTTCACGGATTCGCTGATCCTTTTCTCCCTCTGCAAGCGGAATCACTTTGTTGTAATCACGCCGAGCCTCGTTGATTAACTTTTCTTTTTCCTGCTGGGCCTGATTCACCTCGTTAAAGGATTCTTGCACAGGTTTTGGCGGGTTAATATTTTTGAGCTGTACTTGGTCAATGCTGATTCCCATGGTGTATTTTGTTGCGAGAGCTTTCATTTTGGACAGTGCATCTATCTCGATATCCTGGCGACCGATAGTGATCACCTCGTCGACCGTTCTGTCTCCTACTACTTCTCGCATTACCGATTCGGATACGTATCGCAGTGTTTCCTTAGGCTCTCGAACTTCAAATAAGTATTTCAAGGGGTCTGAAATTCGATATTGCACCACCCACTCGACTAACGCCGCATTCATGTCCCCGGTTACCATTTGAGTTTCTCGTTTTTCATCACGATTAATGGGCGTTTGATGGGGGTCCTTGGCGCCAGGTGTTGCAAAACCAAACTCTTGCTTAAGTTGACGTTTCACAGGCACAACGATGGCGGAGTCTATTCCAAGGGGAAATTTGAAATGCAGGCCAGCAGGAACTTCTTTCAAATATTTGCCGAAACGTTGCACCACGGCAACGGAATCACTGGGTACGGTGTAGTATGCAGTCCAAACACCAATCGCAATCATTGCCAGCAATGCAATAAGAATAATCGACTTCGGACTACCGCCCGAAAAATATGGTTTTAGTGTTTGTAGCGATTTATCTACGATTTCATCTAGATCAGGTGGTTGTTTTGCGGTTTCCCGTTTGTTCTCGGAACCGTTACCGTTACCGTTACCGTTACCTGTTGCCATTCATTTTTACCTTGGTAAAGATTGGGGCCATATCGGGCCAGCGTTTTGTCATCGCGTAAAAGCGATGTCTCACAGGCCCTAATCATATGCAGTTTCCTCAGTTAGCATCTGTGCGATACCGTACAGAGAAAACCAATTACTAGTCCGATACTCTACGCTTCAAGATGGGCGGGCGGCATCACGCCAACGCTAGACCAGGGTCTGGAATTGTTGTTGCGCGATACCGGTGGCAGCCTACTCTTCGGACTGGTGGTCGAGCGTGGCAAGGGGCGCATTCTGAACGTTCCCCATCTATATGCAGGACGCATTGAACCGCTTGAAGCAAACTGGAGTAAGCTTACATGCCTGAACCAACCTCACAAAGCGACGTAAAAGACCCCGTCTGCGGGATGTTGGTCGATCCGCACAATGCCAAACACCAGTTTGGGTATCATTGTGAAACCTGGTACTTCTGCTCATCGCGATGTCAGGAGAAGTTCGAGGCCGAGCCGCAAACATACCTGGGCGGGAAAGTGCCCGCGAAGGCCGCGCCTGCCGGAACCTTCTACACCTGCCCTATGCACCCTGAGATCCATCAGGAGGGACCAGGTGACTGCCCGATTTGCGGGATGGCCCTTGAGCCCGAAGAGGTATCAATAGATACCGGGCCGTCCGCAGAGCTCGCAGACATGACCCGTCGATTTTGGGTGGGCCTCGCACTGGCACTCCCGGTGTTTATACTGGAAATGGGTGGTCATCTGCTGTCGCTTGATCACCTGGTTGCGCCGCAGGTATCCAATTGGGTTCAATTGTTGCTGGCCAGTCCGGTGGTGTGCTGGGCGGGTTGGCCGTTCTTTGTAAGGGGCTGGCGTTCCCTGGTGCAGCGCAGTCTCAACATGTTCACGCTGATCGCCATCGGCACCGGGGTCGCGTGGAGCTACAGTATTATCGCGACGCTTTCGCCTGGGTCTTTCCCCGCTGCCTTTCGTCAACCTGATGGCTCTGTCGCCGTCTACTTTGAAGCTGCGGCGGTGATTGTCGTACTGGTCCTGTTAGGCCAGGTGCTGGAATTACGTGCCCGGGAGAAAACCTCCGGTGCGATTCGTGCGCTGCTGGACCTGGCCCCAGCGACGGCACGACGGCTTGACGGACACGGTAGCGAAGCGGATGTCGCCCTGGACCAGGTCAGTGTCGGCGATCGCTTGCGCGTGCGCCCGGGCGATAAGGTGCCACTGGATGGCGAGGTACTGGAGGGTCGCTCAAATGTCGACGAGTCGATGGTTAGCGGCGAACCGCTGGCGGTAAGCAAGCAGGTGGGTGATACGGTGGTTGGTGGCAGCATCAATGGCCAGGGCTCCTTCGTGATGCGGGCAGACAAGGTTGGTCGCGACACCATGCTCTCGCGAATCGTGCAGATGGTTGCCAGTGCGCAGCGCAGTCGCGCCCCAATCCAGGGGCTCGCCGACAGGGTTGCGGGCTACTTCGTGCCCGCGGTATTACTGGTGGCCGTGATAGCCTTTACCGCCTGGTCCACGTGGGGCCCGGCCCCACAGATGGCCTACGGCCTGATAGCAGCGGTGAGCGTATTGATCATCGCCTGCCCGTGTGCCCTGGGCCTGGCGACGCCGATGTCGATTATGGTCGGTATCGGTCGCGGGGCGCAGGCCGGTGTGCTGATCCGCGATGCCGAGGCGCTGGAGCGACTGGAGAAGATCGATACAGTCGTCATAGACAAGACCGGTACCCTCACCGAGGGCAAGCCGCAGGTCACGGCTATTCAGCCGGCGGACGGCTTCGACGAAAATCAGTTATTGCGGCTGGCGGCCGCACTAGAGCGGAGCAGTGAGCACCCCCTTGCCAGCGCCATAATGGACAAGGCGCTGGACTTGGAACTGGATCTCCCGGAGGCGGCCGATTTTGAATCGCCCAACGGCAAGGGTGTGGTCGGCCAGGTAGAGGGGCGCCGGGTAGCGCTGGGTAATCGCCTGCTTATGGATGAAGAGCAGGTGGATCTGTCCTCTCACACTGACGACGCTGAGGCGCTGCGACAGGATGGCGCCACCGTGATTTTTGCAGCGGTGGAAGGTCGTATTGCCGGGCTTATTGCCATTGCCGACCCGATCAAGGAGAAATCCGCTGCCGCTATAAGGGAACTGCGGGAAGAGGGTATTCGGGTCGTCATGCTGACGGGGGATAACCGCACTTCCGCCGAGGCCGTGGCCCGTCTTTTGAATATTGATGAGGTAGAGGCAGAAGTTCTTCCGGAGGACAAGGGCAAGGTAGTGCAGCGACTGCGTGACGAGGGCCGGGTTGTTGTCATGGCCGGTGACGGGGTTAATGACGCGCCCGCGCTGGCTCTTGCGGACGTGGGAATCGCCATGGGCACTGGCACCGATGTAGCGATTGAAAGTGCCGGTGTGACCCTGCTGCGCGGTGACCTGACCGGCATTCTCGAGGCTCGGCGGCTGTCACGGGCCACCATGCGCAATATTCGTCAGAATCTCTTTTTCGCGTTTGCTTACAATGCCGCCGGTGTGCCTATCGCGGCGGGTGTGCTTTACCCATTCACTGGCTTGCTTCTGTCGCCGATTATAGCCGCTGCGGCGATGAGCTTAAGCTCGGTATCGGTGATTAGCAATGCCCTGCGGTTGCGGCGTATCAGCCTATAGCAGTACCACGCATGCTGGGCGTTACCGGCCGTCTGACGATGCAAACCGATAAACATCCAAAGTAAATGAAAACAGAGAGCACGCCGTGGTTAATGACGCTTGCGTAGAAAAGTAAGCGGCGTTAAATCTGCCTACTTGCCCCTGGGATAAGCCGGCACATTTTTTTCAAATCGCGGCAGGTCAACGTTCCACGGGAGCAGGGCCTCGAGCTTCTCCACCGTATCTGCGGCGC
>NZ_QRAN01000038.1 GCF_003457605.1 Seongchinamella sediminis
CATCCCAAGGCGCCGTCAGACCCAGCATCTGCCGGTACATTTCTTCGCTGTGCATGGCAAATCCTCCCATCAGGATATGCCTCTCAGCTTAGTATGGACCCACAGAAATGTCTGAAGGACCATATTTTATTGCCATATAAGCTGCTATTCACTGTCCAGTTCTTTGATTAAATCATCCATTGAAAAATTGTCGAGCAAAGGACTTTGTTCAGCGAGTTCCAGTTTGGCGCGTAGTAATTCCATTTTCTTTTTGTATTGTTGCTGTTCACTCCATAGACGCAATGCTTCGCGTACCACCTCACTGGATGAGTTGTACAAACCTGTGCATGGCGAATTCCTAATTCATCAACAATATCAATGAGTTGATGTTTGCTGCAATCGGAGTCCTTTTCTACACTCGGTCAGCGTGAAAGATGCCATTTACCTGCTGTATCACCTACTATCGGCGCTTGCCAAGGTAATCCGACCTGGCGGAAGTCGTACCGTCATTGCAGAGGACCTGCTACTCAAACAGCAACTGATAATCCACAGCAGATCCCGACAGCGAGCACCCAACTTAACCACCCGGGATCGCACTGTACTCGGCTTCCTATCACTACTCCTGAACCCAAGAAGGCTGGTCAGGTCGGCGGTTATCATCAAGCCATCTACCCTGCTCCATTTCCACAACGCTTTGAAGAAGCGAAAGTATCGCCTTCTGTATACACCACGAGGTAGCAGAAAGCCCGGGCCGAAGGGAGCATCAAGGGAAGTCATCAAAGCGATCGTAGAAATGAAGCAGCGCAATTCAAGGTTTGGCTGCCCGCGCATCGCACAGCAGATTAACCTAGCTTTCGGACTCGATCTGGATAAGGACATCATCAGACGTGTATTAGCAATCCACTACAAACCAGATCCCAGTAACCGCGGACCATCGTGGCTGACCACCATCGGGCATGCAAAAGACAGCTTATGGAGCGTCGATCTATTCCGCCGCGAATCGATCCTGCTGAAGAGCCACTGGATCATGGTCGTGATGGATCAGTACACCCGCAGGATAATTGGCTTTGCTGTGCATGCGGGTAACGTGGATGGCCCCGATCTTTGTCGTATGTTCAACCATGCAACCAAAGGTCAAGCATGGCCCGCACACATCAGTAGCGATAACGATCCACTTTTTCAATACCACCGATGGAAAGCGAATCTTCGTGTCCTCGAAATTGAAGAGATCAAGTCAATACCACATGTCCCGATGTCGCATCCGTTCGTAGAACGATTGATAGGTAGCATACGGCGAGAGTTACTTGATCAAACCTTCTTCTGGACTGCGACTGACCTGGAGAACAAGCTGAGGAACTATCAGGCTTACTACAATGAGCGCCGGACTCATTCTGGGCAGAACGGCGATACTCCAGTCGAATCAACAGGTAGCAATATCGTGGACATTACCCAATACCAGTGGAAAAATCATTGTCGCGGTTTGTTTCAGCTACCGGTGGCTGCTTGAAATGCGAATTCGCCATGGACAGGTCAGTAATTTGTTCAATCTCGGTAGGCACCTTGTTCGGGCTGAACACCATCGCAATCTCAGGGCAAGTGCGTTTGAAGAATGGAGCAGGGCGGTTGTTTGAAATCAGGTGGCAGATTTCAGCGGTCTCAATGAGTTAAGTTGCCGATATCCCTCGCAGGTATGCATCATGTATAAGTCCTACCGCTGTGTTCCAATCCCGGGCTGTAGTGATTTGCACCAAAAATTGAGCCACCAACGCTGGCTCAATCGGGGATAAAAATCAAAACCCCATTGTCTTATTGTGGCCTATAGGCTACAATGCTCGCATGCACTATCGCGTCGTTACCACCGATGTATTTAACCGTTGGCTCGCCCGCATCCGCGATCGGCAGGCGGCTAAAGTAATAGCACAGCGACTCGACAGACTGGTCGCTGGTAATCTGGGTGATGTGAAGTCGGTGGGCAATGGCGTTAATGAAATGCGGATTTTCGCCGGCCCGGGCTATCGGCTGTATTTTACGATGCGTGATGGCGAGCTAATCATACTGTTGTGCGGTGGCAATAAATCCAGTCAGTCACGCGATATCGCCCGCGCGAAACGGATACTGAACGAATTGGAGGCTTGAACAATGCCCATACTGACCGAATACAATCCTTTTGATCACTTGTTGACCGAAGACGAGTTGTCTCAATACTTGACCGATGCTTATGAAGACGATGATCCTGCCGTGTTTGTTGTGGCATTGGGACATGCCATCAAGCACAAGGGGGTAGCGCAGGTGGCTGAAGCCGCCGGGCTAAACCGAGAAAGTCTTTATAAGGTGATCAATGGCAAGGCGCAACCCAAGTGGGACACAATCCATCGGTTGATGCGCGCACTGGGTGTGCATTTGTCAGTTGCTGCCTGAACAATGAACTAACCCCGTTGCTGTTTTCGACAGTGCAAATCGAACGGGAAAAAGGGTGATCGACCCAGACTGCCCGTAGGATCTGATGGGACCACCATGGGACCATCCTCACGCCTTTTGATGCCCTCTAATGCCTGGCTCATTTTTTAACTCTCTGATTTACAAGGCATTAGGGGGCATGGCGAGGCGGGAAATAGCATGCTTCAGGGTTCGAATCCCTCGCTCTCCGCCATTTATCTTTGTATCTCCTGGGTCATCGAGTCATTCTCACTGGCGTTTGCCTTCGCGGTCACCATCACCGCCAGCACCTTCAAAAAGCACCTCTGATACAGTTGACTGTAACAATACAGACCGTTAGTCTGTATTTGAGTACTGTAATAGTACAGTGTTGGGTAAAGTAACGAGGTTGAAAGGAGGTAAGCATGGTCGCTCAAGCTGAACAACTGCTGCAACGTGGTTCCAGTGTTACCAGCGCGTTGCTGCCGGCGATTTTCACTATCTTCAGCCAATGGCGCCTGACCGGTGCCCAGCAGATGACCCTGTTGGGGCTCAGCAACGAGAAGACCCTCTACAACTGGAAGAGCCAGCCGGAAAAGGCCAAGCTGACGCGGGATCTGCTGGAGCGGGCCAGCTACATCCTGGGGATCTACAAGTCCCTGGAAATCCTGTTCCCCGATCCGGCGCTGGCCGACCAGTGGCTGGCCTCGCCTAATGACAATCCGCTGTTCAACGGCACAGCACCGCTGGATCGCTTGCTGGCCGGCCAGGTGGTGGACCTGGCGGTCGTGCGGGATTTTCTCGATGGCCAGCGGGGTGGCTGGTGATCGATATTGACACCCTGCCCGGCAGTGAGGTCAATGACCCCGTCTACCGGATCATCCTGTCTCGCTACCCCCAGGTTCACCTGTTCGAGCGCGTCTCCAATCTCCAGGATTGGGACGTGCTTTACGCCGTGGAGTCCCTGACCAACCCCAGGCTGCGCGATGAAGTCGGTGATATTCGCCTGGTACCACTGGAAGACCGTGTCTATGGCGATGGCGCCTCCTGGATCATGGCCGCCTTCACTCACCCGCCGGTTGATGGGCGAGGTGGTCGCTTCAACCGGAACTTCGGTATCTATTACTGCGCCGCCGATGAGGCGGTGGCCATCGCTGAATCGGCTTTTCATCGGGCGCGCTTCCTGCGGGAGTCCCGCATCGACAAGACCACCCAGGACATGCGCGTGATTCGTACGCATGTGGGCCCGACAACCCTCCACGATATACGTCATCTGGTCGGCGACACGATCTACGGTCCCGATCAATACGGTGAAGCCCAGCAGCTCGGTGACGCCCTACGTGGTGCCAGGAGTTTCGGTGTTCACTACCGAAGCGTGAGAGCGGAAGGGGAGTGCTACGGGGTGATGCGCGCTCGAGCACTGTCTGATGCGATTCACTGGCGATATCTGCGCTACCACTATGATCAGGGGGCCATTGTCCACGTGGAATCCCTCGATGGCAGTGGCAGGAGGTGATGGTGATGTATAAAGAAATGTTGTGGATATTCACCCAACTGCCGGACGATTACATCGTACTCGATACCGAAACCAGCGGACTGCCGGACGAGAATGGCCTACCGGATATCGTAACGCTCGGCATTACCGTCGTGAGCCATCGGGAGATTGCGGCATCCGTCGAATTTCAAATCCGACCGCAGAAGTCAATAGCGGCCCAAGCGCAGTCGATTCACGGGATTACCAACGAACAGGCAGCCGCATTCGAATCCTTCGAGTCGCAGTGGCAACCGATTGCCGACTACCTGAAGGGCCAGCTCATTATCATCCACAACGCCAGTTTTGACTGGCCTGTCCTGTTGGATCATGTTGATCGATACGGATTAAAAATGCCAGCCGTCCATGGGGTTTTCTGCAGCCAGAAAGCAGCTATCCCCTGGGCACAGTCAATGAACTTGCCATGCAGCCATCGTGGGCCATCATTAGATACATTGACGGAAGCACTTCATGTTGAAAATTTTAGAGCGGATAACGCTGGAATACATGGAGCTCTGAATGATTGCTTGCAAACTGCACAAGTCATTGAAGCTATAAACGGGATGACTAATAAGCGGAGTTTTCCACTGGTTAGAAGAGGCGGCAGAACGATCTGGTGATGATGGCCCGCTCCAAAGGGTGAGTCTTAAGGATGTTTTTGACAAAAAGCCGGATTGGGATCGCCATGAATCGGATACATGGAAAATGCTTGCGCAGGGCAAAATACCGATATTTATGGCCGCGCAATCACTCCACCGTACGCTTACAGAACTCACTAATTTACAGCCCGCGTACAGGAGCTGTATACGCCAGACCCCGGTACAGAAAGCCTGTAAAACCTGATTATGTATACCAGTGGCGTAATTGGACCCGACTGGAAAAATAACCGGCCGGAACCTGATCTGGCGCAAAGTCTGAAAACATCTGCGCCGAACATACTGACTGGCCGGGCCACAAGGAGAATTTGATTGCAGCCGCTTACAAGTCTTGATGCGTCCTTCGTTCTGGCTGAAACGCCGGGGCGCCCGATGCACATCTCCAGTATTTCAATTTACGACCCGTCTACCGCCGAGACAGGGCCGGAAGGCTCTCCGCTGCGATTCAAGCAGATCATGGAGCGCTTCAGGGATGCGATTTACGACGTACCCATGCTCCGGCGGCGCCTGGTGGAGGTGCCGGCAAACCTGGACTTCCCATACTGGATAGAAGATCCGGACTTTGATATTGAATTTCATGTGCGCCATATCGCCTTGCCACGCCCCGGTGACTGGCGGCAGTTTTTTATCCAGCTAGCGCGCTTGCATTCCAGGCAGTTGGATATGAGTAGACCGCTATGGGAAGTCTACGTCATTGAAGGCCTCAACCATCTCGAGGGTATTCCTACTGGTTCTTTTGCGGTGGTACAGAAAGTGCATCACTCCGCAATGGATGGCGTATCGGTAAAAAACATGTTTCTGGCCTTGCACGACACGCAGCCAATACCGCGTAAGCACTTGCAACGTAAAGAGCCATTATTGCGCGAGTCGCGTCCGGGCATGGTGTCGATGATGATCAAGGCATCGCAGCGCGCTGCGAGGCGGCCGCTTCGATTCGGCCGCGTTCTGGTGCAGGCAACGGACAGTCTGCGCCGGGCGGCCCAGGAGGAAAAGCGCGGTGAGATAGGGCCGGTTATCGAGGCGCCGCATTGCCGATTTAGCGGTAGTACCTCCGCCTACCGGGCGGTAACCGCTGCAGAATTTGATCTCGAGGAGTTTCTGCAGCTGAAGCGGCTGCGCTCGCACATCACGCTTAATGATCTCGCGCTAAGCGTGTTCGGCGGTGCACTGCGCCAGTATCTCCTGGACAAGCATGAACTGCCGGAGCAGCCGCTGGTGGCGCAGGTACCGGTTGATATACGCGACTGTGCCAGCCAGTTGCAGGGTGGCAATCAGATCAATACCCTGAATGCCTCCTGCGGATCGGATATTGAAGACCCTATCGCTCGGCTGGATGCAGTGCGAGCGTCAATGCAGGATGGCAAGAAACGGCTGGAAATCATGGGAGCCTCACTGTTGCACGATGGCATCGAAGCCCTGGGGCCCCAGGCTACCGCAATGCTGTACAACCTCATTTACAATTCCGGTTCCGCCGGCTTGTTGGACAAGGTCATGCCGGAAAGCCCCAATCTTGTGTTCAGTAATATGCCGGGCCCTGCCGACGCCGCTTACTTCGGTGGCGCGCAACTGGTTTGGGGCACGGGTCTGGGGCCCATTATGCCAACGAATGGCTTGTTTGTTGCGGTCTCCTCGATCTGTGGCAAGTTGATCTACGGCATTACCGCCTGTCGCGAGATGATGCCGGACCCGGACGTGTTCCAGCAGTGCCTGTATGAGTCTTATGAGAAGACGAAACGGGCGCTAAGTGCTGCCGCTATCGTAGAGGGTAGCGGCGCAGGGGGCCGTCGCAAGGTCAGCTCAAAGCGCAAATTGAACAGAGATTAGACCGTAAATTCTATTTTTGTAATATAGACTAACACCGAAGAGACAAATCAGGCACACCGCAAACAGGTAGGGGACTATCGTGGCAAGTAAAAGCAAGTTGTTTAATTTCACTCCGCGGGAACTGCGATCTATAGAGAAGAATATGCAGCAGGCAGAAACCTACGAACAGTGGTACGAGCTGGCGCAGCACCACGACCGGGAGTCAGGTGCCGACGTCTGGCGGGCACGGGATGAATCCGACCTCTATGATCACGCGAGTATCGCCATTCGCCTGGACCGTTTAAAAAGGCTGCGCAAAAAAGGGGACAACCACGGCTTGTTGTTTAGGCTGCACGAGGGCATACACGGCAATATGGCGGGGATGGGTAAAGCAGCGCTGTATCAAAAGGCCAAATCCGGCACCAAATTACTCATCGAAGAATATATCAATGAGATCTGTGAGTCTTTACAGCAATTGTCTCCGCGGCGCCTGAAGGGTGTGTCATGGGGGGAGCGCATTGAATTTTTCCAGCGCGCCAGTCATTGCTATGGCCGCTCCGCCCTGATGCTCAGTGGTGGCGGCACACTGGGGTATTTTCACTTTGGCGTCCTCAAAGCACTGATTGAACAGCAACTGTGTCCGGTGGTAATTTCCGGCGCCAGTGCCGGCGCTTTCGTCGCCGCAGTTGTCGGCACGCATACGGATAAAGAATTTCTCGCACTGTTTGATAACAATCATCTCGCGCGGGAACTTACCAGTAATAATGCGGATATCAAGATTGGTTTCGGCATGGCCAACAAGATCGATATGCGCGCGATCAAACGCGAAATGGCGCGGATGATTCCCGATATGACATTTCTGGAAGCCTATGAAAAAACCGGGCGCAGCATCAATATCACCATATCTCCAGCCAAGCCTCGCCAGACCTCACGATTGCTTAACCATATCGCGTCGCCCAACGTCACCATCCGCTCCGCCGTGCTGGCCAGTTCCGCCATACCGGGAATCTTCCCATCGGTGCAACTGGAGGCCCGCGATGTGCATGGCAAGATAAAGCCTTATTTGCCGTCGCGTCGCTGGATTGATGGTTCTTTCTCTCAGGACCTTCCGGCCAAACGCCTGTCGCGGATGTATGGCGTGAACCACTTTATCGTCAGCCAGGTGCTGCCTGGCCTGGGTCGTGAAAGTAACATGAAGCCGGGTATCAGAAAGATCATTTCGGATGCCTCGGTCGCGGCGACCAAGCAAGTGGTGAGAGGCTGCCTCGATTTCGTTCAGCACCGTGCTAGAGTTGGGCCGCGCCTGGCCACGGCGATGGAGGCGTTAAATGCAGTGATTGACCAGCAGTTCAGGGCAGACGTCAATATTGTACCCGGCTTTGGTGACACCAGATTGTTGGATATCCTCAAAATGCTCGATGAAGACGAAATGGCCACGCTGTTGCACGCCGGTGAACGCGCCACGTGGCCCAAGGTACCGGTTATCAGTACAACCACGCGGATAGGGCGTACGCTGGACGGTATTCTGCGCGACTTTGAAGTGGATGAGGCACACTGGTTGCGGTCTGCGCCGCAAACTGACTCGGCATTGAAGGGCGATTCCGCTACCGTGAAACCGGGGCGCGGTAGCCGTGTAGGGGTGCGCCGCAAGCCGCGTCCACCGGTGCCGGCGACCAACAAGACAGTGGCGCGAAAGTCCGCCTAGCGAGGGCGCGGAATCCGGCCGCGCTGCGTGCGCTCCCGCACTAGCCGGTGTGATTTCACCTTTGCGGCGCGCTGGCGGGCAAGGTCCAGGGGAGCAATGTACCTGCCCGGCACGCTCCAGGGCACACCGGGAAGTTGCTCCAGGCTCTCGCACAAACCGATACCGCGCCGCAGCTCCCGTGTGGGGGGTACTGCGTTGAGATAGCGGGCGATATCTGCCTCGCCGAAAATATCCCCCAGTACCAGTTCAGCCCGCGCCCTGACAACAGGCGTGGCAACCCGGCTGCGCTCGCCCCAGCGCACGGTAAACGCTTCGCAGTCTGCGTCCTCCGATGCGGGCGCATCCAGGAAGGATACGATGCGGTCCAGGCCGAAGTAGTAGCGTTTCCGTTCATTCCTGAACGGGTGCGCGCGACAGCTCATGCCATGCGGTTTTCACTGGCTTCCTTGCTGATGTAGTGCTGTTGTGCTGGAATCCCTCCCAGCGAAAAGCGGCAAGGTACCCCAGGGCACCCTCTCTTGATGCTGCGCATCAATTCACCTTGTCCCAGGTGGTGCTCTGGTCGGTGGTGCCAGGTGTGGCAGGGCGGGGGTGTTCTGTTCCTTTCTCTCAAGATGAGCCATAACTCTATCGAGGGCCTGCCCCGCTTTATCGGGTATGATGTCCTGCTCCTCGATGCAAGCGATGACTCTGACAGATCCGCCGCAGCGTGCGCAGACCTCGATGTCTATATTGAACACGCGCTTGAGTTGCTGAGCCCAAGTCATAGCAGCATGGTGCTCAGCGGCGGTGCGGACTTTTGCGTTGGCTATAGACTTGATGCCTTTTCCACGCCTGGCTGGTGCGGATCATGAAGGCTTTACGCCCTTGTTGAGGACCAACCGCGATTCGATAAGAAATCGAACTACCCTGAATCTGTGGCAGGGCTCACCCCGCTTTATCGGGTGTGGCATCGGTATCCTCGGCGGGGTCGAGTTCTATCCAGGCACTCTCAGTGTCCTGTTCCAGTAAGCCCTGGCGTTCAAGGCTGCGACCTACACGCTGGCTGATCGACTGAACCAGATCTTCCAACTCGCTCTTGTTCGGTGCTTTGACGCGCTGAAAGTGGGAAGGCCTGTTGTCGCGATACACATAGACGCCATCCAGGAAAAAAATATGAAAGTGAATGTTGAGGATAAGGGCGCTGCCGAAGCGCTGAATTGAGCGGGCCGCGCAGGCTTACGGCCCCGGTAGCGCCATCCTTGAGCGAGAATCCGGCCTTGTGGATCAAGTGGGTGGAGATCGCCCGGTAAATGATACCCTGAATCGCGTGGAGTAAGGAATTTCTCAGAAACCTGACATAAACGCTGTACCTGAGCATCAGGTTCTCACTCCCAAGACTATTGCGAGTCCTCGAATAAAAGTTTTGTGTTACAAGACATTCCAGATTGGAGTATAGATGACAACAGTTCTGGATTCGGGTCGCGCACTCGAAGATGAGTCAAAAGATCAATTTGGCCTTGCTGGAATAGCCAAAAGACTCGCGCCATCAATCGTGAAGGCATCGAAGGGCGATGGTATGGTAATTGGGCTGGAGGGGCGGTGGGGTTCAGGAAAAGCGTCGTGTTTTCCGGGTCTCCCATATCAATCATATTGGACACCACGATAAGCACCTTGCTGGCTTCCTCCGCCTGCAGACTGACAGCGCTTACAAGTAGAATGGATAAAAGAAACACGCTTACAATTATCATTTCCTCCGGAACTATATTGACCCACAGAGGACCCAGTTTAGCGGAGGAAAGAGCTCTGACTCATTGTTTTGAGACGAGTTGGCACATTTGCGCGTTGGTTAGCGGCGCTGGAGCGGTGCTGATATCCCGGGGCCGGCAGCAACAGGCGCTGTTACAGTCGCTGGTCCGCTGCGCCCGTACCAGCCTACCCACGAGCCCACAGTGATGGATGCTTATCTGGGATTATTTTTCAGCGCCTTCCTGGCCGCGACCCTGGTGCCCGCCTATTCCGAAATCCTGTTTGCGGCACTGATTAAGGCGGGATACGACCCGCTGCTACTACTGTTCTGGGCTTCCGCCGGAAATTCCCTGGGGTCTGCCGTGAACTGGCTACTGGGTCGCTACCTGCTGCATTTCCAGGATCGCCGCTGGTTTCCCTTCCAGGCCACGAGCCTGGCCAGGGCGCAGCAGTGGTTCAGAAAATTCGGCGTCTGGTCGCTGCTACTGGCTTGGATGCCCGTTGGGGGCGACGCGCTGACCTTTGTCGCCGGGGTGATGCGGGTTCCCTTCTGGTTGTTTTTCGCTCTCACTGCCATCGGCAAGACGGTACGCTACGTGATTGTAATGGGCCTGGTGCAGCAGCTGACCTTTTTTTAAGGCTCACCCAAAGGAATGGCA
The DNA here is from genome assembly GCF_003457605.1 of Seongchinamella sediminis. Lineage (GTDB taxonomy): Bacteria > Pseudomonadota > Gammaproteobacteria > Pseudomonadales > Halieaceae > Halioglobus > Halioglobus sediminis. The sequence goes on from NZ_QRAN01000038.1 coordinate 10,477, forward strand.
GAATAGCGAAACCCCGTAAGTTTCGCGGCTTTTCGTTTATTGGATTAGCTAACAGTGTCTTTCGTGGCAGGGTTCACAACGGCCGATTAGCCGTTGTGAACCTTCCCTCGCTGGAAGTGTCGAGAATGAGCCGATAGATCATTTCAAGTTCGATCTCGGTACGACAGCTAATCCCTCGCTCTCCGCCATTCTCTCCTAAACGGGGTGCCCTGCGCGCCGTTTTAGTTTCTCACCCGCCACGTGTTGCGCTAGCACTTCCTCCTTGTCACGACAGGAGGTACAGGCGCATGGCGAGTAGCAGCCAAAGCCGTGCGCGTCATGGGGCTTACACCACGTCCGGGGTCAGCCTGGGCGCACCGTCATTGTGTTTGATGGCGAAAACAAAGGGTGTGTTGGCGTAACAGGCGTTCAAAGCCACTCTGGCCGAGGCGGGTAAAGCTGCTGATATTTGCGTTTCACTAAGGCCGTGTGAAAGCGAAGTAGGGTAGAGGCTCGAATAAAAATAGCTGCCCGATAAATCCGTCTCGGGCTTGGGAAAAGCGTTAAACTTCTCAAGGATGTGCCGGAGACGGATTTTTCGCTGGTATCCCGGCTCGAATGAATGACGTGGAGGTTGACAATGGATACGGATCTGGAAGCCCTTGATGTACTGATCGGCGAGAAAGTCGCGGAGGGTATCTTCCCTTCCCGGGCGATTGCGATCGAGAGTATCATGCGCTGGCTTGAGGAACTCGAAACGCAATTCATCGACGAACAGATGCGCAGCGAGGACGCCTAGGCTTGTCCCTGGGGATATCGCAATTCAACAGTTTTCGCGGCTATTTCAGCCGCAATACTGCCTTTTTCTCATTGCGTGGTGGAATGAGAGGAGGGTGGAGGGCCGTACGATAATTGTACGACCGCCGCCTGGATGCCAGCCGGTGACCCGGCTCAGGGCGCTTCGGTCTTGATAGCCTGGTCAACCTCCCCCGGCCGGCGCAGCATCTTGTCGATGTCGCTGACATGAACCGCCTCCTCGGAAATCAAACGTCGCGCGTATTCCTCGAGGGTGATAGAGCCGGCTTCTTCCGCCAGCGAGAGCAGCTCGCGATAGCGCTCGATGCCCTCCAACTCGAAATCCATCGATTCGTTGAGGATTTCCGCCATGTCGTGTTTGTGGGTCTCCAGCAGGTTGCCGATGCCCAGGGAGGGATGCCCACCGAGCATGGTGATCATTTCGCCCGCCTCAGTGGCATGTAGCAGAGTCTCATTGGCGGCGCTTCGAAACCAGCTGACCACGGGGATACGACTGTAGCCGAAAATCATGAAGGAGTAGTGTGTGTAGCGGACCACGCCGGCCAGTTCGTGCTCCACAATTTCATTGAGCTTGGCGATGATAACCTCGCGTTGCGGTGAATCGGCGTCGAGGGGCATGATGGTTACCTCCTTCTATTGAGTGTTCGTAACCAGTATAGACGCTCCTGGCATCCGCGCAGCGCGGGTGACTGCCCGTCCCTGGCGAATTCGCATTCAAGTTCAGACCTGGCTCTACCACCAATCCAGCATCCAACTGGGGGAGTTGGTAGAACTGCTCCCCAGGCAAATATCCTGCCTCACCCGTGTTTCCAGTGGCCATGTTGCCTGGATATAGTGAATCGAACACCTTTAGCCGCAGCTTCAAGCGCTGGTTTGGGGTATCACCGCGGCATTGGTACACAAGGTGCGAGGTGTTAATGTCTTGCAATGGCGCGCTCGATTCCACTCATAAGGTCTTCCCTGCTATCCGGATTCCCCGCTCTGGTGCGTGACCTGGGTGGACGACTCGATGAAATTCTCGAGGACGTGGGTTTCAGCCTGGAGCAGCTGGAGCAGCCCACGCTGCTGATCCCTTTCGACAAGCAGGTGCGGCTGTTGCAGGTAGCGGCGCAAAGCTGCGACCGCGAGGACTTCGCCCTCCAACTGGCAAAACGGCAGGATATGGCCGTGTTTGGCGCGCACGTACAGTGACCAGTTCTGGGATCATGCGGTGGCCCTGTTGTGCGTCGTCACGCGGATGGTGTGTGGCCAGAACTGGTCCCCGCGGTCCGCTTTTCTGCGCCGCCCGGAGCCGGCTTTCAGTCTGACGGATATCGGCGAATTGCTTGGTGTCGCCGAAGCCAGTGTCTTCACCCGGTGCTTTCGGCGCTGGTCCGGCGTGACGCCATCGCAATGGCGCAGCCGGCAATTCGGCTGAATGGCGCGAATAGTCAATTAGTGGCACGAATTCACTAGCGTCCGGTTAATTGTTGAACAAATTCAGTTGGTTAGAAACCATGTCATCTTCCAGGATATGTTTGGTATCGAAAAAGTCATTGTTTAAAGGGATTTTTTCGAAGAGGGTGACC
>NZ_QRAN01000039.1 GCF_003457605.1 Seongchinamella sediminis
CCCGAATCCCCAATTTGGCGAAGCTGCCACAAATCCGACTCGCCGTTGACCAAACTTGGGCCTTGGAACGACGAGAAAGTTAAGTGCATCAAAATCATGCCTTTTTCAGCAGCCTGCTAAGTCACTGCTACCCGTTACGGCCTCAACCGCATGATCGTAGCTCTTCAGCGGAATATCGTTCCACTCAAACAGAGTTACCGTGACGTCTGTGATTTTCACTGTAGGTCGACCTCGATAAGATGTGGACCCTGCGTATTCATGCAGCGCTCGAATTGCTCTCTGAATTCCCTCGTCGTGCACGCGCGAGTCGCTGGCACACCCATGCCCTCGGATAATTTCACCCAATCAAGGTCAGGGTTGGTTAACTCAAGCTGCGAGCGTGCGGTTGGGCCAGGCGAGCCGACACCCACGCGATTAAACTCAATCTCCAGAATAGCGTACGACCTGTTGGAGAAAATGACCGTAGTGACGTCGAGCGCCTCTCTTGCCTGTGTCCATAGCGACTGCAGCGTATACATGGCCCCACCATCGCCATGCAGGCAGATCACTTTGCGATCAGGACAAGCAACGGCGGCACCGGTAGCAACTGGCAGACCCTGACCAATGCTACCCCCCGTTACCGACAACCAGTCATGCGGCGCAGCGGTTGCAGTTGCCTGCGCTGGAGCAATACCGGAAGTATTGGCTTCGTCGGAAACAATTGCCCCTTCAGGCAGAAAATGCGCAATGATTTGGCCCGCGGAAACCTGATCAAGCTTATTCGTATCTGAGGGTAACTGCGTCTTGCGATCGGTCAGAACGGTGGGCGCACTGGCTGCACCCACCGCGTCAGCCAGGCGATCCAGAGCGTCAGCAGTATCTTCATGCCCATGTGACGCATAGACAATTTCAGAATTTTCCGGGGTCAGCCAACTCGCCTTACCCGGGTAGGCAAAGAATGAAACCGGGGGCTTTGCGCCCGCAAATACGATAGCCTCAACGCCCTCGAGCTCAGCTTCAATCTGCTCTGAAAAGTACGGCAATGGCTGTACTGGAACACGATTTGCACCTCGCTCACGCCGCCCGTTTGAGGTGGGGCACATCAAGCGTGCACCGGTGGCCTCTGCGACGCGCCCGGCATTTGCCAGTCCCTCGCCATAGAGGGCGCTACCGCCAATCATGAGAACGGCTTTTTTACCCGATTGGAGCAGCTGCGCTGCAGCATCGATAGCCCGATGATCAGCTTGGGGAAGCGTAGGACGTTGGATAGGCTGTGCCGGTCCCAGAGCCTCCTGCCACGCCGTATCAGCCGGAAGGATGAGCGACGCGATCTGCCCCAGCCCCTGCATTGAGGCCGCCACAGCGCGAGCGCCATCGGTTGCAACGGTCTTGGCGCTAGTACTCGTGTGAATCCAACCCGACACAGGCGCAGCGAACCCCTTGATATCTGAGGTGAGGGGAGCGTCGTATTGACCGTGATAGGTCGCATGATCGCCAATGATATTGACAATGGGCGTTGAGGCCCGCCGTGCGTTATGCAAGTTGGCAAGGCCGTTTGCCAGGCCCGGCCCAAGATGCAGAAGGGTTGCCGCGGGCGCCCCCTTCATCCGTCCATAGCCATCGGCAGCACCGGTGACGACGCCCTCGAAAAGGCAAAGAATGACGCGCATACCTTCTATCTTGTCGGTTGCGGCCACGAAGTGCATTTCCGATGTTCCTGGATTCGAGAAACAGGTCGTGACCCCGGAGTCCACCAGCGTGGCCACAAGACTTTCAGCACCATTCATACTTAATTTCCTTGATCAGGACAGTAGTGTCGCGGATATGGCTTAAATACTCAGATCGAGTAGGTTGTAGTCACGAAGCCCGGCCCTGGCCTGTTCGTTCCACACAAAGATTTCCCCGCTGTCCAGAAAAGGCTTGTACGCGTAGGGCTCCTCCTCAGGATATTGCTTCCGGCGCGCATCAATCGCAAAACCAATCACTTGTGAGCGCTGCCTGATAACATCCTTGTCATACACCGCTGCCGGACTGTGAATTCCGGCACCCATCACATCGAGAACGGAAGAACGGCGGTGAAAACCGAAATTGATAGTTAGCCGTGGTTCGAAGCCCGAATTTGCAAACGAGCCGTGCACAAGCTGCCGGTTGCACATCACGACGTCTCCCGGTTCACAGACAAGGGGTACGGCGTCCTTGAGCCGTTCGCTGCCGGACTCGGCAACCATAGCGGTGATGTCTAACTTACCCAGTTTGTGGGTTCCTGGAACAACCCAGACTCCGTTTACCGGGGTGCTCCCGTAAACTTGCGCCATAAAGTTGAAACCGTGAATATCTTCGTTAAAATCAGGATTATCCCAGTGCGTGTCACCGTCCTGGTGCCAGGAAACGGCCGCACCCATACCCGCATCTTTGATGAATAACACCTCATTAAACGGAGCAAAGTCCTCGCCATTCACTTCGGCGGCGACTCGCAGCAGCTGTGGGTGACCATAAACTCGAAGCGCAGCGTCAGAGAATTGCAGTGATCCCATCAGAATAAACGGAGCGTCCTCCGGCGCATCTGCAGCCGCCTTCAACTCCTTCAGTTTTACCTGATGACGACCATTGGCCATTGTGGTGCCACCCAGCGGGTCACTCAGTGGCTTGCTCCACATCAATCCCGGACCCTTGCAATCTACTCCAAGTGCCGGGCGCCCTTGCGAGTCAACTTCGGCTCCCGGATGTGTCGGAAAGCGCGAGCGCAGGTCGGCGAGATCTTCGAGAATGTCGGACATCTCCCGCTCACCGATAACACCCTCGAACACGTAAAACCCATATTCAGAATAAGCGCGGCGGATATCCGGATGCAGACTGCCGTCTTCAAGGAATCTGATAGGTCCTCGGTTAGGCAGCGCGTAAGCGCGACACTGCCCTTCAAACATGTAGGCTTTAACCGCCTCGGCTTCGTCGCCGTAATGTGCTGCACAGGCTTCTATGGACTTACTGTAGTCACGCTGAATCATAGTAGTTACTCCTTTAGCGTTGTTGGAGTGGCGACCGCTATGGAGCCATAAGAGCGGGCTTTTTCAACCATGGCGAATGTGCACTTAAACTCTCATCGCAGCCTCTGAAATCGGGTCACCGGCGATTCGTGAATGCAGCATTACCCGCGGCTCGGAATAATCCCAGGCACAAGCCCTATGCAGGAGACATCGATTATCCCAAACCACAACATCACCCTGTGGTTTTACCCCGACCCGGCGGATAATCAGTTAAGAGTAGTTTGACTCAATTGCTCTAGTTTCCGGCGCTTCCTTGGATTGTAAGTGATCTCGATATATTCGAACACATCGGCCCTGGCCTCAGATCTGGTGGCATATCGACGTCGATTAACCCGCTCCCTCTTCAACAGTCCAAAGAAGCTCTCAGCGGCGGCGTTGTCGTAGCAGCTGCCAACAGCACTCATGCTGCAAGTGATGTTGTGGCCCGCCAGGAACTGCTGGTACTCGTGGCTGGTAAATTGAGACCCGCGATCTGAATGTAATACCACATGGGATTTCGACTTCTGCTGCCACAAGGCCATTAGTACGGCCTGAATAACCAACTGGCGATCCATCCGGTGGCTCATGGACCAGCCCACAACTTGGCCACAGAATAAATCAACGACAATTGTTAGGTAGAGCCAGCCTTCACCGGTACGGATGTAGGTGATGTCCGTGACCCACTTGGCGCCAGGTTCTTCCGCAGTAAAATCCCGTTCCAGGTGATTCTTGATGCTCTCTGGCCGCTGTGTAGATTTACGCCTACGCCACTTCCGAGTCGAAGGGATGCCTTGAATCTCATTCTCCTTCATAAGCCGGGCTACGCGGTTCAGGCTGCAAGTCTCGCCGTCATACCGCAGGTCCTCCCAGATTCGAGGGCTGCCGTGGACGCCATCGCTATCGTCATGGAGGGCGACAACCTTCTTTAACAGACGTTGGTTGTCCAGGGCACGCTTGCTGGGTGGCCGGTGCCGCCAATCGTAGTAGCCGCTGGTAGATACTTTGAGCAGACGACACATCATGCTGACTGGATAAGTTTCGCGGCAACGCTCGATCATCTGGAATCTCACTTGGATTCCTTTGCGAAGAACGTTGCCGCTTCGCGCAAAAAATCGCGCTCCTTCTTCACTTGCCGAAGTTCACGCTGGAGCCTGGCTACTTCCTCATCCCTGGGGTTTCCGTGGCCGGGAAAGGCCGACTTTCCTGGCTCCGATGCCTGTTTTACCCAGCGGCGGAGCATGTTGTCATTGATACCGAGATTTCGTGCGATCTCTGATACTGGTGTGTCGGATTGCTGCACAAGGCGCACAGCTTCTTGTTTGTACTCAGGTGAGTACCGTCTTCTGTGTGACATGGGATACCTCTCTTAAGTGGTGATTATCCACTCTTTTCTGGGTATCCGTCATGCCGGGGTAAAACCACAGCACGCCATGGGGAAGCACCACGGCCATGCGGCCGGTCTTGCGGGCCATGGACTTGATCATGTGCTGGACCCAGGCGAAGTCGCCGGACTTGGCTGGCGGCAGTCCGGCAAAGTTGCGGCCGTAGGGGTCGTTGATCCAGACGTCATCTCCCCACTTTTCCAGGGAGAACGGAGGATTGGCGATGACGCAGTCAAAGGTGGCGAGGCTGTCGCCTGAATAAAAGGCGGGCAAGCGCAGGGTGTCGCCACGTTCGATATGGAAATCTTCCGCGCCGTGGAGAAAGAGGTTCATCCGGGCGATGGAGGATGTGGTCAGGTTTTTTTCCTGGCCGTAGAGCTTGCCCAGCATGAGGTTCTCGTCGCCGCCATGCTCTTTGACATGATGCAGCGCTTCGAGAAGCATGCCGCCGGTCCCGCAGGCCGGGTCATAGATGGTTTCCCCGGCCTTGGGCGCAAGGATGCGAACCATCAGCGCGACCACGGAGCGAGGGGTATAGAATTCACCGGCCTTCTTGTTGGTCAGGTCGGCAAATTTCTTGATCAGGTATTCATAGGCCTGGCCGAGAATGTCCGCCTTGCAGTGCTCGTTGCCCAGGTTGAGCGACGAGAAGTGTTCGATCAGGTCCTTGAGCAGCGCGTCCGAAAGGCGGTCTTTATTGGTCCACTGGGCGTCGCCGAAGATGCCGTGCAGGGTGTCCGGGTTGGCCTGCTCGATACAGCGCATCGCCTTCTGGAGCGCATGGCCGATATTGGCGCTCTTGGCCCGGACATCTTTCCAGTGGCAGCCCTCCGGAACCTGGAACCGATGGTTCTCGGGAAACTGGGCAAATTCCACGTCGCCGTCTGACTCTTCCAGTGCCACGGCATACTCCTCGTCATAAACGTCGGAGAGCCGCTTGAAGAACAGCAGCGGGAATATGTAGGTCTTGAAGTCGGCCGCGTCGACAGGACCACGCAGGATATTGGCCGCCTCCCAGAGGTAGGAAGTAACGGCAGCAATTCCAAGAACCTCGGGTTGAACATTCGCATTTCTAGATGCCACTCGTTTCACTCCGCTTATTCTGTTTGTTCGTAGCCCGGAGCTAGAACCAGATTCTTTACGCCGTATAGAGCCTGTGGATTAGAAAGCCAGAGGTGATACTCTCCCCCTTCAAGCTTGTGATCTTTAGTGCAGTCCACATTCCACCGTCTCAGAACGTAGCCGGCTACGGCGGCACGAATTTTTACTGTTAGCCCGCCATCCCGCATCGCGTAATCCATCTCAATGGTTTCAGGATGGGGAAGGTTGGGATGCGGCACCAAATTCATCTCAACAATTCTGTTCCACTGTATGTCCGCATCACTCATTTCATGGTCTTTGGGCTCGTCCTCGACGATGACAGGGTCTGTGATTCGCGTAACCACAAAATCAATGAAGTCCTGGCGATTGCGATCGAAGGCTCGCACATGCCAGCGCAGACCGTTGTCCACCAATACAAAAGGAGCGATTTCGCGCTCACTTAAACCCGACTGGATGGAGCGGTACTGAATCTTCACCACCCTTTTGTGGTAAATCGCCCTTGTGAGCACGGCTAGCACAGGCAAAAACGGCCGATTTAGTTCGGCGGGTGTCTCGCACCGAACCATCGGCTTGTGGCTGCCAATGAAGTCTTCACCGAACCCCTGGGAAAGCGCCGCCAGTACTTGTGATGGCGAATACTCAAACAACGGCTCAAAGGCGGCTGACTTAACGTAGGATTTCAGCCTGGTGTCGTAGTCCAGATTAGCCGGCGCCAGCTCTCTATAGAGCGTGATGTCACGCGTGGCTGCGGCCTCGCCGATCCCGAATCGGGTAACCAGATCGCTACGGCCAATTTCACCTAAAAAGTAAGTGCGGAAGTCGATATGCGACAGACGCTCTTTTTGTGCCTGGCTAATGTCTGACAGCTCCACCTCAACCCATCCCCCTAATTAAGGTAGGGAGCATTTTGCACTAATTTGACGTTATATGATAATACTTTGTATTCTGGTGATTATTTGTATCTGTTGACATAATCATTTTGATCTGTATATTCTGCGATCATGGTCGGAGACTGGCTTCGACCGGCTTATTCCAGGAGTAGCTAATCATGGCAACTAACCCTCCCAAGGGAGACGGTCACCGCAATGGCGCGGTTCGCGGCCGTTCACAAACCAAGACCCCGTCTGGCCACTACGTCAAGCGGGATACCGCAACCGGTCGCTTTATGGACGTGAAAACCTCCAGCAAGGGCCCGTTCAAAGGTGTGAGAAAGGAAAAGTAGAGGGATGATCGATGATTGATATTTCATTCGAGATCAACGGTCGAAAGGTATCGCCCAGAAATATGGGCAATGCTCTGGAGTCCGCCGTTTTGAAGTCGGTGCAGGAGTCGATCACAAAGTCCGTTGGCTCAGCACGATGCCCTGAACATGGACAAAGACCCAAGGTCAAAGTGAAGGGCCGGAATCTCGACTCGTTAAGCTTCGAAGTCTCTGGGTGCTGTGACCAGCTCATCGAGACGGTGAAAAAGAAGCTCAAATAGCGTAACCCGCAGTTGGAGTCTGCCAATGAAAAGCTCCACCCGCATTTTCGCCGCTCTCAAGGGCTGCATCGCCTTGCTGCTGACCGCGGTCGGTGTTCTATTCAGTACTGATGACGACGAAAGTGATGATCGCCCCCTTGGCGAGGGCTCAGACCGATTCGGTGAGCACAATTTCCGTACAGGCCGTATGGATTCCGGAACCGACCCAGACGGTTGGTATGAGGAGGATTTGTAGCGACTCCTTATTTCTTCATCCCTTTTGAGATTGCCATTTTGCCGAGGCTGCCACCCTGTCGTCCCGCATCGTCAGCTGGCCTCGCAAGTGGCGACGTGGCTGCTGTTATGGATCGCCCTACATTCACCCCCGCCCACGCCATCATCCCACTCCATAACAACGGTAATCCCAGATAGAGACTGGTGGTAATCATATTCAGCAACATGCGCTTGGCATCGTGTTCCCCCGGGTTGGCGAAGAGCTGAAGGAAGACATTAACGTCGGGATACATGGACAAAATCAGGTTCTGATCCACCCACATCGCCAGGTACCAGAGTACCGTCCAGAATTTGATTGTGAAAATCGCCATGCCAGCGACCACCATCATGGCAATTGAGTAGCGGGACAGCACGACCACCAGTGGCAGCAGTGCATAGATACCCAGCAGCATGATGGCCTGGACCATGGGCAGTGACTGCAGAACGGCGGTCATGGTGACGGAAAATAAAGCGGATGCCGTGATCACACCACCGGCGGCGAGGCCCCCTTTGACGATATTGCCGGCGGTATTGAACAAGCCTGAACCGGAGGCATTGTTAGCGATCAACTCGTTGCTCGACCAGGAAGGCGGTGCGTTGGTAAGCACGGTTTTGGCGACGGCATCGTTTTGCTGCTCACCGGCCAGTGCTGGCGCGATGGCGACCACCAGACCTGAGAAGCCAGCAGAAGTCGCATCTGCTTCATTGATCAGCTTCTCTCTTAGGCCGATCGCTGCATCTTCCCACCACTGTTTGCAGAAGGGCTTGCCCCAGGCCGGCGGCGCTGTCGGATCGTACTCCGTATCCCTGGCCGCATTGTAGACCCAGCCGGTGATTTGGTTGGCTGGGCGCAAGGAGTCGTAATAGCCCGCGGTATCCCGGTAGACGTGTGAGCCCATCCAGTCCGGGTCATCGGGGCCATAGGTGGCGAGGATGCCACTGATCGCCGGGGTATCCGGCCGCTCTGCCTGATACTTGGAGCGAGCCGGTATGTAACACTGACTGAAGAAATCGCTGACCTCCTGCCGCAGGCCAGGATCCGCAATGGTGGCCAGATGGGCCTGCTGCTCGAAGGTGCGCATATCCGCCACCGTTGGCAAGCCTTCTACGATCGCGTGGTTCAAACCCGAACTCAGCGCGATGACACCGTACCACCATACCGGGACGTTGACCGTTGCGGCGGAGCCGGTAAACCCGGTCGTGCCGTAGGTACTCTGTGGCGCAGCCACGGTTGCGGCGGCCGGGGCCGGATCCAACAGGGTCGGTGGTGGTGAATACGACAGGGTTGCGGCGTTGAGGGGAGTGAGCGCAGCGGGTTGCCCTGCAAGCACGACCACCAACAGTGCGATGAACAGCTCGATCTCCATACGCCGCAGTGAAAGACCGCTGGCATGACCCACTTCCCCACCTTGGGCGGGTTCGCGCCAGTTATCGATCAGGATGCCCAAAAACGGGAGATAGACGATCCCGGTACTGACCAGCACATCCCACAGAATGCCGTAGAAGGCCCAGCCGAAGAGCGAGGTAAAAAGCTCCAGGTAGCTGTCGACACTCATCAGACGATCGGCCCTGCGGTGATACCGAGAAACTTCACAACCAAGCCCTGACCCAACACCAGTTCGAGAATGACCAGCCAGGTGACGGCGCGCCAGCGATACCGGTGAAGCTGATCTGCCAGTGCGGATTGGATTTTTCCGGTTTTCGCGAGGTGTTCAATGCCGACATTCCAACCGAACGCCACCACCGCGATCACTGTCCACCGGCATAGCATGAGTGTTAGACGCCAGGAGTCGATACCCTGCTGTATGGACGGTACAGAGTTGGTCTGCAACCGATGCATCAGCCAATAGCCCACCAGTGCCGTCAGCAGAACAGCCACCAACGTAGCGAACAGGAAGCCCTTGCGTTTTGCCCCACTGTTATTGAACACGGCCACCTCGCAACGGGTTCGGATCGAGGGTCGGCACTTCGGGCACGGTGAGCGAGCTTTGCCTTCTGGCCGCCGCGCGTTCGAGTAAGGTGGCAACGGTGTCGGAGACCACCTCTTTGCGCACACGGGTCTCAAACAGCAGGTTCTCGATCTCTTTGTCGAGCTCGGCAATAGACGTGTCTGCATGCTCGCGTGCGACTTCCGTGGCGTAGACCTCAGGAACCTGTCGGCCCGACAATAACAATCGCCGTGCGAACAGCGCCTTCTCGACGGTGCGCGCGGTGCTGATTTCAGAGACCAATCGACCCATGATCAGGCTCTGCTCCGAGGGCGGCATCTCACGGATCGCTTCGATCACCTGACGGGTGATGGCCACGCCGGGCGCGGTGATCTGATCGAGGTTAGCCAGCGTCGGCGGTGTCGCGCCACTGACCAGATTCTGAATTTCTGTGGTGACGGTGGCGGACTCCTGGTAGAGCTTGGGTAACAACCCGGTGCCGGGAATGCTGTCTTTGCGGCAGGTGTCGCAGGTGGTGACGATGTTCTCGCCCACCACATCGACTGTCCAATCGCGGGCCTCCGCCGGAGAGCCCCAGATTTCAGACAGGCGCGTGGCCGATGCGGCGGGCACTGGCGTGGTATCGGTGACGGCCCGATTCATATTGATGTTGTAACCGGCCTCGACGATGTCGCCGGTAAACTCCAGCACCGGCTGGCCGGTGCCACCCGCCTGCCCACCGATCCAGGGCACACCGTTATCGCCATTGGAAGTTTCCACCGTATCTTTGGCGGTGACGGCATCATTGCCGCCAATCCCCATCTGCACCTTCCAGTCGTTGCCTTTGGATAGCGTGATCAGATCGGCATAGGGGTTCTTGCCCTGGGCGATCTCGGCCTCCATCTGCTCGCAGGACTTGGTCGCCAGCTGCATGGTTTCTTCGGCCTTAATCAGGGCATTCTGGAAAAGATCGTACAGGCCAGGGTTGGCGCGCTGCAGGATCAATGCCGGTAACGCCGCAATGGCACTGGTGGCCGCTGCGGTCATCGCATTCATCATATTATCGACACCGGCACCAATATCATTCAGGGTGTTGGTTACCGCGGCCACCGGATCGAACTTGCCGCAGCTATACCCAAGTCCCAGTTGAGCAGAGCCGCCCAGGGTGACGGAGACGACTGACGGATTAGCGGGTACAGAGACCGGCTCTGCTCCGCCGATTTCGTAGTACCACAAGCTGTCTTCGGTGGGCCCCTGGGCTGCGTTAACGACGTGACACACACTCAGGGCGCCAATCAACAACACGGTGCGAACAGACACTTTCATGCTCATGGTGGGTAATTGATCCAGTCGACGTTGAACAGAAAGATGCCGCGATCGCGGCAACAGCTGTAGGGGCGCCACAGATTCCAGGCATAGTCACCCTGGGCATCGACTCGACCACCGCCCCAGCCGGTGAAACTGGCCAGGTCATTGGTGCCAAATACCTTGCAGGTCGATTCCGCGCTGGGCATCAGCATCTGCCACTCGCCCGTGTCGGGATCGTCTTCAACCAGTGGCCCGGGTGGCCACACGCGCTGCCGCGAACTGGAACCACCGGTTATCGGCACGTAGATATGGGGTTGCCCCCGGCGGGTCACGATGTCGCCGGCGCGCTGGGCATTGATGGCCGCCGCCTTGGGTTCCTCCGCCTGCGTCGTCCAGCCGGTGCGAGGGTACACACCGCCCCAGGTCTGCAGTGGCCAGGTGCCGATCTCCCGCAAACCGGGTATCAGGCTCGCCGGGTAGAGCATCTCCGGGATTTCCATCCGCCAGGAGAGTGCGTCCAGTCCCGACAGGAAATACGGAAAGAAGGGAGTAGTTTGTGAGTTACAGAGGTAGCCGGTGCTGGCGACGATGCTCGACAGGGAGCTGACCGGATGCCCGATGACATCCGTTTCCCGGAATACCAGGTTGCGATGATCCTTGTTGCCCTGCCCGCCTTCGGTTCTATTCCCGGCGCTGTCAATCGGCACCGCCAGCAAGCTGCCGAGGAGCCCATTGGCGACTGTTCGTTGTGCCACACCCAGCGTACTGCGAATCTCGACCCAGGGATTACCGCCGAGTTCGTTGTAGGCACTCACCACCGCATCGGGTTGGTAATGCCCTACTTTGATCGAGGTGCGCACGCTGCACCCGGACAGGGAGCAACGCAACCAGAAGCACATCCCCACGGGCATCCAGCGCATACAGCTGAGTGCCGCACGGGTGGTCTGCGCAACAATTTCCGGTGTGGTAATGGTGCCGGTGTGACCAACCAGAGGCACTAACAGCAGCAGGACCAGCCAACCACGGTGCAGGGCGGCTTTCATTGTGTCGCGCTCTCTGCTTGCCACCGCTGATAAAGCTGGGTGGCAGCGGGAATGTCGGTAAGGCCATACACAACGGCCTGGCCATCAAAAACAATGGCCGGGTAACGATCGATACCGTACTGCATTGCCTGCACCAGGCCCTTGGCGGCGTTTTCCAGTTCTCTGCTGAGCTGAGTGTTCATCCGTTGGAATCGTTGCAGGGCCAGAGATTTGGCGGACTCTGGATCTGCTGGCAGGTCAATGGAGAGCTCTTCCTGAAGTTTGTAAATCCTATCGATCAGATAGACGGTCTTATGGTCATTCCCAGACACAATCTGGAGACTCGAATCGATGAACACCTCGATCGTCGGGCCCTGCCCAATGGCCTGCTCGATTGCAATCTCGCTGGCTTGCACAGACGAACAGAGTGTTCCTGTTAGCAGCAACGAGATTATGTATTGAGCCTTTGCGACATTCACTGACGATCGTCCAACCCGGGATGGCTTTGTGAAAGTCACCATCCTGAGTGATTACGGATTAGCAGGTTGCTGAAAAACTCCCTCAAATGAGGGAAAATAGCGTAATCGCAGGTTGGAGGCCAAACAATGCGCGGTGATTACCAGGAAGGCGGTGACTTGTTCAGTTATGTGTCGCTGGAG
>NZ_QRAN01000004.1 GCF_003457605.1 Seongchinamella sediminis
CTATGGATTCAGGAATTTTGAGAATTACCGATTACGCGTCTTAACCCACTGCGGGTGGGATGGCATTATTAACCGGGTTTAGTGAATATCGGCCCATCCCCCCTTAATGGGGGAGAGCCAGGTTCTTCAGTTTGTATCCCAGATGCATCCCAAGACCAAATCTATGGTTTGGGGCAGGAAATAATCCGTTGGGTTTAAAAAGGAAAGGAGGATGGTACCAGAGGCCGGACTCGAACCGGCACACCATTGCTGGCGGGAGATTTTGAATCTCCTGTGTCTACCAATTTCACCACTCTGGCACTGCTTAGATTGTAACTATTTCCCTCTAGGATACAAAATCGCTTGCGGATTTTGAATCCCCTGTGTCTACCAATTTCACCACTCCGGCACAGAGGGGGAATGGACCGGAAAGTGTCCATCTGGAGAGCGCGGGATTATAGCAACCGGCCTTTAAACTGCAATATTTTTCCTTAACCCCACCGGCAATTGGCGGTACACTGCGCGCCAGCTCCGATTCGAGCAATTATTAACCACGCGCACCGCCCGCGGGCGGGTGATCTGAGTACCTTTTGAGGAGAAAAGAACATGGCCATGAAACTGGTAAAGAAAACTGCCGACTACAGCATTTACAAGCGCAGCGACGATCGCTACGCGGTCAAGGATGCGGACAAGAAGCCGGTCAATGGTGAGGAGAAGGTCAAAATCCTGGTTGCCGAGGAGCTGATCAAGGTGACCCTGCCCGCCGAGCCCGAGGAAGCACCGGCTGAAGATGAAGCCGCTGCCGATGAGGCGCCGGCCGAGGCAGAGGGCGACGCCAGCGCAGACTGACGTCCCCGGTTCCGCAACCCGAAGCCGGCCCAGTGCCGGCTTTTCTGTCAATGGGCTGGCGTTTGGCCGGCCCGGGTTCCTCACGGGCAAGCATGAAACGCAGTGACTTCAATTACCAGCTTCCGCAAGAGCTCATCGCCCAGTACCCCCTCCCGGGTCGCAGCGACAGCCGTCTGTTGTGCCTGGACGGGATGACCGGCCAGGTAGAACATCGCCGCTTTACCGACCTCACAAGCCTGCTGCGCCCCGACGACCTGCTGGTATTCAACAATACCCGGGTCATTCCGGCGCGCCTGTGGGGGCAGAAAGAGACCGGCGGCAGGCTGGAGCTACTGGTGGAGCGGGTCACCGGTTCCCACACCGCCCTGGCCCATATCCGCTGCAGTAAATCGCCGAAACCCGGCACCGCTATCCTGCTGGCCGCAGAGGAGGGCGCCCAACCGGGCCGCTATCGCCTGCAGGTGACGGGTCGGGAGGATGCCCTGTTCGCCATTTCCAGCGAGGGCGGCCCGGCTCTGGCCGACATCATGGGCGACATCGGCCACATGCCCCTGCCGCCCTATATCGAGCGCGAGGATGAGGGTTCCGACCAGGAGCGTTACCAGACGGTATTCGCCGAGCGGGAAGGGGCGGTGGCTGCACCGACCGCGGGCCTGCATTTTACCCGGGAACTGCTCGCTGATATCGCCAGGCTGGGGGTGCGCAGTGTGACGGTCACCCTGCACGTGGGCGCCGGCACTTTCCAGCCGGTGCGGGCCGACAATATCGAGGACCATGTGATGCACGCGGAATTCGTGGAGGTGGACGAGGCGGTCTGCGCCGCGGTGCGGGAAACCCGGGCGCGGGGCGGGCGGGTAGTCGCTGTCGGCACTACCGCCGTGCGTTCGCTGGAGTCCGCCAGCCAGGGGGGCGACATAGCCCCTTTCACCGGCGATACCGACATTTTTATCTATCCCGGCTACCGGTTTCGCGCGGTGGATGCCATGGTCACCAATTTCCATTTGCCCGAATCCACGCTGCTTATGCTGGTCAGTGCGTTTGCCGGCAAGGCACATATAATGAATGCCTATGGGTCGGCGGTGGAGAATCGCTACCGCTTTTTCAGTTACGGAGATGCCATGTTTATTACCGCCGGGGCAGGGCACGCATGAGCCGCCACTGCCATATGCGCTTTGAGCGACTGGGGAGCGACGGTAACGCCCGCCGGGGCCGCCTGCATTTTCCCCGGGGCACGGTGGAAACCCCGGCGTTTATGCCGGTGGGGACTTACGGCACGGTCAAGGGCATGCTGCCGCGGGATATCCGCGAAATCGGCGCCGAGATCATCCTCGGTAATACCTTCCACCTGTGGCTGCGCCCCGGCACCGATATCATCGAGCAGCACGGCGACCTGCACGACTTCATGCACTGGGACGGCCCCATCCTCACCGATTCCGGCGGCTTCCAGGTATTCAGCCTGGGCGATATGCGCAAGATCACCGAGGAGGGCGTGAAGTTCCAGTCGCCGGTGGACGGTTCCCCGGTGTTCCTCGATCCGGAGAAATCCATGGCCATCCAGCGCAGCCTCGGCGCCGATATTGTGATGATCTTCGACGAATGTACGCCCTATCCGGCGTCCGAGGAAGCAGCACGGGCGTCCATGGAGCTGTCCCTGCGCTGGGCTGCCCGCAGCAAGGCGGCCCACGGCGACAGCCCGGCGGCCCTGTTCGGTATCGTCCAGGGCGGTATGTACGAACACCTGCGCACTGAGTCCCTGGCCGGCCTCACCGATATCGGTTTCGACGGCTATGCAATTGGCGGCCTGTCCGTCGGTGAACCCAAGGAGGAGATGATGGCGGTGCTGGAGGTGATGCAGCCGATCATGCCGGTCGACAGGCCGCGCTACCTGATGGGGATTGGCACCCCCGCGGACCTGCTGGAAGGGGTGCGTCGCGGGGTCGATATGTTCGACTGTGTGATGCCCACCCGCAACGCCCGCAACGGCAATATTTTTACCTCCCGCGGCGTGCTCAAGCTGCGCAACGCCCGCCACAAGACCAGCACCCTGCCCCTGGACGAGGAGTGCGGCTGTTATACCTGCCAGAACTTCAGCCGCGCCTACCTGCACCACCTGGACAAATGCAATGAGATTCTCGGCTCGCAGCTGAACACCATTCATAACCTATACTTCTACCAGCAGCATATGCAGGGCATTCGCACTGCAATAGAGCAGGGCAGGCTGGATGAGTTCGCCAGCGGGTTCTACGCGGCGCAGGACCGTGGCGTTTAGGCGGCTGGCGGCAGCAGCGATGCCAGCCAGCCGTTGGGCAGGCTGATGTCGCTGTCGTCTCCCGTGCTGCAAACCCTGGAACAGCAGCTGGCGCTGGATGGCCTGACCTGGGATCACAGCTCGCTGCCCCAGGCCGCGGTACTGGTGGCCCTGTCCGACGAGGACCAGCCCCGGGTGATCCTCGGTCGCCGGGCCCTGCACCTGACACTGCATCCGGGGGAAATCGCCTTTCCCGGTGGCAAGCGTGAGCCCCAGGACCGCACGCCCTGGGTTACCGCCAGGCGGGAAGCGCTGGAGGAGGTGGGTCTGGATGAGAACCTGGTCCATGCCCTGGGGGAACTGCAGCCCCTGGTGACCCGCACCGGGTTCGAGGTGCACCCCTGTATCGCCCGGGTGCCGCCGGCGCTGGACCTGACCGTCGACCGCGAGGAATTCGATTCGGTGTTTACCCAGCCACTGTATCGCTTTGCCGACCGCGAGTTGTTCCGGCTCGAGACCATCAGGGTGGATGGGCGCCCGCGCAAGGTTCCCCACTACCGGATGGAGGGGGACAATATCTGGGGCGTTACTGCCGCGGTGCTGGCGCTGCTGGCCAATATTGCCTACGATGCCGGGCTCGATTTACAACGCAACTGGAATAGCAAACCATGAAATATTCTCTCGGGGACAAGCAGCCGGACCTGCAGGGCGACGGTCACTTTATCGCCCCCAACGCGGCGGTGATCGGTGATGTCGTACTGCACGAAAATGCCAGCGTCTGGTTCAGTTGCGTGCTGCGCGGCGATGCTGACCGGATCGAAATCGGCGCGGGCAGTAATATCCAGGACGGTACCGTGATTCACGCCGACCCCGGCTTTCCCGCGGTGATCGGTGAAAATGTCACCGTCGGCCACAACGCCATGATCCACGGCTGTCATATCGGCGACGGCACCCTGGTCGGCATCAATGCGGTGGTGCTCAACGGCGCCAGGGTCGGCAAGGGTTGCCTGATCGGCGCCAACGCCCTGGTGACCGAGGGCACCGAGATTCCGGATGGCTCCATGGCGCTGGGGTCGCCCGCCAAGGTGGTACGGGAGTTGAGTAAGGAGATGCAACTGGCGCTGCAGCACAATGCGGATCACTACGTCGGCAACGCCCGGCGTTACCTGCGGGAACTGGAGGAACAATCGTGAACGATAACGAAGTGCCGTCACCCTGCGTGTCAATCTGTGTGCTGGATGACGATGACATCTGCCTGGGCTGCTTTCGCAGCGCCAAGGAGATAACCGACTGGTTTATGGAAACGCCCGAGGGTAAACAGGACATTCTGCAAAAAGCCATTGCCCGGCGCAGGGAATCAAGCCATATCCGCCTGGGTTAGGCCCTACATCGAGGGCGCCGCGGGTATGACGTCAGCGCGTACCGCCTGCACCACATTGCCCTGGAGTTCGAGAATTTCCAGCCGGTAGCCGTCGATGGAAAGCCCCGCGTTGCCGTCCGGGAAGCCTTCAAGGTACTCCAGGATGAGGCCACTGAGCGTTTTCGGCCCGTCGGTCGGCAGGCTCCAGTCCAGTGACTTGTTGACCTCGCGGATATTGGCATTGCCGACAATGATGAAACTGCCGTCCCGCTGGGGGAATATGGTTTCTTCGGCGCCGGCGATGCTGGAGGTGAACTCACCGACGATCTCCTCGAGGATGTCCTCCAGCGCCACCACGCCCATCACTTCCCCGTATTCATCCACGACCACGGCCAGGCGGTGTTTCTGCTTCTGGAAGTTGAGCAACTGGGTATGCAGAGGCGTGCTTTCGGGAATGAAGTAGGGCTCGTCTATTTCCCGTTCCAGGGCGCGCCGATCCAGGCCCTGGGCGTCTATTACCCGGCTTATGTTGCGCATGTGCAACATGCCCACGATATTGTTGATGTCCTCTCTCCACACTGGCAGGCGGGTATGGGCGCTGTTCTGGATGTGGCGCAGGATCTCATCGTCACTGTCATCCAGGTCAATGCCGAAGACTTCGTTGCGCGGCACCATGATGTCGTCGACGCTGACCTGCTCCAGGTCGAGAATATTGAGCAGCATGCCCCGGTGCCGGGCGGGTATCAGCTGCCCGGCGTCGGTGACGATAGTGCGCAGCTCATCGGAAGAGACGTGTTCATCGTTCTGCTTGGCGGGATCGACACCCAGCATTCGCAGCAGGCCGTTGGTGATCCAGTTGACCGCGGCCACCACTGGATAGAGCATTTTCAGCAGCGGCAGCAGGATGAGGCTGGCCGGAAAGGCGATTTTTTCCGGGTGCAGGGCGGCAATGGTCTTGGGGGTGATCTCGGCAAATATCAGGATTACCAGCGTCAACGCCAGTGTGGCGATGAAAATACCGGCATCGCCCCACAGCCGGATGGCGATAATGGTGGCGATGGCGGAGGCGAAGATATTCACCAGGTTGTTGCCAATGAGGATGAGGCCGATCAGCCGGTCCGGCCGTTCCAGCAGCCTGCCGGCGCGGATAGCGCCACGATGTTTGTTGTTTTGCAGGTGTTTCAGCCGATATCGATTGAGGGACATCATGCCGGTCTCTGAACTGGAGAAGAAACCGGAGAGAAGTATGAGTGCAGCCAGAATCGAGAAGAGGAGACCCAGCGGTGCTTCGTTCAAGAGAAAAGCAAACCTGTAGTAATTTCTGAGACGGTATCTTGAAGAAAAAGCCGGGTCGGGGCAAGCCCCGCAACCTTTGGTTTCAGCCCCGCTGGAGCACCACTTCAAGTACCAGCTTGGAACCGAAGAAGGCGAGCATCAGCGCCGCAAAGCCGGCGAGGGTCAGGCGCACCGCCAGCTGGCTGCGCCAGCCCAGTCGGTAGTGCCCCCACAGCAGCACCGAGAACAACACCCAGGCGAGCATGGTCAGGACGGTCTTGTGCACCAGGTGCTGGGCAAAGATGTCGTCGATGAATATAAAACCGCTGACGATGGCCACGGTGAGGAGGATGACGCCCACCAGCAACAATTCGAACAGCATGGTTTCCATCAATTGCAGGGGCGGCAGGATCTGCACGATGCCGCGGGTGTGGCGATGGCGCAGCTGGTAGTCCTGGGCCGCCACCAAAGCCGACTGTGCCGCCGCCAGGGTCAGCACCGCATAGGCGAGAATCGAGCTGCCGATATGCAGCAGCATTCCCCCCGGCAGCCGGGTGGTGATGGCCGCGGTCTCCGGGGCGAAGGTCGAGACCAGCACCGACATGGCCGAGAGCGGAAACAGTACTACCAGCAGGTTCTGCAATGGGCGCCGGAGCATGAGCAGCACGCAGACCAGGTTGATGGCCAGAAACATCAGGGCGGATATCCGGTAGAAGCCCAGGCTCAGTCCGCCGACGCCGCTAACGCCCTGGACCGCAACCACGCTGTGGCAGAGTATCGCCAGCCCGCCGAGCACGGCAACGCCCCGGCTAAGCCCCTGGCGGTGCTGGAATATGTGCATCACGTGCAGGGCCGTCGCGGCGAGGTAGAGCAGCGCGACGATGGGTGCTAGGAGGCTGGCTGACATCAGTTTGGGGGTTGGACCGAGGTGGCGTATACTTCGCACCTTTGTACAGAAGTGGCCCGGTAGAATCAATAGCGGCCGCTCTCCTTAAAAGTAGTTCGAGAGTATCAAGATGTTCCAGAGTCTCAGCGATCGCCTGTCAAACAGCCTGCGTTCCATCACCGGCAAGGCCACCCTCACCGAAGACAATATTCAGGATACCCTGCGGGAAGTGCGCATGGCCCTGCTGGAGGCCGATGTCGCCCTGCCGGTGGTCAAGGACTTTGTCGAGGCGGTGAAGCAGCGCGCCCTTGGCCAGGAGGTCATGAAGAGCCTCAGCCCGGGCCAGGTGTTCCTGAAGATCGTCCAGAGTGAACTGGAATCGGTCATGGGCAGTGCCAACGAAGGCCTGAACCTGGCCACCCAGCCGCCGGCAATCATCCTGATGGCGGGCCTGCAGGGCGCGGGTAAAACCACCTCGGTGGCCAAGCTGGCGAAGCTGCTCAGGGAGCGTGACAGGAAAAAAGTCACCGTGGTGTCGGCGGACGTGTACCGCCCGGCGGCGATCAAGCAGCTGGAGACCCTGGCGGCAGAGGTGGGCGTGGACTTTTTCCCCTCTGATCCCTCGCAGAAGCCGGTGGATATTGCCAATGCGGCCCTCAGTCACGCCCGCAAAAACTTCGCGGATGTGCTGATCGTCGATACTGCCGGCCGGCTGGCCGTCGACGCCGACATGATGGCCGAGATTGCCGCCCTGCATAAGGCCCTCGACCCTGTCGAGACCCTGTTTGTGGTTGACGCCATGACCGGCCAGGACGCGGCCAATACCGCCAGGGCCTTTGGCGAGACCCTGCCGTTGACCGGGGTAATCCTGACCAAGGTCGATGCCGACACCCGGGGCGGTGCGGCGCTGTCAGTGCGCTCGGTGACCGGCAAGCCGATCAAGTTTCTCGGTGTGGGCGAGAAAACCGCGGCGCTGGACCCCTTCCACCCGGATCGCCTGGCCTCGCGCATCCTCGGCATGGGCGATGTGCTGTCGCTGATCGAGGAGGCGGAGCAGAAGGTCGACAAGGCGAAGGCCGAGAAACTGGCGCGCAAGGTCAAGAAAGGCCAACGCTTCGACCTGGAAGATTTCCGCGACCAGTTGCAGCAAATGAACAATATGGGCGGCATCACCGGCATGCTGGACAAGCTGCCGGGCATGGGTAATGTGGCCCAGATGGCCCAGCAGAACCTGGATATGAAGCAGTTTGCCCGCATGGAGGCGATGATCAATTCCATGACCCCGGCCGAGCGCCGCAAACCCGAGCTGATCCAGGGCTCGCGCAAACGTCGCATCACCAAGGGCTCCGGCACCCAGGTGCAGGACCTCAATCGTCTGCTCAAGCAGCACAAGCAGATGCAGAAGATGATGAAAAAGATGAAGGGCGGCGGCATGCAGAAGATGATGCGCGGCATGGGCGGCATGATGGGCGGCCCCGGTGGCGGTATGCCGCCCGGCATGGGTGGTCCCGGCGGGATGCCGCCATTCAAGTGACCTTCGGTTCTCCGAAGGTCATCCCGGCGCAACGGGATACTTTGCCAACTCTTCGCCATTCCGGCGCATGCCGGAACCCATGGCCAACTCTTCGTCATTCCGGCGCACGCCGGAACCCATGGCCAACTCTTCGTCATTCCGGCGCACGCCGGAACCCATGGCCAACTCTTCGTCATTCCGGCGCACGCCGGAATCCATTGCCTTTGAGTGACTTACCGAAATTCGAGATATGGATCCCGGCGTGCGCCGGGATGACGGTCGCCGGTAAGCCAGAAGTGACCCGGCCCTGGTCGTCCTCCCTTAACGCCCCTAACCCGCGGAATTACCTGAAAAAATTCTGTTTACAGGGTTTCTTTCCCGGTGTGATTTCCGTATGATACGCCACCTTTCCGGCCCGTGTGTCGGGTTTTGTCGTGGGCAGATGATCGAGATCGCGTCAGATGCCTCTAATTTATTGGGAAATTAATACAAATGGTAACAATTCGTCTTGCACGTGGCGGCTCCAAGAAGCGCCCCTTCTACCACCTGACTGTCGCCGATCACCGCACTGCGCGGAATGGTCGCTTCATCGAGCGCGTGGGTTTCTTCAACCCGGTTGCGCGCGGCCAGGAAGAGCGCCTGCGCGTTGATATCGACCGCATCGAGTACTGGCAGGGCCAGGGCGCCCAGTTGTCCGAGCGCGTCGCCAAGCTGGTTAAGGACGCCTCTGCCGCCGCGGCTTAAGGCCGGGCGACCGGTCTTTAATGGGTGAGTCCGGAGCCAACTCGCTGACTGCCGGTAAGATTACCGGCTGCTACGGCATCAAGGGTTGGGTGAAAATACACTCATATACCGATCCGGAAGAGAACCTGTTCCGTTTCGGCAAGTGGCAGCTCAAGCGCCGGGGCTCGATGGAAAGCATTGAGTTCGACGCCTGGAAGCGCCACGGCAAGGGCATGATTGCCCATATTGCCGGGGTCGATGACCGCACCCTGGCGGAGTCCTTCAAGGGGCTCGACATTGTGGTGGATGGCGACAGCCTCCCCACGCTGGACGAGGGCGACTTCTACTGGCACCAGCTGCAGGGTTTGCAGGTGTGGGGTCGGGAGCCCGGAACCAGCGACCAGCGGGTACTGCTGGGTGAGGTGGACTACCTGATCGAAACCGGCGCCAATGACGTGCTGGTGGTCAAGGCCAGCGCCGGCAGTATCGACGAGCGGGAACGCCTGATTCCCTATCTCCCCAACGACACCGTCGTCCGGGTGAGCCTGGAAGAGGGGCTGATGGAGGTCGATTGGTACCTCGAGGAATAGGATGCGCATAGCACTGGTCAGCCTGTTCCCGGAAATGTTTGATGCGGTCAGCAAGCACGGGGTAACTGGTCGGGCGGTAAAGCAGGGGCTGGTGGATATCAGTCACAGCAACCCGCGGGATTTCACCAGCGACAAACATCGCACGGTGGACGACAGGCCCTACGGCGGCGGCCCGGGGATGTTGATGAAGATAGATCCGCTGCAGCAGGCTATCGCTGCAGCGAGGGGCAAGGCAGGGCAGGGTGCAAAAGTCATCTACCTGTCGCCCCAGGGCAGGCGCCTGGACCACGACAAGGTGGTGGCGCTGTCGAAGGAGCAGGGGCTGATCCTGGTCGCCGGCCGTTACGAAGGCGTGGACGAGCGCCTGATCGAGGCCGAGGTGGATGAAGAACTCTCCATTGGCGACTATGTGTTAAGCGGTGGCGAACTCGCCGCCATGGTGGTCATCGACGCGGTGACCCGCCAGTTGCCCGGGGTACTGGGGCATGAGTTGTCCGCGCAGGAAGATTCCTACGCCGATGGGCTGCTCGACTGCCCGCACTACACCCGGCCCGAGGAGTACCGGGGTAAACAGGTACCGGATGTATTACTCAGTGGCAATCACGAACAGATTCGCCGCTGGCGCCTGAAGCAGGCACTGGGCAGGACGCAGGAGCGCCGCCCCGACCTGTTGCACGGCCGGCCGATGACGGCCGAGGAAGAGGAATTGTTGGCGGAATATCTCCGCGAACGGGAGTGAACATTATTTAACCCGCTAGCTGTGAAGCTACGATTGGAAATCAACAGGAGCGCGCCATGAGCACCAACAAGATCATTTCTCAGCTTGAAGCTGAACAGATGGAAAAACAGCTGCCTGATTTCAGCCCCGGTGACACCGTGGTTGTTCAGGTAAAAGTAAAGGAAGGCAACCGCGAGCGTCTGCAGGCGTTCGAAGGTGTTGTTATCAGCAAGCGTAACCGCGCCCTGAACTCTGCGTTCACCGTTCGCAAGATCTCCCACGGTGTCGGCGTTGAGCGTACGTTCCAGACTTACAGCCCGCTGGTTGACAGCATTGCGGTCAAGCGTCGCGGCGACGTGCGCCAGGCCAAGCTGTACTACCTGCGTGAGCTGTCTGGTAAAGCGGCCCGCATCAAGGAGAAGCTGGGCTAAGCCAGCTTTTCTCCAGCAGTTTCCGAAAGCGGCCCCAGTGGCCGTTTTTTTGTCCCTGGCGATTTTTTGCGCACACGGTGAGCGGTCGGGATCACCCTCACCTCGTCCTTCTCTAAACCTCTTCCTACCAAGCCCGCGGTTGGGCTCGTGAGCAGTGGTAGGTCCGGTGTCGGGGAGTTCCTTGCGGAACAATCAGGCCACTGCTTTTTGCGCAGCCGGGTGTGCGGGGGCTTTCTGCGAGCACTGTCTGAGTCCCAATTTTTCGCGCAGCGAAAAATGGTCGAGTTGCGCAGCAGCCCGCACACGCGGCGGAGCTTGTGGCCGTGGAGCAAGGTACTCCCCGGCGCCGGACCGGATAGTCAAAAGAACAACATTTCATGCTACCTTAACGGAATGTCGACCGAACTCATCGAACACCCCGAAATCGAACGCTACATCGACGCCATGTGGATGGAGAAGGGTCTCAGCGACAACACCCTGAGTTCCTACCGCCGCGACCTGCGCCAGTTCAACGAGTGGCTGGACAAGCACAGGAACAGCTCCGTGATCCGCGCCGATCGCTCCCAGTTGCAGGCCTATCTGGGCGCGCGCCTGGAGCAGGGTCAGTCGCAGCGCTCTACCGCCCGCTTTATGTCCTGTGCCCGGGGTTTTTACAGGTATCTGTTGCGCGAGGGCCGGCTGACCGTCGATCCCACGCTGGACGTGGACAGCCCGAAGCTGGGGCGGCCCTTGCCGAAGTCCCTGTCCGAGGCGGACGTGGACAAACTGCTGGAAGCCCCTGACCTGGACATCCCGCTGGAATTTCGCGACCGCACCATGCTCGAGTTGCTCTATGCCTGCGGGTTGCGGGTGACCGAGCTGACTAGCCTGCAGGTCAACCAGGTCAGTGTTAACCAGGGGGTGGTCCGGGTTTTTGGCAAGGGCAGCAAGGAGCGGCTGGTGCCCATGGGCGAGGAGGCGCTAAGCTGGTTCCAGCGCTATCTGGCGGGGCCGCGGATGGAATTGTTGAAGGGTATTCCCTCGGAAGTGGTGTTTCCCAGCAAAAGAGGGCGGCAGATGACTCGCCAGACCTTCTGGTATCGTATTAAACTGTATGCCCAGCGCGCGGGGCTGAAGCAGGCCCTGTCGCCCCATACACTGCGCCACGCCTTTGCAACCCATCTGCTCAATCACGGAGCTGATCTGCGGGTGGTGCAGATGCTATTGGGGCACAGCGACCTGACCACTACCCAGATATATACCCATGTGGCCAGGCAGCGGATGCAGGAACTGCACGCCCGGCATCATCCGCGGGGTTGAGGAACTCCTGGCGTATATGACGCTCAAACACAACACACCCACCTGGTGATGGCCAGGCGACCCCCGTCACCTGTAACAGAGGAAACACCATGCTCACCCGACTCCACCGCAATTTTATCGCGCTGATGCTGCTGACGCTGGCTGCTTTCGCCCAGGCGGGAAACCCCGTCGACAAGGCGCTCAGCGACAGGCTGAGCGCGGCGCTGAACAGTCCGGCCATGGGCCTCAAGGTCGCGTCGGTGGAAACCAGCGAAATACCCGGCATGTATGCCGTGCAGTTCGAATCCGGGCCGCTGGTGTACGCCACCGAAGATGGCGGCTACTTCCTGCTCGGTGACCTGTTCCAGGTCAGCAATGGCCAGTACGTTAACCTGGCGGAAAAGCGCCGGGACGGGGAACGGGTCGCCCAGCTGGAAAGCGTGAGCACCGACGACATGATTATTTTTCCGGCGCAAGGGGAAACCCGCGCCCACATCACCGTGTTTACCGATGTCACCTGTTTCTACTGCCAGAAGTTGCACAAGGAGGTGCCCGAGCTGAACAAGCGCGGTGTCGAGGTGCGCTACCTGGCCTATCCGCGCTCCGGGGTGGATTCCGCCGGTTACCGCCAGATGGTGGGGGCCTGGTGCGCGGACAACCCCCAGGACACCCTGACCCGGCTGAAAAACAAGGAAGCGGTGCCGGTGAAGCAATGCGATGACAATCCGGTGCAGGCGCAATACCAGCTGGGCCAGCAGATGGGCGTTCGCGGCACGCCGGCCATGGTGACTGAAACCGGGCAGATGATTCCCGGCTACCAGAGCGCCGACCAGCTGATGGTGACCCTGGGGCTTGACTAGGGCCTATTCGGAAACTTTTCTTCCCGTCCTCCCGGTCATCCCCGCCTGGGCGGGGATGACGTAGGCTGCTGTTGACGAGTTCCACTGTTGCGGGCTCAATCACTGTCATCCCCGCGTTGACATACCCACCCTGAAACCGTACTGTTTCTGACCTTTTTTGTTATCACCCATGGCCCCCCGGGCCACCAAACCAGAGTTATTTACCGTGGACGATCAGTTTCGGCGGATATCGCGCCTTCCTCCCTATGTGTTCAATATTATTGGTGATTTAAAGCAGCAGGCGCGAGCGGCAGGGGAGGACGTCATCGACTTTGGCATGGGTAACCCGGACCAGCCGACCCCCGATCACATCGTCGACAAACTGGTGGAGACCGCCCAGCGCGGCGACACCCACCGCTACTCCCAGTCCAAGGGAATCCCGCGCCTGCGCAAGGCGATTTGTGACTGGTACCAGCGCCGCTACCAGGTGAGCCTGGATCCGGATACCGAGGCCATTGTCACTCTCGGCTCCAAGGAGGGGCTGGCGCACCTGGCGCTGGCGACCACCGGTCCCGGCGATGCGGTACTGGTGCCCAACCCGTCCTATCCCATCCATCCCTACGGCTTCGTGATCTCCGGCGCCGATATTCGCCATGTGCCCATGGGCGCCAATGAGGAAGAGTTTTTTGTCGAACTGGAAAAGGCGATTCACACCAGCTGGCCCCGGCCCAAGATGCTGGTGCTCAACTTCCCGTCCAATCCCACCACCTACTGCGTGGAACTGGAGTTTTTCGAGCGGGTGGTCGCCATTGCCAAGGAACACAAGATCTGGGTGGTGCAGGACCTGGCCTACGCCGATCTCTGTTACGACGGCTACCAGGCGCCTTCCATCCTCCAGGTAGAGGGCGCGATGGATGTGGCGGTCGAGTTTTTCAGCATGTCCAAGAGCTATAACATGCCGGGCTGGCGAGTGGGTTTCTGCTGCGGTAATAAAACCCTGGTGGGCGCGCTTGCCCGCATCAAGTCCTACCTGGATTACGGCATGTTCACGCCCATCCAGGTCGCCGCGATCAAGGCACTGGAGGGCGACCAGTCCTGTGTTGCCGAAATCAACGCCATGTACCAGTCGCGTCGGGATGTGCTGTGCAGCGGTCTCAGCGATGCCGGCTGGCCCGTCGACCCACCGCGGGCGACCATGTTCGTGTGGGCGAAAATTCCCGAGTTCTACGCCGGGATGGGCTCCCTGGACTTCAGCAAGAAGCTGCTCAGGGAGGCCAGGGTCGCCGTGTCGCCGGGGATCGGGTTCGGTGAATACGGCGAGGGCTACGTGCGCTTCGGTCTGATCGAAAACGAACACCGGACCCGCCAGGCGATCCGCAATATCCGCAAGATGATCAAGAACGACGGCCACGCCTGAGGCGCGGCCGGAACCACCGGAGACAGTAGGAAGGAATGACTTCGCAAGCAGTAAAAATTGGTATTTGTGGTCTGGGTACCGTGGGCAGCGGCACCTTCAAGGTGCTGCGCCGCAACGCAGAAGCCATCAGTGCCCGCGCCCAGGCGGATATCGATATTGCCCTGGTCGGGGCGCGGCGCGACAACCCGGACTGCCCGCTGGGCGACACCCCGGTAAGCCGCGATATTTTTGCGGTGGCCCGCGACCCGCAGGTGCAGGTGCTGGTGGAACTGATCGGTGGCACCACGGTGGCAAAAGAACTGGTCGAGGAAGCCCTTGCCAATGGCAAGCACGTGGTCACGGCCAACAAGGCGCTGATCGCCGAGTTCGGTAACGAACTGTTCGCCCTTGCCGAACAGCACGGCGTGGTCATTCGCTACGAGGCAGCGGTGGCCGGCGGCATCCCCATTATCAAGGCCCTGCGCGAGGGGCTGGCGGGCAACCGGGTGGAATGGCTGGCGGGCATTATCAACGGTACCGGTAATTTTATTCTCAGTGAAATGCGCGACAAGGGCAGGGATTTTGCCGAGGTGCTGACGGAAGCCCAGGCGCTGGGCTATGCCGAGGCCGATCCCACCTTCGATGTCGAGGGCATCGATGCCGCGCACAAGCTGGTTATTCTCGCCTCGCTGGCCTTTGGCATGCCCCTGCAGTTCAGCTCGGTTTACACCGAGGGCATTGCCCGTGTGACGCCGGACGATGTGGAGTACGCCGAGGAACTGGGTTACCGCATCAAGCACCTGGGTGTGGCCAAGCAGGGCGATGAGGGTGTGGAACTGCGGGTACATCCCACGCTGATACCCGAGGCCCGCCTGCTCGCCAACGTCAACGGGGTGAAAAACGCGGTGCTGGTCGAGGGCGACGCGGTGGGACCGACTCTGTATTATGGCGCCGGCGCCGGGGCCGAGCCGACCGCCTCCGCGGTGGTGGCCGACATCGTTGACCTGGCGCGGGAACTTTCGGCGGGCCAGGTCTGCCGGGTGCCGGCCCTTGGCTTCGCCACCGCCAGGCTCAAAGACCTGCCGGTGCTGCCGATGGAAGCGGTGGTCACGCCCTGGTACCTGCGCATGGAAGCCGAGGACAAGCCTGGCGTGCTGTCGTCGATCACGTCGATTTTCAGTGAACACGGAATCAGCATCGAGGCGCTTATCCAGAAGGCGCCGGCGGCCGGTGAAACCCGGGTGCCCTTGATCATGCTGACCAATGCCGCGGCCCAGGGCAATATGGATGAGGCCGTGGCGACCATTGAAGCGCTGGATTCGGTGTCCGGCGAGGTAGCCCGGATCCGGGTGGAAGACCTGGACGGTTAAGGTAAGGACATGAAATACATCAGTACCCGGGGCCAGGCCCCCACCCTCGATTTTGAACAGGTCCTGCTGACCGGGCTGGCGGCCGACGGCGGGCTCTATGTGCCCGAGTCACTGCCGACATTCAGCGCCGAGGAAATCGCGGCCATGGCCGAGCTGGATTACCCCCGGCTGGCGCAGAAAATTATCGCGCCCTTCGTCGCCGGCAGTATTCCGGCGAGCGACCTGGAAACCATCCTCGACGAAACCTACGCCGAATTCCGCCACGGCGCGGTGGCGCCGATGGTGCAACTGGCGAACAACCAGTGGGTGCTGGAACTGTTCCACGGCCCGACCCTGGCTTTCAAGGACTTTGCCCTGCAGCTGCTCGGCCGCCTGCTGGACTACGTGCTGGAGCGCAAGCACCAGAAAGTCGTCATCATGGGGGCGACCTCCGGCGACACCGGCTCGGCGGCGATCGAGGGCTGCAAGCGCTGCAAGAACATCGATATTTTCATCCTCCATCCCCACGGGCGGGTATCCGACGTGCAGCGCAAGCAGATGACCACGGTGGTGGGCGACAACATCCACAACCTGGCCATTGAGGGCAATTTCGACGACTGCCAGGCCATGGTCAAGGCGAGCTTCAATGATCGCAGCTTCCTGGCCGGGGACCGCAGCCTGGTGGCGGTCAACTCCATTAACTGGGCGCGCATCATGGCCCAGATCGTCTACTACTTTTACGCGGCGGTGGCGCTGGGCGCCCCGGCGCGCAAGGTCGCTTTCTCGGTGCCCACCGGCAATTTCGGCGACATCTTCGCCGGTTACCTGGCCAGGCAGATGGGACTGCCTGTGGAGCGCCTGATCATTGCCACCAACCGCAACGATGTCCTCCACCGGGTGATGACCCGGGGCAGTTACGGCCGTCAGCCCCTGGCGCATTCGCTGTCGCCGAGCATGGACATTACCGTGTCATCCAACTTCGAGCGCCTGCTGTTCGATCTGTACGACCGGGACGGCAGCGCCATCGCCGGCCTGATGGCCGATTTTGACCAGGGCGACATCAGCTTTTCCGAGCAGGCAATGGCCCGCGCGCGCGCCCTGTTTTCCAGCCAGTGCGTGGATGACGCTGGCACCTGCGCGCAAATGGCCGAGACCTGGCGGCGCTGTGAGTACATGCTCGACCCGCACAGCGCTATTGGGGTAAAAGCGGCGTTCGCCGCGGACCTGCCCGCCGGTGTGCCGGTGGTGACCCTGGCGACAGCCCATCCGGCCAAGTTTCCCGGCGCGGTGAAGAAGGCGGGCCTGGACGACGAACCCTTCCTGCCCCACCATCTGCGGGACCTGTTCGAGCGGCCCGAGCGCTGTGAAGTTCTGCCCAACGAGCTGGCCGCGGTGCAGTCATTCATGGTGGCCAACCTCAACGCCTGACGGGCGCCGCGATGAACAGACACATCCGCCGCCGCCAGGCAGCCGCTGCAGCGCTGGCTGGCGGTGGCCTGCATCCTCTGCTGGCCCGGGTATACAGCGCCCGCGGGATAAGATCCCCGGAGGAGCTCGAGCTGGGTCTGGGCCAGCTTGTGCCGCCGGCGAAACTGCTCAACGCCGACCGCGCCGCCGTGTTACTGGCGGACGCCATTGCCCGCCAGCAGCGTATTCTCGTGGTCGGCGATTATGACGCCGACGGAGCCACCAGCACCGCACTGGCACTGTCAGCGTTGCGCTCCTTTGGTGCCAGTGAGGTCTCCTACCTGGTGCCCAACCGCTTCGAATACGGCTACGGACTGACCCGGGAGATTGTCGAACTGGCCCTGTCCCGCGGCAGGCCTGACCTGATCATCACCGTGGACAACGGGATATCCAGTCTCGACGGGGTAGCGGCCGCCAGGGAGCAGGGCATAGCCACCCTGATCACCGATCATCACCTGGCCGGGCAGGAATTGCCGCTGGCGGACGTGATCGTCAATCCCAACCAGCCCGGCTGTGAGTTCCCGAGCAAGAGCCTGGCAGGCGTGGGGGTGATTTTTTACATCATGCTGGCCCTGCGCGCCGAACTGCGCCGGCGCCAGTGGTTCGCCGGGCGCGAGGAGCCCAACCTGGGCCGGCTGACCGACCTGGTGGCGCTGGGCACGGTGGCCGATGTGGTGCCGCTGGACCGCAATAACCGCATACTGGTGGCGGCGGGGCTGCAGCGCATTCGCGCCGGCCAGGCGCGTGCCGGCATCCTGGCGCTGCTGGAGGTCGCCGCGCGACCGCTGCATTCAGTAGTCGCCTCCGACCTCGGCTTTGCCGTGGGGCCCCGGATCAACGCCGCGGGCCGGCTCGACGATATTTCGGTGGGTATCGAGTGCCTGCTGAGCGAGGACCGGGCTGGCGCCAGAACCCTGGCGGCGGAACTGCACCAGAAAAACCAGGACCGCCGCCAGATCGAGCAGGACATGCAGCAGCAGGCGCTGCAACTGCTGGACCAGCTGCCGCTGGAAGAAGAGGGGCTGCCGGTGGCCATGACGCTGTACCAGGCGGACTGGCACCAGGGGGTTATCGGCATTCTGGCCTCGCGCATCAAGGACCGCTTGCACCGGCCGGTGATCGCCTTTGCCGACGGCGACAACGGCGAGATTAAGGGCTCCGCCCGCTCTATCCAGGGTATCCACATTCGCGACATACTCGACGCGGTGGCGACACGGCATCCGGGGATGATCCTCAAATTCGGCGGCCACGCCATGGCCGCCGGGTTGAGCATTCCCGCCTATGCCTATGATGACTTCAATCGCGCTTTTGTCGCCGAGGTCGCGCGCCATGCCGACGATGTCCACCTGCAGGCGGTGGTGGAGTCGGACGGCGAGCTCGCCGCGGACGAAATGCGGCTGGAGCTGGCCACTGAGCTGCGCTTCGCCGGCCCCTGGGGGCAGCATTTCCCGGAGCCGGTATTCGATGGCGTGTTCGATATTGTCCAGCAGCGGCTGGTGGGGGAGAAACACCTCAAGCTGGTGTTGTCGGCGCCCGGCACCTCGCGGGTCGTCGATGCCATTGCTTTCAACGTGGACCTGGAGCGATGGCCGGACGCGGCAGCCAGCCAGGTGGAAATTGCCTACCGTCTCGATGTCAACGAGTTCCGGGGCAACAGGAGCCTGCAGTTGATGGTGGAGTACCTGCGGGCCGTATAACTCGAGTAGTTATGGATCCCGGCGTGCGCCGGGATGACAGCGGCTTATAAATTTCTTCCGCTCATCCGTGTTCCGCAATCGTCATCCCGGCGAAGGCCGGGATCCATCACAGGCACCGCGACTTCAGGTGGATTGCTGCAAAGCCAGCTTCAGTTTCTCCAGCATCTCATCGACCTGTGCCCGGGTGATGATCAGCGGCGGGCACATCGCCAGCGCGTTGCCGGCAACGTTGCGCACAATCAGGCCGTTGTCCTGGGCCGCCTGGGTTACTTTCTTGGCCAGCGCGATGTCGGGCGACCTGCTGCGGCGGTCCTCCACCAGCTCGATGGCCGCCAGCAGACCCTTGCCCCTGACTTCCCCCACCTGCTCGAAGTCCATGAATTCCGCCAGCCGCGACTGCAGGTACTCACCCTGGACTGCCGCGTTGTCGTAGAGCCCGTCGCGCGCATAGATTTCCAGGGTTTTGAGCGCGGCGGCGCAGGCGACCGGGTGCCCCGAGTAGGTAAAGCCATGGCCGAAAACGCCGACTTTTTCACTGGCGGCCACCATCGGCTCGTACATGTCGCCGCGAATGACCGCGGCGCTGATCGGGTAGTAGGCGGAGGACAGCTGTTTGGCGAAAGTCATCATTGCCGGCTGCTGGATGTTCATGGTGTCGCAGCCAAACAGTTTGCCGGTGCGGCCGAAACCGGTAATGACCTCGTCTGCCCAGAACAGGATGTCGTACCTGTCGAGGATGGCCTGTACCTTCTCGTAGTAACCGGCGGGAGGCACGATGACCCCGCTGGCGCCGGTAATTGGCTCGGCGATAAAGGCGGCGATGGTTTCCGGGCCCTCGGCGAGGATCAGCTGTTCCAGGTTGTTGCAGATACGGGCGACAAACTCCGGCTCGGTTTCGTTGCCCTGGGCGCCCTGGTAGTAGTGCGGGTGGTCGGTGCGCAGAATGCCGAGGGCCTCCAGCGGCGGGTCAAAATGGGCCAGGTTGGCGGGCAGGCTGGTCAGGGAACCGGCGGCGACGGTCACCCCGTGGTAGGCGCGCTGGCGGGTGATGATCTTGCGCTTCTCCGGTTTGCCGATGGCATTGAAATAGTAGCGCAACAGCTTGATGTGGCTGTCGTTGGCGTCGGAGCCCGAGTTGCCGAAGAACACCATGGCATCGCGGACCGGCACCATGGCGGCCAGTTTGTCGGCGAGGTCGATGACGGACTGGTGGGTCTTGCCGCCGAAGGTGTGGGTGTAGGACAGTTTGCCCAGCTGCTCGGTAATGGTATCGATCAGCTCCCGGTTGCCGTAGCCGAGGCCGGTGCACCAGAGGCCGGCCAGTCCTTCCAGGTACTGTTTGCCGTCCTGGTCGTAAACATACACGCCTTCGCCGCGCTCAAACTTCAGTTGCTCGGTGGCCGCCAGGTTGGTGGTGGGGTAGATGACTGCGGACATGATCTTGTCTCCTGTTGTTGCGCCGTGCTCAGGCCGGGTTTATTCCGCCCATGCAAATATATTTGACCTCGACGTAGTCATCGATGCCGTAACGGGAACCTTCCCGTCCCAGCCCGGACGCCTTCATGCCGCCGAAGGGTACCAGTTCCGAGGTAATGGCCACTTCATTAACCCCTACCATGCCGTACTCGATGGCCTCGCTGACCCGCCATACCCGGCCAATGTCTGCAGTATAGAGGTAAGCGGCGAGACCGTACTCAGTGTCGTTGGCCATGGCAATGGCTTCCGCCTCATCGCGAAAGCGCAGCACCGGGGCCACGGGGCCAAAAATTTCCTCGCGGAACACGCGCATATCGGCAGTCACATCCGCAAGCACCGTGGGCTGGTAGAAGCTGGGGCCCAGTTCATCCAGTGCCTGGCCACCCGTGACGAGGCGGGCGCCGGCAGCAACTGAATCTTCCACCATCGCACCGACCTTGGCCCGCGCGCGGGGATCAATCAGCGGCCCGAGTGTGGTGTTTTCGTCCATGCCGTCGCCGACGGTGAAGCGGGCCACCCGGGCGGCAAATTTTTCCAGGAAGCTGTCGTAGATACTGTCATCCACCAGCAGGCGGTTGGCACAGACGCAGGTCTGTCCCGCGTTGCGGTACTTGCTGGCGATGGCGCCCTGCACCGCGGCATCCAGGTCGGCGTCCGCGAACACCAGGATGGGCGCGTTGCCGCCCAGCTCCATGGATACCTTTTTCACCGTATCCGCACTCTGGGACAGCAGTTTTTTACCCACCGCGGTGGAGCCGGTGAAGGTGAGTTTGCGCACGGTATCGCTGGCGGTCAGTTCCCGGCCGATGGCCTCGGCATCCGTGCCGGTAACCACGTTGAGCAGGCCGCGGGGAATGCCGGCCCGGTCCGCCAGTTCCGCCAGCGCCAGCGCCGACAGCGGCGTTTCCGCCGCCGGTTTCAGTACCACGGCACAGCCGGCGGCCAGGGCGGGTCCCACCTTGCGGGTGATCATGGCGCTGGGAAAGTTCCAGGGGGTGATTGCCGCAACCACGCCGACCGGCTGCTTGATCACGATCGCCCTGCGATCCGCGGGGCCCGGGATAAGGTCACCGTAAATGCGCTTGGCCTCCTCGGCGAACCACTCGACAAAGGATGCCGCGTAGGTGATTTCCAGCCGTGCTTCCGCCAGCACCTTGCCCTGTTCCGCGGTCATCAGCCGGGCCAGGTCCTCCCGGTGGGCCAGGATCAGCTCGAACCAGCGCCGCAGCAGGGTGCTGCGCTCTGTCGCCGGGCGCTCGCGCCAGCTGGCCATGGCCCGCTGTGCCGCGGCTATCGCCTCGCGGGTGGCGGCCGCCCCGAGATCGGCCACCTCGGCAATGGTCTCGCCGCTGGCGGGGTTGCAGACGGGAAAGCGCTGCTGCGCGCCGCGCCACTGGCCGTCGATAAAGCTGTCGGCGTGGAGCAGGGCGGGGTCATGGAGGTGGAGATTCATGGGCTTGCCTGGTTCCGCTACGGTTTGCATGGTGCTTATTGTCCGTATTGCATATCTCACTACAATCGATATATTTGCACATTATTGGTGATTAAAAGTAACCAAAGGCGAGCCCATGGACATTACCCGTCGCAACCTGCCCCTCAATGCCCTGCGGGCCTTTGAGGTGGCGGCCCGCCACTGCCACCTGCGGCGAGCCGCCGACGAACTGGGGGTCACCCACGGCGCGGTCTCCCGGCAGATCCGCCAGCTGGAAGCGCAGCTGGGAACACAGCTGTTCGATCGCAGCAATAACCGGCTGGCGCTCACCCTGGAGGGACGGCGCCTGGCCCGGGCCGTCAGCGAGGCCCTGGACCGGCTGACCGAGGGCGCACTGTCGGTGGATCCGACCTCCCTGCCCGGGGAACTGGTGATCGCCGCGCCCCCGTCAATTTCCGCCTGCTGGTTGCTGGCCATGATTGCCGACTTCAACCGCAGCTACCCGGAAATCGAGATCCGTCTCGACAACATCAATCCCCTGCAGCAGGAGTTGCCCGCCAACGTCGAGGTCGCGGTCTGCTTTGGCGAACCCCGGGCGCCCAAAAAAGTGGTGCGGGAGCTGTTTCGCGAATCCTATGGCCCGGTGCTCAGCCCGGCCCTGTTGCCGCCGGAGGGTGCTGTCAGCGAGCCCCGCGACTTGCTGCGTCTGCCGCTGATTCACGACCGCCATGGACGCTGGCAGCGCTGGCTGGCAAACCAGGGGCTGCGCGAGCGCGATGCCCGGTCGCATATCTATGTCCAGGACTCCTACCTGGGTATAGCCGCCGCCAGGGATGGCTGCGGCGTATTCCTGGCGGACCGCATAGAGGTGTCCAGCGACCTGCGCAACGGTTCCCTGGTGGCCCTGGGCGGGCCCACCGTCGAGGCCCGACACTCCCATTACCTGGTGACTGACCTGCCGGAGGCGGTCAGCGCCCGGGCCCGGCTGTTTGCCGAGTACCTGGGGCGCGAGCTGGGAGTCCCGGGAAGCGGGTCGCTGTCCGCTTGAAGCGGGCCCCGATAACATTCCGGCAAGGGGCTTGACCTTCCAGCTACAGGAAGGTTTACATTGGCGCTATGGACAGCCAGGAGGTGCTGATGAATATCTCGGAAGCGGCCCGTCGCAGCGGGCTCAGCAGTAAAACCATTCGTTACTATGAAGACATCGGCCTGATCGCCAGCCCCCGGCGCGGCGACAATGGCTACCGCCAGTATGAAGACGCGGCGGTGGAAGAGCTGCAGTTCCTGGGCCGGGCCCGGGAAGTGGGCTTCGACCTGGAAGAGTGCCGGCAATTGCTCGACCTGCACCGGGATAGCGGGCGCCAGAGCCGCCATGCCCGCCAGCTGGTGCTGGAAAAAAGCGCCCAGCTGCAGCAGCGCATCGATGCGCTGAAGTCGATGCAGGGGGTGCTGGAGGATATGGCCAGCCGCTGCCGGGGCGACGAGGGACCGGAGTGCGCCATTCTCGAAGACCTGGCCCACGGTGAGGAGCGCAGCCCATGACAGCCATTGACCAACAACAGGGCGACCAGCGCCGGGAAGGCAGCTGCTGCGCCAGCCAACAAGCGGCGGAGACCAGCGCCAGCTGTCACCCGGCGCAGAGTGACGACAGCTGCTGTGAAACCCCGGCCAACAGGGACTATTTCCTCTGGACCTGCCTGGTGATTGTTGCTGTCGCCTATCCCCTGGGTGCCCTGGCTCCTCACGACCATGACACGGCCTTCGGGGTATTTACCGGCGGTATCTTTGAACTGTTTAATGCAATGTGGTGGGGGATGGCCCTGGGTATTGTCTTCGTGGGCCTGCTGAGCCGGGTGCCGCGGGAGCTGGTGATGGGCGTGCTGGGACGCGATGGCGGCCTGCACGGGCTGCTGCGGGCCACGCTGGCCGGCGTGTTTCTCGACCTCTGCAGCCACGGTATTCTCGCCGTGGGCATGAAACTCTACGAACGGGGCGCCACCATTGGCCAGGTGATGGCCTTCCTGCTGGCCAGTCCCTGGAATTCCTTTTCGCTGACCCTGATCCTGTTCGGTCTGATCGGTGTCGGCTGGACGCTGCTGTTTATTGTCCTGTCACTGGTGATCGGGATTATCTCGGGGCTTATCTTTGACGCCCTGGTCGCCCGCGGTACCCTGCCGCAAAATCCCTCGCGGGAGGAACTGGGTGAGGAGCGGCCGCTGGGAGAAATGTGGGCCGAGCTGCGCCAGTCGATGACGCTCTCCGCCAGTGGCACCGCCGGTATCCTCAGGGATGGCTTCGCCGGTTCGCGGGTGGTTATCCGCTGGTCCCTGTTCGGCCTTATCCTGGCGGGGGCGATTCGCGCGCTGATGCCGGAAGAGAGTTTCGCCACCTGGTTCGGCGCCACCATGGGCGGACTGTGGCTGACCCTGCTGGCGACCACCATCATCGAAGTCTGCAGTGAGGGTTCCACACCGATCGCAGCCGACCTGCTCAACCGGGCGGGGGCGCCGGGCAACGCCTTTACCTTCCTGATGGCGGGAGTGGCCACCGACTATACCGAGGTGATGTCAATCAGGGATACCTCCCGCTCCTGGAAGATCGCCCTGTACCTGCCGTTGATCACGGTGCCGCAGGTGATGGTGTTGGGCTATATCCTCAACCACTTCTAGGCGTTTAAAAATCCGGCGGGCACTCAGCGCTCAGCCACTGGCCGGTGGCCGGGTGCTCGAAGCCGATGCTCGTGGCGTGCAGCAGCAGGCGGTCCGCCATCGCCAGCGCTTCGGCATGGGCGTACATGTCGCAGCCCAGGATCGGGTGACCCAGCTCGCGCAGGTGAATGCGCAGCTGGTGGGAGCGCCCGGTCACCGGTTTGAGCAACAGGCGGGTACGATCAGCCTGTCGCTCCAGCACCCGGTAGTGGGTGAGGGCGTATTTACCCCGTTCATGGTCGATCATCTGCAGCGGGCGACGCTCCCAGTCGCAGCGAATGGGCAGCTCGATCTTGCCCTCATCCTCCGCCACCCGGCCGTAGACCACCGCGTGGTAGCTTTTCTCCACCTTGCGTTGCTGGAACTGCCGGCTGATATGGGCGTGGGTCGGCTTGTCCAGCGGGATGATCATGATGCCCGAGGTGTCCAGGTCCAGCCGGTGGACGATGCTGGCGCTGGGATAGTCCCGCTGCAGGCGGGTAATGAGGCAATCCCGGTTGAGCGGATGGCGACCGGGAATGCTCAGCAGCAGGTCCGGTTTGCGCACCAGCAACAGGTGCTCGTCCGCGTACAGGATACGGATTTCCTCCTGGCTGTGGGGGACGAGGTAGGGGGGCAGTTCGGACATGGCCGCTAGTGTAATACCCGTGTCCGCCAGCACAAGCGTTATAATCCGCGCCCATGTCTGACCCTCGAGAAGCTTTACAGTCCGCACTCGCTGCCATTATCCCCGGCGGCGAGCTGGCGACCATGACCCTGCCCGATGTCCCCGAGATGCAGCTACTGCTGCTGTCGCCCGATTATCCGCGCGGAAATCTCAGTGCAGCCGAGATGCAACGGATTATGGATAACCCGCTGTACTGGGTGTTCTGCTGGGCCTCGGGGCAGGTACTGGCCCGTTACCTGCTGGATAACCCGGCCCGGGTGAGGGGCAGGCGGGTACTGGATTTCGGCTGCGGTTCAGGGGTGGTTGCCATCGCCGCCGCCCTGGCCGGTGCGCGGGAGGTGATCGCCTGCGATATCGACCCCCTGGCGCTCGCCGCCACCGGGGTCAACGCCCGTCTCAACGGGGTCGAGCTGAGCCTCAGTGATGACTATTTCGCAGTGAGCGGCGAGCTGGATATCATCATCGTTGCCGATGTTCTCTACGACCGGGAGAATCTGCCCTGGCTGCAGCGGTTCGCAGCCCGGGCACCGCAGGTACTGGTCGCCGATTCCCGGGTCAAGGACTTCGACTATCCCCCCTACCGGGCGCTCAGCAGGCGGGACAGCTGCACCCTGCCGGACCTGGATGAGTCGGTGGAGTTCCGGGATGTGCGGATCTACCTGGCCGATAGTTTGGGGCATTCTGCCATTGGTGGAGCCCCCTGAATTTTTGTACACTGTGGCCTTGCCCGAATGCCACCAATGGATAGCTGATGAACCCCAATTACCTTGATTTTGAACAGCCCATCGCCGAACTCGAAGTAAAGATCGAGGAACTGCAGCTGGTGGGCTCTGATAATGAGCTCAACATCAGCGAGGAAATCGAGACCCTGCGGGAGAAGAGCACCCGGCTGACCGAGAAAATCTACGCCAACCTCAGCTCCTGGGACATCGTCAAGGTGGCGCGCCACCCCCTGCGGCCCTACAGCCTGGATTATATTCCGCGCATCTTCACCGAGTTCGACGAGCTGCACGGTGATCGCCATTTCGGTGATGACAACGCCATCGTCGGCGGCATCGCCCGGCTGGATGGTCGCCCGGTCATGGTCATCGGCCAGGAGAAGGGCAGGGCGGTCAAGGACAAGGTCATGCGCAACTTCGGCATGCCCAAACCGGAAGGCTATCGCAAGGCGCTGCGCCTGATGGAAATGGCCGAGCGCTTCAAGATGCCGGTGATCACCCTCATCGACACCCCCGGAGCCTACCCCGGTATCGATTCCGAGGAGCGGGGCATCAGTGAATCCATCGCCCAGAACCTGGCGGTCATGTCCCGCCTGGCCACGCCCATTGTCTGCGTGGTGATAGGCGAGGGAAGTTCCGGTGGCGCACTGGGCATCGGCGTTGGCGATCACCTGGCCATGTTGCAGTACTCCACCTACTTCGTGATTTCGCCGGAGGGCTGCGCCAATATCATCTGGAAAGATTCGGCCAACGCCCCCGATGCGGCCGAGGCCATGGGCGTGACCTCGGCCGTCCTGCAGGACCTGGGGATCGTCGACGCCACCATTCCCGAGCCCCTGGGCGGCGCCCACCGGGATGTGGATGCCATGGCCGAGCGCATCAAGGCCCACCTGCTGGAGCAACTGCAGGGCCTGGAGCAGCTGCCGCTGGAAGACCTGCTGGCCAAGCGCTACCAGCGCCTCATGTCCTACGGTAACTAAATACTTTCACCTGCCTCTGACATGGCCCGGGTCATCCGCCATACCCTGCTGGATGAAGCGCTCGCCGATCATCTGCAGGCGCCGCACTGGTATGTGGCCTTCAGCGGCGGTGTGGATTCAACCGCGCTGCTGCAGTTGCTCAACCAGTGGTGCCGCGCCCACAAGGACGCGCCGCCACTGAGCGCCGTGCATGTCAATCACGGTATCCAGGACCAGGCCACCGAATGGGAGAATCACTGTGCCTGGATCTGCCGCTTCCTCAATGTCCCCTTTAGCGCCCTGCGCGCGGAAGTTTCGGTGCGCGGCAAGGGGCTGGAATCCGCAGCCCGCGAGGCGCGCTACGCCTGCTTCGAGGAACAGCTGGGGAAGGGCGAGCTGCTGTTTCTGGGCCACCACCTGGATGACCAGGTAGAGACCTTCTTCCTGCGCCTGCTGCGCGGCGCCGGGGTGGAGGGGCTCGCCGCGATGCCGCGGGAGCGCGAGCTGGGGCGCGGCCGCCTGTTGCGGCCGCTGCTCGATACCAGTCGCTCACAGTTGCAGGCCTACGCCGAGGCCCAGGGTTTGCGCTGGATCGATGATCCTTCCAACGCCGGCACCAGCCAGGACCGCAACTACCTGCGCCATGAGGTGATGCCGCGGGTGCAACAGCGCTGGCCGGCCTACCGGCAGACCGTCAGCCGGGCCGCCAGGCACCTGGCGGGGCTGTCCCTGGGCCGGGAGCAGGCCCTGCCTGTGCCTACTACCAGCTACAGCAGCCTGGGTGACCCCGGGCTGCCGCTGGATTTCCTTGCCGGCAGTGCTGACGACCATGCGGTGCTGCTTATTCGCAGCTGGCTGCGAACGCTGGGCCTGCAGCTGCCGGACCAGGCGCTACTGGAGGAATTCCTGCGCCAGTTGCGCCAGGCGCGGACAGATGCCCGGCCCCTGCTGAATACCGGCAGCTACCGCTTGCAGCGGTATCGGGAGCACCTGTATCTGCTGCCGGCGGACAGCCCGCCGCCGGAGGAGGATACAGTGCTGGCGCCGGGGCAGGCCCGGGATATTCCCGGTGTGGGGCGAGTTGCCCTGCGGCGCTGCCAGGGAGAGGGTATCTGGCTGGCGGCGGACGAAGAGCTGCAACTGTGCTGGCGCGACGGTGGCGAGCGGGTTCGCCTGGCCGGTGACAAGCGCAGCAAAACCCTGAAAAAGGTGCTGCAGGAGGCGGCCGTGCCGCCCTGGTGGCGGCGGCGCGTGCCGCTGCTCTACCTGGGGCAGGAGCTGGTCGCCATCGGTGCCATCGGGGCCTGCCACAGCACTCGCTGGGGCGACCGGGGGCAGGATGCGGAGGCCCCCTGGGAGCTGGTCTGGGAAGCGACAAATACCGCTTGCCGCGATTGAGCTGATCAGGGCTTTCTGGTACGCTGGCTTCCCATCTTTTCACAGGACTTCCACCGCCCCGCAGGGAGCGTCGTGGAGGGTTTGTGTATCCCGAAATATAGCGTAATTAAAGGCTTTTCATGACGCGTTACGTCTTCGTCACTGGTGGTGTGGTTTCCTCGTTGGGTAAGGGCATCGCCGCGGCGTCCCTTGCCGCTGTGCTCGAAGCACGTGGGCTGAAAGTCACCCTGCTGAAACTCGATCCGTATATCAATATCGACCCGGGCACCATGAGCCCGTTCCAGCACGGCGAGGTTTTCGTCACCGAGGACGGCGCCGAGACCGACCTCGACCTGGGTCACTACGAGCGTTTCACCCACACCACGATGAAACGCAGCAACAACTTTACCACCGGCCGGGTCTATAACGCGGTGTTGCGCAAGGAGCGCCGCGGCGACTACCTCGGTGGCACGGTGCAGGTCATTCCCCACATCACCGATGAAATCAAGCGCCGGGTG
Organism: Seongchinamella sediminis; assembly: GCF_003457605.1. Lineage (GTDB taxonomy): Bacteria > Pseudomonadota > Gammaproteobacteria > Pseudomonadales > Halieaceae > Halioglobus > Halioglobus sediminis. The sequence continues at coordinate 28,455 of NZ_QRAN01000004.1, forward strand.
GTGCTCGGGGCCGGCGATGCGGACATCGCGGTAATCGAAATCGGCGGTACCGTGGGCGACATCGAGGGCCTGCCGTTTCTGGAAGCCGCCCGTCAGTTGAAGGTTGAAATGGGCCCCGGCCGGGCGCTGCTGATGCACCTGACCCTGGTGCCCTATATCGCCACCGCCGGCGAGATCAAGACCAAACCTACCCAGCACTCGGTGAAGGAGCTGCGCGCCCTGGGCCTGCAGCCGGATATCCTGCTGTGCCGCTGCTCGGTGGATATCGAGGAGAGCGCCCGCAAGAAAATCTCCCTGTTCACCAACGTCGAGGAACGGGCGGTCATCCCCCTGCAGGACGCAGATTCCATTTACCGGATCCCGGGCATGCTGCGCGGCTTCGGCCTGGACGACTTCGTGGTCGAGCGCTTTGGCATCGACTGCAAGCCGGCGGACCTGTCGGAATGGGATGACGTGATCGAGCGCGAGTTCTGCGAGACCGCCGGAGAAGTGCGGGTGGCCATGGTCGGCAAGTACATGGACCTGCTGGACGCCTACAAATCGCTCAATGAGGCCCTGGCCCACGCCGGCCTGCAAACCCTGACCAAGGTGCGCATCGACCATATAGACGCCGAGGAAATCGAGGAAAAGGGCACCGCCGCGCTGGAAGGGGTGGACGCCATCCTGGTGCCTGGCGGCTTTGGCGACCGGGGTATCGAGGGCAAGATCACCGCGGTGCGCTACGCCCGGGAAAACAACATCCCCTTCCTCGGTATCTGCCTGGGCATGCACGTTGCGCTGGTGGAATACGCCCGCAACGTGTGCGGCCTGGAGGGCGCCCATTCCACTGAAATGGACGCCAGCACCAAACACCCCATTGTCGGCCTGATCACCGAGTGGCAGAACGCCGACGGCAGCACCGAACAGCGCGATGAGTCATCGGACATGGGCGGCACCATGCGCCTGGGGGCGCAGCCCTGCCACCTGGAGCCCGGCACCCGGGTGCGGGAGATTTACGGCGTCGATACCATCGAGGAGCGTCATCGTCACCGCTATGAGGTGAACAATAATTATGTCGACCAGCTGTGCGCCGCCGGCATGAAGATTGGCGGCTGGTCAGCCGACCGCTCGCTGGTGGAAATGGTGGAACTGCCTGATCATCCCTGGTTCGTGGCCTGCCAGTTCCACCCGGAATTCACCTCCCGGCCACGGGGTGGACACCCCCTGTTCACCAGCTATATCAGGGCCGCAATTGACCACGCCGAGGCCGGGGCCACCGGCTGACCGGCTTAGCAGAAAGAGGACAGGCCGTGACCGACCAGACCGTTACTCTCGGAGACATCCGCTTTGACAACCGCGAGCCCTTTGTGTTGCTGGGCGGCGTTAACGTACTCGAGAGCCGGGATTTCGCCCTGTCGGTGGCCGAGCACTATGTCAAGGTGTGCGCCGAACTGGGTATTCCCTATGTCTTCAAGGCCTCCTATGACAAGGCCAATCGTTCCTCCATTCACTCCTTCCGCGGGCCGGGGCTGGACGAGGGACTGGCCATTCTGGCCGAGGTAAAATCGACCTTCGGCGTACCGGTGATCACCGACGTGCACAGCCCGGAGGAGGCGGCACCGGCGGCCGAGGTGGTCGACATTATCCAGCTGCCGGCTTTTCTGGCCCGGCAGACCGACCTGGTGGCGGCCATGGCGGCGACCGGTTCGGTGATCAACGTGAAGAAGCCGCAGTTTCTCAGCCCCTCGCAGATGGCCAACGTGGTCGACAAATTTGCCGAGTGCGGCAACAACCGCATCCTCCTCTGCGAGCGCGGCAGTAATTTCGGTTATGACAACCTGGTGGTCGACATGCTCGGCTTCGGGGTAATGAAACAGGCCTGCGGCAACGCGCCGCTGGTGTTTGACGTTACCCACGCACTGCAGTGCCGCGACCCGGGGGGCGCGGCCTCTGGCGGGCGCCGCGGCCAGGTGGCCGAACTGGCCCGGGCGGGTATGGCCACCGGCCTGGCCAGCCTGTTCCTGGAGGCGCACCCGGACCCCGACAACGCCCGGTGTGACGGCCCCAGCGCCTTGCCACTGGAGCAACTGGAACCCTTTCTTGCGCAGGTAAAAGCGGTGGATGACCTGGTGAAGTCCATGCCCCCCCTGCAAATCGATTAGCACACACGGAGCACTAGCTAATGAGCAACATCGCAGACATACAGGCATTCGAGGTCATGGACTCCCGGGGCAATCCCACGGTGATGGCGGAAGTCCGGCTGGAATCCGGCCAGGTGGGTTGCGCCTGTGCGCCCTCCGGCGCCTCCACCGGTTCCCGGGAAGCGCTGGAGTTGCGTGACGGCGACAACAGCCGCTACCTGGGCAAGGGGGTGCTCAACGCGGTCGGCAATGTGAATGGCCCCATTCGCGATCTGCTGCTGGGCGCCGATGCGCTGGCCCAGCGCGACCTGGACCAGGCGATGATCGCTGCTGACGGTACCGAGAACAAGGCAAAGTTTGGCGCCAATGCCATTCTCGCGGTTTCCCTGGCGGCGGCCAGGGCCGCGGCCCAGGCCAAGGGTATTCCCCTGTACCAGCACATCGCCGAGGTCAATGGCAGCAGCGACTACACCATGCCGGTGCCGATGATGAACATCCTCAACGGTGGCGAGCACGCGGACAACAACGTCGATATCCAGGAGTTCATGGTGCAGCCGGTAGCGGCGCCCACCTTCGCCGAGGGCCTGCGCGCCGGCGCCGAGATCTTCCACCAGCTGAAAAAGGTGCTGTCTTCCCGCGGGCTCAGCACGGCGGTGGGTGACGAGGGCGGTTTTGCCCCCAACCTGCCTTCCAACGAGGCCGCCCTGGAAGCGATCGCCGACGCGGTCAACAAGGCGGGCTACAAGCTCGGCAGCGACATTACCCTGGCGCTGGACTGTGCCGCCTCGGAATTTTATAACAACGGGGTCTATGACCTGGCGGGCGAGGGCAAGCAGTTCTCCAGCGAGGCCTTCTGCGACTACCTGGCGGACCTCGCGGCGGGGCACCCGATTATCTCGATTGAAGACGGCCTGGACGAATCCGACTGGGATGGCTGGAAACTGTTGACCGACAAGATCGGCGACCGGGTGCAACTGGTCGGTGACGACCTGTTCGTGACCAACACCAAAATCCTCAAGCAGGGCATCGATATGGGGGTGGGCAATTCCATCCTGATCAAGTTCAACCAGATCGGCAGCCTGACCGAGACCCTGGACGCGATCGCCATGGCCAAGGCAGCGGGCTACACCGCGGTGATCTCCCATCGCTCCGGTGAAACCGAGGACACCACCATCGCCGACCTGGCGGTGGCCACTGCCGCCGGCCAGATCAAGACCGGTTCCCTGTGTCGTTCCGACCGGGTTGCCAAGTACAACCGCCTGCTGCGCATCGAGGCGGAATTGGCGGGCAGGGCGCCCTACCGCGGCATCGCGGAATTCAAGCGCTAGGCGGAAGACGCTTGCGCTGGGTGCTGGGGATACTGCTCGTCCTGCTGGTCATCCTGCAGTATCGCCTGTGGATTGCCGAGGGCAGCATTGCCGAGCAGCAGCGCCTCAAGGCCCAGGTGGAGGAGTTCACCCGGGTCAACGCCGAGCTGGAAGCCCGCAACGCGGTGCTGGAGCGAGAGGTGCTGGAGCTGCAAACCGGCAATGCCGGGGTGGAGCAACGGGCCCGTGAGCAGCTGAACCTGGTGCGCGAGGGTGAAATCTTTTACCAGGTGGAAGAGGCCGGCGCCGCGCCTGTGAAGCCGGGTGCTGCGGAGTGAGCGCCGGGCTGCACGGGGTGATTCCCGCCGCCGGTATCGGCGCCCGCATGGCAGCCGAGCTCCCCAAGCAGTACCTGCAGATAGACGGGCGCACCCTGCTGGAGATCAGCGCGCAGACGCTGCTGCGGGTGCCGGGCATGGCGAGCCTGACCATCGCCCTTCACCCCGATGACGACCGCGCACGGGGGCTGCCCCTGCTGCAGGACCTGCGAGTGAGGTTTACCACCGGCGGGAAGGAGCGGGCCGACTCGGTGCTGGCGGCCTTGCTGGCGATAGCGGGTGACGAACAGGGCTGGGTACTGGTGCACGACGCCGCCCGGCCCGGTCTGCCGCTGGCGGCGGTGCAGCGGCTGATCGAGCGGGTCGTGTCGGCGGGGCAGGGGGGGATCCTGGCGCTGCCGGTGGTCGATACCGTCAAGCAGGCCGATGCCCGGGGCCGGATCGAGGCAACCCTGGAGCGCGGCCGGCTCTGGCGGGCGCAGACGCCACAGATGTTTCGCCTCGGCGAGTTGACCCGGGCCCTGCAGCAGGCGGTTGCCAGCGGCCAGGCCGTTACCGACGAGGCCTCGGCCATGGAAATGGCCGGCCATGCGGTGCAGCTGGTGCCGGGTTCGGCCGCTAACCTCAAAGTTACCGTGCCCGAGGACCTCGCCCTGGCGAGCTGGTACCTGGGCGCCGGGGAGAACACATGCGTATAGGTCACGGCTATGATGTGCATCGTTTCGAGGCGGGCAGCGGCGTGGTGCTGGGCGGCGTGCACATCCCCCACGACAAGGGCCTTGCCGCGCACTCGGATGGGGATGTGCTGATTCACGCCATTTGTGACGCCCTGCTGGGAGCGATTGCCGGCGGCGATATCGGTCGCCACTTTCCCGACGATGACGTCGCCAACGAAAATATCGACAGCCGCCTGCTGCTGCGCCGGGTGGTCGCCATGCTGGCGCAGGCCGGCTACGCGCTGGGCAATCTCGATGCGACGCTGATCGCCCAGGCCCCGAGGATGGCGCCCCATATCGAGGCCATGCGCGCTAACCTGGCGGCGGACCTGGCAGTGGCGGTTGAGCGGGTCAATGTGAAGGCCACGACCACCGAAAAACTGGGTTTCACCGGCCGGGAAGAGGGGATTGCCGCCCACGCGGTGGTGTTGCTGGAACCCGCCGGCGGATGAGCGAGCCCTGGCCCTGTGCCCTGGGTGGTCCGGTTGCCAGCGGCCGCTTGCGCAGCGTTGCCGGCGATTTTCGGGTGGACGAGGAGCTGGGATTTGAACCGGACGGCGACGGTGAGCATGTGTTCCTGCGACTGGAAAAAACCGGACTCAACACCAGCGACCTGGCCCAGCGCATTGCGTCGTTGAGCGGCATTCACCTGCGCGATATCAGTTTCAGCGGCATGAAGGACCGCAACGCGGTCACCCGGCAGTGGTTCAGTGTGCGGATGGCGGGCAGGGCAGAGCCGGACTGGACTGAACTCGCCGCAAGCGGCGATGTCGCCGTGCTGCAGGTGAGCCGGCATCGGCGCAAGCTGAAACGGGGCGTGCACAGGGCGAACCGCTTCCGCCTGGTGCTGCGGGAACTGACTGGCGACCGCGGCGCCATCGAGCAGCGGCTGTCAGCTATCCGCGCGCAGGGCGCACCGAACTACTTCGGCGAGCAGCGTTTTGGCCGCGGCGGGGCAAACCTGGTCCAGGCCCTGCGCTGGATTGACAGCGGTGGGCGCCGGTTGTCGCGCAACAAACGCAGCCTGTATCTCTCGGTACTGCGCGCGCAGCTGTTCAACCTGCTGCTGGCGGACCGGGTGCGAACTGGCGACTGGAACCGGGTACTGGCCGGGGACAGCTGCATACTGGCCGGCACCCGCAGCCAGTTTTTCTGCCCCGAGCCGGATGCCGATATCGCCCGGCGCTGCGCCGCCGCCGACCTGCACCCGGCGCTGCCGCTGTGGGGGCGCGGCATAGAGCAGCTGGCCGGGGACGCACAGCAGCGCAGGTCGCTGGCCGTGGCGGATTTTTGCGGCGTGGCGGACTTCCTGCTGGCCCAGGGACTGGATCTCGATTGGCGCGCCAGCCGCCTTGTTCCAGATGACTTTTGCTGGCAGTTTTGTGATCATGGCAGCCTGCAACTGGAGTTCCGACTCGGTGCCGGCAGCTTTGCCACGGCGCTGCTGGGAGAGTGTTTCCGGTACGCGTAGTTCAGGATTACTAAAACATAAAATGGGGACAGAGTTGGAGTGGTAAGGGGAGTGAGCAGGGTAGACCTCAACGGCATTGGCATGACCTCACAGCGCACCCGGGAGCGGTTGATCCAGCGCCTGGTCGACCAGGGAATAAGCAACCAGGCGGTGCTGGATGTGATTCGCATCACCCCCAGGCACCTGTTTCTGGATGAGGCCATGGCCCATCGCGCCTACGAGGATGTCGCCCTGCCAATCGGCTTTCAGCAAACGCTTTCCCAGCCCTATATCGTTGCCCGCATGACCGAGCTGCTGCTGCAGGGTGGTACGCCCGGGCGGGTGCTGGAAATCGGCACCGGCTCCGGTTACCAGACCGCCATCCTCGCCCAGCTGGTGGACGAGGTCTACAGCGTCGAGCGCATCAAGCCACTGCAGCAAAAAGCACGCCAGCGGATGCGCCAGCTGAAGCTGCGTAACGTGCACATGAATCATGCCGATGGCGGCATGGGCTGGGTCGAGCGCGGACCCTTTGACGGCATCCTCGCCGCGGCGGCGCCGGAGCGCATACCCCAGGGCCTGCTGGAGCAACTGGCCCCCGGCGGCCGGCTGGTGATTCCCGTGGGCGGGGATACCCAGTACCTGCACGTGGTCGATCGCACCCACGAGGGCTTTGAAACCACCGTGGTCGAGGCGGTCAATTTTGTGCCATTGCGTCCGGGTACGGTGCGTTAGCCTTGACTTCCCTCGGGGTTTTCCTGCGCGGCATGCTGATGGGGGCCGCCGATATTGTCCCCGGTGTGTCCGGCGGCACCATGGCGTTTATCACCGGTATCTATGACACCCTGCTGGGCAGTATCCGCTCGGTGGATGTCGAGTTTGTCCGCCGCCTGCTCAGGTTCGATGTGCGCGGCGCCTGGGAGCACATCAACGGCGGCTTCCTGCTGGCCTTGCTGGCCGGCATCATCACCAGCATTATTACGCTCGCCCGGCTGATTAGCTGGCTGCTCGCGTACCACCCGGTTCCCCTGTGGGCGTTCTTTTTCGGCCTGATCCTGGCTTCGGCGCTGGTGCTGTTGCGCCAGATCAGGGGCTGGACGCCCGCCCGCGGCCTGTGCCTGCTGGCAGGCGTGGCCGTGGCGGCAACTATTGCCCTGGCTCCGGTGGTCGATATGCAGTTTGGTCTCGCCGGGGTTTTCCTGTCCGGTTTCCTGGCCATTTGCGCGATGATACTGCCGGGCATTTCAGGCAGCTTCATCCTGGTGTTGCTGGGCATGTACGGCACGGTGCTGGCCGCCGTCAATGCCTTTGACCTGGCGTTCCTGGCGGTACTGGCCAGCGGGGCGGTGGTCGGGCTACTGTGTTTTTCCCGCTTGCTGCACTTCCTGCTCCACCGCTTTCACGCGGCTACCATGGCGGTGCTGACCGGATTTCTGTTCGGTTCCCTGTTGGTGGTGTGGCCCTGGAAGCAGGTGCTGGCCTGGGTGGCAGGCAGTCATGGCCAGCTCAAGCCGGCACAACAGGTGCCGGTGGGTCCGGTCGAGTTTACCGTGTTGACCGGCGAACCTGCCCAGGTGCCCCTGTGCCTGGGGTTGATGCTACTGGGCTTTATCCTCGTCTGGGTGATCGATGCGCGCTGGGGCGAGCCCGCTGCCTGAGCAGTGCGTTGAACAGCCCGCTGCGGCGGGCCTGGCAAAGGAGACTACGCTATCAGGGCGGTAATCTGCAGTTCACTGCTGCTGTGCCTGGCGGTTGCCTGCGGGGGCAACCCCCCGGCGCCCGTGGAGGACCGTCACTCCCGCAGCGACTCCGGTTCCGCTGGCAACGGCTACACCGTGCAGCGGGGGGACACACTTTACTCCATTGCCTTCCGTTACGGGCTGGACTACCGGCGCCTGGCGGCCGCGAACCGCATCGCACTGCCCTACACGATTTATCCCGGCCAGCGCCTGCAGTTGCGGGAGGCAGATCCCCCCCTGCGCAGCGCCAGCACCAGCAGTTCCCGTCCTGTTGCTGCTCCCGGCGGCCCTTCCGCCGCTTCCGCCGGCAGCCCGGCACCCGCGGCCGCTCCGGCGAGCAAACCGCCTGTCACCAGGCCGTCATCCAGGCCTGTTACAACACCTGGCACCACCCGCCCAGCAGCCGTTGCGGCGCCGGTGGGCGGCCCGGTTAAAACCTGGCGCTGGCCAACCAGCGGCAAGGTCGTGCGGCGCTACTCATCCACGGTGCACAAGGGCATCGACATCAGTGGCAACCTCGGCGACGCCATTGAAGCGGTCGCCGCGGGACAGGTGGTGTACGCGGGCACCGGGATCGTCGGCCTGGGGGAACTGATCATCATCAAGCACAACGATGTTTATCTCAGTGCCTACGGTCACAACAATCGCCTGCTGGTGGCGGAGGGGACACTGGTGAAGGCGGGGCAGAAAATTGCGGAGAAGGGCAACAGCGGTACCGACAAGGTGCAACTGCACTTTGAAATCCGCAAGGAAGGCAAGCCCATTGACCCGCTGCGCCTGTTGCCCAGGCGCTGAGTCAGGCCCCCTCGTGTGGTCCTCGCAGGTGGGGCAGATAGCAGAAGTTAGCCACTGCAATTATTTGCATAGCTGCTTGTAATTGATCTCCAGGTTGGGTTAGGCTGATTGGCCCGGCGGGAAATACACTCAATACCACTAGAAGAAGATGAGGTATAGCCATGGATCTGGATAGCGCAACCAGCCCGAAACGGACTTCGGATACGGGACGGGCAACAGGGGCAGCGATGAAGACGAAGGCCAAAACCTGTAGCCGGAGCAAGTCCGGTGCGGGGGCAGGAAAAAAAGCGGCCAAGCCGACAGGTGACAGTGCAGCCCAGGCAGCGGAAGCCGCTCGTTTCGACCAGGCCAAGGCTCGCACGGCTACAGCCCGCAAGGTCGAGAAATCCCTTGATGTCACTCAGCTTTACCTCAATGAAATAGGCTATTCTCCACTGCTGACCGCAGAGGAAGAAAAACACTATGCCCGTCTGGCAATCAAAGGCGACGAGAACGGGCGCAAGCGAATGATTGAAAGTAACCTGCGCCTGGTTGTGAAGATTTCCCGCCGCTACATCAACCGTGGACTGACCCTGCTGGACCTGATCGAGGAGGGCAACCTGGGTTTGATTCGCGCGGTGGAAAAATTCGATCCTGAACGGGGTTTCCGCTTCTCCACCTACGCCACCTGGTGGATTCGCCAGACCATCGAACGGGCCATCATGAACCAGACCCGCACCATCAGGCTGCCGATTCATGTGGTCAAAGAGCTCAACGTATACCTGCGCGCGGCGCGCGAGCTGACCCAGAAGCTGGATCACGAGCCCACTGCGGAAGAGATCGCGGAAATGCTGGACAAACCGGCGGACGATGTAAAGCGCCTGCTGGGCTTGAACGAGCGGGTGACGTCAGTGGACACGCCGGTGGGGCCCGATTCCGACAAGGCGGTGGTCGATACCATTGCCGATAGCCACGAGAGTGACCCGTCGCAACTGCTGCAGGATTCAGACATCAAGGACAGTATTGCTTCCTGGCTGGATGAGCTTTCGGAAAAACAGCGCGAGGTCGTCTCCCGCCGTTTCGGCCTGCGCGGCTACGAAAGCAGCACCCTGGAGGAGGTGGGCCGCGAGATCGGCCTGACCCGCGAGCGGGTGCGCCAGATCCAGGTCGAAGCGCTGAAGCGACTGCGGGGTATCATGGAAACCCAGGGCCTCAGCGGCGAGTCGCTGTTCAGCTGATTCCTGCGCCAGTCGCGCCGGGCCGCGCCCGTTAATGCTCGAAGTCGGGGTTTTTCCAGTCCGGCGGTGCCCGATACTCTTCTGCCGGTTGCAGCCTGGAGGCATAGTCGAGAACCGCCTCCATCTCGTTCTCGTCCAGTGACATGCTGAGGCTGGTCATCTCTTCACTGGCGTTGCGACGCGCGCCCTCGCGCAGCCACTTGAACTGACGAACCATGTACTTGTAGTGCTGTGCCTGGATGCGCGGGGCCAGTTCATCATTGCTGCCTTCGCCGTTTGCCCCGTGGCAGTCGAGGCAGTGCTGCCGATACAGTTCCTCACCCAGGGCGAGATTGTCGCCCGGGCCAAGGCCATTGTCGACGCTGATCTCGAGAGTGGAAATATACTCCGCCACGTCGGCAACTGCCTGGGCGCCGCCGATGCTTTCCACCGTCGCGTAGGGCACCATCAGCACCGAGTCACGGTTGCCGGCGCGAAAATCGGCTAGCTGCTTGATGATGACCTTGCGATGCTGGCCGGCGATTTGCGGCACACTGCCGGTGGTTCGTCCCCAGCCCTCCGGTTCATGGCAGGCGGCGCACTCGCGGTAGATTGCCAGGCCATTGGCCACGTCAGGGGTCAGGCTGAGTGCCTTGTCAAATTCCTTTTTGGCGCGGGCCAGCAGTTCTTCCTCGGTCGGCGCGGCAACCCGTACCACGTATTTTTTGGAGAGATTCAGGGAATCGAAGCAGTATTGGAGTGCGCGTCGGGCCCGCACCTCATCGCCCATTTTGTTGAGTTTCACCGCGGCATTCCGCTGCCGCAGGCAGGATTCCAGGGATTGCTGCAGCGCATGGGTGGGATTGTTTTTCAGGGCATAGTCGACCTGATCCAGTTCGTCCTGGAATATATTTGCCATAGCGGGGAGCGCGACCAGGACGGATGCTGCCAAAATCAACCGGGATGATTTATATCGCATGACGATGCCTTGCTGGGCTCAGGGTCTTTTGATGCTAGTCCAGAGTTTGTTGAGTGGCAATTGATTGACCTCAACAAATTTCGCCTGTCGCCATCAGCGTGATGACCGTGGCTCGTCCTCTGCGGGTGCTTGCTGGCCAGGTAACGGCAGGTCCGACTGGATGGGAAAGCCCATCAGGGGCTCGATACCTTCCTCGCCGCGCACGTGCTGGATGATACGGTACAGCAGGCCGGCCGGAGAGCCATTGAGCAGCGCATCGGCGACCATGTCGTCGGTATCGACGGCCTCGGCGTTGTTCAGCAGTTTCTTGAAGGTGCGGGTAAAGGTTTTCGAGTGTCGCCGGCGGATATCGGTGCCGTAGAAAATATCGCACAGCATGTCCATGTCTTCCCGATAGCTGACCGCCAGACCAATCATTTTGCGAATGAAGAAGGAGCTGTCGCCGGTGGCCGAGCGCTGCCGTTGCTCGGTAAATTCCTCGCCGCTAATCTCGCCGGTTCCCGTGGGACCGCAGACGGACATGTAATGAAAGGCCGCAATGGCCCCCAGTTGGTCCTGGACGAGGTCGTGCAGCTTGAAGTAGGAATCGCGCTGGGAATGGACCTCCAGCCGGCGGGCACTCTGCTCCTGGATGGATATGGCCCGGGTGTTGGCGGATATCTCCTTCTGTTGCATGAAATGGCCGATGACCAGCCAGAGGAAGGCCAGTGGCGCAAATGCCCCTTCCAGGAAGCTGCCGATATCCGCAGTTGGCAGGTTGACGAATCCCTTCAGGCCGACAATCGAAATCAGGTAGACCAGGCCGGCGCTGATCCAGACCAGGGTGACGGTGAGGCCGAAGGCGACCCGCCAGTCCATCCCCAGCAGGCCAACGGGCTTGTCGTCACTCATCGCTGCACGACTCGCTGCTTGCGCATTGTCAGAGCGACAGCACCGTCAGCGCGATGGCGGCGATGGGCGCGACCAGTTTGTTGTCCATTGTTGTTAGTCCTGTGGTATCCGGGTTGTGAGCGACCTTGCCAGTGGGGCGTCAGCCGGGACTCTATCCTAATGCATTAGTGCCTGCCTGCGGTAGTCCGCCGGTGGCATGCCATGCCAGCGCTTGAATGCCCGCCGGAAGTTGGCGCTGTCGTGATAGCCGAGAAGTACGGCAATGGATTCGATGCTCAGGTCCGGTTGCGCCAGGTGGCGCAACGCCAGCTCCGAGAGCAGCTCTTCGCTAATGGCGCGGTAACCGGTGCCCTCGCTTGCCAGGCGCCGGGCGAGCGTGCGCTTGGAGACATACAGCGATCTCGCCACGTCTTCCTCGGTGACACTGCCCATGGGCTGAGCCAGCAGAAAGCGGCGCACCCGGTTGGTCATGGACAGGGCGGCCACCGGTGTTTCCGCCAGCAGTTGCGCGCACAACTCGCGGGCAATCGCATAGGACGCTGCATCGCCGGAGGGATTGCTCTCGCTGGCCAGCGAGCGGGGTATCAGCAGGCAGTTTTCCTGCTGCTCAAACCTGATCATCGAGTGCAGGTAGAGCGGATAGTCCCGGTGGTAGTCGGGGCGGGCAAAGCGGAAGCGAAACAGGGCCTCGGTGAGTTTCCGGCGCAGGAATGCCTCCACCAGCGACTGCACTGCCATGGCGAAACATTCCATCAGCATGCGGATCTCGCCGGTCCCGGGCTGTAACTTGATCCGCAGCTCGCATTTGAGCCACTGCTGGTCCTCGCTGATCTCCAGTCGGGCGAAAGGAATGCGCAGCGGCAGGAAATCGCGCAGCGACTGCAGTGCTGTCAGCAGGTCGGGGCTGGACAGCGCCAGGAAGCCAATCGGGCCGTGGGCTGCGGGATTCAGCTGCCGACCGATACGCAGGCCCAGGGCCGGCGTAGCGGACATGACCCGGGCGTTGCGCAGCAGCTGCACCTGCTGCGCGCCGGTCAGCCGGCTCTCGTCACCGGCCAGTAACACCTCAACCGGCAGGCCGGTGCCCGCCAGCAGCCGCGGCAGCTCCCGTTCCTGCAGGCCCAGCTCGCGGGCAACGATGCGGGAATAGCTGCTGGGGATGAAATAGCGATCACTGTCAGGGGCCATGCCAGCAGTGTCGATAAATGACCCCCTCGTGTCAACAAATGACCTCCCATCAGATGCTGGCCGCCGTACACTGTCTGGCATAACCCGAGAGGAGAGCGGCAATGCCCAAAATTACCCTGGTGGAATTCAACGGGGCTGACCACACCATTGATGCCGAAACCGGTAAATCCCTGATGCTCAATGCCATCGACAACGGCATCCCCGGCATTGACGCCGACTGCGGTGGCGCCTGCGCCTGTGGTACCTGCCACGTGTTCCTGGAGCCCCAGTGGCTGGAAGCGCTGGGTGACTCCAATCCGCTGGAAGACGCCATGCTGTCCATGCGCCCCGACCGGGAGGCCGCCTCGCGGCTGAGCTGCCAGATCGAGGTAACCGAGGCCATGGACGGCATGGTCGTGCGCTTGCCTGAATTCCAGATGTGAGGGGAGGAGAGATCAGATGAACCACATGGCGCAGCTGCCGGACCCGGCAGTCACTCCCCTGGACGAGATCGACTTCAGTGACCCGCGGCTGTTTCTCGAGGACAGCTGGCAGCCCTATTTTGCCCGCCTGCGGGACGAGGCCCCGGTACATTACCAGGCGGAGAGTCCTTTCGGGCCTTTCTGGTCGGTCACCCGTTTTGACGATATTGTTGCCGTGGACAGCAACCACCAGGATTTTTCCTCGGAGCCGGTCATCGTCATCGGCGATCCGGAAGAGGATATGCCGCTGGACATGTTCATCGCCATGGACCCGCCCCGGCATGACCTGCAGCGCAGGGCGGTGCAATCGGTGGTGGCGCCGAAAAACCTGGCCCAGATGGAGGCGCTTATTCGCTCCCGGGTCGCCGCGATACTGGACAGCCTGCCGGTGGGTGAAACCTTCAACTGGGTAAACAGGGTATCCATCAATCTCACCACCCAGATGCTGGCGACGCTGTTTGACTTCCCCTTCGAGCAGAGATCGAAGCTGACTTACTGGTCGGACATGGCGACTGCGGCGCCGGAACTGTCGGGCGGTAATGCCGACCGGCAGGAACGCGAGGCAGCGCTGCTGGATTGCCTGGCCACTTTTACCCAGATCTGGCACGCGCGCAGGGCAACGGACAGTGACAGCTTTGACCTGATCAGCCTGCTGCAGCGCGACCCCAATACCCGCGACATGGTGGATAACCCGATCGAGTTCCTTGGCAACCTGTTGTTGCTGATCGTCGGCGGCAATGATACCACCCGCAACTCCGCCACCGGCGGGGTGCTCGCCCTGCATCAGAACCCGGCCGAGTACGAAAAGCTGCGCAACGACCCGGGGCTGATTCCCTCCATGGTTTCGGAAATCATCCGGTGGCAGACGCCGCTGCTGCATATGCGCCGCCGCGCCACCCGCGACCTCGAGTTTCGTGGCCAGCAGATTCGCGAGGGCGACAAGGTGGTGATGTGGTATATGTCAGGTAATCGGGATGAGCGCAGCATCGACAATCCGAATGCGTTCATCATCGACCGGGAGAATCCACGCCACCATATTTCCTTCGGCTTCGGCGTGCACCGTTGCATGGGTAACCGGCTGGCGGAGATGCAGTTGCGCATCCTGTGGGAGGAGATCATGCAACGCTTCAGTCGCGTCGAAGTGGTGGCGGAGCCGCAGCGGGTGCAGTCCAATTTTGTCCGCGGCTACGAGACTTTGGCGGTCAGGGTCCACCCGCTGTAGTTGATGCCGGCATAAAAAACCCCGCCGTGGCGGGGCTGTGTTCCTGTGCTGGTTTCAGCGCTGCAGTAATTCCAGCTTGTTGGGCTTGCCGGCCCATTCCTCGGCGTCGGGCAGTGCGTCCTTCATCTCGGTAATGCAGGGCCACACTTCCGCCAGTTCCGCATTGAGCTCGAGGAACACCTGCTGGTCCTCCGGCAATTCGTCTTCGGAGAAGATGGCGTCTACCGGGCACTCCGGCTCACACAGCGCGCAGTCGATGCACTCGTCGGGGTGGATGACCAGGAAGTTCGGGCCCTCGTAAAAGCAGTCTACCGGGCACACTTCCACGCAGTCCGTGTGTTTACAGTTGATACAATCTTCGCCTACAACAAATGTCATGCTCAAAAAACCTCTATCTGTATTGCTTCACCGTCATCCATGGACTGGCCCGGATCCAGTGGGTTTGCGCTCTCTGGCCTCCCGCCGGGCGGGAATGACAGTGACAGGTTCGCACGTGGCGGGCATTCCCGTGGCGGGCACTCCCGTGGCGGGCACTCCCGTGGCGGGCACTCCAGACGTGCGCGCGTTAGTTTACCTGCAAGCCCCCGGGAAATGAAGTCCCGGGCAGTTACAGTTTGTGCTTGAGCTCGTAGAGTTTTTCCAGGGCCTGGCGCGGGCTGAGGCCGTCCACGTCCAGCTCCTCAAGTTCCTCCATCACCGGATGCGCTGGCGCGCTGGCAAACAAATCCACCTGCGGCGAAGCGGCAGGCGACGCTGTTTGCCCCGGCATCGCCCGCTGTTGCCCGGCGCCGTCGGCCTCAAGTTCAGCGAGCTTGTCACTGGCGGCCCGCAGCACCGGCGCGGGTATGCCCGCCAGTTTCGCCACCTGCAGGCCAAAGCTGCGATTGGCGGGACCCTCCTGGATATGGTGCAGGAACACCACATGATCCTGGTGTTCGGTGGCGTCCAGGTGCACGTTGGCCATGGTCGGGCAGAGCTCGGGCAGGGCGGTGAGTTCGAAATAGTGGGTGGCGAACAGGGTAAAGGCCTGAACATTGCGAGCCAGTTCGACCGCGGCCGCCCAGGCCAGGCTGAGGCCGTCGAAGGTGCTGGTGCCGCGCCCGACCTCATCCATCAATACCAGGGAGCGGGGCGTGGCGTTGTGCAGTATGTTCGCGGTCTCGGTCATTTCCACCATGAAGGTGGAGCGCCCCGAGGCCAGGTCGTCGGAAGAGCCGATACGGGTAAAAATCCTGTCCATGGGCGCCAGCCGCGCGGCGCTGGCGGGGACGTAGCTGCCGATATGGGCGAGCAGGGCAATGACCGCGTTCTGGCGCATGTAGGTCGACTTGCCGCCCATATTGGGGCCGGTGATCAGCAGCATGCGCCGGCTGTCGTCAAGCAGGGTGTCGTTGGCGATAAAGGGCTCTGCCAGCACCTGTTCCACCACCAGGTGGCGGCCCTGTGTCACCTCGAAGACCTGCTCCTGGCAGAACTGCGGCCGGCACAGGCTGAGGCTGTCGGCGCGCTCCGCCAGGCATGACAGGACGTCGATCTGGGACACCGAGGCGGCGGTGTCCTGCAACTGTGCCAGCTGTTCGTTGAGCCGTTCCAGCAGTTCATCGTACAGCGCTTTCTCCCGGGCCAGTGCCCGGCTCTTGCTGGACAGGGCCTTGTCCTCGAACTCCTTGAGCTCGGGGGTGATGAAACGCTCGGCATTCTTCAGGGTCTGGCGGCGGACGTACCCGGCCGGTGCCCGCTCGGACTGGGCCCGGCCGATTTCGATGTAGTAGCCGTGCACCCGGTTGTAACCGACTTTCAGGGTCTGGATACCGGTGGCTTCCCGTTCACGCTGTTCGATTTCCAGCAGGTAGTCGGCAGCCCCGGTGCTGATTTTGCGCAGTTCGTCCAGCTCCTCATCGTAGCCATCGGCGATGACGCCACCGTCGCGAATCACCACTGGGGGATTGTCGATGATTGCCCGCTGCAGCAGGTCGGTCAGCTGCGGGTAGTCGCCGGCCTGTTGCGACAGTGATGCCAGCAGGGGCGCAGCGCAGTGCCCCAGCTCCGAGCGCAGCCGGGGCAGGGCGGCCAGCGAACTCAGCAGCCGGGTCAGGTCCCGGGGCCGGGCGCTGCGCAGGGCCACCCGGGTGAGGATGCGCTCCATGTCGCCGATGGGCTTCAGGGCCTCGCGCACGGTTTCGTAGTGGTAGTTGGCGCACAGTGCGGCGATGGCGTCCTGGCGGGTTTCCAGGACGGTGATATCGGTCAGCGGCCGGTGCAACCAGCGTCGCAACAGGCGGCTGCCCATGGCGGTAACGCCCTTGTCCAGCACCGAGTACAGGGTGTTGCTGTCGCCGCCGGCCATGTTGGTGTCAATTTCCAGGTTGCGCCGGGTGGCCGCGTCGAGAATGACACTGGCCTCGCGGCTCTCGTGGCTCATGCTGCGCAGGTGGGGCAGGTTGGAGCGCTGGGTATCCTTGACGTACTGCAGCAGGCAGCCGGCGGCCCCGATCGCCAGGTCCAGGCCGTCACAGCCAAAGCCCTTGAGGTCGTGGGTCTGGAACTGGGTGTTGAGGGCACGGCGGGCGCTGTCACCGTCGAATTCCCACTCCGGTTGCGGCCGGGCGCCCCGGCGGGAGGTGATCGCCGTGTGGCCAATGGTATCGCAGTACAGGGTTTCCGCCGGATTCAGGCGCTGTAACTCCCCGGTGAGGGCCTCGTCGCCATTCACCTCCAGTATCCGGAAGCGGCCGCTGGCCAGGTCCAGGTAGGCGAGGCCGTAGTCCTGGCCGCGCATTGATACCGCCAGCAGCAGGTTATCCACCCGCTCTTCCAGCAGCGCTTCATCGGACAGGGTGCCGGGGGTCACCACCCGCACAACCTTGCGCTCCACCGGCCCCTTGCTGGTGGCGGGGTCGCCGATCTGCTCGGCAATGGCCACCGAGACCCCGGCTTTCACCAGCCGGGCCAGGTAGCTTTCGGCGGCATGGTAGGGCACTCCGCACATGGGTATCGGGTCGCCGTTGGACTTGCCCCGCGCGGTGAGGGTGATGTCCAGCAGTTCCGCCGCTTTTTTGGCGTCGTCGTAGAACAGTTCGTAGAAATCGCCCATGCGGTAGAACACCAGGTCGTGGGGGTGCTCTGCCTTTATGGCCAGGTACTGGACCATCATCGGGGTGTGGCCGGATTGCTTCTTGGAAATGCTTGTGTCGCTCAAAATTTGTACTGTCGGCAGGTGTGCAGGCTGGCGCTAACAGTAACAGCTTTCCGGGTGGCGATGTAGGGTGTAGCGGCGGCGCAAGTGGTGTATGCGGCTGCCGTACCGGGTTCAGTTGAGGGGGCGGGCTGCTCAATTGACAGCCCGCCAGGTGGGTCGATCAGCCTTCAAATGCCTTGCGGGCTTCGGTTACCCCGGGAGCCTCGGCGCCCTTGATGTAGGCCAGCATGGTGTCTGCGTCGGAAACCTCGAAGGGGTCGATCGGGCAGTTGTCGCCAAAATCCGGTTCGATGAACATTTTTTCAATTTTGCCATCGTCCACCAGCATGGAGTAGCGCCAGGAGCGCATGCCGAAGCCGAGATTGGATTTGTCGACCAGCATGCCCATCTTGCGGGTGAATTCGCCATTGCCGTCGGGCAGCAGGAAGACATTCTTGTTACCAATCTCCTTGCCCCACTTGAACATGACGAAGGCGTCATTGACCGACACGCAGATGATGGCGTCGACGCCGTTGGCCTTGAACTCGTCGTACAGTTCTTCATAGCGCGGCAGGTGGTTGGAGGAACAGGTGGGGGTAAAGGCGCCGGGCAGGGAGAAGACAACGACCTTCTTGCCGGCAAAAAGATCCTCCGTGGTCATATCCTGCCAGCGGTAGGGGTTGGGGCCTTCCACCGACTCATCGCGGACACGGGTCTTGAATACAACGTTGGGTACTTGTTCGATAGCCATGATGATCTCCTTCGATCGTGGGTTTACCTGAATAAAGATATTCTATTAAACGGCATTAATCTAATTGTATGTTGCTATTGCTCATAGTGGTTTTACCTATCATCCGGGCTGCTGCTACTATGTGCGCCCCCCCACTTAACAGGCCCTAACTCCAGTGTATTCCAGTTTCAGCGTGCGGGCCGGTGATGGTTGATGTCAGTCCCCTGGACATGATTGGCGATTCGCCCTGGTTTGTCGGCCTGCCGGCGTCGCTGCTGCAGCAGCTGGCCCAGGCCGCCAGTATTCGCCCGTTCAACCGCGGTGCCTATGTGTTCACCGAAGGGGAAATCGACACCGACGTGTACTGTGTCGTCACCGGCCGCATCCGTATCGCCATTTCCAGCGAGGGTGGCCATCACTTCGCCATCACTGACCTTACCCACGGCGCCTGGTTTGGCGAGCAGGGACTGGTGAGCGAGACGGGGCGGGCGGCCAGTGCCGAGGCGCTGGTGAATTCCCACATACTGGTGCTACCCCGGTCCGCCATGCTGGAGGTGGCCGAGGCCTGGCCCGGACTGTATCGCAACCTGCTGCGGCATCACGTCGCCCGTTCCCGGGAGCTCTACAGCCTGCTGGGCGAGGTACTGTTCTACCCTCTGCGGGCCCGGGTGGCCAGCCGCCTGTTGCACATGCTGGACAATCACGGCATTCACAGTAACGGTGAAGTGTCGCTGGAAATGAAGCTGACCCAGAACGATTTTGCCCGTCTGGCGCTGGGCTCACGGCAGCGGGTGAACCGGATATTCAGGGACTGGCATGAACGGGGAATTGTTGAACGCAATGGCGACAGCATTACCGTAAAAGACCTCGAGGCACTGGCGGCGGAAGTGTCGCTGGAGACATAGCAAACAGCATTCTTTGGCCGCAGAACGCCCGACCTGCTGCACAGCACTGCAATTGCCGCTTATACTGGGGCCCCCCGATTACCGAGATGACAATATGAGCAACATGAATGACGACCCCCGTATCGACCCGCGCATCAAGGCGCTGATGGGATCCATGCCTCTCACCCCGACCAAAGACGTCGAGTCGCGGGAGCAATTGCTGCAGGAAGCCAGCAAGCCAGAGAGCATCGAGCGCCTGGAAAACATGAAGGCGATGTTCGACATGGTGGATAATGAACAGGTGGCGCCATCGGCCGGCCTGGTCATCACCGATCACGAATTTGTCTCACAGCCCGATGGTAATTCCATCAAGGTGCAGTTCATCAGGCCGGAAAGTCCCGAGCCCCTGCCCTGTGTGTATTACATCCACGGCGGGGGGATGCAGTCCATGTCCTGCTACTACGGTATGTACCGGGCCTGGGGCAAGATAATTGCCGCCCAGGGTGTCGCCGTGGCGATGGTGGATTTTCGCAATTGCGTCAATCCGTCATCGGCGCCGGAAGTGGCCCCCTTTCCCGCCGGTCTCAATGACTGTGTGTCCGGCGTCCGCTGGCTGGCGGCGCAGGCCGACAGCCTGGGTATCGACCGCGAGCATATTATCGTGGCGGGTGAGAGCGGTGGCGGCAACCTGACCCTGGCAACCGGACTCAGGCTGAAACAGGACAATGACCTGGGGCTGATTCGCGGGCTGTATGCCCTGTGCCCCTACATTGCCGGCGCCTGGCCCCAGGAACGCTATCCCTCATCGACCGAAAACAACGGCCTGTTGCTGGACCTGCACAGCAATTACGGCGCCATGGCCTACGGTATTGAGGCCTTCAACGCCGGCAACCCGCTGGCCTGGCCCGCGTTCGCCAGCGAGGAAGACGTGGCGGGCCTGCCGCCGACGGTGATCAGCGTCAACGAGTGTGATCCGCTGCGTGACGAGGGCATCGAGTTTTACCGCTTGCTGCTCAGGGCCGGCGTTGCCGCCCGTTGCCGTCAGGTCATGGGTACCATCCACGGCATCGAGATTTTCGCCATTGCCTGTCCCGATATCAGCCGGGAGACCGCCGCCAGTATCGCCCAGTTCTGCCGGGAGGCCTGAAAGCGACGGCCGGCATCTGTCCGGCTGTGGCACACTGGAGACAATAACAACAAGGAAATGCCATGAGTTCTACAGCCGGTGCCCCTCCGGGCGAGCCGATCAGCGGCAGGGCGGCAGGCTACGGCCTGTTCATGCTGACCCTGGTGTACGCGTTCAACTTTGTCGACCGCCAGATCCTGGTCATCCTCCAGGAGCCGATCAAGAATGATATGGGGCTGTCGGACGCCCAGCTCGGCCTGCTGAGCGGCTTTTCCTTTGCCCTGGTGTACATCACTGCCGGCATTCCCATCGCCTACTGGGCGGATCGCAGTAACCGGCGCAATATCATTGCCCTGGCGCTGTCCGTCTGGAGCGGGATGACGGCGCTTTCGGGGCTGGCCCAGAACTATACCCAGCTGCTGCTGGCGCGCATCGGGGTGGGCATTGGCGAGGCCGGCGGCAGCCCGCCGGCGCACTCGATGATCAGCGACTATTACCCGCCGGAGAAGCGCGCTACCGCCATGGCGATCTACTCGACCGGGGTGCACCTGGGGGTGCTGCTGGGCTTTATCGTCGGTGGCGTTGTCAGCCAGATCTATGGATGGCGTATTGCGTTTTTCGCCGTTGGCATCCCGGGTATCGCGCTCGCGGTGGTTTTCCTGCTCACGGTCAGGGAGCCGGTCCGCGGGCACTGGGACGATGCGGCGGCCAGACTGAACAGGCCCAGCCTGAAACAGACGCTGGCTCACCTGTCCTCGGTGCCCACCTTCTGGTATCTCGCTCTGGCGGCGGGCGTGACCGCCTTCGCCGGTTACGGCAATGGCAACTTTGC
This sequence comes from Seongchinamella sediminis, assembly GCF_003457605.1. Classification (GTDB taxonomy): domain Bacteria; phylum Pseudomonadota; class Gammaproteobacteria; order Pseudomonadales; family Halieaceae; genus Halioglobus; species Halioglobus sediminis. Next base: position 49,607 of record NZ_QRAN01000004.1, read on the forward strand.
CCCCTCCTACCTGATCCGCAACCACGGCTTCAGCGTCGGCGAGGTCGGGGTGATCCTGGCGCTGCTTGGCGGTGGCGGCGGCATGCTGGGCACCTTCCTGGGCGGCTATCTGGCGGACAGGCTGGGGGTGGGGGACCGGCGCTGGTATCTGTGGTTGCCGGCCCTGGCGGGGGCGCTGACCATACCCCTGGGCTTTCCCTACCTGCTACTGGACAATACCGCGGTGGTCCTCGCGCTGCTGTTCCTGGTCTCGCTCTGTCTCAACACCTACCTCGGTCCCGTCCTCGCCACGGCGCACGCGCTGGTGCCTGCCTCCATGCGGGCCATGGCCTCGGCGGTGCTGTTCTTTGTATTGAACCTGATCGGGCTCGGGCTGGGCCCGCTGACGGTCGGCGTGCTCAGTGATCTCTACCAGGGCAGCCTGGGTACTGACAGCCTGCGCTACGCCATGCTCACGGTGGCGCTGATCAGCAGCCTGGGGGTGGTGTTTTTCATGCTGGGGGCGCGCAAGCTCGAAGCAGACGTCGCACGGGCGAGAGCGCAGGATCCGGAGGCCTGACCCGGGTAGTGTGAACAGGCCCTAGTGCTGCACCAGCTTTTTCGCTACCCAGTACCAGACAACGGGATTGACGTTCAGCCCGATATGACTGCCCGGCACTTCGATATTGTGGACATTGGGGTGAGCACCGCCCTGTCGCGACGTGCGCCAGTTGACGATGCCATCGGCCCGGGTGTAGATCGCGGTGGTCGGCACCGGCGGTGGATCCGGGTTCAGTCGCCCCCGGGGGCTGCCCGGGTTGAGCCTGGCATACAGGCGTGAGGCGTGCGAGGCGTCCTCGTGGCCCGGGCCGAAGGGACTGCCGAGGGTAATGACCTGGCGGATTCCCTGCGACGCCTCCCGGGCGATTTCGCGGGCGTAAATGCCGCCCAGCGAGTGGCCTACCAGCGACACCTGGCCGCCACCGCGCTCGGCCAGGGCGGCGAGGGTGGCGATCAGTCTGTCCTGGTCAAAGCTGGCCACGCCCAGGTTGCGCCCCTGCTGCCAACCCGTCGCCTGGTAACCCAGCTCGCGCAGAAAGCGAATCAGCGGGCCGTTGCCGAGATCATCGCCAAGAAAGCCGGGGAGCACCATGACCGTATGCTGTCGCCGCGCCCTGGGCAGTCGCCGGAGCAGCGGTGTGGTCAGGCGCAGTGCGGCGGCGTCCACCAGGGCGCGCGGTGCATCGCTCAGGGCCAGTGCCAGTGAAGGTGGTCTCATCAGATTGTCCTCGCTCGAATCGCGACGGCGACGCTACCCTTGTAGAGCCGCGCACAATGTAGCCGGCTGGCAATGACCGTAGTATGCGCCGAAACCGCGTTCCCGGGTGTCACCTTGGTGACAGCAGCAGCGGGTCCCGGTTGTTAGTATCTGGGCTCCAAAAATTGCCAATCCCGGCAAGAACACAGATAAGGAAGCATTTATGGCGATTAAAGTCGTACCCGCGGATGAAATGGTCAATGCCGTGGGCAGCCGCTTCGAGCCCAGTAAATGGATCGAAATCACCCAGGACCGGATCAATACCTTCGCTGACTGTACCGAGGATCACCAGTTCATTCACATTGATGAAGAGGCGGCAAAGAATACGCCGTTCGGCGGCACTATTGCCCACGGCTTTCTTACCCTGTCGTTGCTGAGCAAGATGATAGAAGGCAACGGTGTGATACCCGAAAACATGGCAATGGGACTCAATTACGGCTTCGACAAGGTGCGCTTCCTGGCGCCCGTGCGCGCCGGCAAACGCGTGCGCAGCCACGTTGAGGTGCTCGACGTGACCCGCAAGGACGACAAGCGTTTCCTGATCAAGCAGGGTGTGTCGGTGGAAATCGAGGGTGAGGAAACGCCAGCGCTGGTGGCCGAGTGGCTGTCCATGGTTGTTACGGCTTAGAGAGATAAGGGGGAGAAACGAGAATGTCTATTCGCTATGACGGCAAAGTTGCCATTGTTACCGGCGCCGGCCAGGGCCTGGGGCGCAGTCACGCTGTTGAACTGGCCAAACGCGGTGCCAAAGTGGTGGTCAATGACCTCGGCGGCAGCGTCGACGGCTCCGGTGCCGGTTCCGAGGCAGCCCGGTCCGTGGTCGCCGAAATCGAGGCGCTGGGTGGCGAGGCTATCGCCAATGGCGCCAACGTTGCCCGCTACGATGAGGTGCAGGCCATGGTCACACAGGCCATGGACAAGTGGGGCCGGGTGGACATCCTGGTCAACAACGCCGGCATCCTGCGCGACAAGAGCTTCGCCAAGGGTGAACTCGAGGACTTCAGGCTGGTGCTTGACGTGCACCTGATGGGCACCGTCAACTGCACCAAGGCCTGCTGGGACATCATGCGCGACCAGGGCTATGGCCGTATTGTGGTCACCACCTCCTCCTCGGGCCTGTATGGCAACTTCGGCCAGACCAACTACGGCAGCGCCAAGATGGGAGTAATCGGCCTCATGAACACCCTGGTACAGGAGGGTGGCAAATACGATATCCGGGTCAATGCGCTGGCGCCCACCGCCGGAACCCGGATGACCGAGGGCCTGATTCCGGAAGAGGCCTTCGCCCTGCTGACTCCGGAAACCGTTACCCCCGCCGTACTGTACATGGTCAGCGAGGACGCACCCAACAAGACCATCGTCTGCGCCGGCGCCGGCGCCTACGCCGTGGCCAGGATCGTCGAAACCGACGGGGTATGGCTGAAACCGGAGGAGCAGACGCCAGAGGGGATCGCCGCCCACTGGGATGAGATCAGCTCGCCCGAGGGAGAGCGCCAGCCGGAAGCCGGTTTTGAGCAAACGGTTAAATTCACCGGCAAAGCCATGCAAGGTCTCGGCCTGGTGGACAAATAGGAGCAAGAGAATGAAAGCAGTAGTTTGTAAGGAACACGGCCTGCCGGAAAAACTGGAACTGGTCACCGACTGGCCGCAGCCGGAAATGGGTGAGCACGATGTGCTGATCGATGTGCATGCGGCGGGGCTGAATTTCCCGGATGTGTTGATGATCCAGGGCAAGTACCAGACCCAGCCCGACATGCCGTTTATTCCCGGCGGTGAGTCCGCTGGCGTCGTCAGTGCAGTGGGCAGCGAGGTCAGCCGCTTCAAGCCCGGCGACAAGGTGGTGGCCATGGGAGGCGCAGGCGCCTTCAGTGAGCAGGTGGTTGCCAACGAGTTCGGGGTTTTTCCCATGCCCGAGGGGCTGAGCTTTGAGCAGGCTGCCGGGGTGAGCATTACCTATTTCACCTCCTACTATGCGCTCAAGCAGCGGGCCAATATCCAGCCCGGCGAGACATTGCTGGTACTGGGCGCCGCCGGCGGCGTGGGTGCCACGGCGGTGGAACTGGGCAAGCTGATGGGAGCAACAGTTATCGCGGCGGCCAGTTCCGCTGAAAAGCTGGAACTGTGCAAGCAACTGGGCGCCGACGAGTTGATCAACTATTCCGAGGAGTCGCTCAAGGACCGTGTGAAGGAACTGACCGGCGGCAAGGGCGTGGATGTGGTTTACGATCCCGTGGGCGGCGATTACGCCGAGCCGGCGGTGCGCAGTATGGCCTGGAAAGGTCGCTACCTGGTGATCGGTTTTGCCAGCGGGCCGATACCGGCGATTCCGCTAAACCTCACCCTGCTCAAGGGCTGCTCCCTGGTGGGTGTATTCTGGGGTCGCTTTGCCGGCGAGGAACCGGAGCAAAACCTGAAGAATATTCACGCGCTGTGGGAGCTGTTCTCCGCCGGCAAACTCAACCCGGTGGTGACCGACGTGTTCCCCATCGAACAGTACGAGGATGCCTTCAACTGTCTCATTGAGCGCAGGGCCAGGGGCAAGGTGATACTCACCATGCGCTGACTGTGTTCCGGCCAGCGCGGTGCGTCCGTACTATGGGTACTGCCTGAGGATCAGGCTGTCACCGCGCTGGCTGAATTCAATGTGTTTGAGGAAGGACATGCCCAGCAGGATTTCGTCCATGGCCAGGCCGGGCGCGATGCCGGCCTGGACATTGCGCAATTCGATGTCGCCGACCGCCACGCTGTCCAGGGTCGCCGCGTAACTGGTTGAAACACCGTTGGCGGTCTGGGTGCGGTAGGGCCGGCCACGGGGAATTTGCAGCCGCCGGGCCACCGCTTCGGGAATGGCGACCCCGGTGGCGCCGGTATCCAGCATGAAGGTTACCGGTTTGCCGTTGATGCTTCCCGTGGTCACGTAGTGACCGAAGCGGTTGCGCTGCAGCACCACCTCGCGAATGCCTTCCGTCGAATAGCGGGTTTCCAGTTGCTGGTTGGGATTGAACTGTCTTTCCAGGACATCGCCGAAGAACAGCACGCCGAGCCCCAGCAGCACCACCCAGGCCATGATCATCATGCCCAGGCCCATGCGTTTCTGTTCCCTGATTGGGTCCGGCGAGGTCACGGTACAGCCCCAGGCTCAGTCCAGGTCGCTGGCGGAGTGACGCTCGGGTACCCGCAGTTCCTCGGGGCCCCAGACACGATTCACCCGTTCACCGCGCTGCACCGCGGGGCGGGCGGCGATTTTCCCGGCCCAGGCCTTGACCTGGGTGTAGCCGTCCACCTGCAAAAACTCCTGGGCGTCGTAAATCTCCCCGGTAACCAGTACCCCGTACCAGGGGTACACGGCCATGTCGGCGATACTGTAGTCCTCACCGGCGAGATAGGGAGCCTGCGCCAGGCGCTGGTCGAGCACGTCGAGCTGGCGTTTTACCTCCATGGCGTAACGGTTGATGGGGTACTCGTATTTTTCCGGCGCATAGGCGTAGAAGTGTCCGAAGCCGCCACCCAGGAAGGGCGCGCTACCCATTTGCCAGAACAGCCAGGACAGGCACTCGGCGCGTGCCGGCTGTGCCGCCGGCAGGAAGGCGTCAAATTTTTCCGCCAGGTACATCAGGATGGCGCCGGACTCAAAGACCCGCGTAGGTGACTCAGTGCTGTGGTCCACCAGGGCGGGAATCTTGGAGTTGGGGTTGGCGGCGACAAAGCCGCTGCCAAACTGGTCACCTTCGCTGATGTTGATCAGCCAGGCATCGTATTCCGCCGCTGTTTTGCCCAGCGCGAGCACTTCTTCCAGCATGATCGTGACCTTGACCCCGTTGGGCGTGGCCAGCGAATAAAGCTGCAGGGGCTGTTCGCCCACGGGTAAGTCCTTGTCGTGGGTGGCGCCGGCGACCGGCCGATTGATGTTGGCGAAGCGGCCGCCGCTCTCGCTGTCCCAGGTCCACACGGGTGGTGGGGTGTAGCCGGTTTCGTTGTTGCTCATAAGTTGTCCAGGTCCTCAAAGGTTGCAATGTGCCGCGGTGTATAGTTGCCGGAGCGGCCCTCCATACCCGCCATTACCGACTCCAGCTGGTTGGGCTTGCCCATGGTGCGGTCCTGCAGTCTTTCCTCCAGCCGCAGGCCCGCAAGATGGTCACCGTGCCAGCTGTTGTCCAGCAAGTACTTGCCGTGGGTGATTGCATCCGGGTTGCGGCCGGCAATGCCCGCTGCCATGTCCAGTGCGGCGGCAAGCGGATCGTCAGCGAGCCGGGTGACGAGGCCGAGGTCGGCGGCCTCGCTTCCCTCTACGACCCTGCCGGTGAAAGTGAGTTCCTTGGCCACATCCAGTCGCACCAGGTCGCGCAGGGTCTGGGAGGCGCTCATGTCAGGAACAAGCCCCCATTTTATTTCCATCAGCGAGACTCGGGTGTCGGGATGGGCGATGCGGATATCGGCGCCCAGGGCAATCTGGAGCCCGCCGCCATAGGCGACCCCGTGCAGGGCGCAGATGACCGGCACCGGTACGGACTTCCAGGCGTAGGCGGGCAACTGGTAAAAGTTGGGCCAGAATCCACCCCTGCCGGCACCAAAAAAATCGTCATTCGGGTCACTGTTGGCGAAATTCTCCAGGTCCAGGCCGGCGCAGAACGCCCGCCCTTCGCCCGACAGCACCGCGGCGCGCACATTCCGGTCGCCGGCGACCTCCCGGCCGGCGGCAGTGATGGCCTCGAACATGGCCATGCTGAGCGCATTCATTTTTTCCGGCCGATTGAGCCGGACGTGGGCGACGTGGTCCTGGATATCGATGGTGACCAGATCAGACATTGCGATTCTCCGCTGCGGTTGTCAGAAAAGAGACTGAGTATACAGATTCGGTCGGGATGTGTTCAGCGCTTACCGGTTAAACCTGTCCGCCAGGAAATTAACGAACAGGCGCACCTTGGCCGAGAGGTGACGATTGTGGGGATACACCGCCCAGACGCCGCTGTCGGTGGGCCGGTAAGCCTCCAGCACCGGCACCAGCGTGCCCTGCTGGATGTCGTGCCCGAGATAGAAACCGGGCAGCTGTACCAGTCCCAGCCCGGGTGAAACTGCCCAGGCGGACGACCCGCTCAAAGGCTTCTATACTCTCCCAACGATGTGTTGCCATGATTGGCCCCTTGATTGTTGCTGTGGTGCAACAGTGACTTGCAGAATAGGGTGTTTATCTTGCATATGGTAGCTAATTACACTGAGGAATCTCTGGTTAATGTCATTCTGACGGAAGCCAGAATCCCTAGTTGGAAATGATCACAATTGCCCTGAGTTTATTTGCAACAGCTGCAAAACCGAGAGGAGAGCCCGATGAAAACACGTGCCGCGGTGGCCTTTGAGGCCGGCAAACCACTGGAAATATGCGATGTCGACCTGGAGGGACCCCGCGCGGGTGAGGTCCTGGTGGAGATCAAGGCAACCGGTGTCTGCCACACCGATGCCTTTACCCTGTCCGGCGACGACCCGGAGGGTGCCTTTCCCGCCATCCTCGGTCACGAGGGGGCTGGTGTGGTGGTGGATGTGGGCCCCGGGGTCAGTTCCCTGAAACCGGGCGACCACGTTATTCCCCTGTACACCCCCGAGTGCCGCCAATGTGATTTCTGCCTGCACCCGAAAACCAACCTGTGCCAATCCATTCGTGAAACCCAGGGGCGCGGGGTGATGCCGGACGGCAGCAGCCGCTTTTCCCTGGACGGCAAACCCATCCTGCACTACATGGGCTGTTCCACTTTCGCCAATCACACGGTACTGCCGGAAATTGCCCTGGCCAGGGTGCGGGAGGACGCTCCCTTCGACAAAATCTGCTACATCGGTTGCGGCGTGACCACTGGCATTGGCGCCGTCGCCTTCACCATGAAGGTCGAGCCAGGCTCGACAGTCGCGGTGTGGGGGCTGGGCGGTATCGGCCTGAACGTGATCCAGGGCGCGAAGATGGTTGGCGCCTCGCGGATCATCGGCGTTGACCTGAATCCTGACAAGGTGGCCCTGGCCAGGAAGTTCGGCATGACCGACTTCGTCAACCCGAAAGACGTGGATGATGTGGTAGGGCACCTGGTGGAGATGACCGGCGGCGGCCTGGACTACACCTTCGAGTGTATCGGCAACGTCAACACCATGCGCCAGGCGCTGGAGGCCTGTCACAAGGGCTGGGGCGAGAGCTGCATTGTCGGTGTGGCCGGCGCCGGCCAGGAAATTTCCACCCGACCCTTCCAACTGGTGACCGGTCGCAGCTGGAAAGGCACCGCTTTCGGCGGCGCCCGCGGCCGCACCGATGTGCCCCGAATCGTCGACTGGTACATGGACGGGCGGATCAATATCGACGACCTCATTACCCACACCATGCCGCTGGAGGATATCAACAAGGCGTTTGACCTGATGCACTCGGGCGAGAGCATTCGCTCTGTGGTCCTGTACTGAGGCAGAACTGATGGAAATAATCGCTGAAAACCGCTGTTTTGATGGCCGCCAGCTGCGCTACCGGCACCGGTCCACCGCGCTCAGCTGTGACATGAACTTCTCCGTTTACCTGCCGCCGCAGGCCGAGCGGGGGCGGGTGCCGGTGCTCTACTGGCTGTCGGGGCTGACCTGTACCGATGAAAACTTCGTTACCAAGGCCGGCGCCCAGCGTTACGCCGCCGAGTTCGGCCTGGCGGTGGTGGCGCCGGATACCAGTCCCCGGGGGGAGGGTGTACCCGATGACCCGGAGGGCGCCTGGGATTTTGGTCTCGGTGCCGGCTTTTACCTCAACGCCACCGAGGAACCCTGGGCAAGGCACTATCGCATGTATGACTACGTGGTCAGCGAATTGCCGGCACTGCTGGCGGACGCCTGTCCGCTTGATGCAACGCGCACGGCGATATCCGGCCATTCCATGGGTGGTCACGGCGCTCTCACCATCGCCCTGAAAAACCCGGGGCGATTCCGGTCGGTGTCGGCGTTTGCGCCGATCAGCTCGCCGTCAGCCTGTCCCTGGGGCCAGAAGGCACTGGCTAATTACCTCGGTGACAATCGGGACGCCTGGGCCGTCCACGACAGCTGTGCGCTGCTGCGCAGGGCCGAAGAAAAACTGCCGGCGCTGGTGGACCAGGGCGATGCCGACAATTTCCTGGCGGAACAGTTGCAGCCGGAACTGCTGCAGCAGGCGGCCAGTGAGAATGATTATCCGCTGGAGCTGAGAATGCAGCCGGGCTACGACCACAGCTATTTTTTTATCGCCAGTTTTATCGGTGACCATATCGCCTTCCACGCGGCGCACCTGTGAGCGGGCGGGGCGCCTGACGGCGCCCCGGTTTTGGGCCATACTGCTAGGGTCCGGCACAATCAGTGTGAGCGGCCCCCAGAATTCTACAGGCGCTTAAGCGAGGCATCATTGGAAACCGAAAGACTGCTGGCCCAATTGCTGTGCCAGTACCAGGACACCCCCGGGGGCCTGCTGCCCCTGCTGCAGGACATCCAGGAAGACCTGGGCTACATTCCCCCTGAATCAATCCCCGCCATTGCCGAGGTCATGAACCTGTCGGCGGCGGAGGTGCACGGGGTGATCAGCTTTTATCACGATTTCCGCACCCGGCCCGGTGCCCGGCACTTGCTGCAGGTCTGCGCCGCCGAATCCTGCCAGGCCAGCGGCGGACGGGAACTGGAACAGGTGGCCAGGGACACCCTGGGCGTGGACTTCGGAGAGAAAAGCGCAGACGGGGCCATAGAGCTGGGCAGGGTTTACTGTCTTGGCAACTGCGCCTGCTCGCCCTCGGTACGCATAGACAACGAGACCTACGCGCGGCTGGATGGCGAGGGCCTGAAGGCTCTCATCGCCGGGCTGCGCCCGGGGGAGGGCAGCGCATGAGTGTGCGCTACTTTGTGCCTCGCGATACCACGGCGCTGGCGGTCGGCGCCGAGGCCGTTGCGGCGGCGGTAGCCAGCGCAATTGCCGCCGTCGGGAATGACGCCACCCTGGTCAGGAATGGTTCCCGCGGGGCCTTCTGGCTGGAGCCATTGCTGGAGATTGAGGAGGGCGGCGAGCGCGTCGGCTTTGGCCCGGTGGTCGCCGCCGAGGTGCCGGCGCTACTGGCACTGGCGCCGGCGGACCGGCCCCGGCACCCGCGTTACCTGGGTAAACCCGAGGAGCACCCCTGGTTCGCGGGCCAGCAGCGGCTGACCTTTGCCCGCGCCGGGGTGGAGGACCCCCTGTGCCTGGAATCATACCTTGCCCGTCACGGTTTCGACGGCCTGGAACACGCCTTGCATCTGCCCCCGGAGGACATTGTCGACGAGATCACCCGCTCCGGCCTGCGCGGCCGCGGCGGCGCCGCTTTCCCGGCCGGGATCAAGTGGCGGACGGTGCTCGATGCCCCGGGCAGCGAAAAGTTTATCGCCTGCAACGCCGACGAGGGTGACTCCGGCACTTTTGCCGACCGCCTGCTGATGGAGAGCGATCCCTACCAGCTCATCGAGGGCATGGTTATCGCCGGCCTCGCGGTGGGCGCCCGCCAGGGTTACATCTATCTGCGCTCGGAGTACCCCCACACCTGGGAGGTCCTGCACCGGGCCATCGCCAAGGCCGAGGCGGCGGGCTATCTCGGCACCGATATCTGCTCCTCGGGCAGGGACTTCAGGCTGGAACTGCGCCAGGGCGCGGGGGCCTATATCTGCGGCGAGGAAACCGCCATGCTGGAGAGCCTGGAAGGGCGCCGCGGCGTGGTGCGGTCGAAACCGCCGCTGCCGGCGCTGCAGGGTTTGTTCGGCAAGCCGACGGTGGTCAACAACGTACTCACCCTGGCCGCGGCAGCGACTATCATGGCCGATGGTGCCGAGGCCTACGCCGCGTTTGGCCGGGATAAGTCGCGGGGCACGCTGACCCTGCAACTGGCGGGCAATGTCCGCCAGGGCGGGCTGATCGAGATTCCCTACGGCGTCACCCTGCGGGAGGTGCTGGCCACCTACGCCGGCGGCACCCGTTCCGGCAGGCCGATGCGGGCCATCCAGGTGGGCGGGCCGCTGGGGGCCTACCTGCACGAATCGCAATGGGATACCCCGCTGGACTACGAGGCCTTCGCCGCCGCCGGCGGCATGCTCGGCCACGGTGGTGTGGTGGTGTTCGATGACACTGTGGACATGGCGCAGCAGGCGCGATTCGCCCTGGCCTTTTGCGCCGTAGAGTCCTGTGGCAAGTGCACACCCTGCCGGCTGGGCTCGGTGCGCGGTACCGAGGTGATGGACAGGATTATCGCCAGGGAAGCCAGCGCGGAGAACATCGAGCTGCTGGCGGATTTATGTGACACCATGGAGCAGGGTTCCCTGTGTGCCATGGGCGGTTTGACGCCGCAGCCGGTGCGCAGTGCCCTGAAATATTTTCCGGAGGACTTTGCCTGAGGCAGGGGAGCGATATGTTGCAGTACTACGAACCGGAAGCGGATTACGGCACTCCGGCGGTGGAATCCGGGGACAGCGTGAGCCTGACCATAGACGGCGTGACCACGGCGGTGCCCGCGGGCACCTCGGTGATGCGGGCCGCGGCCCTGGCGGGTATCAAGGTGCCCCGGCTGTGCGCCACCGACTCCCTCGAGGCCTTCGGTTCCTGCCGTATCTGCCTGGTGGAGATCGAAGGCCGCAAGGGCCTTCCCGCCTCCTGCACCACACCGGTGGAAGCGGGTATGGCGGTACGCACCCAGACCCCGGCACTGGCGAAACTGCGCCGCGGGGTGATGGAGCTGTATATCTCCGATCATCCGCTGGACTGCCTGACCTGTCCCGCCAACGGCGATTGCGAACTGCAGGACACCGCTGGCGAGGTCGGCCTGCGCGAGGTGCGCTACGGCGTCGACGGCGCCAATCACCTGGCCGCGGAAAAAGACCAGTCCAACCCCTATTTCACTTTCGACCCCGCCAGGTGCATTGTCTGCTCCCGCTGCGTGCGCGCCTGCGAGGAAACCCAGGGCACCTTTGCCTTGACCATAGAGGGCCGGGGTTTTGATGCCAAAGTCAACCCCGGGGGAGGTGATTTCCTCGGCTCGGAGTGTGTTTCCTGCGGCGCCTGCGTCAGTGCCTGTCCTACTGCCACCCTGACTGAAAACAGCATTATCGAGCAGGGCATTCCCGAGCACACGGTGATTACCACCTGCGCCTACTGCGGCGTTGGCTGCGGCTTCCGGGCCGGGGTCAAGGGTGAGCAGGTGGTGCGGATGACGCCGTGGAAAGCAGGCAAGGCCAACGAGGGGCACGCCTGTGTGAAAGGCCGCTTTGCCTTTGGTTATGCCACCCACCCCGACCGTATTACCAGCCCGATGATACGCGACAGGATCGACCAGCCCTGGCGCAGCGTCAGCTGGGACGCGGCGGTGCGCTTTGCTGCGGAAAAATTCCGCAATATCCAGCAGCAGCACGGGCGCAACAGCATCGGCGCCATTACCTCCAGCCGCTGCACCAATGAGGAGGTGTACCTGGTGCAGAAGCTGGTGCGGGCCGGTTTCGGCAACAACAATGTCGACACCTGCGCCCGGGTCTGTCATTCACCAACGGGTTTCGGGCTCAAGACCACCCTGGGTGAATCCGCCGGCACCCAGACCTTTGCCTCGGTGGAGAAAACCGACGTGGCTATTGTCATGGGCGCCAACCCCACCGAGGCCCACCCGGTGTTCGGCTCCCGGCTGAAGAAACGGCTGCGCCAGGGAGCGAAGCTGATCGTGATTGACCCGCGGCAGATAGAACTGGTGAATGCGCCGCACATTCGCGCGGACTATCACCTGCCGGTCAATCCCGGCGCCAATGTCGCCGTGCTCAACGCCATGGCCCACGTGATTGTCAGCGAGAACCTGCACGATGCGGCCTTTATCGCAAGCCGCTGTGAGCGCCAGGCGTTTGCGGATTGGCGGGCGTTTATCGCCGATCCCGGGCAATCGCCGGAAGCACTGGCGGAGGCCACCGGAGTGGATCCCGCCCTGTTGCGCGAGGCGGCCCGCCTGTACGCCACTGCCGGTAACGGCGCGATCTATTACGGCCTGGGGGTGACAGAACACAGCCAGGGCTCCACTGCGGTCATGGCTATTGCCAACCTGGCGATGCTGACCGGGAACCTCGGCCGCGAGGGGGTGGGCGTCAATCCCATGCGCGGGCAGAACAATGTGCAGGGCTCCTGCGACATGGGCTCCTTTCCCCATGAATTGCCGGGCTACCGGCACATTGCCGACCCGGCCACCCGCGCCCTGTTCGAGACGGACTGGCAGGTGCAGCTGGACCCGGAACCCGGCATGCGTATCCCCAACATGTTTGATGCGGCGGTCGACGGCGAGTTTCGCGGCCTCTACTGCCAGGGGGAAGATGTCGCCCAGTCCGATCCCAACACCCAGCATATCGAGGCCGCGCTCGGTGCCCTGGAGTGCCTGGTGGTGCAGGATATCTTCCTCAACGAAACTGCCAAGTTCGCCCACGTGTTTCTGCCGGGGGCATCCTTCCTGGAAAAGGATGGCACCTTTATCAACGCGGAACGGCGCATCTCCCGGGTCCGCCGGGTGATGACGCCACTGGCGGGCAAGGCCGACTGGGAAGCGACCATGGCCTTTGCCAACGCCCTCGGCTGTGACATGGATTACCGCCACCCGGGGGAGATCATGGCTGAAATCGCCAGGCTCACCCCGACATTCGAGGGGGTCAGCTACGCCCTGCTGGACGAGGTTGGCAGCCTGCAGTGGCCCTGCAACCAGGATGCGCCACTGGGCACGCCGACCATGCACGTGAACGAGTTTGTGCGCGGCCAGGGCTATTTCGCGCTGACCGAGTACCTGCCCACCGACGAGCGCGCCAATCGCCGCTTCCCGCTGTTGCTGACAACCGGGCGCATACTCAGCCAGTACAATGTCGGCGCCCAGACGCGGCGCACGCACAACAGCACCTGGCACGGGGAGGACGTGCTGGAAATCCATGCCCACGATGCCCAGGAGCGGGGCATCAGTGATGGCGACTGGGTCGGCATCCAGAGCCGGGTGGGCACCACTGTCCTGCATGCGAAAATTTCCGGGCGGGTCAAGCCGGGGGTGATTTACACCACCTTCCATCACCCCGTGTCCGGTGCCAATGTGGTGACCACCGACAACTCGGACTGGGCGACCAACTGCCCGGAGTACAAGGTGACCGCGGTCCAGGTCAGCAGGGTCAGTGAACCATCGGCCTGGCAGGCACGGCAGCAACAGCAGGACAGGCACCAGCGCCAGTTGCTCGCCGGGGCCCCGGTGGATGGCTGAATCCACGGTCCGCCTGGCGCGCACGGTCTGGCAACAGGGCCAGCTGCGGTGGGACAGCGATGCGGTGGTCCAGGAGGCACCGGTGGCCCTGGTATACAACGGCATCTCCCACGCGGTGATGATGGCCACCCCGGCGGACCTGGCGGACCTGGCGCTGGGCTTCAGTCTGTCGGAGCGTATCCTGGCCAGTCCCGGGCAGCTGCTGGGTGTGGAAATCGAGCAGCGGGAGCAGGGTCTGGAACTGGCGATGGAGATTACCGCCGAGCCATTTGAAGGGTTGAAGCGGCGCCGCCGCAGCCTTACCGGGCGCAGCGGCTGTGGCCTCTGCGGGGTGGAATCCCTTGCCCAGGCTAGCGTTCCCCCGCGGCGGGTTGAGGCGGATGTCCGCCTCCGTCCGGCTGCCCTGCAGCGGGCCCTCGAGTCCCTGGGGGCGGCGCAGGAACTGCGCGCGCTGACCGGCGGCGTGCATGGCGCCGCCTGGTGCGACCCTCACGGGGATATCCGCTTGCTGCGGGAAGACGTGGGGCGACACAATGCGCTGGACAAATTACTGGGGGCGATGGCGGCACAGGGCAGTGACAGGGCGGGTTTTGTGTTGCTGACCAGTCGCCTCAGTTATGAAATGGTCGCCAAGGCCGCCGCCTGTAATATACCGGTGCTGGCCGCGGTGTCCGCGCCCACCGTGCTGGCGGTAGAACAGGCCATGCAGGCGGGGATTTCCCTGGTGGGCTTCGTGCAGCCCGGGCGCCAGGTCATGTACTGTGGCGAGCAGCGGATCATGGAGGCGGAGGGTTAATGACGGGACAGCAAATCGATCGCCTGGTAAAAATGGCCAACCAGATCGCACTGAACTTTGGTGAACAGCGTAACCTCGATGAGGCGGCCCGCAAAACCGCCGAGCACCTGCAGAAGTTCTGGACGCCGGCCATGCGCCGGCAGTTGTCAGCCTACGCCCGGGAGGGGGGAGACGCGCTCTCGCCCGCCGTGTCGCTGTTGCTGGAACGGCAGCGTAGTCAATAGTCAATAAAGGAGTCTTCATCATGAACAGATTTTGCAAGCCCGCTCACCTGCTGGCAGTAGCGACAACGCTCATCGTGCTGTCACTGGGGGCGCAGGCAGACGACCCGGTAGCGCAGATCAGGGTGTCCGGCGAGGCCGAGACCGCGCTGGCGCCGGACATGGCGTTCCTGCGGCTGACGGTCATGCGCGAGGCGACCAGCGCCCGGGCCGCGCTGGACCAGAATTCTGCGGCTATGGCGGAAGTCATCGCGGCCATGCGCGCGGCGGGTATTGCAGAGAAAGACCTGCAAACCAGTAATTTTTCCATCCAGCCGCGCTACACCTATCCCCAGCCGCGCAACGAGCATCCGCCGAAGCTGGTGGGCTACACAGTGCGCAACAGCCTGCAGGTGAGGCTGCGTGATCTCGACAAACTGGGGGCGCTGCTCGATGAGTCGGTTACCCTGGGTGTCAATGAGGGCGGCAGCGTCCAGTTTGGCAACGAGGATCCCTCGGCCGCGCTGGCCGAGGCGAGAACCCGGGCGGTGCACGACGCCATGACCAAAGCCCGTACCATGGCCGCCGCCGCCGGTGTCGAACTGGGCGAGGTACTGAGCCTGGCAGACCAGGCCCCTGTGCCGATGCCGCAGCACTACCGTATGGAGCGGGCCATGGCTGCCGATGCGGTCGCCGGTGCGGTGCCGGTCATGGCGGGAGAAAACAGCTACCGGGTTGTGGTGCAGATGGTTTATGCCATTAAACAGTAGCCACGGCGAATAGCGATCTATATCAACTACGGGCGCGTCCGGGGAGTCCACAATAAGTAATTATGGGCATAGAGATAGACAAGATAGAATTTTCCGTACCGGACTTTGACGCGTTTTCCGCCAGCCTGGAGGAAAACCTCAATGCGCTATACCAGTTGCTGCAGCGCCCTGACTTTGGCCAGGGCAGCGGCTCTATCGGTGCTGAACTGGAAATGTACCTGGTCGATGACCAGGGTTTTCCCCTTTATGCCAACCAGGAAATCCTGGAGGAGGCAGCCGATCCCTCTTTGACCCTGGAACTCAACCGCTACAACCTGGAGTTCAACCTGCCGCCCTTTGGCCTGGCCGAGCGCCCCTTTGCAGCCACTGAACAAGCCATACTCGAGCGCCTGGCAAGGCTGGGCAAGGTCGCCGCCAGGCGCGGCGGCCGGGTAGTGCCCATCGGTATTCTGCCGACCCTGCGCGATACTGACTTTGGCCCCCATTGCGTGACTGATCGCCGCCGCTATCACGCCCTGGTGCAGCAGTTGATCAAGCGTCGCGGCGGCCACTTCAACATCGATATCAATGGCGAAAATCCGCTGAAGATGACCATGAAAGACATCACCCTGGAAGGGGCCAACACCTCCTTCCAGGTGCATTACCGGGTTGCCCCCGACGCCTTTGCCGATACCTTTAACGCGATCCAGCTGGTAACGCCCCTGGCGCTGGCGATCGGGGCCAATTCGCCGGGTATATTCGGCCATACCCTGTGGGACGAAACGCGCATACCCCTGTTCAAGCAGTCCATCGACACCCGCTATGTCGACCCCTACGGCTGGAAAGAACCCGCCCGGGTTAATTTCGGCCAGGGCTGGGCCCGGCGTGGCGCGGAGGAGCTGTTTCGCGAGGTGGTGCGCATCTACCCGCCACTGCTGCCGCTGTGTAATGGCCGGACCGCCGCCGAGGAAATGGCTGCCGGCCAGGCGCCCTCGCTGGCGGAACTGCGCTTGCACCAGAGCACCGTCTGGTTGTGGAACAGGCCGATTTACGATGACGCCGATAATGGCCACCTGCGCATTGAAATGCGCGCTCTGCCCGCCGGGCCCAGCGCGGTCGACATGGTGGCCAATGCCGCTTTCCTGATCGGGGCAGCGGAGGGACTCAGGCCGGTGATCAATCAGCTGCTGCCGGCCATCCCGTTTCGCAATGCCGAATACAACTTTTATCGCGCGGCCCAGTACGGCCTTGATGCCCGCCTGGTCTGGCCGGAACTGGACCAGTCCGGTTACCGGGAGCAGGCGGTTGTCGATGTGATCAGGCGAATGCTGCCGGTGGCGAGGGCAGGGCTGGAGTCAATGGGGCTGGAGCACAGTGAAATTGAGCACTACATCGGTATTGTGGAAGAGCGCCTGGACAAGCGCCAGTCGGGAGCTGCCTGGCAGCGGCTTAAACTGGCGAAACTGAAGCAGGAGATGTCATCGCGAGAGGCAGCGCATGCCCTGCTGGAGGCGTTTATTGCCCTCAGTGAGAAAAATGTCCCCGTCGCCCGGTGGCCGCTATGAGACGCTTCAAATTCGTCAGGGATCCGCAGCCGGAGGAACTCGGCAATAACGTGACCGAGTTCCTGCGCTGGATGGCCGGCCCCAGCTGTTTCCTGCTGGCAGGAGAGGACGGCTCCCGTACCCGGGCCCTGGTCACCCTGCTGCACGGCAATGAACCCTCGGGGACCATCGCCTTGCACCGCTACCTGCGCAGTGGCCGGCGTCCGGCGGTCAATGTGGTCTGTGTGGTGGCCTCGGTCGGCGCCGCGCTGGAGCAGCCCCTGTTCAGCCACCGGATGTTGCCGCGGGCGCGGGACCTCAATCGCTGTTTCCGCCCACCCTTCGACGACGCCCAGGGAGTGCTGGCCGAGGAGATCCTGGAAATTTTGCGCCTGCACGCCCCGGAGGCTGTGATCGACATGCACAATACCTCCGGCTCCGGTCCCGCGTTTGGCGTTTGTACCTTTATGGACCGTAACCACGAGGCCCTCGTGTCGCTGTTTACCCAGCGCCTGATCATCTCCAGCCTGGGGCTGGGCGCACTGATGGAAATCAGCGAGGACAACTGTCCCACGGTCACCGTGGAGGTAGGGGGACGCCTGGACGAGCAGGCTCATGAGCTGGCTTTCGAGGGGCTATGTCGCTTCTTTGAAGCGCCGGATGTGCTGCGCCCCGGTGACACCGACTGGGGGCTGGAATTATTGCGCGACCCTATCCGGCTGGAACTCAAGGACAATGTGACCCTGACTTACGCCGAGGAGCCCTGCGCCAACTACGACATCACCCTACGGCCCGATATTGAACACCATAATTTCGGCGCGGTCGACACTGACACGGTGCTTGGCTGGGCCAGGGCCGACGCGCCACAGTTGTTTAGCGCCCAGGATGCCGGTGGCCACTGTGCGGTATCGCGCCTGGTGCGTATTGCGGGGGGCAGGTTGTACCCGGCCCAGCCGCTGAAGCTGTTCATGATTACCAACAATGCCGCCATCGCCCACTCGGACTGCCTGTTCTATGCTGTGGCGGACGACGGGTCCACGATTTGTACCTGATTATCAGAGAATGAGAGGAGTTTCTTATGCGTATCGGCCTGTTCAGCGGCACCCACCCCCAGCTCAACCACGACCTGCAGGCGCTGGCCAACTTCGCCAGGGATGCTGAAAGTCGCGGTTTCGACAGTGTCTGGGTGCCGAATATTTTCAGTATCGATGCCATTGGCGCCTGCGCCATCGCCGGCTGGGAAACGGATCATATTGAGCTGGGCACGGCGGTGACCCCGACCTATCCCCGCCACCCCGGCGCGATCGCGCAACAGGCGATGACCACCCAGGCCGCCTGCGGCGGACGGTTTACACTGGGTGTGGGCCTGTCTCACCAGATGGTGATCGAGGGGATGTTCGGCATGTCCTACGACAGGCCTGCACGGCACATGGCCGAGTACCTGCAGGTACTGGCGCCGCTGTTGCGCGGTGAGGCGGCGGATTTCGAGGGCGAGACCCTCAGCGGTAAAATTCAGCTGGATTTGCCGGCGGTGGAACCAGTGCCGCTGTTGGTGGCAGCGCTGGGCCCGGCAATGCTCAAACTGGCCGGCACCGCGGCCCACGGCACCACCACCTGGATGACGGGGCCGAAAACCATTGCCGAGCATATAGCCCCGTCGATCTCAGCGGCGGCGGAGGCAGCCGGCCACGCCGCCCCGCGGATTGTCTGCGGCCTGCCAATTTGCCTGACTGACGATGTCGACGGGGCCAGGGAGATGATCGCTGAGACGCTGAAGATCTATGGCATGCTGCCCTCCTATCGCGCCATGCTCGACCGGGAAGGGGTTTCGGGCCCGGCGGAACTGGCCCTGGTCGGCGATGAAAATCAGCTGCGCGGCGACATCCAGCGGCTGCGGGATGCCGGCGTAACGGATTTCAATGCCGCGATTATTGCCCACGGCGACAGTAACAACGGCATTATGGACCTGCTGCAATCTGAGTTGGCCGCCTAGCGCTGCCAGGTACAGGCGTGTTTTTCAAGGTCCTGGACGCGGCGCGGTCACTCCGCGTTCCAATCCGGGCTTTCTGTGCTAAATTGTTGCGCACAGAGACGAGCGGGGATGCGACCAATGCGCTGGGATGACATAGACAAGCAGGTGTGCTCGGTGGCCCGGTCACTGTCGGTGGTAGGCGAGCGCTGGACCATGTTGATTATCCGCGATGCCTTCCTTGGTACCCGCCGTTTTGACCAGTTCCAGAGCAATCTGGGCATCACCCGCCATCGGCTGTCGGAGCGCCTGGGCAAGCTGGTGGACGCCGGCGTGCTGGTAAAGGTCCCTTATAACGATCGCCCCCTCCGCTATGAGTACCGCCTCACCCGCAAGGGCCTGGGGCTGTACCCGGTGCTGATGAGCCTGGCCCGCTGGGGCGATGAGTGGATGGACGGGGGAGAGGGTGCGCCGCTGGAGTACGTGCACCTCAGGTGCGGCAACAAAACCAGGCCCACCCTGACCTGTAGCGAGTGCAACGAGCCCCTGAAGCCGCAGGAAGTGACGCCACAGTTGGGGCCGGCGCTTGAGCCGCTGGCCGAGTCGCTGGCGGCCGACGGCGATTCGATAAGGGATATTCCCCCGCTGCTGCGCCGGTCCATGTAGCCCGACGGACCGCCGTTTTACCTGGCTGCTCAACGCAGCAGCCTCCGTCAGTGAACTTTTGTTATGAAATAGTTACGTCACATCCGGGTTTATTCTTCAGCGTCCATGGCTAGACTAGAACCGATAATAAAAACTCAGAGTTATAAGAAATCCTAATCGACAGGGAGCATCGCAATGCACACAGTAAACAAGACAATCCTGGCATCGGCCATCATGGCTTTGACACCCACTATCGGGGCGTCGTACGCCAGCGCGCAGGAAAGAATGAACCAGCTCGAAGAGGTGGTTGTCACCGGTACGCGAAAAGAGGGGCTGACGCCAACGGAGACGCTGTCCCCGATCGACCTGATTGGCGGCGAAGTCCTGACCAATCAGGGGGCCTTCGATTTGACCGACTCACTCACCAAAATTGCCCCGTCGCTCAATACCCAGCGGTTTCCAATCGCTGATGGCACCGCCTTCGTGCGGCCGGTTACCCTGCGCAACCTGTCGCCTGATCACACCCTGGTGTTGATGAATGGCACGCGCCGGCACCGTTCCGCGCTGGTCAACCTGCAGTTGGCCCCACTGGGGACGGTGAACCAGGGGTCCCAGGGCGTTGATTTCCAGACCTTCCCAGCCGCCGCCATCAAGCGGGTAGAGGTCCTGCGTGACGGTGCATCGGCCCAGTATGGTTCCGATGCGATTGCCGGGGTGGTCAACGTTATCCTCAAGGATGCCGCTGAAGGCTTCTCCATAAACGGCCAGTATGGCGAGTACCAGGAAGGGGACGGCGAGCGTACCTCGGTTTCTGTCAATGGTGGTCTTGCCCTCGGCGACACCGGTTTCATGAACCTGACCGGTGAATATTCGGAATCTGACACTACCAGCCGCGGCAACGCGCGTCCGGATGCGGCTGCTGTCGGCGATATCGTGGGCGACAGCCAGGTCCCCTACGATGGTCTTGGCCAGCGCTGGGGTGACCCCGAGATTGAAACCTGGAAATTCGCCGCAAATACCGCCTACGCCCTCGGTGATGCCCTGGAGCTATATGGTACGGCTACCTACATGGACCAGGAGACCACCGGTGGTTTCTTCTATCGCGGTCCGGTGTTGCCGGGCGACCTGAACAGGGATCTGCCAGCGCGCACGACACTCAAGATAGATAACGACGGCGATGGCTTTGCCGATGCGGCCTCCCAGAGCCTGGTTGACTCAATTCTCGCCCAGGGCCTGGTGCCGAATGATTATCTGACCGCCAACGGCAACAGTCCCAGTGGTTATGATCTGCTGAACCCGATCCACACCCGTTATCCGGGCGGCTACAGCCCGCTGTTCGGTGCCGATATCACCGACTACGAGGTCGTGTTTGGTGGCCGGGGTGAGTTAATGGACGCGGGACTCAGCTACGATGTCCGCGCCCGCTACGGCGAAAATGAGGTCGAGTACAACCTGGAGGACAGTATCAACCCCAGCCTCGGTGCCTTGTCTCCCACCTCCTTCAACCCGGGCACGCTCACGCAGGAAGAAAGCAGCGTCAACGCCGACTTCGTCAAGACCTTCGACAATTCACCGATCAACCTCGGCTTTGGCGCCGAGTGGCGTAACGAGACATACGTGATCGACCAGGGCGATGCCGCCTCAATTGCCGTCGGCCCGACCTTTGCCGTATTCGGTCTCGGTTCCGATGGTTTCCAGGGTTTTGCCCCGGAATCTTCCGGCGAGTTTGAGAGTGACAGCTGGGCCGCCTATGTGGATCTGGAAACCGACATCACCGAAAACCTGTCTGCTGCGATCGCACTGCGCTACGAAGACTATGACGAGTTTGACGATACCACTGACTGGAAAGTATCAGCCCGCTACGATTTTAGCGACAGCTTTGCGATCCGTGCCACGGCGAATACCGGCTTTCGCGCCCCTTCGCCCGGCCAGGTCAACACGCTTAATGTCACCACTACTGCCGACAGCTCGGGGAACCTGATTCCCACCGGCACCTATCCCGTTGATCATCCTATCTCCCAGGTGCTCGGGTCCGAGCCGCTGGAGGCGGAAGAGTCCAAGAGCTATACGGTAGGTCTGGTATGGACACCGGGTGACCGTTACAACATCACGGTGGATTACTACGACATCAGCATCGACGACCGCCTGGCCCTGGTGCAGAACACCATCAACCAGGAAAACGTTGATGACCTGATTGCCATCGATTACGACAATGCAGAGTTGCTGCTCAATGCTGGCGCCGCGTATTTTGCCAACGGCTTTGACACCAATGTCTCGGGTGTCGATATTGCGGTCAGCACCTGGTACGACCTGGGTGGCGGTACGCTGGTAGCGGATTGGCGTCATAACTGGAACGAGCAGGACATCGACCGTGTCAACAACAGCTCTATCGGTCCCGACCGCGTGTTCGACCTGGAGAATCAGGTGCCGGAAAACAGTTCCGTGCTCACCTTCGACTATGAAAGGGACGCATTCCGCGGACTGGTGCGGGTTAACTATTACGATGAGTGGTCCACTACCGGAGGACTTTTCGGTCCGGGGGACGCCTCGGATGCGACCACCTACGACAGCACTGTGCTGGTTGACCTGGAGTTGAGCTATACCTTCGCCGATCATTATGTCGTTAGCGTCGGTGGGGAGAATATCTTCGACGAGTACCCCGACAGTGAAGCGGATGGCACCCTGGGGTTCCTGGGCGCGGAGTACGCGGTTACGTCACCCTTCGGCTTTAACGGCGCGTTCTGGTACGCTCGCTTCAGCGCAGCCTTCTAGTCGTATCTCTGGTACCTGAAAAGCCCGGCACTGCCGGGCTTTTTTGTGAACTGCCTGACCGCTTATTGTGCGGCGGCCAGCGCCTGCTCAATATCGGCGATGATATCGTCCACATGCTCGATGCCTATGGACAGCCGCACCATATCCTCGCTGACCCCGGCGGAGGCAAGCTCCTCGGGGCTTAATTGCCGGTGGGTGGTGCTGGCAGGATGGCAGGCCAGGGACTTGGCGTCGCCAATGTTCACCAGCCGCAGGATCAACTGCAGGGCGTCGATAAACTTCGTTCCCGCCTCGATACCGCCTTCGATACCGAAACTGAGAATCCCCGCGGCCTTGCCGTCACAGATTTTCTTGCAGGTCTGGTAGTGGGGGCTGTCCTTGAGGCCGGCATAGTTAACCCACTTCACCTGTGGCTGGTCGCGCAGGTACTTGGCAACCTTTTTGGCGTTCTTGCAATGCTGCTTCATCCGCAGGGACAGGGTTTCCAGCCCCTGCATGATAAGGAAGGCATTGTGCGGTGACAGCGCGGCGCCGGTATTGCGCAGTGGCACCACCCGGCAGCGGCCGATAAAGGCGGCGGGGCCAAAACCCTCGGTATACACCACCCCGTGATAGGAGGGGTCGGGGGTGGTCATTACCGAGAAGCGCTCCGGGTGAGCGGCCCAGTCAAATTTGCCTGAATCGACGATAGCGCCGCCAATTGTGGTGCCGTGGCCACCGATGTACTTGGTCAGGGAATGCACCACGATGTCGGCACCGTGATCAAACGCGCGGCAGAGCAGGGGCGTGGCCACCGTGTTGTCGACGATCAGCGGCACACCGGCCTCGTGGGCGATATCCGCCCAGGCCTGGATATCGACAACATTGCCCGCCGGATTGCCGATGGATTCGCAGAACAGGGCGCGGGTGTTGTCGTCGATGAGGGCGCGAACACGGTCGAAGTCGTCCGCATCGGCAAAGCGGGTCTCCAGGCCCTGGCGCGGGAAGGTGTGGGCAAACAGGTTGTAGGTGCCGCCGTATAGCTGGGAGGTGCTGACGATATTGCAGCCGACCTCGGCGATGGCCTCGATGGCATAGCGAATGGCGGCCATGCCGGAGGCGACGGCAAGCGCGCCGACGCCGCCTTCGAGTTCTGCCAGCCGCGCCTCGAGAACCGCATTGGTGGGGTTCATGATGCGGCTGTAGATATTACCCGGTACCGCCAGGTTGAACAGGTCGGCCCCGTGCTGGGTGTTATCAAACGTGAAGGAGGTGGTCTGGTAGATGGGCGTGGTGGCGGCGCGGGTCGATGGATCGCCCTCGTAGCCGGCGTGCAGGGCAATGGTTTCTGGTTTCATGTCGGTCCTTGTGGTCTGTTAGCCAGGGTCCGCAGAGCTTAGCAAACCCCTGCAATTCGGCAAACCGGAAGCTGTACCCGTGGGCTGGAATTCTCGCTATAGTGAGGCATCACCGCAAACCGTGGGAGCAATCCGGAGCGCCGATGAAACTGACGGAACTGGGCCTGGTGCCACAAATCCTGATCGGGGTTGTGCTCGGGGCTGTAACAGCGCTGCTGATGCCGCAGCTGGCCGAGTCGCTGGGCCTGCTGGGCCAGCTGTTTGTTGGCATGCTGAAGGCGGTGGCACCGCTGCTGGTACTGGTGCTGGTGATGTCGGCCATAGCCAACCGCCACGACAGTGGCAGTGACGGCCGCAGGACGCTAATGGTACTGGCCCTGTACCTGATCGGCATGATCAGCGCGGCGCTGGTGGCCCTGCTGCTGAGCCAGCTGTTCCCGCAGACCATAGTCCTGACCGGGCAGGCCGAGGGCGCGCCGCCGGAGGCAGTGGCTTCGGTACTCAGCGATGTGCTGTTCAAGCTCATCGACAATCCGGTGAACGCGCTGTTGACCGGAAATTTTCTCGGTTGCCTGAGCTGGGCGGTGCTGCTGGGCCTCAGTTTCCGCTCTGCCCCGGCGGGTTTTCGCGATCACCTGCAGGTGCTGGCGGACGGGGTCAGCCATATTGTCCGCTACGTGATCCGCCTCGCGCCGCTGGGTATCTTCGGTCTGGTGTGTTTTACCGTGGCGACCGTAGGGCTGGAGGCACTCGCCAGTTATGCTGGCCTGGCGCTGGTGCTGGTGGCGGCGATGCTGGTGATGGCGCTGGTCATCAATCCGCTGCTGGTGTTCCTGCTGACGCGCCGCAACCCTTACCCAATCGTATTTCGCTGCCTGGAAGAGTCGGGCATTACCGCATTTTTCACCCGCAGTTCGGCGGCCAATATCCCGGTCAACCTCAACCTGGCGAAAAAGCTGGGTATCAGCGAAGAACTCTATACCGTGAGTATCCCGGTGGGAGCCACGGTCAACATGACCGGCGCCGCGATTACCATTACCACGCTGACGCTGGCGGCGGCCCATACCCTGGGAATCGCCGTTTCCCTGCCCACGGCGCTGTTACTCTGCGTCATCAGCGCCCTGTCAGCCTGCGGCGCCAGCGGGGTACCCTCGGGTAGCCTTCTGCTGATTCCCCTGGCCTGTTCGCTGTTCGGGATTCCCCTCGACGTGTCGATGCAGGTGGTGGCGGTGGGCTTTATTATCAGTGTCATCCAGGACTCGGCAGAGACCGCCCTCAATTCCAGTACCGACGTGGTCTACACCTATGCCGTCGATCAGTGGGGTGAAACCGAACCCGTGGTTTCCCTGTCAAGCGCTGACTGAGTCCGCACCGCGTCCAGCTTGCGGCACAGCTCGGCGGCGCCTGCGGCGATGCGGGCGGTGGGGCGCTGGATGATATCCGGGTGAATATGCAGCAAGGCCCCACGGTTAACTGCCTGCAGGCTGCGGTACGGCAGCCAGTCATCCAGCCACTCCGGCCGGGACTCATCCATGCCACTGGCGACAATCGCATCGGGGTCGGCCTGTAACACGGTTTCCAGGCTGACCCGCGGGGCCAGCTGGGCTTCGTCGGTGAAAATGTTGCGGCCGCCGCAGAGGGCAATAACGTGGCTGATCATATGCTCGCCGTTAATGGTTTGCAGGGGCTGGTTCCAGATCTGGTAAAACACCTGCAGGCTTGCCTGGTGACTGTAGCGTGAGCGCAGTTGGCGGATCTCGCGCTCCAGCTTCTCGGCGCTTTTTTGCGCGGACGTTTCGGTGCCGGCGAGGATGCCAAAATCGCGAATCGAGTTGGCGATATCGGCCAGTTGCCGCGGTTCGCTGACGTACACCGTGAGGCCGAGGCGCTCGAGCT
Source organism: Seongchinamella sediminis (assembly GCF_003457605.1). Taxonomy (GTDB): domain Bacteria; phylum Pseudomonadota; class Gammaproteobacteria; order Pseudomonadales; family Halieaceae; genus Halioglobus; species Halioglobus sediminis. The sequence continues at coordinate 75,060 of NZ_QRAN01000004.1, forward strand.
GGGGCAGGGCGGCCAGGCCGTTGCCTGAACCCCACAACACCACCAGGTCGGGGTCCAGGGCGACAACGCTTTCCAGGCTCCAGGCATAGGCGCTGCCCACCTGCGGAATTGCAAGGGCCTGGGGAGGGTAATCGCTGTAGCTGACCACGCCCACCAGCTTGTTACCGGCCCCGGCGCTGAACAGGTTTTCCACGATGTGCGGCGCCAGGGCGACGATGCGTTGCGCCGGGCGCTCCAGGCTGACCTCGCGCCCGCTGGCATCGACCACGGTGGTAGCGGCCTGGCCGGCAGTGACCGCGGCAAGCAGCGCGCCGGTGGCTGCAAGGCGTCGCCACATCATCGCTGGATCACCAGGGGAGCGCCGTTGCCCGGGTGCGCCTGTATGTGCACCTGCACGGCAAACACCTGGCTGAACATTTCCCGGGTGAGAACCTCGGCGGGCGTGCCGTAGGCGGCCTGTGCGCCCTTATCCAGCAGTAGCAGGTGGTCCACGCGGGGAGACAGCAGGTTGCAATCGTGACTGGCGAGCAGCACCGCGCAACCCCGGCTGGCCAGCTGGCCTACCAGTTCCAGTACCATCTGCTGGTGGTGCAGGTCCAGGGCGGAATTCGGTTCGTCCAGCAGCAGCAGGCGCTGTGGCGCGTCCTCTTCACGCCAGACCTGGGCAACCGCCCGCGCCAGCTGCACCCGCTGTTTCTCGCCCCCGGACAGCTGCGTATAGGGCCGCCGGGCCAGCCCGGCGGTATCGGTGGCGGCCATCACCTCCCGCAGGATTTGCCGGACACCGCGCTGGCCGGAGGCGTGCGGGGTGCGCCCGAGCAGGATGACTTCCTCCACCGTGAACGGGAAGTTGAGCAGCGGATGCTGGACCTGCATGGCAATGCAGCGGGCCCGCTGCCGGGTGGGTATGTCCGCCAACGGTTCGCCGCCCAGCAATAGCTGGCCGGCACTGGCCGGAAGACCGCCGGCGATGCAGTGCAGCAGGCTGCTTTTGCCGGCGCCATTGGGGCCGATCAGGCCCAGCACGTCCCCGGAAGCCAGTGCAAAATTGATGTCCCGGAGCAGGGGGCTGCCCCAGGGCGACGCGCAGAGATTGCGCAGCTGCAGCCCGTCCATCACTGCATACCGAAATCCCTGCGCCGGTGCAGCAGGGAAATAAAGAAGGGGACGCCGACGCTGGCGGTAACGATGCCAACCGGCAATTCCGTGGGCGCAAGCACCGTGCGGGCGAGAATGTCGGCGCAGATCAGCAGCAGCGCGCCGGCAATGGCGGAGGCGGGCAGCAGGTAACGATGATCGGGTCCTATCAGCAGGCGGATGATATGGGGCACCACCAGGCCGACGAAGGCGATGGTGCCGGCCATGGCGACCGAGGTGCCGACTGCCACCGCCACCAGTACAACAATCAGTGTTTTGGTCTGTTCCACGTCGATGCCCAGGTAGCGGGCCTCAGACTCGCCCAGCAGCAGGGCGTTGAGGGCGGTGGCGTAGCGCGGCAATACGCTGATCACCAGCAGGAAAATCGCCGCGGTGATGGCCACCCGCCGGTAGTCGGCGCCATCGAGGCCGCCCATGCGCCACAGGCTGATCCGCCGCAGCACCTCGTTGGAGGAAAACAGTTCCAGCATGTTGCTCATGGCCCCGGCCAGGGCGGTGATGGCAATGCCGGCCAGCAGCATGGTGGCCACCGAGGTGCCGTTTTCAGAGCTGGCCAGCCGGTATACCAGTACCACCGCAAGCATGCCGCCGGTAAAGGCGCCCAGCGATACCAGGGTCAGTCCGGTGAGGCCGCTGACCCAGCTGCCGGCGCCGGCGATGACCAGGCCGGCACCCAGCGAGGCGCCCGCGGTAACGCCGATCAACGATGGGTCTGCCAGCGGGTTCCGGAAAATGCCCTGCATGGCAGCGCCACTGATGCCCAGCAGGGCGCCCACCAGCCCGGCCAGCAGGGCCCGGGGCAGGCGTATCTGGTTGATAATGAGCGCCGTGCGCTCGGCGGGCTGCTGGCCGATTGCAAGAATTGCCTGCAGGCTTTCCGACCAGCCGAGGCTGACGCTGCCCAGGGCCAGGGCCGACAGCAGGCTCAGCGGCAACAGCAACAGCAGTGCCGTGGTCAGCTGGCGGGCACGGGTCTGGCGGGCTGTGTTCACGCGGCCCTGAACCACTGCGGGAACAGCTGGTCCAGGTCCAGGTGTTGTTCCAGGCAATCCGCCAGGCGCTCCAGTTCCCGCTCCCGGATCGCATCCCGGTCGATGCCGCTGGCATCGGCAAGCCCCGCCCAGGCCAGCAGTGCCCGGCAGGCATCGGGGTGATCGAACAGGCCGTGCAGGTAGCTGCCGGCCACCTGGCCGTCGGGGGAAATAGCGCCGTCCTCGCGGCCGTCCTCCAGCACCGCGAAGCAGGCACTGCCCGGATCGCGGCGGCTGTTGCCGCAGTGTATTTCATAGCCTGTCACGGTGCCGCCAAGTGCGGGGAGCCGGCCGCTGCACTGGCGCAGGACTTTGTCCGGCAGCAGCTCGGTCTCAAGCGGCAGCAGGCCGAAGCCGGTGCTGTGCCCGGCCTCGCTTTCGATGCCGCGGGGGTCGGCGATCGTTCTGCCCAGCATTTGCATGCCGCCGCAGATACCCAGTACCTTGCCGCCGTAGCGCAGGTGGCGCAGCAGGGTATCGGTCCAGCCATTGTCCCGCAGCCAGCGCAGGTCCTCACGGACGTTCTTGCTGCCCGGCACAATGATCAGGTCGGCCGGAGGCGGCACCTGGCGCTCAGCCACGTAGTGCAGTTGTACCTGGGGGTGCATGCGCAGGGCATCGAAGTCGGTGTGGTTGGAGATGCGCGGCAACACCGGCACCACTACCTGTAATGGCGCCTGGTCCGAGGCCACCTGGGCGCTGTCGACGGCGTCTTCCGCATCCAGCTGCAGGTTGTGCAGGTAGGGGATTACCCCCAGCACCGGTTTGCCGGTGCGTCGCTCCAGCCACTCCAGCCCGGATTCCAGCAGGGCGATATCACCGCGGAAACGGTTGATGACAAAGCCCCGGACCCGGGCCTGCTCGCTGGGAGACAGCAGCGCCAGGGTACCGGTGAGGTGGGCGAATACGCCGCCGCGATCGATATCGGCGACAATGATCACCGGCACATCCGCGGCCTCGGCAAAGCCCATGTTGGCGATGTCCCGGTCCCGCAGGTTGATTTCCGCCGGGCTGCCGGCGCCCTCGACCAGCAGCACCTCGTGGCGCTGCTGCAGCCGGTGCCAGGCCGCCAGCACGGTGTCCATGGCCAGTCGCTTGTACTGGTGGTAATCGGCCGCAGCCATGTCCTGCAGCGGCTGGCCATTCAAAATCACCTGGGCCACCCGGTCGCTGCTGGGCTTGAGCAGTACCGGGTTCATGTCGGTGTGGGCGCTGATGCCGGCGGCGGCCGCCTGCAGGGCCTGGGCGCGGCCGATTTCCCCGCCCTCGGGCGTGACGGCGCTGTTGAGTGCCATATTCTGGGGCTTGAAGGGCGCCACGTTGACACCCCGGCGGGCCAGTACCCGGCACAGGCCCGCGACGAGCACGCTCTTGCCCGCATCGGAGGTGGTTCCCTGGACCATCAGTGCCGCCGGCACGGTCAGTAGTCCACGCCCCGGCGCGCCTTGATGCCGGCCTGGAAGGCATGCTTGACTTCCTTGACCTCGGAGACCGTGTCCATGATGTCCTGCAGCGCCGAACCCCCGCCGCGGCCGGTGACCACCACGCTCTGCTGTGGCGGCCGGTTGCGCAGCGCGTCGAGGACCTCGTCCTCGGGCAAGTACTTGTAGGCGAGCATATACGTGAGTTCGTCCAGTACCACCAGGTCGTAGGCCGGGTCCTCGAGCATGGGGCGCGCCACCGCCCAGGTCGCTGTGGCGGCCCTGATGTCACCGTCCCGGTCCTGGGTGTCCCAGGTAAAGCCGGTGCCCATCTGGTAAAAGTCCACTTGCGGGCAATGTTCCCTGAGATAGATTTCCTCCCCCGAGAGTTGCTGCCCCTTGATGAATTGCACGACGCCAACCTTGTGGCCGTAGCCGAGGGCGCGCATGACCATGCCGAAGGCGGAGCTGGACTTGCCTTTGCCATTGCCGGTCAGCAGTATGGCCACGCCGCGCTCCACGTCCGCCGCCTCGATGTGGGCATCGACCCTGGCCTTCTGTTTCTCCATGGAGGCTTTGTGCCTGGCGTTTTTCTTGTCGTCACTCATAGGGCTACCCGGATAGGAAGTGGCGTGAAAGATCAGGCGAGGGGGCAGGGAACGCGATCGGCAGACCGGGCAACCTGGGTCGAGGCCCTCCGCCTCATCGGTGCAGTGTCCAGGCAGGTATCGGGCTCGCAGCGCATTGCTGTATACCGTTGCGGGGGCAGCGGTGGCGTCTAACCACACTTCCCATTTAGCCCGCCCCACAGACTGCTGCGGCGGGCACCTGGCGTGGGCGGGATTGTGGGCGGACGCCGTTTTTTTGTCAAATAGGGGACCTGACTGGCAGGGCTGATGGCGTAGAATACCAGCCACCGGAGAAACAGGAGGTAAACCGTGGCGGTAAGCGATGCCCAACGGGCACATGTGGCGAAATTGCTGGGCCGGGAGCCCCGGGGGCTGCGGGATATTGCGGTAAGCGATTCCCGGGGGCGGCCAATGGTGATCCGGGTTGCCTCGCTGGTCGACCGCAAACCGTTTCCCACCCTGTTCTGGCTGGTGGACCGGGCCCTCAACTACCGCATCGACCAGGAGGAGGCCGGTGGCCTGATCGCCCGGCTGCAGGCTGATATCAATGCCAGCACGGCGCTGCGCTCGTCCATGGCCGCGGACCATGCACGCTACATCGCCCTGCGCGACAGTTTCATCTCCGCGCAGGAGAGGGCGGCCATCGATCAGCTGGGCTTCGCCGAAGTGTTCCGGCAAAAAGGTATCGGGGGAATTGCCGACCGCAGCCGGATACGCTGCCTGCACACCTGGTATGCGGCGCACCTGGTCAGTCCCAATACCGTGGGTGAGCTGCTGGACCAGCACTGGCGCGGGGCCGCCGGGGCGGATTGTGTTTCCGGATGTTGAGGCTATACTGAAGCATAGTTATAACTAACATAGAGAATCGGCTAATGAAATTCGCGCTACCCGCCTGCCTCGCGGCGGCCCTGCTGTTGACGGCCTGCGGCGAACCCGGCGGCAACAGCCCGGCAGCGGAGGCGGCCAGTCGGGCCCTGCGGCCAGCAGACCCGGCGCTGGCGGAAATTTATGATCGCAGTTGTCGCAGCTGTCATACCGTGGCCGCCACGGGATCACCGCTCACCGGTGACAGGGTCGCCTGGGAACCGCGCCTGGCCAAGGGTATGAATACCCTGCTGGACAATGTGGTCAACGGCTTTGGCGGCATGCCCCCCTTCGGCCTGTGCATGGACTGCGACGCCGAGCAGTTTGCAGCCCTGATCACGTTCATGGCCGCAGGCGAATAAGCGTGTTGAACCGGCGCCGCCTGCTCGCTGCCCTGGCGACCCTTGCCGTTGCCGGTACTGGCGGCCTGCGCGCGCTTGCTGCCGAAAAACGCCGTTTGCCCTGGCGCAACTGGTCTGGTTCCCAGCACTGCCTGCCGGAACAGCGGGTGGCCCCGGCCAGCGTGGCGGACCTGCAGGAATTGCTGGCCAGCAGCACGGGCGTGGTGCGCCCGGTCGGCGCTGGACACTCCTTTTCGCCGCTGGTACCCACGGACGGTACCCTGGTGTCCCTGTCCCGCCTGGGTGGCGTCAGTGCGGTCGACGCCGACTCACTGCAGGCCACCATCGGTGGCGGCACCCGCCTCGGTGATATTGGCCAGCCACTGCAGGACGCGGGCCAGGCCCTGCTGAATATGCCCGACATCGACGAGCAGACGCTCGCCGGCTGTATCGCCACGGCGACTCACGGCACCGGGATCGACCTCGGCTGCATGTCGAGTTTTGTGACCGGACTGCAACTGGTCGATGCCAGGGGACAGGTCGTCGACTGTGATGCCGATAACAACCCGGAGTTGTTCCAGGCAGCGAGGGTTTCCCTGGGCAGCCTGGGCCTGATTACCCAGGTACGGCTGCAGAATACCCAACCCTACCGCCTGCGCCGGGAAGCGATATGGATGGAGCTGGAGGAGATTCTCGCCAATGCCGAGCTGCTGGCCGCAAGCCACCGTAATTTTGAATTTTACTACGTGCCATTTTCCGGCTGGGGCTTTACCGATACCCACGATATAACCGACGAGCCGATCGGGGCCACTGACAGGGAAGACCCCAACGAGGGCGTGATGTCGCTGAAGTCGGTGCGCGACTGGATGGAGTCGGCGCCGGCCCTGCGGCGTTTCGCCCTCGGCACCTATGCCCGCTTCCTCGACCGGGAAGTCACGGTGGCAAACTCCTGGAGCAATTACGCCAGTGAACGCAATGTCCGCTTCAACGAGATGGAATATCACCTGCCCCGGGAGTCCGGGCTGCAGGCGCTGCGCGAGGTGATCAGCACCCTGGAGAGCAGCCATCATGAGGTCTTTTTCCCGCTGGAAGTGCGTTTTGTGAAGGCTGACGATATCTGGCTCAGCCCCTTCCAGGGGCGCGACTCTGTTTCCATCGCGGTGCACCGTTACTTCGAGGAGGACTACCAGCCTTATTTCACAGCCCTGGAGCCTATTTTCCGCAAGTATGGCGGCAGGCCCCACTGGGGCAAGCTCAATACGCTCACGGCGGCGGATTTCCGTGAACTCTATCCGCATTGGGATGATTTTGCCGAGATCCGCCGGCAAATGGACCCCGGGGGTCGTTTTCTCAATCCCTACCTGTCGCGACTGTTTGCGGCAGCGGCCGGCTGATGCTGCGCCGGGGTGCCATGCCGCTGCAGGTCGATAAGCAGCGCCTGTCCGGGGCGGTGGCCTGAGCGTGGGTCTGATGGTCCCGGCGAGGATGTGTGAAGCCGAGCTGCTGGTGCGCAAGAGCCGTTTTATCGCCCGCCTAGAGCCGGTGACTGACCGCGCCCAGGTCAATGCTGCCGTCGCTCGCGCCAGGCAGGACTACCCCGATGCCCGGCACCACTGCTGGGCTTACCTGCTGGGCAGGCCCGCGGATGCCGCCGGCGCGGGAATGAGCGACGATGGTGAGCCGGCGGGAACCGCGGGCAGGCCCATCCTCAATGTACTGCAGTACGGCGAACTGGGTAATGCGCTGGTGATTGTCAGCCGCTATTTCGGTGGCATCAAGCTCGGCGCCGGGGGGCTGGTGCGGGCCTATGCAAGTGCGACCCAGCAGGTGCTGGATATTGCCCCGGCCCGCCAGCTCACCCACTGGCGACGTTATCACCTGCGGGGAGATTTCAGCCTGGAACAGCCGCTGCGGCATCTGCTGTCCGCGCTGCAGGGTGAGCTGGACGGGATCGACTACGGCACGGGCATCGATGCCCGGCTGCAGCTGGCGGCAGAGGATGTTCCGGCGGTTCAGGCGTTCTGCGCCGCGCACGGGGCGCAGCTGGAAGCACAGGACCAGCGCTGCCCCGGCCATGCCAGCGACCGGGACTAGTGGTATATTAGGCGCCTTTTGCGGCGGCTATGCCCGCCTACAGCAGACGGAAGCGCCAAGATGACAGCAAGCACCGACGATCTCCGGATCCAGAAAACCAATGAACTGATCTCACCGGAACAGCTGATAGGGGAGATTGGCGTCAGCGATCAGGCCGCCGACATGGTCACCGGCGCCCGTCGCGGTATCCACAACATTCTCAGCGGAGAAGATGATCGCCTGGTGGCGGTAGTGGGGCCTTGCTCGATACATGACCCCGAGGCGGCCCGCGATTATGCCGCGCGCCTGAAATCCGCCGCCGACGCCGTGGCCGACGACATCCTGGTAATCATGCGGGTGTATTTTGAAAAGCCGCGGACCACGGTGGGCTGGAAAGGGCTGATTAACGACCCGGACCTCAACAATACTTTCCAGATCAACAAGGGCCTGCACCTGGCGCGGCAGTTGCTGGCGGACCTGGCGGAAATGGGCCTGCCTACCGGCACCGAGTACCTGGACCTGATCAGTCCCCAGTACTACGCTGACCTGATTTCCTGGGGCGCTATCGGCGCCCGCACCACAGAGAGCCAGACCCACCGGGAACTGGCCTCGGGTCTTTCCTGCCCAGTGGGTTTCAAGAATGCCACCGACGGCGATATCCAGGTGGCCATTGACGCCATCAAGTCTGCTTCCCAACCCCACAACTTCCTCTCGGTGACCAAACAGGGGCACTCGGCGATTTTCCAGACCGCCGGCAACGAGGACTGTCACATTATCTTGCGGGGTGGCAAGCACCCCAATTACGATATGTTCTCGGTGGACGACGCCAGTGCCATGCTGACCAAAGGCGGGCTGCCGGCGCGTATCATGATCGATGCCTCCCACGCCAACAGCCGCAAGATTCCCGCGCGGCAGATTGATGTGGCAGCGGACATTGCCACCCAGGTCGCCCGCGGCAGCAACAGTATTTTCGGCATCATGCTGGAAAGCAACCTGGTAGGGGGGCGCCAGGATGTGGTGGCCGGCCAGGCGCTGACCTACGGGCAGAGCATTACCGATCCCTGCATCGACTGGGAGGCTACCGAGTCACTGTTGCAGGAACTGGCCACCGCGGTGCGGCTGCGCCGCGGCTAGCGACATTGCCGGTGGTGATATCGCTCCATCCGTCAGTCCGCTGGTGTTATCGAAGTGGAAGGCGCTGTCGGTAAACAGCGCTGCTACAGGGTCCAACCCACGCCGGTGGTGATTGCGTAGTCCGTGCTGGCGCCTTCATCGCTGGTCTGGTTGTCGGTGGTCACCCAGGTGGAGATATCCCAATACAAATCGTCGATCAGTTCCCAGCGAATGCGCAGATTGCCGTCGGTGCGCAATCTCCCGCGCTCGGTCAGGCTGGGAATTACGCTGAAGCTGAAATCGATATCCAGTTCCGGGTGATTGAAGTTCCAGGTGCTGAATGTGGTGGACAGGTAGAGTTCCACATCCTCGTTGGTTTTCTCGCCGGTGAAGCTTTCGGAAATGGCCTGCAGTCCCAGGGCACCGGTAAAACGCGTCGAGTGGGTGTCTTTCCAGTATTTGCCAACGCCGGCACCGACGCCTACCCGCCGATTCAGGCCCAGTTCATCGTTGTTTTCATAGTTGGCGAAAATGGTCGTGAAAGCGTCGGAGCGTTGTTCGCGCCACGACCAGCGCTCCACGTCGTAACGCGAGCTGTTGCTGTCGCCGCTGTCGGATGTGGTCAGGTCGGTGCGCCCGTTGAGTGAGGTCCGCGAGCTCTGGTCCTCGTAACTGACCTCGGTGTTGAAGGATAGCTGGGCCACCGAGGTTGCCTTGGTATAAGCGAAGGTCGTGGCCAGGTAGACATCCAGGCGATCCATGAGCTCGTCTTCTATCGGCCGGATTTCAACCACCTGCAACCACTCGATATCGTGCCTGCCGAACAGGTCGACCAGTTCTACCTGCCCCGGTCTCCCCTCGCCGCCGAAGGAACCATAGAGGCGCTTGCCATCACTCAGGCGCAATTCGTAGTGATAGTCGCTGGTGACACCGGCTACCTCCGGCCACTCGATACTGAGCGTACCCATGGCGTCGGTACTGAGCTTGAGAATGCCGCCGTCCATTGACTTGATCTCGCCGGTGATCCTGTCGCCGTTGTACAGGGTGACAACGTCGGTTTTGCGGCTTGCCAGGGCATCGTGGCTCAACACCGCCAGCAGCAGACCCAGCGCGGGCAGAAAGCCGTGAGTGGTGAGGAATGGCACGGTAGGTAGTCGGGGTATATGCATTGCCGATAATTGTAGTGCAAATTCTTCGCTGCCGTGAGCCTGCCCGCGGGGAATCGCCACTGCCCACGGCGCCGACCAGTCATGCTATGCTCGAGGCAAAGGATAACCTGTTAACAAGCTGATGCTTACATCCTCCAACCTGCTGAGCCTGGCGCTGCTGTATATCTGCATTCTTTTTGCGGTTGCCTGGTATGCGGACCGCCACGCCGGTGACAGTGATGGCTCCGTTCACTGGTTTGCCAGTTCGCGCTGGCGGGGGGTGGTTTACGCACTCTCCCTCGCGGTGTATTGCAGCTCCTGGACATTCTACGGGGCCGTGGGCAGCGCCACCGAGTCCGCCTGGAGCCACACCCCGATTTACATCGGGCCCATTTTGATGTTCGTGTTCGGCTGGCCGATCATTCGCCGCATGCTGGCGGTGGGAGAGCGCCATCGGGTGACCTCGATTGCCGACTACATCGGGGCCCGCTACGGCAAGCGCCAGTCACTGGCAATCCTGGTCACCCTGGTCGCTACCGCGGCGGTGCTGCCCTACATCGCCCTGCAGTTCAAGGCCCTGTCCCAGGCCTGGGCGATCGTTGGCGGTGGTTCCCTGGAAGTTGAGGTAGAGGCCATCGGTGGCGACACCTCGCTACTGGTCGCCATCATTCTTGCGGTCTTTACTATTCTGTTCGGGACCCGGCGGCTGGATGGGCGCGAGCGGCACCGGGGGCTGATGGCGGCCGTAGCGGTAGAGTCCGTGGTCAAGCTGGTGGCGTTTATCGCCGTGGCCGGACTGGCTCTGGTCTACCTGGCCGGGCTGCCCGCTGAGGCCAGGCTGGACCACAGTTCCCAGGCCCTCGGTGAATTCACCATTACATCCGACTTCCTGGCCCGCACCCTGATCAGCGCCCTGGCCATACTGTGCCTGCCGCGACAGTTCCATGTGATGGTGGTCGAGGCCCAGGGCGACACCGATACCCGTATCGCGCGCTGGTTGTTTCCCTGTTACATCGGTTTGTTCATGGTGCTGGTAGTGCCGATCAGCCTCGCCGGCTCCAGCGTCTTTTCCGTGTCCCAGTCCATTTCCCCGGATGTGTACGTCCAGTTATTGCCCATCTCCCTGGACGCCCAGTGGGTGACGGTGGTGGCATTTATCGGCGGCATCTCCGCCGCGACCGGCATGGTCATCGTGGCGACGGTGAGCCTGGCGATCATGATTACCAACGAGGTAATCGCACCCATTGTGATGCGTTTAAACGCCAGGTCGCCGGCGGCGGTGCTGAAACTCGGGGACAGCCTGCGTCGGATCCGGCAGATCACCATCGTCGGTATTCTCGCCTGTGCCTGGCTGGTCACCCAGCAGATCATGAGCATAACCTGGCTGGCGCAAATCGGTTTTATTTCCTTCCTCGCCGCCGCGCAACTGGCTCCTCCCATGCTCGCCGGGCTGTACTGGCGCCAGGCTCACGGCTGGGGGGCGATCGCAGGACTGCTGCTGGGCTTATTGCTGTGGTTCTACTGCGCGGTACTCACTTCGGTGCTGCCAGCTGAATCCGATATTCTGCGCTTCGGCCCTCTGGGAATCGACTGGCTCAGTCCGGTCAAGCTGTTTGGCCTTGAGGCGCAGCACCAGCTTGCCTATGCCACCGGCTGGAGTCTTTGTGCCAACACCCTCGCACTGGTGGCGCTGTCCCTGCTGTTGCGCCCGTCACGGGCAGATGTGCGCCAGTCCAGGCTGTTTATCGAGAACCACACCGACCAGGCCCTGGATGAAGACAAGGATTACGAGCTCAGCCTGATCAGGGTCAGCCAGTTGCAGGCGCTGTTGCCACCTTTTGTCGAGCACGATGAACTTGTCGCCATGTGGCAGCGCTTCGAGGACAGCTACCAGCAACGCCTGCTGCCGGGGGACCGGGCGCCGGTATTCGTGGTGAGCCAGGTGGAGGCGGTGCTCGCGCGGATTATCGGGGCGACATCGGCCCACCAGGCAATGGAGCAGCTGGAGCGCAGTCAGCAGCTCGAGTTCAGTGATCTGGCGAGCATGGTGACCGATGCCAGCCGTCTGCACACCTTCAATCGCGAGCTGCTGCAGACCACGGTAGAGAGCCTGCTCCAGGGCGTGTCCGTGGTGGACAAGGAGTTGCGTCTGGTGGCCTGGAACAAGCGCTATGAGGAGATGTTTGATTACCCCGAGCGCTTTCTCTACGTCGGCTGCCCGATTGAGCGGGTGTACCGCTTCAACGCTGCCCGCGGTATTCTCGGCAGCGGTGATCGCAGCCAGGAAGAAGAGGTACAGCGCCGGCTCAGCTGGCTGCGCGAGGGCAATTCCCACCGGCTGGAACGGGTAATGCCCAACGGTATGGTGATAGACATCCACGGTAATCCCTTGCCCCACGGCGGCTTTGTCACCACCTATATCGATATAACAGACTACCGCCACATGGTTACCCAGCTGGAGGAAGCCAAGCAGGAACTGGAGCAGAAAATCGCATTCGGCTCGCAGAGCCTGAGTGACATCAATGCCCGCCTGCGGGAAGAGAATCGCGCCCGTGCCCGCATGGAGGCCAGTCTGCGGGAAGCTCACCAGAGCAAGAGCCGCTTCATGTCCGCCACCAGTCACGACCTGTTGCAGCCGATCAATGCCGCCAGGCTGTTTACGGCGGCACTCAAGCCACAGCTAGAACACCAGGTGGACGAGTCGACCCGGCATATCGTCGAACAGATTGACAGTTCCCTGCTGCGGGCCGAGCAGTTGATTGCCGAACTGCGGGAGATTTCCCGGCTTGATTCGGGCCGGCAGATGCCCCGCAGAAGCCACTTCCCGGTGGCGGAACTGTTTGCGGCGATGGAGCGGGAATTCGGCTCCATGGCCGCCATGCGCGGGCTGCGCCTGGAGATCCAGCCCAGTTCACTGTGGCTGTACTCGGATCAATCGCTGCTTACCCGCATGCTGCAAAACCTGCTCTCCAATGCCATCAGGTACACCGGCGCGGGCAGGGTGATGCTGGGCGCCCGGCGCCGGCCTGGCGGGGTGGAGTTACAGGTGTTTGATACCGGGCCGGGTATCGCCGAGGAAGACCAGGTCAGGGTCTTCCAGGAATTCGAACGTTTGCAGCGAGCATCCCAGGTGGGGGAAGAGGGGCTGGGACTGGGTCTGGCAATTGTCTCGCGCTACGCCAAACTCCTGGGGCACCCGCTGCAGCTGCGTTCGCGCCGGGGCCACGGGACCATGTTTTCCGTTACCGTGACCTACGGTCGCGCCGGTGCCCAGCCTGTCGCGCCGGTGGAAGAGGGCGGTCACCGCGACCTGGAGGGGCTGAGCCTGTTGTGCCTGGATAACGACCAGCGGATTAGGGAGGGTATGCAACAGCTGTTGACAACCATGGGAGCGACCGTGCGTGTGGCTGCTGACAGGGAGCAATTGCTCGCCGGATTCACCGAACCCGCGGCCCCTGATATCGTGCTCGCTGACTATCACCTCGATGGCGATGACACCGGCATAGCCGCGATGCAGGCTGTGATTGCCAGCAGTGGCCACTCTGTGCCCTGCATTATCATCAGTGCCGATGACAGCGATGTGATTCGCGACCGCGCCAAAGCAGCGGGTTTTCGTTTTCTCTCCAAACCGGTCAATGCCGCCCGCCTGCGGGCGCTGATCCTGGCGCTGACCGCCGCGGCACAAACGAGCCGGACCAGTCCTTAGTCCACACCCAGCAGGCGCGCGATACGTTGCAGGTAGGGCAGGTGTGTTGAGCTGATGTCTGCATCCGGCCCCTCGCCTCCCGCAGTGCCGGACTTGCCCAGCGTGCTCAGTTCGAAGTGCCCCTTCACGCGGCCCCAGCGGGTGTGTTGATAGCGATAGGGTCGCCCCCAGGGATCGAGGGGAAGCTCGTCAAGGTAGCCCCCCTCGCGGTAATTGCGGGCAAAGGCGTCATTTTGGGGTTTGCTCAACAGGGCCTGCAAGCCGTCCGACTCCAGGGGATAGCTGGAATTATCCGCGTGGTAGTTTTCCAGCGCCGCCGTTAACAGCGTCATATCCCGGTTGACCTTTATCAGCTCCCGATTGCTCTCGGTGAAGGGACCAATCCCGGTCTCCTCAACCAGGGCTGTCACCGGGTCATCCGTGCACAGGAGCTGCCAGTCAAGAGCGCCCGGCGCCCGGTCCAGTTCCCCGTCCTTGACGATAAAGGGTGCGTGTTCCTGCCGCGGCTCACTGTAGGAGAGATACGCGCTGTACTGGCCGCAGACAACGCCACCGGGATAGCGGGTGACGTCATTGACTTCCAGATCGCTCTTGATGCGGATGCTGTCGGTCAGCAGTTGCGTCGCCTGGTCGATATCGGAGCTGCAGGCAGCGAGGGTGAGGGCGCTGAAACAAAGTGTGGCGAGTCGAAACAATCTGGCGTTCTCCTGATGGGGTACAACGAGGCCGGCAAGTATGAACAGTTTGAACCCGCGGCACAATCCGGGCACTGCGCTCATTGCAGCCACGACAGCGGTATGTTCTCCTCCACCAGTTGGGCGATGCTGATGCTGACGATGTTGTGCTCCCGGCCTACCTCCGAGGCGAACAGCGACTCCTTGCTGCTGCGGGCGATGACCATGGCGCCGGGATACTTCCGGCGCAGCCACAGGGCCGAACGCAGGTTTTCTTCTTCGCGTCCTGTGCCGAGGACGAAAACCGTGTTGTTGCCCTCCACGTTGGCGTCCTGGCGAACCCGTTCCCAGACCTCCGGGTTGGCCACATCGCCATCAAACACTTCCCGGCGATAACCGCCCATGAACTCCATCTGCTCATCCGCCACCATGACCCGCCGGTGCGCCTCCTTGTCGATGATCAGTACAGTGTCCAGTTCCTCGATGGCGCTGCGCTGCAATTCCTCCAGGATGGTTTGTCCGAAACGCCCGAAACCGGCGATGATTACCACGTCCTTGGGATCGGTTTCCATAAAGTGATGCAGCATCTGGCTGCGCACCAGCCCGGACGCGGCCAGGTGATAGGTATTGAATGACTGGCAACTCTTGGCTACCCGGGTGTTGGCCATGGAGCGCATGAAGCGCAGGTTGGCGCAATGGATGATGACCCGGTCGGCAATCCCCGGCACCAGGTTGAGCAGGACGCTGGCAGCTTCGTAGCTGCGCAGGCTGTTGTTGTCCAGCAGCAGGATTTTCCTGGCCCGCTCCGGTTTCAGTTCGCGCAGGAAGAACTCGTGGGTGATATCGCCACTGACCACCACGGCACCGAAGCTCTGCCTGAATTCTTCCCGCAGGGTCTGCTCGCCACTGCTCACTACGACCACAGGCACCCTGCGGTCGTGTTCTCTCAGCACCCGCAGGTAGCTGATACTGAGTTCGCCATCGCCGACCACGATGATGTGGTTGTTCAGCCGCTTTAACTGCCAGAGTTGTGGCGAGAAGGCCCTCAACAGGGCGCTGATCAGACCCCACGCGGCCAGCATCGGGGCGCCGAAATAGGCCGCCCAGACCATGACCTGACCCACGAGGGGGCCGCCGGTGGGCGTCCCCAGATCCACTCCCCCGACCACAAACAGGCTCAGGGCGTAATACGCCCTGGCCAATACGCCTGCACTGGCCAGTTCCGGCCGCTCGGTAACAGAGACACCGGTTTCGAAGCCGATCAATGCCAGCAGGAAGATGCCAACAGCGCCCACGGGAAGCCAGGGGAATTTTTCTGGAGCGTACTTTTTTTGCATGCGGCGCATCATACCCCAGGGCTGCCGTGCGACGAACCAGGTGGGGAAAAACTACCTGAAATCGGCCCCCGGGCAGCGGCCCCCGGGGCATCGGCCCCCGGGGCAGCGCAACGCAGCCAGTGTGCGCAAAAGAAGCATCGGCCGCATTTGTTATTTTAGGCCATCGTGCTACATTTCAGCTCTGGGAAACAGGTCGGTAATAATAAAATGACCCGATTGATGCGCGAGTTGCCGAACCATCCGGCCCGCGTTTTGCTGCCACCGTTGGAAGTCATGGAAACGCTGGGCCACAGCGCCAGCCAGTGCCTGCTCGGTACCGGCCTGTCGCTGAGTCAACTGGCGGACCCCAACCTGCGTATCAGCCTGCAGCAGGAATTGCGGTTTTATCGCAACACCCTTGAGCTCAGTGGTAGTCCGGTTATCGGGCTCAAACTGGGTGAGCCGTTTATCCCCCAGCGCTACGGATTGTTTGGCTACGCGCTGCTCAGCGCCGAGACCTTTCGCCATGCCCTCGCAATCGCGGAAAACTTCGGTCGCCTGACCTTCAGTTTTTTCAGTTTTCACTTTGGCGTCAGCGAAGGCAGGGGCTGGTTCTCCATGGACAACCCGCCCCCCATTGAGCAGGACCTGATCGATTTGTATATCGACCGGGACATGTCTGCCGCTAACGTGGATTTTTCCGAAATCATGGGAGCACCGTTCCCCATCCAGCAGCTGTTGTTGCCGCATGATGGCAAGGGGCGTAAACAGGTCTACCGCGACTACTTTGGCTGTTCTTCGGTCGAGTTTGGCGCCGCCGATGCCCGCTTCTGCTTCGACAGGGAACTGCTCGACACACCGCTGCCGCGCAGTGACCCTGATTCCAGCCGGCACTTGCAGCAGCAGTGCCGGATGCTGATCGCCAAGCTGACTGCCCACGGCAGTTTCATCGACGAGGTTCGGCTGCTTATGCTCGCTCGCCCCGGGTTTTTCCCCGACATCGAATACGTGGCGGAGCGCATGGGCATGTCCACGCGAACCCTGCGGCGCAAGCTCAAGAACGAGGGCAGTACCTTCAGGGAGCTGCTGGATGAGGTACGCTACGGTCTGGCCCGGGAGTACCTGGGGAACACGCAGTTGCCGATCGAAGAGATTTCTTCCCTGCTGGGCTATACCGAATCGGCGAACTTCAGTCACGCATTCAAGCGCTGGAGTAGCCACTCGCCCAGCGCCTGGCGGCAACAGGCCAGTCTGTTCTGATGTCCGGGCCGCACTGTTGCCGCTGACGAAAGCGCAAAGGAAGATGGAGATGAGCGCCAGAAACCAGCGCCCGCAACGTTTTCCGGTGTTTGTCGCGCTGCTCTTGTTGCCCAGCCTGCAGCTGATGCCCGCAGCGACACTGGCGGCCCCCCTGGCTTACAGCGAGCAGCGCCAGCCCTGCAGCGACCACGATCCCCTGCGCCGTCCACTGTTTGGTGACCTCCACGTGCACACCCGTTACTCGCTGGATGCCAGTACCCAGGGTACCCGGACAACGCCTGCCCAGGCTTACCGGTTTGCCCGCGGCGCGGCAATCGGTATCCAGCCCTGGGATGATAGTGGCCGCGCCGCCCGTTCGCTGCAGCTGCGGCGCCCACTTGACTTCGCCATGGTGTCGGACCACGCCGAGTTGATCGGTGAGGTGCGCATGTGTGCTACGCCCGGTGTCGAGGGCTACAACAGTTGGCAATGTATGCTCTACCGCCACATTCCCCGCGGGGCCTATTACCTGTTCAACTACATGGCCTCCATGCGGCAGACCCACCTCGGTATGTGTGGCGAAGCCGGCCTCAGGTGCCGAATGCAGGCGCTGGTACCCTGGGCGGAAATGCAGGCGGCGGCGGAGCGTTTTTACGACCGCAGCAGCGACTGTGAGTTTTCGACATTTGTCGGCTACGAGTGGACGGGAATGCAGGCGGCCTCCGGCGGCAACCTGCACCGCAACGTGGTATTTCGCAACGCCCAGGTGCCGGACCTGCCTGCCGGCTTCATCGACAGCCCATCCGCCACGCTTCTCTGGGGCAGTCTCGAGCGCCACTGCCTGGCGGCGGAGGGCGCCTGTGATGCGCTGGTCATTCCCCACAACGCCAACCTCAGCGCCGGTTACATGTTCAGCGGCGAACTGGATGACGGCCCAATGAGCGCCGGGTATGCCGCACAGCGCAGGCGCTTCGAACCGCTGCTGGAAATCATGCAGCACAAGGGAGCGTCTGAGTGCTATTTCGCCGCCGGTCCGGGTGCTGATGAATTGTGCGCCTTTGAACAACTCCCCGAGGACAATATCGCCGGCTATGACTCACCGCCGCAACCGGACACCGGCTTCCTCCGCCAGGTGCTGGGCGAGGGCCTGGCGCTGGAGCGGAAGCTCGGGGTCAATCCCTATCAACTGGGGGTGATAGCCAGTACCGATACCCACCTCGGCACACCCGGGGCGGTTGAGGAAGACCGTTTCCCCGGTCACGGCGGGGCGGGTGTGCCGGCCGGCGGGGAGATTCCCCCTGGGCTGCCCGACAAGCTGGAGTACAACCCGGGGGGGCTGGCGGTGGTCTGGGCCGAGGAAAACAGCCGCGACTCGATCTTTGCCGCGCTGCGGCGGCGGGAGGCCTACGCCACCAGTGGACCGCGTATCAACAGTCGTTTTTTCGGCGGCTGGCATTACCCCGATGATCTCTGTGCCGCACCCGATCGTATCGCCCGGGCCTATGCCGGTGGTGTGCCCATGGGAGGAGTACTCGGAGCGGATGCAGGCACCGCCCCCGGTTTCCTGGTTGCCGCCAGCCAGGACCCGGGGACAGCGGACGCGCCGGGTATGCCCTTGCAGCGGCTGCAGGTGATCAAGGGCTGGGTCGATGACAGCGGCCAGTCGCGGCAGCGGGTGTTTGATGTCGCCGGCGACGGCGACAATGGCGCCTCTGTTGACCTGGCTACCTGTGAACCCAGTGGTGAGGGCGCGGCGCAATTATGCGCAGTCTGGCGCGACCCGGACTTCAACCCGCAGCACCGCGCCTATTACTACGCCCGGGTGGTGGAGAATCCCAGCTGCCGCTGGAGTCAGCGGCAATGCATTGCCGCCGGGGTCGATTGTAACGACCCGGGGACAATCACCGAGGGTTATGCGGGCTGCTGTGCCGCCGAACACCGACCGCTGATTCAGGAGCGCGCCTGGTCCTCACCGATCTGGTACCGTCCGGCCCCGGGGTCAAGCCAGTCAGATTGAACAGGCCCTAGCAGGGTACGAAGGGCGTTGCCTCCAGCACATTGACATAGGTGCTCGAGTTGAAGCCGTTGAACCGGGTGGTGGTGGCCGAGCCATAGGCGCCGAGCAGGCCGAACTCGATATAGTCACCGGTCCGGATGCCCTGGGGCATGGCGGTGGCCCGGGACAGGCGGTCCACCGGGTCGCAGGTGGGGCCGAATACGTGGTAGTCGGAATCCGGGGTGTGCAGGATCCTGCCCTCGCGCCAGACCCTGACCGGCAGGGTGATGTCCACCAGGGACTGTTCCTGCATGCCGCCGTACACCCCGTCATTGACGAACAGGTTCTTACCGCAGTTGCGCACGTGGATAACCCGCGTCAGCAGTGAGACACAGGACGCGACAATGCCTCGCCCCGGCTCGCACATGAGCTTCACGGGCCCGGTGAAGTAGCTGTCCCTGGCACGGGAGATGGCGGCAAAGTATTCCTCCAGCGGCGGCAGGGCAGTGCCGGCATAGTGCTCCGGAAAACCGCCGCCCACGTTGACGAATTCGACTGCCACGCCAGCCTCGGCGATGATGCCGGCGGCCGCCTGCAGGTAACGTTCGTACATGCCGGGGTCGGTGCACTGTGAGCCCGGGTGGAAAGTGACGGCAGCCCTCGCTCCCAGTGACTTGACGGCCTGCAGCAGTTGCACGGCGGTGGCGGTATCGGCACCAAACTTGCTCCCGAAGTCATAGGCGGCGCTGGCGTGATCGAGCTTGAAACGAACGGTGTAGATGACATCCGGGTCACCGCCAGTGCAGCGCCGTATTTTTGCCAGTTCCGACATTTCATCGACGGCAAAGGAACGCACGCCAAAGCGCAGATAGGCCTCGGCGACGGCGTCTTCTGCCTTGATCGGATTGTTGAAGTGCAGGGTGGCCCCCGGGCAATACTCGCTGACCCGCCTGACCTCGTCCAGCGAGGCCACGTCGTAGTTTTGCAAGCCGGCTGCAGCCAGCGTTTCCAGCACACGTTGCTCGGGGTTGGCCTTGACCGCGTAGCTGATGGTGCCGGGGAACTGCTGCAGATAACAGGCTGCCCGCGCCGCGAGCACGCTTGGGCAGAACAGGTAGAGGGGTTCCGCCGGCTTTAACTGCCCGGTGATTTCCGCCGCATTGCGGTAGAAATTTGCTGTTTCGGGCCTGTCGAAAGCGTTAGCAACGCTGCCTGCCATGGTACTCACTCGCTATTGGCTTTCTGTTTATTCTCCAGCCAGGGGTGTTCAGGGAATAGTTGCAAATACTGGTTAATATGATCATATTGGTGTCATATTGAAGATACCGCTATACAAAGTGATTAAAAATGGATATCAGCAGCAATGACCGCCGCCTGATCAAGGCCCTGCAGCGCAACGCCCGGCAAACCGTCAGTGAGCTGTCCCGGGAACTGGACCTGTCGCGGACGACGGTGCAGAAGCGGCTGGCGCAGCTGGAAGCCAGTGGCATCATCGTCGGCTACCAGGTCAAGTTGGGGGACGGCTATCGCTCGGGCACTTTCCAGGCCTATGTCAACCTGGTGGTGGATCCCCGCCTGGGGATCCAGGTCGGCAACGCGCTCGAGCGCATGACGGAGGTGGAGGCGCTCTATACCGTCTCCGGCAAGATCGACCTGGTGGCTATCATCCGGGTAAGCGCGCCGGCAGAACTGGACGCGGTACTGGACCGGATCGGCGCAATGGACGGAGTCCGGGATACCGACTCGGCCATCGTCCTGGCCACCAAGTTTGATCGTCGCTGAAGACGGTGCCCGCGGTGCCAGCCAGACCGGCTGGCTGCTGCGCGGTCCGGGCTAGGGGTGAATGTCGAGGATTATCTTGCCCCTTGCCCTGCCGGTTTCGGAGTGGGTGAGGGCAGCGGCGTACTCCGCCAGCGGGTAGCGGCTATCCAGCAGCGGCGTCACCGCACCGGTGTCCATGAGCTCTGCCATGGTGTCCAGGTCGGCGCTGTTGAGCTGCGCCAGCAGAATGACCATCTCCTGGTCGACGAAGGGCTTGCTGAGCATTGCCAGCAGGGGCCCGGTGACGGGACCCAACCAGTCGCCTGAAGGACCACCGACAATCACCAGCCGGCCGCCGGGGGTCAGCGCAGCGGTGTTGGCCAGCGGCGAGTGATTGCCGACCATGTCAACGATGAGGTCAAAGAGCTCATCGCTGTCGAGATAGGACTCGCGCGTGTAGTCAAATACCCGCTGTGCACCCAGGGCCAGTACCCGCCGGACATTGCGGGTGCTGCTCACACCATAGACTTCGGCGCCCAGGTGGCGGGCGAGTTGTACCGCGAAACTGCCAACGCCGCCGGAGGCGCCATTGATCAGCACTTTCTGTCCGGCCTGCAACTGGCCCTTGTCACGCAGAGCCTGCAGCGCGGTCAGCCCGGCAATGGCTACCGCCGCCGCCTGCTGGTGACTGATTCCCTCCGGCACCAGGCTGATCGCCTGGTTTTCCCGCACCAGCAGAAATTCCGCGAACGCACCGGTGGCGCCGCCGAATACCCGGTCGCCCACTTTGAAGCGCGTTACCCCGGAGCCTACCTCGCTCACCACCCCGGAAAAATCGACGCCGAAACGGGACTCGTCGGGCGCGCCGAAACCTGATCCCAGGCGCATCAGATAAGGCGAACCGCGCATGGTGTGCCAGTCCAGCGGATTGACCCCCGCCGCGTGTACCCGGACCAGCAGTTCCCCAGGACCCGGCGCCGGCCTGGGCACCGGGGCATAGACCAGGCTGGAGGGCGGGCCGTAACAGTGTTGTCGCACTGCCATCATGGTCTTGCCCTCTGGCGCGACCAGCAGCGCGCTAGACTGGTCGGCGGGGCAGGGCGATGTCCGGCTCAACTGGTAGGCGGCGAAAATGCCGCCGGCAGTGGCAATGAGCAACAGCGCGACGATCGTTCGAAACAGGATTTTCATGGCAGCAGTATTCCTTCCAGTGCGTGCCTTCACCATGCCACGGCTGCCAGTCGGTCGCCAGCGCCAGGCCGACAGATTGCCCCCTGGCTGCGACCAGTTGCATCGTCAGCACTGGAACAGCAGCAGCTGAGGGGCCAGATCGTCGCGCAGGGGTTCCAGCCGTAATCCCGCTCCCAGTAGCCTGACCGGGCGCTGGCCGCGGCGCCAGGCGCGGTTGAGCAGGGCCTGGAATGCATCTTCCCTGAGCCAGTGCTCCCCGTTTTCGGCAATGAGCTCTTCCATCGTCGTCTGGCTGAAGTTGTTGAATTTCACTTTGACGAAGCGTTTGTGGGCCCGGTATTGCTCCTCAATCCTGTGGAAGCGTGTCTCCAGTTCATCCAGCAGCAGCGACAGGGCCCGGGCCATTGCCTCCGGGTCGCCAATATCGTTGCTGTAGGTATGCTCGGTGGAAATCGACTTGCGGATGCGGCTGGTTTTGACCTCCCGGTCATCGATACCACGGGCCAGGTCCGCCAGCCGGGCACCGTACTTGCCGAACCGCCGCACCAGGGTCTGCAGGGGAACCTGCTGCAGTTCCCCGCAGGTGGTCGCGCCCAGTTGCTCGAGCCGGGCGGCGGTTACCGCGCCCACGCCGTTGATGCGCGATACCGGCAGGTCGCGGACAAAATCGGCGACCTGCGATGGAGCGATTGTGTAACAGCCGTCGGGCTTGTCCCAGTCGCTGCCGACCTTGGCGAGGAACTTGTTGGGTGCGACACCGGCTGAGACCGTCAGTTGCAGTTCCTCGCGAATGCGTCGGCGGATGTCCTCGGCGATCAGGGTTGCGCTACCGTGGAGCTGCTCGCAATCGCTCACGTCCAGGTATGCTTCATCGAGGCTCAGGGGTTCGATGATGTCGGTGTAGGCGCGAAAGATGCGGTGAAACTGCTGCGACACCTCCCGGTACAGAGCGAAGCGGGCCGGCAGTATTTTCAGTGTCGGGCAAAGCTGCAGGGCCCGGCTGCTGGGCATGGCCGAACGGACGCCGAACCTGCGCGCCTCGTAGTTACAGGTGGCAATAACCCCGCGGCGACGGGCACTACCACCCACCGCCAGCGGCTGGCCAGCCAGCGCGGGATTCTCACGCACTTCCACCGATGCATAGAATGAATCGGCATCGACATGAATGATCTTGCGCTGGCGCATATCAGGCCCTAGGCATCTGCTTCCCGGCAGGTATCCATCCAGAACTGCACGGACTCCAACGGGAACCGCTTGCGGGGCAGGGCGAAATAAAAGATCCGGCGCATGTCCCGTCGCGGTAGCTCCAGGGGTACCAGATCGCCGTTGGCGAGATTGCGCTGGAGCACGATGCGTGACAGGCAACCGATCCCCAGGCCCGACTCGACCGCGTTCTTGATCGCCTCGTTATGCCTGAACTCCATGTACACGTTGATATCGGGCAGCAGGCCCGCCATGGCTTTGTCAAAGGTCAGGCGGGCGCCGGAATCGGGCTCCCGGAGTATCCAGGCGGCTTCCTTGATGTCGCGAATAGACAGGCTGCGCTTGGTGGCGAGTGGGTGGTTGGCGGCACAGAACACCACCAGTTCGTCCTCGCGCCAGGGTATCAACTCCAGCTCGCGGTGCTGGACCTCACCCTCTATCATGCCGATATCGACTTCGTAGTTGAGTACCCGGGTGACGATCTCCGGAGTGTTGGCGATCTCCAGGGCAACATCCGCCTCCGGGTAATGGTGCAGGTAGTCGGCCAGGTAGCGGGTCGCCAGGTGGTTACCGATGGTGAAGCTCGCGCCGACCTTGATGTGACCGATTTCCTCGTGGGAATTCAGGACCTCCTCAAAGCTCTGGGCATGGTCAAGCAGCGACTGGGCTTCCTTGCGCACGGTTCGACCGACCGCGTTGAGCGTCAGTTTATTGCTGACCCGGTCGAAAAGGGCGATCTCGTAGGCGTGTTCCAGGTTTTGCAGCGCCTCGCTGGCGGCCGACTGGGACATGTGCAGGCGCTGCGCGGCGGCCGATATGCTCTGGTGCCTGGCAACCTCGAGGAAGATTTGCAGCTGGCGCAGGGTGTACTTCATTGGCTGTTCTCCGGCTATCGGTAAAACCGATGGTGGCTTCCATAATATCCTGTTTTACATATGGCTCCAATAGCCGTAACCTGCTCCCCACGATGATCAATAACACCGGCATACAGCCGACAGGAGACTTCAATGGCAGAGCAAAAAGCCACTAACGTGCACTGGCACGAAGGCGATATCACCCGCGCACACCGCGAAAAAATTCTGGGCCACAAGGGAGCCACACTCTGGTTCACCGGCCTGTCCGGATCCGGCAAGAGTACCGTCGCGGTAGAACTCGAAGGCACGCTGAACGAAATGGGCATTGTGTCATATCGCCTCGATGGTGATAACGTGCGCATGGGGATCAACAAGAACCTCGGCTTTTCCGCCGAGGACCGTACCGAGAACATTCGCCGCATCGGTGAGGTCTCCAAGCTGTTTGTCGACAGTGGTGTGATTGCGCTGTCCAGCTTTATCAGTCCCTATCGCGCGGATCGCGACCAGGTGCGCGAACTGCACGAGGCCGCGGGCATGGACTTTATCGAAATTTTTGTCGACTGTTCCCTGGAGGCGGCCGAGAGCCGTGACCCCAAGGGGCTGTACAAGAAAGCCCGGGCGGGGGAGATCAAGAACTTCACCGGTATCGATGATCCCTACGAGGCGCCCGATAAACCCGAGATTCATCTGCACTCCGACCAGCAGAGCCTGGAGGAAGAAGTACAGCAGATCCTTGCCGTGCTGCGTGAACGCGGCATCATCAACCAGTAAGCGGAGAACACCATGATCAAGCCACACGGCTCAGATGAACTGAACCCCCTGTTCGTCTACGACAGCGAAAAGCGCCACGCCCTCGTCGCCGAGGCGGAAAACCTGCCATCGCTGCTGCTCAACTCCGCGGCGGCGGCCAATGCGGTCATGCTGGGCGGCGGTTACTTCAATCCGCTCACCGGGTACATGAACCTGGCAGACTCGATGGCGGTAGCTGAGAGTATGCATACCACCAGTGGGCTGTTTTTCCCGGTACCCATTGTTAACATGACCAACGAGGCCGGCATCGAGGCAGGCAGTCGTATTGCCCTGCGCGATCCCAATGCTGAAGGCAATCCGGTCCTGGCCATTATGCAGGTTGAGGCGGTTGAAACGGTCAGCGATGAGCAGATTGATTTCATGGCGGAAAAAATCTTCCGCACCCTGGATGACCAGCATCCGGGCGTTGCCACGTTCAAAGGTCTGGGCAGGACCATGCTGTCCGGCCCGATCGAAGTGCTGAACTTCTCCTATTTCCAGGCTGACTTCCCGGATACCTTCCGCACCGCGGTGGAGATCCGCAATGAGATCGCCGAACACGGCTGGGACAAGGTTGTTGCCTTCCAGACCCGCAACCCGATGCATCGGGCCCACGAGGAACTGTGCCGGATGGCCATGGACGACCTCGGCGCCGACGGTATCCTGATCCACATGCTGCTGGGCAAACTGAAGCCCGGTGACATCCCCGCCGATGTGCGCGATGCGGCAATCCGCAAGATGGTCGAGGTCTATTTCCCCGCCAATACGGTGATGATTACCGGTTACGGCTTTGACATGCTCTACGCCGGTCCCC
This sequence comes from Seongchinamella sediminis, assembly GCF_003457605.1. Lineage (GTDB taxonomy): Bacteria > Pseudomonadota > Gammaproteobacteria > Pseudomonadales > Halieaceae > Halioglobus > Halioglobus sediminis. Next base: position 100,381 of record NZ_QRAN01000004.1, read on the forward strand.
GCGAGGCGGTGCTGCACGCCGTATTCCGCCAGAACTGCGGCTGTACCCACCTGATCGTCGGTCGCGACCACGCCGGGGTCGGGGACTACTACGGCGGTTTTGATGCGCAGACCATCTTCGACGAGGAGGTACGCGCGGGGGCGCTGGAACTGGAAATTTACAAGGCTGACCACACCGCCTACAGCAAGAAGCTGAACAAGGTAGTGATGATGCGCGATGCGCCGGATCACAGCAAGGACGACTTCGTGTTGCTGTCCGGTACCGCAGTGCGGGAAATGCTGGGCAAAGGTATTGCGCCGCCCCCGGAGTTCTCCCGTCCGGAAGTGGCGAAGATCCTCTCCGACTACTACCAGTCCCTCGACAGCTGACGCCGCGCCATGGACTACGACGTTTTCAATGGCGATGCCGACGGTATCTGCGCCCTGTTGCAGCTGCGCAAGGCCGAGCCCAGGGACGCCACCCTGGTTACCGGTGTGAAGCGCGATATCAAGCTCCTCGACCGGGTCGAGGCGCAGGCCGGTGACCGGCTGACGGTGCTGGATGTGTCCATGGACAAGAACCAGGCGGGTCTGCAGCGGGCGCTGGCGGCCGGCGCCTCGGTGCTGTACGTGGACCATCACTATCCCGGCGAGGTGCCCGAGCATCCCGCGCTGCACAGCATTATCAACGAGGCGGCGGACGTGTGTACCGCGGCGCTGGTCAATGGCCACCTCCAGGGCGCCTACCTGGACTGGGCAGTCACCGGTGCCTTTGGCGACAACCTCAAGCAGACCGCGCATACGCTGGCAAGGGGGCTGGAAATTTCCAGCGTCGAACTGGAGAAGCTGGAGCGGTTGGGCGTCTGCATCAATTACAATGGTTACGGCCCCGCGATTGAGGACCTGCACTTCGATCCGGAAGAGCTGTACCGACGCCTGCTGGCGGCGGAGAGTGCGCTGGACTTTGTCAATCACTCGGCGGACTTCAGCCGCCTCAGCGAGGGTTACGCTGCGGACATGGCGATGGCGGCAGACCTGGCGCCGACACATGCCAGCGAGCACGCGGCAGTGTTCCAGCTACCCGACGAGCCCTGGGCGCGGCGGGTCAGCGGCGTCTACAGCAATGACCTGGCAACGGCTAACCCGGGGCGTGCCCACGCGGTGCTGACCGCCAAGGCCAACGGCAACTTCCTGGTCAGTGTGCGGGCACCGCTGGACAACAAGCAGGGCGCCGCCGAGCTGTGTATGCAGTTTCCCACCGGGGGAGGGCGCGCCGCAGCCGCGGGGATTAACGACCTGCCGGCGGACATGCTCGACGACTTTGTGGCTGCTCTTACAGCCGCTTACCGGCGCTAGGGCTTGTGGCGCCCGGGGCCGGTTTTCCCCGGCGCCGAATCCGCCAGTTTCTGCACCTGGTCGACAAAATGCCAGGGAGTCAGCATGGGGCCGAGTTCGGCGGCCGGTACCGGCGCTGAGAACAGGTAACCCTGGATCAGGTGGGCACCATTGTCAGTGAGAAAGTGGAACTGCCCCTCGGTCTCCACGCCGGTGGCCAGCAGCCTCAGGCCCAGGTTTCTGGCCATGGCGATAATGGCCGTCACCAGCCTGGCGCCAGCCTCCGAATTGGCCGCGTCCAGCAGGAAACTGCGGTCGATCTTGAGTTCGTCCAGCGGGAAGCGGGCGAGATAGCCCAGCGGCGAAGAACTGGTGCCGAAGTCATCCACTGATAGGTAAACACCGCTCTCCTTGAGCGCTCGCAATGACACCACGGTCTCAGGGTCGTTGCTGCTCATAACCGCTTCGCTCAGACCCAGCTCAAGTTGTGCCGGTTCGATGCCCGTCTCCGCTATAACGGCACCCACGCGCTGGACAAAGGCATCGCTGAACTGCTCGGCGGAGATATTGACCGCCACCTTCGCCAGCTTCAGTCCCTGGTCGCTAAACCGGCGCATTTGCTGGCAGGCCTCTACCAGAACCCAGTCCCCCAGTTGTTGCATCAGTCCCATCTGTTCGGCGATGGCGATGAACTTGCCCGGCGGTATGTCGCCGAGCTCAGGGTGTGACCAGCGCAGCAGCGCTTCGGCGCCCACCACCGACCCGGAGTGAGTGTCCACCTGGGGCTGGTAATGCAGTGACAGGGCATTGTTTTCCAGCGCCTTGCGCAACTCCGCTTCCAGGCGAATGCGTTCCTCTCCCTCCCTGCCCATACTGGCGGTGTACATCTCAATGCCGCCATTGCCCGCCTGCCGGGCATGGTGTTTGGCCACACTGGCGGCTTTCAGCAGGCTGGCCACGTCCTTGCCGTCATTGGGGGCGATGGCGATACCGATCGCTGGATGCAGAGCCAGCTCGTGGCCCTCGACTGTTACCGGCTGGACCAGGCTGTGGTGCAGGCGGCGGGCGACGATTTCCGCCGCGGCGGGTGAATCCAGCTGGTTGAGAATCACCGTGAATTCATCGCCACCGAGACGGGCAACGTCAATGTCGGTTCCAGTGTTGTTGAGGCGACCAACCGAGTCACTGTCACGTACGGTTTGAGTGAGCCGCCTGCTGACCTCCACCAGCAACTGGTCTCCTGCACTGATGCCCAGGGAATCGTTAATCCGCTTGAAATCGTCGAGGTCGATAAACAGTAATGCCAGGATGTGCCCGTGGCGCTGATTCAGCTTCAGCAGCAGGTCCAGCTGCTCGGTGAGCAGATTCCGGTTGGGCAGGGCGGTAACGTTGTCGTAGTTGGCCAGTTGCTGCAGCCTGCTCTGTGCCTGTTGCGCCTCGCCCGCCGCCCGCGACAGGGCTTGTTCCCGGTCGTTGAGCTGGGAACTGCGCTCCTCGACTTTCAGGCTCAGCAGCCGCTTGTCGACCTCGTGTACCTTTCGCGAATCATTGAAGCCCTGGATGACGCTGTTGAACAGGCGGGCAATGTCCTGTAACTCGCCGCCACCCCCGACCGTGATCAGTTCCCTGACCTCACCTGCGGCTACCGAATCCGCCATGTTTGCCAGTTCGCGGAAAGGGCGGGTGACCCGGCGGGTGAATGCCCAGGCCAGCAGGCCGGCAACAAGCGCCACCCCCAGGCTGAGCAGGAACACGTTCAGGCCGGTGGCCAGGGCGCCAGCCGCGATGCCCCGGCCATCGTGCAGCACGTGCAGGTAGCCGACCACCCGCTGGCTGGCGCTGCCACTGCCGGAAGTCAGGGCAATGGCGAAGTCGGCGGGTGTCAGCCCGGTTTTGCCGGTGTTCACTTCGGTAAATACCGGCAGGCTCTGGATAGTGGCGGGGCGCTTGCCGGTCAGGATAGCCCGGAAGCCACCGTCGTGTGGCGCGCCGGTTTTGAGATCAAAGGCGAAGAATCCTTCGTCAGCCGCCAGCAGTGGACCGCGCACCACGCCAAAAGCGGGGAGGCTGGTGGGCGCCGCACCGGTGCTCTGTACCTGGGCCAGTCTGTCACCGAGGCCGTTGAAGGCCTGGGCGTGAGTGCTGGACTGTGCGGCGACGAAGTCCTCGAGGATGCCTGCCAGCCTGGCACTGTCTTCGCGGTAAATGAAATACTGCAGGCCGGGGTTGCCCAGCAAGCGGGACTGGGTGTTGGCAATAATCTGCTCGAGCCTGGTGTTGTACTCCAGAGCGGCAGCGGCCACAGCCGCGACCGCGCCCATGAGCGCAATAGCTGCGGCGATTAACAGGCTGAAACGTGTGGCGATGCTCACAGGGGACTGGACGCGCTGGGTATGGCGGCGTGGAAGTGCCTGAGACAAATCATGTCGTAATGCCCCTTACTCCCGGCCCTGGGAGCTTTTTATTGATTTTCCGCCAGCACGTTCCCTGCGTCCCGGAATCCGTGGAAAACTAGTTATTGCCCCCAAAATATCATGAGCGGACAAAGCGATGCAATTAATTGCCTACCCCGGAGCCGGGGCCATGGGCAGGCAGAGCGGGGGTGTCGCAGTAACCTTCCTTCCCGCCACCGTACCAGTAGATCGGCTCCAGGTCCGGATTCAGCGAGGCTCCCGTGCGGTAGCGTTCCACCACATCCGGGGTGGAGATGAAGGGGCGACCCAGGGAAACGGCCTGGGCATAGCCGCTGTCGATGGCGCGGGCGGCGCTATCCTGATCGTAACAGCCGTTGACCATCAGGGCACCTGAGTAGAGGGCTCGCAGGTCGGCGGGAGAGAAAGCATCGCTATCACCGTCCGCGGCAGTGCGCACCGCGACCGAGTCGAACCCGCGCTCGACCAGTTCCAGGAAGGCGAGCTCGCGCCTGTCCAGTTCGGCAACGGCGTGGCTGAAGATGCTCGCGGGATCGCTGTCCCGGCAATCCCAGGTCACGGTGAATGGCGACAGGCGAACCGATACCCGTTCCCCGCCGATGGCCGCGCACACCGCATCGGTGACTTCCAGCAGCAAGCGGGCCCGGTTGGCCACGCTGCCGCCGTAGTTGTCTGTTCGCCGATTGACACCGTCGCGCAAAAACTGGTCGATCAGGTAGCCGCTGGCAGCATGTATCTGCACCCCATCAAAGCCGGCCTGCCGCGCGTTCAGCGCCGCCTGGCGGTACTGCTCTATCACCCCGGGAATCTCGTCGATTGTCAGCGCCCGGGGCGGCGTGCACGGTTCAAAGCCATTGGCGGTGAAGGTGTTGATATCGCCGGCGGTGGCCGAGGAAGAGACGGGCAACTGGCCATCGGGCTGCATGCTGGTGTGTGACACCCGGCCCACATGCCAGAGCTGGCACACGATCAAGCCCCCGCCGGCATGGACGGCATCGGTGACCCGGCGCCACCCCGCAATTTGTCCGGCGCTGTGAATCCCGGGGGTAGCGATCGATCCGGTGCCCTGCTCCGATATCTGGGTGGCTTCACTGATAATCAGTCCGGCGCCAGCGCGCTGGGCGTAGTAACTCACCATGGCTGAATTGGGCACGCGATCCGGCGCGCGCGCCCGGGTCATGGGCGCCATTGCCAGGCGGTTGGCCAGAGAAAGCGCACCCAGGTTGATAGGGCTGAAAAGCGATTGGCTGGTTGTCATAAGTCGGTACCTCGCTGAACAGGCATTATCGCCCCGGCATGCCTGATTGCCAGCTGCGCAACGCGATCGGCACGATTGGTCTAGCTGTCCAGACTAAGTCCCGCCGCCGCTGTTCCCGCGGGCGACAACCCAGTATGCTAGGCCCTGGAATTTGGGGAACACAGAACTGCCTAATGATTGATCAGTTGTTGATTGCCGGTGTATTCCTGAGCCTGCTGGGCAGCCTGATCCTCACCGACTGGCCTGCGGTCTGGGTATTTACCTGCGCCATGTTATCAGCCTACTTCCTCGGCCTGGTGGATACGGCGGACGTACTGTCGAAAGCCTCCAACAGCGGTTTGATGACCCTGATCCTGCTACTGCTGGTGTCGGTGGGGCTGGAAAAACTGTCCTGGCTGACCCGTCTGTCGGGCAAGTTGATCACCCCGGGTTATAATGCGAGCCTGCTGCGCCTGGGGGCAGTGACCGCGTTTTTCTCCGCCTTCGTCAACAACACGGCGGTGGTTGCCACCCTGGCCCATACCGTGCGCAGCAACAAACATCACGCTGCGTCCCGGCTGCTGATTCCGCTTTCCTATGCCGCAATTCTCGGCGGCACCATGACCCTGATAGGCACGTCCACCAACCTTATCGTCAGCAGCTTTCTCGAGGACGTCACCGGCCAGGGCCTGGCGTTCTTCGACTTCCTGGTGGTTGGGCTGTCGGTAACGGTGCTCGGTCTGCTGGTGCTGCTGGCCAGTTCCCGCTTGCTGCCGGTGTCCGAGGACTCCAGCATCGATATTAACGAGTACCTGATCGAGGCGGAAGTCGCCGACGATTCGCCTCTGGTGGGCAAGACGATCATGGCCAACAGGCTGCGTGAGCTGGAGGACCTGTTCCTGGTTGAGATCGTCCGTGATGAGCACCTGATTTCGCCGGTGTCACCCAACGAGTTCATAGAGGCGGGGGACAAGCTGATTTTTTCCGGTGATATCCACCAGGTCAATGCTTTGGAGCAGTTTGCCGGGCTGCGGCTGTTCGCGGTGGAGGAGGGCCTGCTGCGGGAGAACATGATCGAGGTAATCGTCATGCCCAACGCCTCCATCGAAGGCAAGACCATCAAGGACAGCGGCTTTCGTTCCCTGTTTGATGCCGCGGTCGTTGGTATGCGCCGGGGCGGCAAACGCCTGTCCGGCAAGCTGGGCAATATTACTATCCAGGCGGGTGACAACCTGATGCTGGCGGTGGGGGCGGATTTCAACGAACGCAAGAACCTCGACAAGAACTTTGTTGTGGTCGACGAGTCGGTGGGCGGGGTCAAGACCACCCCGGCGCAGAATTACAGTATTACCGCCACCCTGGTGGTGGTGATCGCCCTGGCCACCCTGGACATTGTGCCCCTGATCAAGGGTATGGCCTTCCTGCTGGTCTGCATGCTGATCATGGGCGTGGTGCGCGGCTCCGAGTTGCGACGCCGGTTCCCCTTCGAGCTGTGGCTGATTATCGCCTCAGCACTGACCCTGTCGCAGGCGCTGACCAATGCCGGCGTCGTTGGCATCCTGACCAACTTCCTGCATGAGCACCTGGCCGTGCTGGGCCCCTACGCGGCCCTGGCCGGAATTTATTTCGGCACCCTGCTGTTGACCGAATTGATGACCAACAACGCTGCTGCGGCCCTGGTGTTCCCGATCGCCTATGGCCTGGCGGAGAGCTACGGCCTGTCGCACATGCCCTTTGTGATGGCGGTCGCCTTCGGTGCCAGTGCCAGCTTCCTGACCCCCTATGGCTACACCACCAATCTCATGGTGCAGAACCTGGGCGGCTATACGCTCAGGGATTATTTCCGCACCGGACTGCCCCTGTCTATCGCGTATTCCACCGTGGTGATCGTGCTACTACCCTGGGTGTTTCCGTTTTAAGCGCTAGCGCGGCTGGCTGTCCAGCCACTCGCTGATTCGGCGCACCACGCCTTCTGGCTGTTTTGCCCAGGCGGTGTGCCCGAGAAACTCACCCTGCTCGTCAGTATCCAGGGTTGCCCGCTGGATCCGTGCCCCGGTAAACGGTGACAGGGCCCGGTCGACCGCGGCATCGGTGCTGAAAGGGTCACGGGCAAAGCTGAGCGACAGCACCTCGCCCCGGAACCGGGCCACCGCGTCCGCCAGGCCCCGGCGTTCGCTAAAGTCAAACTGGCCGCTCAGCGCCCACTGTCGCCACTGCATCATCATCGCCAGCGACTCCCGTTCGCCAAAGCCGAGCAATTGACCGGGGTAGTAGCCCGGGGCAACATGGAACAGCGGGATCAGGGCCGTCAACAGGCGCAACATGTGGCGGGTCCGCCCCCGGTAGTCACCGGCGTAGGGGAAGGCGCAGGCCAGGTGAACAACCCCCTGGAATGCATTGGGGTGCATGCCGGTGTAAATGGTCGACAGGTGTCCACCGAGACTGTGGCCGCCGATATAGCGCGGTACCCCGGGCAGGGTCTGTTGTAGCCACTGCGCGACGGCCGGGATATCGCAATCCAGGGTTTCCCGGAACGAGTAGTTGCTGCGGTAACCGGGGCGCAAGCTGCTCAGGCCGTGGCCCCGCTGCTCCACCAGCGCGGTGGCTATGCCCCGCTCGGCCAGTCCCTGGGCCAGCCGGTGATAGAGCCTGGCCTGTATGCCAAGGGCAGGTTGCAATAGCAGTGTGGCCCGCGCCGGCGCCTGGTGAAGCCAGTACAAGGGAACGGCAGCACCATCAGCCGTATCGATATAGTGAGTTTTCATGGCCGGGTTATACCACAATAGTTGTACCATCCCGGCGTATTTTCCCGGCGAGCGCAATTGCCGGCGAAAATGAGTGCTCTGGTGGTTGCCCGCTTGCCACTGCGAACCTAAGCTCGTCACTGTTGCCGGAAGGAGAGCTGTATATGACGGACCCGACATTGCTGGAGCGCGTCGACCGACTGGAGTCACTGGATGAAATTCGCCAGCTGGCTGCCAAGTATTCCCTGTCGCTGGACATGCGCGACCTGGACGCCCACGTCAACCTGTTTGCCGAGGATATCCGGGTGAGTCGTGAGCGAGTGGGGCGCGCCCATCTCAAGCGCTGGCTGGATGACACCCTGCGCCTGCAGTTCACCGGTACCTCCCACCATATCGGCAATCACGTGATCGAATTCGATGATGCCGATCATGCCCATGGCGTGGTGTACAGCAAGAACGAACACGAGACGCCCTGTGCCGATGGCAGCAGCGAGTGGGTGATTATGCAGATGCTGTACTGGGATAACTATGAACGCATCGACGGCCGCTGGTACTTTCGCCGCCGCCTGCCCTGTTACTGGTACGCAAGCGATATCAACAAACCGCCGGTAGGGGACAACAAGATCCGCTGGCCGGACCGTGAACCTTACCAGGGGGCCTACCATGAGCTGTGGCCCTCGTGGCAGGAATTCTGGGCCAACCCGCCGGGCGATGACGAAGCGCAGGTGGCGCCACCGGCGCCGCTGGAACAGTTTCTGCTAACCATGCGCCGGGGGGCGCCGGATCCAAAAATCAGGGTTCGCTAGGCCCTCGTCACAGCAACCAGAACAGCCTCAGGAGACAAACCATGGATTTATTCACACCGCTGACACTGGGCGATTTGCCGCTTAACAACAGGATTGTGATGGCGCCCATGACCCGCAGCCGCGCCGGCACTGATGCCGTACCCAATGCGCTGATGGTCGAGTACTACCGGCAGCGCGCCAGCGCCGGACTGATTGTTTCCGAGGGCATAGCGCCCAGCGCCGATGCCCTGGGTTATTGCCGCACCCCGGGTATTTATACCGCGGCCCAGGTGGAAGCCTGGACCGGGGTAACTGCCGCGGTACACCAGGCCGGCGGCATTATCGCGGCCCAGGTAATGCATGTGGGCAGGGTGGCCAGCCACTACAACAAGCCCGAGGGGGCGGAAACCGTTGCCCCTTCGGCGATTCCCGCCCGCGGCGAGATTTATACCGACCAGGCCGGTATGCAACCCATGGATACGCCTCGCGCCCTGGCCACGGCGGAAGTGGCCCAGGTGGTGGAAGAGTACCGCCAGGCAACGGAAAATGCCTTTGCCGCCGGATTCGACGCGGTGGAATTGCACTGCACCAGCGGCTACCTGCCGGCCCAGTTCCTGTCCACGGGCAGCAACCAGCGTGACGACCAGTATGGCGGCAGCGTTGCCAACCGCGCCCGCTTCGTACTGGAGGTGCTGGCGGCGATGGCCAGTGTCCGCGGTGCCGGTCGCGTCGGCATGCGAATTTGCCCCGACAATCCCTTTAATGACCTCGCCGATGAGAACCCGGGCGAGACCTTTGACTTCCTGCTGGAGCGGGCGGCCGCGATGGACCTGGCCTACCTGCATGTGATTCGCCTGCCGTCCGGTCGGGTCGACAATATCGCCCTGGGCCAGCGCTGGTTTGCCGACCGGCTGATAGGCAACGACAGTTTCAGCCAGGAGGAGGCGACAGCCGCCGTTGCCAGTGGCCAGCTGAGTGCGGTCTCGTTTGGCCGCAATTATATCGCCAACCCCGACCTGGCCGAACGCTGGCGACAGGGTGCCGGACTGGCCAAATTCGATCCTGCGACTCTCTATACGCCGGGCGCGCAGGGCTATACCGACTACCCGCCGCTGGCTATCGACAAACACCAGTAACACAATACCAGGGAGCCCGATATGCCCGTCGAAGCGGTAGACCTCACTGGACGCAAGCTGTTGATCACGGGCCCCACCGGTCAGGTCGCCCTGCCTGTGGTGGCGCATTTTGCGGCCATTGCCGAGGTCTATGCCCTGGCGAGGTACAGCAAGGAAGAAGATCGGAAAAAGGTCGAGGACATGGGCGCCACCGCCATTCAGGCGGACCTTGCCAGGCCGGAAACGCTGGACGGAATCCCCGCGGATATCGACTACGTACTGAACTTCGCCGTAGTCAAAACCGGCGATTTTGACTATGACCTGGCGGCCAACGCCGAGGGTGTGGGGCACCTGATGCAACGTTGTGCCAGCGTCCGCGGTTTTTTGCACTTCTCCTCGACAGCCGTGTATGAGTACGCCGGGCACGAGCCGCGCAGTGAAAATTCGCCCCTGGGGGATAACCACCGGGTGATGTTCCCGACCTATAGCATTGCCAAAATTGCCGCGGAAACGGTGTGTCGCTTCGTCGCCCACAGCTGCAATATACCCACCACGATCGCGCGTCTGAGCGTTCCCTACGGTGACAATGGGGGATGGATGTACTACCACCTGCTGATGATGCAGCAGGGAATTCCCATCGAATTGCACCCGGAGCAGCCCAATTATTACAATCCGCTGCACGTGGATGATTACATCGATAAAATACCCTATCTGCTGGCGGCAGCGTCCAGCGACGTGACCACCGTTAATTTCGGTGGTTCACAGCAGGTCAGTATCGAGCAGTGGTGTGAATATCTCAGTGAGCTCACCGGCCTGGAACCGGTGTTTGCCGACAACGTCCGGGCCTTTGGCAGCCTGGCCATTGATACGGAAAAAATGCACCGCCTGATTGGCCCGACCCGGGTGGATTGGCGTGACGGGATCCGCAGCCAGGTGGAACACCTGGCACCGGAATTGCTGAAACCAGCAGACTGAAACCTACTTGACCGCGCCTCCGCCATCAACGGAGAGTATCTGCCCGGTGATAAAGGAGGCCCGGTCGCTGCACAGGAACACGACTGCCTCGGCGATCTCTTCCGGTTCCCCGAGGCGGTTCATCGCCGCGGCGCGCTTCAGGCCTTCCGCCATCTCCGGTTGTTCCTCGAAATACTTCTCGACACCGGGAGTGCGGATAACGCCCGGGGACACGGCGTTGATGCGAATGCCCTGCGCGCCATACTCCGCCGCGGAGCTCTTGGTCAGCAGGTTGACGCCGCTCTTGGCGGCGGCGTAGGCGGTGTTGAACGCCTGGCCGCGCAGCGAGGCGTTGGAGGAGATATTGACGATGGCGCCAGCACCGGCGGCCAGCATCAGCGGAATCTCGTACTTCATGCACAGCCAGGTGTTGGTGAGGCACATCTGCAGTGTTTCCTCGAAGACCTCTAGCTGGTATTCGTGGATCGGCCCCGACCCCCTGCTGAGCGCCGCGCTGTTACAGGCGATATCCAGACGTCCATAGCTGGCGACTACCGTGTCCAGCATTTGCTTGACCGACTCCTCGTCGCTGACATCGCCGAAACAGAAGGTGGCCTCTCCGCCAGCGGCGCGAATCAGGGCCGTGGTCTCTTCGCCCATCTCCCGGTTGTAGTCAGCCACCACCACGCTGGCACCCTCCGCCGCACAGCGAACGGCAATGGCCCGGCCGATGCCCTGGCCGGCACCGGTGACGATACCCACTTTGTTATCCAGTAATCCCATGCGATTCTCCAGCAATTATTTCCAGGTTGGGCACCGCCTGTTTCGGCGACCTTTTATTGCCCTGTCAGACCACTATGATAGGCTGGGCCTGTGGCCAGTAAAGGGCCACGGGGGCCATTTTAATAAACATAATCGTTCGGCACTGTCATGCACATAGTCAACATCCCTGTCCACAAATTCCTGCGTCTGTTTGATTACCTCGAACGGCTGGGTCTGGATGTGGATGCGATTGCCGCCCGCGCGGGGATGTCGCGGCGGGTCATCCTTCGGCTGGAACCCGGCGAAACCATACCCGGCCAGCAGTATTCCAGGCTCTACAAGCAGGCGGTGCTGCAGATGCAGGCACTCAAGCAACCCTTGCCCTGGGCGGCTGGTATCGGTAGTGAGGCCTTCGAACTGATGTGCCATTGTATGATCAGCGCTCGCACCCTGGGGGAGGCGATCGGTCTGGCCCAGCGCTACGAAAAAATGCTGTACCCGATGATCGGCCACCGGGTGTGGCTGGAAACGGAGGGGCATACCGCAAAGCTGGGCTACCGGATACGCTTCACGGAACGGGGGGCGGCGGCACTGGTGCCGGATGGCTGGGACCGCGCGGACTACCAGGACACGGTAGCCAAGGCCTCCGGCTTGTTGATATGGCATGCGCTGTGCGGCTGGCTGGTGGGTGAGTCGCTGGAGATTGAACAGGCCAATATAGCGGCGCCTTTTGTCAACAGCGCGTACCACGCCAGGCTGTCGACGTCTTTTCACAGTGCCGTACGGTTCGATGCCGATGACACCTACTTCATTTTCGCCGCAGAGCAATTGCAGCGGCGGATAGTCCATACCTCGGACTCTCTGCGGGAATTACTGGACAACGCCATATATCAATTGATACTCATCGAGCGCCGGCCGGCAAGTACCAGCGCGACGATCAAGTCGCTAATCAGTATCGACCTGAGCCAGGGCCTGCCGTCGTTTACGGAGATGGCCGCGCAACTGCATATGTCAGAGTCCAGCCTGCGCCGGCGGCTGCAGAGTGAGTCCACCAGTTACCAGCAGTTGAAGGACGAGGTGCGGTGCCAGGTGGCCATCGACAAGTTGCTCAACGAAGACGCCAGGATTGCCGACCTGTCGGATTTTCTCGGTTTCACCGAGCCCAGTTCATTCGTTCGGTCCTTCAAGAACTGGACGGGCGAGACCCCGCGCAGCTACCGGGAGAAAATCCAGGCGCTGGGCGAGAGCGCTGATTGAACGTAAAAGTCGACCGATTTGGCCGCAGTGGTTTAAACTCCGACGTGGCGAATCGGAGATAATCAAGACCCGTATACAAGCCACTGGAGATGAGAAATGCTGTTAGGAGAAAAAGTTGCACTGGTGACCGGTGCTGGCCAGGGGGTAGGGCAGGGCATTGCCCTGGCGCTGGCCGCAGAGGGTGCCCGGGTCGCGGTCACCGGGCGGACCCTGTCAAAGCTTGAGGCCACCTGCAAGCTGGTCGAGGAGCGCGGCGGGGAGGCGCTGCCGGTCGAGTGTGAGGTGAAGTCACTGGACTCGCTGGTCAACTGTGTCGACACGGTGACCGGACATTTTGGCGGTTTACAGATACTGGTGAACAACGCCCAGGAAGTGCCGCTGGGTACGCTGCACCAGGTCACCGATGAAGCCTTCACCGCCGGGTTCGAATCCGGACCGCTGGCGACCCTGCGGCTGATGAAGCTCTGTTACCCGCACCTGCGGGGGGATGGCGTCATTGTCAACCTGGCCAGCTCCGCCGGCAAGCGCTGGGACATGAGCGGTTACGGTGCCTATGCCGCGACCAAGGAAGCCATTCGTTCCCTGACCCGGGCGGCGGCCTGTGAGTGGGGTCCGGAGGGGATTCGCAGCAATGTGATAATGCCTCATGCCAAGTCCCCCGGGCTGGCGTGGTGGATGGACAACAATCCGGACGAGGCGGCGGCCTTTATCAACAGTATCCCGCAGCGCCGGGTGGGCGACTGCGAACAGGATATCGGGCGTTTCGTGGCCATGCTGTGCGCTGACAGCTCGTCGTATGTGAACGGCCAGACTATCGGTCTTGACGGTGGCCAGGCATTGATTGCCTGAGGCCGGCTCAATTAGCGTGAACAGGCCATAATAAGGAGAAAGGATGCGGGTAATGGTGACAGGTGGTACCGGGTTCATCGGCTATCACACGGTAATGGCGCTGCTGGAGGCGGGCCTGGAAGTGAGCCTGCTGGTGCGCTCAGTCGACAAGATGGAGCGTATCTACGCCAAAGGGACAATCAAGCACTACACCGTGGGCGACATCGGTGACGCCGACGCGGTTAACGCGGCGCTTGCCGGCTGTGACGGCGTGGTGCATGTGGCGGCGCTGGTGTCCACCCGGGCGGCGGATGCGGAGCGGGTGTACCGGACCAACCTGCAGGGCGCGCGCAACGTGCTGGGTGGCGCGGTGGCTCAGGGACTGCAGACCATTATCCATGTCTCCAGCGTGACCGCGCTGTACGACCCCGCAGCGAGCATACTCAATGAGGACTCGCCACCCGGGCCGAAGCCAACCGGCTATGGCCGCTCCAAGGTGGCCTGCGAAGCCTATGCCCGCTCGCTGCAGGAGGAAGGGCACCCGGTTTACATTACCTATCCGGCGACTGTCCTCGGCCCGGATGCGCCGGAGATGACCGAAGCGCATATCGGTCTACAAACCTACCTGAGCCAGTTTGTGCCGCTGATGAGCAGCGGCAACCAGTACGTCGATGCCAGGGATATTGCCAGGGTACACACGCATATCATCCAGTACGAGGTACCCAGCAAGCGCTATGTGCTGGGCGGTCACTACATCAGCTGGAAGTCACTGCCGGCGGTGCTGGAGTCAATTACCGGCAACAAGCCCTTTACCCTGCCCATCAGCGGCCGCTTAATGCGCATGGCGGGCAGCCTTGCCGACTTCCTGGCGCCCTATCTGCCCGTGGACCTGCCGATCAGTCGCGAGGGACTCAACTATGCCACCCAGTGGGTCAGGCTCGACAACCGGCGGGTAGAATCCGAGCTCGACTTCCAGTTCCGGCCGTTGGAAGAAACCCTGGCCGACAGTATTCGCTGGCTTTACCAGGAGGGTGAGATTTCCGCCGAGGAGGCAGGGCAGCTGGCGTAATAGCCGGAGACAGCCTGGACGAAAGCTGAATTATTCCGCCTGGGACTTTGCTATTCCCCAGAACTGGCCTAAAATCACAAAATCATGTCCCGATTCAATATCCGGTCGTGAGTATGCTTGAGGTAAAATTTGCAGCTGCTCAGTTGGTGACAAAAATAACGGGTCCAGGCGCCGGAACTGGCGCATACAGGGAAACGGCTGCCGTGAGGGCAGCGGGGCGCTTGTCCGACAGGCGCGAAGCGCAGGCAAACAGGCGACAGGTATCGCCACATAATGAAGCGATGCGCTCGCCGATGGGTAAATAACAATCAGGGATCCACCAGGCGCTGTGCTGGCGGCTTGCCTCCATAACAGCAGCAAACACGCTTGGTACCCGGATAAAAATTAGCGGCTGCAGCCGCATTACAAATAACGCACTCAATACACTCGCAGAGGGAAGTAATATGAAGAAGAAGCTGCTCGCCATGTCGGTTCTCGCCGCCATCAGTATGCAAGCTCAGGCCTTTCAGTTCGATACGCCTGATGACTGGGAGGTTCGCTGGGACAACACGTTCAAGGCCAATATCATGTCCCGGGTCGAAAAGCAGAACAGGGATGTGTATCTCGGTGGCCGCGGCAACAGCGCGGTGGGAGCGGGCCTGGCGGATGACGCCGACCTGTCGGTGGATCGCACCAGCCTCGGTCTCGTCAGCACGCGCCTCGATGTGCTGTCCGAATTCGACGTGATCTGGAAGCAGGACTTCGGTTTCCGTATCAGCGCCTCTGGCTGGTACGACCACGCCTACAAGGATTCCGATCATCCCTCTGACCGCTTCCAGACCTGGGCTTCACCCAGCGTCGATCCTGGCGAGTACAGTGATTCCGCCGAGGACCTGCATTACTTCGGCGGCGAGATCCTGGATGCGTTTGTGTTCGGTAACTGGTTCATCGGCGATACGTCGCTGGGCGTGCGCGCCGGTCGCCACACCATCTACTGGGGTAACAGCCTGCTGGCCACCGGCGCCATTGCCGGGGTCGGTGGCGCGATGGCGCCGGTAGACTTCCTCAAGGCGCTTTCGGTGCCGGGCTCCGAGGCCAAGGAACTGTTCCGTCCCACCGCCAAACTGTCCACCGTGTTCCAGGTGACTGATAACCTGACCCTGAACGCCTATTACAGTTTTGAGCACGAACGCTATCGCCTGCCGGAAACCGGTACCTTCTTCAGCCCGGCCGAGGGGCTTACCGAGGACACCGAATTTGCGACCTTCATCGCCGGCGAGCCCCTGCGGGTCGGTTTGCAGGGCAACAAGGACAAGCACGACAGTGACGAATGGGGTTTCAATGCCCAGTACTGGGTGGACTCCCTGGCCCTGGAAACCAGTTTCATTTACCTGAACTACGTCGACAAAAACCTGCACGGTCTGCACTCGGGCTTTGACACCGGCCAGTTGGCGGCAGTCCAGGCACAAGCTGGTAACCCGCTGGCAGGAGCGCTGCTGGCGACCTGGAACGGGGGCTGTGCCGCTGGCGTGCTGGAGCCCTGTCCGCCGAATACCCCGGTGGTTGATCCGGAAACAGGCACCATCATCGTGGGCCAGTCCCGCTGGCTGTTCAAGGACGATATCGACCTGTATGCCATCTCCCTGGCCAAGGAAATCGCCGGGATCAGCGTCGGTGCTGACATCGTGCTGCGCAAGGGCACCGGCCTTGCGCCTGACCTGAACGCCTCTTTCCAGCGCTTCTATGGTGCGCCGGAGGCGTTTGTTCCCGCTATCGAGGGCGCCCTGGGCCTGGGCCATATCCCCGGTGACTATGAAAGCTATGACTCCAGCAACTATCTCGGCCCGGTCGGTGATGTCTGGTCCGTGGTGATCAACGGCCTGGGCCTGCTCAAGAGCGGTGCGCTCTGGGACGGCGGCAGCTACATCCTGGAAGCCACGTTCCAGATGCTCGATGACTGTACCGAGAACTGTGATCTGCTCGACTTCCGCGTCTATGAGAACCGCGTGGTCAGCACTTTCGGCGGGGTATTCAAGCCCACCTGGTACCAGGTGTATCCCGGCTGGGACCTCAGCGCCATTGCCTCTATTTCCTACACCATTGACGGTGAGAAAAGTCCCTTCACCTTTGGCGGTGACGAGGAGCGCGGCAGCGGCAGTCTAGGTTTTGAACTGAATATCGACCAGAAGTGGACAGTCGATGCCCGCTATAATGCCTATTTCGGACCCGTTTACGCCGGCATTGGTGGCTTGTTGAAGGACCGCGACAACATTTCACTCACGGTCAAGCGAACATTCTAGGATTGGTCTAGTCTATCTGTGTAACGATTTCAGTACCGTATACGTATAAGAGGAATTAACTATGTTGTTCAAGAAATCACTGGCCGCCCTGTGTATCGGTGGCTTTGTCGCCAGCTCCACGCTGGCGGCGGTCTCCCCGGAGGAGGCAGCCCGCCTGGGCAAGGACCTCACCCCCATGGGAGCCGAAGCCGCCGGTAACGCCGACGGCAGCATCCCGCCCTGGAACCCCAAGGGCACGCCCATTCCCGCTGACTTTGTCGCTGGCTCCGACAACTACGTCGATGCCTACGCCGGGGAAGAGCCCATTTATACGATCGACGGCAACAACTACAGCGAGTACTCGGAAGTCCTCACCGAAGGTGCCCGGGCGATGTTTGCAAAGCTGGGCGCCGACGGTTTCAAGATGCACGTTTATCCAACCAAGCGCGATTTTGTCGTGCCCGACTGGATCTACGAAAATACCGCCAAGAACGCCACCGGCGCCTCCCTGGAAGATGACGGGCTGCGCATCGCCAACGCCTATCCCGGCGTGCCTTTCCCCATTCCCCAGTCGGGCCTGGAAGTACTGTGGAATCACCTGACCCGCTACCTGACGGACCACACGGTGGATTACGACACCTACTACGTCAGCTCTAACGGCAAGCCGATTCTGTCCACCACCGGCTATATCACCAACGTCCTGCCCATGTACCAGGAGCCCGACAAGGTGATCGGTGACATTCCCTGGGTCAAGCTGCGCATCAACTACAAGGCCCCGGCCCGCCGCGCCGGTGAAATCCTGCTGGTGCATGAACCGGGCGCCGACTTCACCGAGGGCAAGGGCCGCAAGGCCTGGCAGTACCTGACTGGCCAGCGCCGGGTGCGCCTGGCACCGGCGGTGAACTTCGATACCCCCAACCCCGGTGTGGCGGGTACCTCTACTTATGATGACTCCTTCATCATCAACGGTTCCCCGGAGCGCTACGACTGGAAACTGATTGGCAAGAAGGAAATGATCATCCCCTACTCCTGCTATGACTTCGTGTTCCAGACCGAGGTCGCGGATGTGCTCGGCGAAAAATTCCTCGACCCCGATGTGATTCGCTGGGAGAAGCACCGCGTGTGGATTGTGGAGGCAACCCTGAAGGAGGGTAACCGTCACCTGTACAGCAAGCGTCGCTTCTACTTTGACGAGGACAGCTGGCAGGGCCTGGCGGCGGAGAACTACGATGGCCAGGGTAACCTGTGGCGGGTCCAGTTCGCCTACGGCGCCAACCTGTACGACATCAAGTCGAATTACCACTTCGCCTACGGTGCTTACGACCTGTTGCAGGGCATTTACAATATCAACACCAAGCCCCTCCCTGGCGGGTTCAAGAATGGCGTATCCCAGCCGGATAGCTACTTCACGCCCAAGGGTATGGCCCGCGGTGGCGTACGCTAGGCCGATCTGAGGTCGGGGGCGTTGCGTTTGCCACGCCCCTTTTTTTGATTTACGCAAACGTGCAATAAATGGAATAAGTCCCATGGGAATAAGAAAAACGCTGGTTGCCCTGTGTGCCGGGATGCTGCTGACACCCTGGACGTCGGTATTGGCCGAGAAATCCTACGACGTGCTCGAACTGCCGGCCGTTCCCAGCGAACTGGCCGAGAAGTCGCTGGTGTTTGCCATCCACAAATACTTTGACCGGTATTTTGCTGTCGGTCACCGTGGGCATATCCTGTATTCCGAGGACGGCGAGAACTGGACACAGGCAGAAGTGCCGGTGCGCAGTAGCCTGCTGGATATTCACTTTCCCACGCCGGAGCTTGGCTGGGCTGTGGGTCACGAGGGGGTAATCCTGCATTCCGCCGATGCCGGCAAGACCTGGACCAAACAGTACGACGGCCTGCGCTACGGTGAGGAGGGGCTGGCCTATTACCAGGAGCTGGCGACGGAGAACCCGGATAATGAGGATTATCCTTTCCTGGTGGAGGAGATGGAGTTCGCCATTTCCCAGGGTGCTGACAAGCCGCTGTTCAAGGTGTTTTTCCATGATGCTCAATACGGCCACGTGTTTGGCGCCTACGGCATGATGCTCAAGACCGAGGATGGTGGCCAGAGCTGGGAGCACGTCCTGCACACCACCGAGAACGACTCGTTTTACCACCTGTTCGACTATGCCCACCTGCCCGGCGACGCGCGTTTTTTCCTCAGCGGCGAAGCCGGACTGTTTATGATTGGTGACGCCCGCGAGGAAACTGCCGTAATGACCGAGTCAGTACCCTGGCAGGGGAGTTTTTTTACCAGCGCCGCCAGCGCCAGTGGTGCTGTCGTCCTGGGCGGGCTCCGCGGTCGCATGTTCCGCACCGAGGATGAGGGCAGCAGCTGGCAGGAAGTCGAGAAACCGCCGACCAGCTCGATCGTCGATTCCACCATGCTGGACGATGGCCGCATGGTGGTCGCGGGCATTGCCGGTGAATTGCTGATCAGTGGCGATGACGGCCGCTCCTTCAACTTCCTGCCCCTTGCCAGCGGCAGCCGTGTTTACACCGTAAGCCCGGGCCCCTCTGGCAGCCTGCTGGTCGGCGGCCCCGCCGGCATCAAAAAGCTGCAGTTACCCCAGTAAACGAATTTTATCGGAGAGATATCGATGGCGCATTCAGAACAGTCAGACCTTCCGGTAATTTCGGATCTGCAGGAGTTTGATTACGACTCCGGGACCTTCCTGGAACGGCTGGTCTTCAACAATCGTGGCATGGTGATGGCGCTTTGCGCCCTGGTGACCCTGGTACTGGGCTACCAGGCTACCAAAATCCAGCTCCGGGCCGGATTTGAGAAAACCCTGCCCAAGGCCCACGAGTTCGTGATCAACTACCAGGCCAATCGCAACGAGCTGAAGGGGCTGGGCAATAACCTGCGAGTGGTTGTGGCGGTAAAAGAGGGGACCATATTCACCAGGGAGAACCTCAAGTTACTTGAAGAGGTGAACGACGCGATCTTTTACATCCCCGGGGTGGATCGCAACGGCATGAAATCCCTGTTCACCCCCAACACCCGCTGGCGGGTGGTGACCGAACTGGGCTTTGAGGGGGGGCCGGTAATTCCCGGCGACTTCGATGGTTCAGAGCGTTCTATCGGCGAGGTGAAACGAAATATTCTCCGGGCGGGCATCATGGGCGACCTGGTCGCCAACGATGAAAAGTCGGCGGCTATCATTGTGCCACTTCTGGACAAGAATCCGGAAACCGGTGAGCGTCTGGATTACGCCGAACTCAGTGGCAAGCTCGAGGATATCCGTGACCAGTTCACCGAGGGTAATCCCGATCGCTCCATTCACATTATAGGCTTTGCCAAACTGATCGGCGACCTCATCGACGGCCTGTTTGCGGTGATGGCCTTCTTTGCCGTGGCGGTGGTCATCGCCACCGCGCTGCTGTACTGGTACACCCGCTGTCTTCGTTCAACGGTAATGGTGATTGCCTGTACCCTGGTGGCGGTAGCCTGGCAGCTGGGCATACTGTCCATGCTCGGGTATGAGCTGGACCCGTTTTCCATCCTGGTGCCGTTCCTGGTATTTGCTATCGGGGTAAGTCACGGCGCACAGAAGCTCAACGGTGTGCTGCAGGATATTGGCCGCGGCACCCACCGTTACATCGCCGCGCGTTATACCTTCCGCCGCCTGTTCCTGGCGGGGGTGACGGCCCTGCTGTCTGACGGTGTGGGCTTTGCGGTGTTGATGATTATCCAGATCCAGGTGATTCAGGATCTGGCGATCACGGCCAGTATCGGCGTGCTGGTGCTGATTTTCACCAACCTGATCCTGATACCGATTGTGTTGTCCTATACCGGTGTCGGTAAAACCTGCGCCGAGCGGGCGGCACGGCCGGTCAAGAGTATCGAGGAAATGCACGCCCTGTGGCGCTTCCTGCTCAAGTTTACCAGGCGCGGCCCGGCCGCGGCGGCGATCGTGGTCAGCATTGTGCTCGCAGGCGTGGGTATCTATGTTGCCCAGGACCTGCAGATTGGTGACCTGGACAAGGGGGCTCCCGAACTGCGACCGGACTCCCGCTACAACAAGGACGTGGCGTTCATGATGGAAAATTATTCCGTCAGTACCGACGTATTCGCCATCATCGTGAAAACCGCACCCGATGGCTGCATCGATCTTGAGGGGCTGAGCCTGGCAAACGAGCTGGAGTGGCGCCTGCGCCAGGTGGAAGGCGTGGAAGACGTGCGCGGCCTGAATGTGCGTACCCGGGAAATCATGATGGGTATTAACGAGGGTTTCCCCAAGTGGCAGGCCCTATTCCGCAACCAGGATACCGTCAACTACGCGGTGAGCGAACTGGTGACCCTGGAATACGTGGATCCGGGCTGTTCCATCTGGCCGATGCTGATTTACCTGGCTGATCACAAGGCCGCCACCCTGACCCGGGTGGTGGACACGCTGGATGCGTTCAATGCCGATTGGGGCGAGATCGAGAAGATCGAGTTCCTGGGCGCCGCGGGCAGCTCCGGCTTTGAGGCCGCCACCAACATTGTGGTGAAAAAAGCCAACCGGGAGATGCTGTTTTATGTCTATGGCGCTGTAACCCTGCTGTGCATGCTGACATTCCGCTCCATTCCCGGCGTGGTCTGTGCCGTATTGCCCCTGATGCTCACTTCCATTCTCTGTGAGGCCCTGATGGTGTGGCTGGGCATCGGGGTCAAGGTGGCAACGCTGCCGGTGATCGCACTGGGTGTAGGTATCGGCGTGGATTACGCGCTATACGTGCTAACGGTGATCCTGGCCAAGGAGAAGCAGGGAATGGACCTGACCACCGCTTACTACGAAACGCTGAACTTTACCGGGCGGGTAGTGGCGCTGATTGGTGTGACCCTGGCCGCAGGGGTTATTACCTGGGTCATGTCGCCGATCAAGTTCCAGGCTGATATGGGCATTTTGCTGACCTTCATGTTTATCTGGAACATGTTCGGCGCGCTGATTCTGATGCCGGCCCTGGCCTGTTTCCTGATCAAACCCAAGCCCGAGGCCGCGACTGCCTGATCCGGCCGTTGGCGGCAAGTGCTATCGGGGCGACCACCGGGTAACTGCCTGCTGGTCGCCTTTTTGTCTCTGGAGCAATCAATGAAGTCCCGGCGCTATCTGGTTCTGGCATTGCCCTTATCCCTGTTGGTGGCCTGCAGTACGCCGCGCGTAGAGCAGCAGCCGGCCACTGAATTCGCCAGCGCGGGATTGCATCGGGCAAGTGATACGGGCTTTGAATCGGCGTTTATCCTGCCGCAGGCGAATTTGCCCGCCTATGGCGAGGTGCTGTTTGAGCCCTTCAACGCGGGTGATGTGGAGGTGAGCACTACCACCCAGACCGGCACCACGCGCCGGGATTGGCAGATGACTGCCGAGCGCGAGGACAAACTGGTCGCCGCCTGGCGCAATGCTACCCGTCACGCTTTTGCGGATTACCCCAGAACAGGGGAGGCGGGTAAGCGGCTGGCAGTCGCAGCGGCCCTGACCCGGCTGAGCCCCGGGCGGGCGACCAATACCTCAGCGGCAAGCCCTGGCTCTTCGGTCAGTAGCAACCGGGATGTGGTTCATGTGTCGATTGAGATAAGGCTGTTCGATGGGGAGTCCGGACAACTGCTCGCCGTTGTCCGGGATCGCCAGTCGGTAGGTGCGGCGCAATGGTCCCGGGCTGCGGGAACCGATATGACCAACCTGTTTAACAGCTGGGCGGCCCTGTTGCATACCCGGGTTTCCGGTCGCTGATGGTTAGCGCAGACGCTGTCCGTGGCGTTCGGAGCCGAGGTCGCCCTCGGAGTGGCCGGAGCCGGTGCATTCCTGCCAGATACCCAGGCCAAGTACGGTTACTGCCAGTGAAAGTATATAAGCCATGATGAGACCCTCTCATTACGCCGGCACTCCGGGTGCCAGCCTCATGTTCAATGTAGGGATCGATGCTCTATTCTTCAAATGGCATAAATTCATTTTAAAAATGAATTTTATTCATTCAGCTGCGATGTCGGGACGGTAAATGGACATCCGCGATCTCGGCAGGCTGGACCTGAACCTGCTGGTAGCGCTGGAGGCGCTGCTGGAGGAGCGCTCTGTCTCCCAGGCGGCCAGCCGCCTGTACATCACCCAGTCGGCGATGAGCAAAACCCTGGGGCGATTGCGGGAGTTATTTGACGACCAGCTGTTTGTGCGCCGGGGAAGCGGCATGGTACCCACACCGCGGGCCGAACAGCTGGGGGCGCGCCTGCCCGAGGTGCTGCAGGCGGTGCAGAGCATGATCCAGCCCCTGGAGTTTGACCCCAGGGTCTACGAAGGCAAGATGAATTTACTGGCCCAGGGGCCGTTGGGCGCCTGGTTTATTCCCGCCCTGGTGGCCAGGCTGCAGCGCGATGCACCGGGCATGCGCCTGCGCGTCTGTTCCCAGGCGGACGACCTGTTCGAGCAGCTCGCTACCGGAGGCCTGGATATGGCCCTGCAAATCGAACGCCGGCACTACCCGGCGGAACTGGAGCTGACTACCCTGGCCTTCGCCCAGCCGGTGCTGATGGCCCGCAAGGGGCACCCGCTGGAAAACACCGAGTTCAGCGTTGACGATGTAGCCCGCTTCCCCCAGGTTGCGCTGATGTCCACCGACATTGGCGAACTGCGTCTTAGCGAGAACAGTGCCGAGCAGGTGGAGGAGTACCAGCGACGCACCGAGGCCCAGGTGGAAACTGATGACCTGCAAACCGCGCTGCAAATCGTCAGCGAAACCGACTGCCTGTTCCCCGCACCCCCGCTGTTGATGGAACAGTTCAACCTGTCCCGCTACCTGGTGGCCTTGCCGATCCCGGGGCTCAGCGACCTGAGTATCCGCTATGTGGCGGTGCGACCGCAGCGGGTGCTCGGTTCCGCCGCGCATGAATTTTTCTACCAGCAGATCATCGCCCTGACCGAGGAGTTCCGCGCCCGCATGGGCCTGCCCGATCTGCAACAGTTGCGACAGCAAAGGAAACTTGACTACTGACTGCTGCCACTGATCGTGGCAGCAGCAACACAAACCGCAATAATGACGCACTTGATGGCCGCTAATACCACACTGCTATTCCTGATATCCCTGTTGCTGTTCGCCTTGCCGACCTTGCCTGCTCGAGGTCAGGGGGCAGGGGAACAGCTGGGGCAGAGCCTGGAGGTGGTCGCCGATACCAATCGCAGCGCAGCCAGTTCACAGCAAAAGATCGATGCGCTGTCCCGGGAAACCCGCATCCTGCTGGAAGAATACCGCAGCCTGAAAGAGAGCAGCGAGTACCAGCAGGCATACACCCGCGAACTGGAGCATTTGCAGGCGTCCCAGGATGCACGCATCGAGTCCCTCAACCGGCAGATTGCCCAGGCCAGGATCACCCGCCAGCGAATCCTGCCGCTGATGCGCTCGATGGCAGACGCCCTGGAGGAGTTCGTGGTCCTGGACCTGCCTTTCCACCAGCAGGAGCGACTGGCGGGGGTACTACAGCTCAGGCAGCGACTGGATAATCCTGAGCTCTCGGTGGCGGCCCGCCTGCGGCTGCTGCTGGAGGCCTACCAGATTGAACAGCACTACGGCACCACGCTGGAGGCCTGGCGGGGCCCGCTGGACGTTGACGGTGGGACCCTGTCGGTTGAATACCTGCGACTCGGTCGCACCGCGCTTTACTACCAGAGTCTGGACCGCAAGAGCAGCGCTTACTGGGACATCATCAAGCGCGACTGGCAAGCACTGCCAGCGGAACACAACCGGAGCCTGGCCCAGGCGATGCGTGTCGCCCGCAAGCAAACCGCGCCGCAGCTGCTGGCTCTGCCCTTGCCGGCCGGGGGAACGGAATCGTGAACCGGCTGTTGCTGTTACTGGCGAGCCTTTGTCTCGCGGCCGCCAGCCACGCCGCCGATGCGCCGCAGAACCTGGACCAGCTGCTGGCCAGGGTCAAGCAGCAACAGGTGGAGCAGCGTGAGTTGAACCGCCAGCGAGAGCAGGAATTTCTTGCCGACAGGCAGCGCCAGCAGCAGCTGTTGGCTGCGGCCCGCGCCGAGTTCGAGCGCCAGCAACAGCAGAACCAGCCGCTGCTGGCGATCACCGAGCGCAAAGCGGCAGAGATAGGACGGCTGGAAGAGGAACTGGAACAGGTCACCGCCGACATGGGCGATCTCAGCAGTACCTTTCGCGAGTTTGCCGGCGACTTCTCCGCCGTGCTCCGTGATTCCATGCTCAGTGCCCAGTTGCCGCAGCGCCTGCCGCAGGTCGAGAAACTGGCCGCCGCCGATGGCCAGGTGACGATCGGGGAAATACAGGCCCTGTGGCTGCTGCTGCAGGAAGACATGATCGAGAGTGGCAGGATTAGCCGTTTTCCGGCAGCGGTGATCGACACCCGCGGCGCGGTCCGCGAGGCCAGTGTGCTCAGGGTGGGACCATTTTCCGCCTGGGACAATGGCAACTTCCTGCGTTACGTGCCGGAGACAGCCGAGTTGCTGACCCTGAGCCGGCAACCGCCGGCGCGCTTCCAGCGGGCAGCGCGCAATTTTGGCGGGCAGGGCAGCGGCCTGTATACGCTCGCCATAGATCCCACCCGGGGCAGCCTGCTGGGCATGCTCAGCTTCACCCCGGACCTGCGCGAGCGCATTGAGCAGGGCGGCAGCATCGGCCTGATTATTATCGGCCTGGGCCTGGCCGGCCTGCTGCTAACCCTGTTTCGACTAAGCTACCTGCTGGTGGTTGACCGGCGTATTCGACGGCAGCTGCGGGAGATTACCTCACCGCGGGCGAACAATCCGCTGGGAAGAGTCCTGCTGGCGGTACAAGGTCTTGCCACCGAGGATGACGAGCTGCTGCAGCTGAAGCTGGATGAAGCCGTACTGGCGGAAATTCCTGCGCTGGAGCGGGGCAACAGCCTGATCAAGCTGTTTGCCGCCACCTCGCCCCTGCTGGGGCTGTTGGGCACGGTCACCGGAATGATCCTCACCTTCCAGGCGATCAGCCTGTTCGGTACCGGTGATCCGAAGCTGATGGCCGGGGGCATATCCCAGGCCCTGGTGACCACGGTACTGGGCTTGGTGATGGCGATTCCGCTGTTGTTCGGCCACAGCATCGTTGCCTACCTGGCCAGGGCCACCGTCCAGCGCCTCGACGAGCAGTGCGCCGGGGCACTGGCCCGCAGTGCCGAGGCGAAGGAGCGCTAGCGGTGGATAGCTGGTATCGGGTAACGGATTTTATTGCCGAGGGAGGGCCGGTGCTGTGGCTGTTATTCTTCACCTGCCTGTTGCTGTGGCTGTTGATTCTCGAACGCGCGTGGTTCCTGCGCATCAGCTGGCCACAGCGGGCCCGCCTGCTGGTCCGGCAGTGGCAGCAGCGCCGGGACTGTTCCTCCTGGCGGGCCCGCAAGATACGTGAGGCCATGGTCTCGGAAGCGTCGCTGGCCCTGCACGCGCAGTTGCCGCTGATCCGGGTGCTGGTGGCCCTGTGTCCCCTGCTGGGGCTGCTCGGTACGGTACTGGGCATGATCGGCGTATTCGAAGTGATCGCGGTCAGCGGCAACGACGACGCCCAGGCGATGGCGCGCGGCGTGTACCGGGCGACCATACCTACCATGGCGGGACTGGTGGTCGCCCTGACCGGGATTTACTTCACTGTTCGCCTGGGACAACTGGCTGATCGGCGCACCAGCGCTCTGGCTGACACCCTGGCCCTGCGCGCGGACCGCGCTTCCCGGAGCGTCGCATGACTGCCCGGCGCCACCTGCCGGAAAGCGGCGAGACCGAGCTGGACATGACGCCCATGCTCGACATCGTGTTCATCATGCTGATCTTTTTCATCGTCACCACTTCATTCGTCAAGGAATCCGGGGTGAGCGTATCCAGCCCCCGGGCCGACTCGGCCACGCCCCAGCAAAGCGCCAATATCTTTATCGCCATTACCGCGGAGGGGGAAGTCTGGGTAGACCGCCGCCCGGTGGACCCGCGCAGTGTGCGGGCGATTGTCGCCCGCCTGCACGCCGACAACCTGGAGGGCTCGGTGGTCATCCAGGCGGATGCAGATTCTGCCACCCGCATACTGGTGGAAGTCATGGACCAGGTGCGGCTGGCGGGTGTGGAGGGGATCGCGATTGCCGCCGAGCGGGGCGCGCAGTGACCGGCCTGCCACCGCTGCGCCTGCTGCCCGCGTTCGCCGGTGCCCTGGGCCTGACCCTGGCGATTTTCCTGTTCATGCAGGGGCTGATCCAGCGCAGCGGGGACGGCAGCCTTCGCCTGCCGGTCTACGAACAGGTGGAAATACTGCCCCGCCAGCCGGAGCCGGATGTCCAGGAGGAACAGCCACAGCCGGAGGATGCCCCGGCCGCCGAACCGCAAATGGAGGCCCTGCAGGTGGCGGCACCGGCACCGCAGCTGGCCACCGAGCCGCAAATGCCTGACTTTGACCCCGGCGCGATCGATATTGATTTCCAGCCCGTGGGGTCCAGCTTCAGCGCCCCGGGGGGAGCAGCCGGTGTGAATATACCCGGCAATGGCCAGGACGCCAACGGCTTTGTCGAGGTCGTACCCTACAATACCCGCCGCCCCAACGTTCCCGAGGTGGCCTGGGAGAACAGGATCAGTGGCTGGGTGCTGGTGGCTTTTACCGTCACACCCCGCGGCGAGACCCGGGACGTGCGGGTGCTCGATGCCAATCCCCGGGGGGTGTTTGAAGACAAGGTTATTGCCGCCGTGGAAGACTGGCACTATTCGGTAAATTTCTCCCGCCAGTCCGCCAGCAATGTGGTGCTGACCCAGAAGGTCGAGGTGCGCTGGCAGGATTACCCGAATAATCTCCCCAATGTCGATTAGGCGCCAGTTCCCCCTGGCGCTGCTACTGTGCCTGGGCGCCGCCGCGGGAATGGCCCGGGAGCAGGGCCAGTACCGCAGCAGGATCCAGCTGGATCCGCTGGGTGAAGCGGGTCAGGGCAGTGAACTGTCGGCGGCGGAGCTGGAACAGCAGATCGACAGCATCGACGATCCCTATGCCAGGTCCAGCGCGGGCCGGTTTCTCGCCCGCCATCACCTGCAGCGCAAGGATTACCCGGCGGCGGTGACCTACTACCAGCAGGCGCTGGCAGCAGACGGGCTCGCGGCCGTGGCCAACCGGGAAATGTTGCGCGAGCTGGCCCAGGTCTACCTGCTGCAGCAAGACTACCCCGCTGCGGCGGATACCCTGCAGCGGGCGCTGGCGATAGACCTGGTCCCGGACGCCAGGGACTTCCTGTTGCTGGCCCAGGCCCGGTTCCGCCAGGGAGACTATGTCGCCACCGTGGTGGCCCTCGATGGCATCAGCGCCGAGGGTCTGCCTCTGGATGTCAACCAGCTGCGGCAGGCGCTGGCGCTGTATTACCGCAGCGGAGCTTTTGAGCAGTGTGAACACATCCTGGAGCAACTGCTCGCCATGGAGCCTGGCAACGCGGCGCACTGGCATCAGCTGGTGTCGGTCTACCTGCAGCAGGAAAAAGGGCAGCAGGCCCTGGACCAACTGCGGCTGGCGCGGGAAAAAGGTCTGGCGTTCACGGTGGCGGAGTTACAGCTGCTGGTTGACCTGCAGGCCCTCCACGGCAATCCATACGGGGCCGCCCGCACACTGCAGCTGGCCATGGAGCAGGGTGAAATACCAGCGGATGCGCGGCGCCAGCGCCAGCTGTTTGAATTGTGGCTGCAGGCCCGGGAGCGGGACAGGGCGCTGGCCGCACTGGAGCAGGCGGTCGCCAGCAGCGGCGATACCGAGCTTTACCTGTACCTGGCCCAGCTGCAAATGGAGGACGAACGCTGGGCTGCGGTGGAAAGGACCGTGCTCCAGGCCTGCGGCGAACAGCTCCAGGACCGCTTTGTCAGCAGGGCCAACCTGCTGCTGGGAGTGGCCCTGCTCAAGCAGCACAGGCCGGAACAGGCCAGGCGGGCATTCATCAACGCAACCCTGGTCGGTGGTGCCCATGCCGAGGCTGGCGAGTGGTTGCGGTTCATGGGCGCCGCTCCCGCCACCGAGTCTGAGCGGCGGCGGGTGCGGGGCCCCTGCTACGGTTCCGAGGGCAAGTACGAAGAACTGGCCGCGGCCCCTGCACCTGCGACCGCAAGCGCAGAAATAGACAGTGAGACGACCGGGGCAGCCTCCACGCTGGACATCACCCTCAAGACGGTTCCCGCCACACGGTTTTTCTACAGCGCTGAGGGCGCGGATTTGACCAGCCTGTTGGGCCGGGTGCGAGAGCTGGCGCCACGCCTTAACGTCAGCCTGGTGAAGGCCGGTGGCAGCGCCGGCGGTCCCCTGCATGTGCTTCCGCTGCCGGGAGGAGAATACGGTCTTGCACTACCCATTCGCGGTACAGCGCAGGCTCTCGGTCGCTATCGTATTTACAACAGCGAAGCTTTCAACTGCGCGTCTGTTATCTTGAGGGAAATGCCTGAGGACCCGGCTGATGTGCTGGCCCGGTTCGCCGCCGGCCTCGCCGAGCTGGGTTATGAACACAGCGGCGAGGTGCGAGTGCTGCTGCCGGCGGGGGCGCCTGCCGCGGTCGAGGTCCAGCTCGGGATACGGTAAAGGGTGTAAATCGGCCGGGGGCTGAAAGCCCCTGGCCTGGCGTCGTGACCCGGTTGGCTCAGGCGGTTATCTGCTGAACCACCTCACGGGCCGACAGTATGGCGCCATCAATGTAGGCGATGTCCTGGCAGTCACCGATACGGTGTACCTGGGCCTCGCTGGAACCGAGGGCATCGGCGAGACGGCTATCGCCCTCGGCGCCCATGGCGATGATTACCTGCCTGGCCGGCAGGGACTGTTGCTCACCCTCATGCTCGTAAACCACCGCATCGCTGGTGATCTCGCGAATCGGGCTACTGCGATGGATCGCAACCCCGTGCTCGCGCAACATGTGCAGTACCCTGGCGCGCCGGACGATGGCAAGCTCGGCACCGAGGTCCGGCCCCGGTTCCAGCACCGTTACCCGGCGGCCTCGTTCAACCAGGTACTCGGCCAGCTCCAGCCCTACCAGGCCGCCGCCGATAATCACGATTTCTTTTTTCAGCGGCATCCAGAACCGGGATGCGTAGCGCATCAGCGCAATGCTGCGCAGTGCCTGGCTCAGCCTGCCTGCCCACAGCATCAGGCGGGAAAACGGCGACAGTTTGGCCGCAGCCGCCTTGTCACTGCCAAAGAGCACCCCCCGCAACTCATCACCGTCAAATACGTGGCGCTGGTTTTTGCCGGGGATGTCAGGTGCGGTGCGGATGGCGCCCGTTGCCAGAATGACGTGGTCGGCCCCAAAGCGGGCAATGTCCTCCGCGCTGGCCTGTTTTCCCAGCTGCAGGTCAATGGGTAGTCGGCGCATTTCCGCCGCCAGGTACTGGATCAGGCGTTCATTCGGCTGGTAGGCGAGGGCGGCGATACGGGCGGTTCCTCCGAGGTCCTTCTCTTTCTCCCACAGGCTGACGTCATGCCCCTGTTCCGCCAGCATACGCGCCGCTTCCATGCCGCCGGGTCCGCCACCGACCACCAGCACTCGCTGTCTGGCACCACTGCGGGCGAGGATATCCCCCTCGTGTTCCCTGCCCATGCTGTGATTGACGGCGCAGACCATGGGCTTGTTGATGAAGATCTGGCTGACGCAGATATAGCAGTAAATACAGGGACGGATCTGCTCGGGGGTGCGCGCCATCAGCTTGTTCGGCAGTTCGGGGTCCGCCAGCAGTTTGCGACCCATGGCAAGAAAGTCGAAATCGCCGGCGGCAATATGGCGTTCGCCCACCTCCGGCTCAATGCGGCCGACGCCGATCACCGGAACGCTGACGGCGGCTTTTACCTGTTTGGCGAAGTCGATGAAGCCGCCGGGTTCGTGCACCAGCGGCGCCTCGGTGAAGGCGATGGCATGGGCCACATTGCCGTAGGCGCTGACATCGATGGCGTCAGCGCCGGCCGCTTCACAGAGGCTGGCGGTCACCACGCAGTCAGCGGGGGTAATCCCGCCCTCCGTGCGATATTCCATTGCGTCGAGGCGCACCAGAATGGCAAAGTCGGGCCCGGTGGCGGCGCGCGTGGCGGTAATGATCTCGGTCAGTAAACGCGCCCGGTTCTCGTGGTTGCCGCCATAGCGATCCTGGCGTTTGTTGGTATAGGGCGACAGGAAGCTGGCCAGCAGGTAGCCGTGGCCGGCGTGGACCTCGACGCCGTCGAATCCGGCGGCCTGGGCCCGCAGTGCGGCATCCCTGAACTCGTTGACGATAGCCGCGATGTCGTCCTCGCTCATTTCCTGGTACTGCGGCCCCTTGCCGTCCGGCCCTGCGGCTTTGATGAAGTTGCCGATCTCCGCGCGGGTAAGCACCTTGAACATGTTGCTGGGGGAGGGGGTGAGCGGCGAGGGCACCGGAATAAGCCGCCCGGCGGCGGTGTCTTCCTGGGCCATTTTGCCGCCGTGGTTGAGCTGGGCCACGATTTTTGCGCCGTGCTGCCTGACCCGGGAGGTCAGCTCGCGCAGTCCGGGAAGATAGCTATCATCGGAAAATGCCAGCGTGCGGGGCATGGTAGCGCCGCGGGGATAGCAGGCGGCAGAAGTCTCCAGCACCAGCAAACCGGCACCACCCTGGGCACGCGCCTCGTAGTAAGCGAGCAGTTGCTCTGTGCAATGGCCGTCCTCGCTGGCAAAATTGGATCCCATGGCCGCCAGCACAATGCGGTTGCGCAAGGTCATAGGGCCTATCTTGCCCGGGGATAGCAGGTGGTTAAGTGCTGCGGACATTGAAGGAGACTCCAGTAAGTGACCAGAGGATATCATAGCTGGCCGGCGGCGGGGACAAAGGACCCCTGCGGTCAATCTTGTTTACATCTGCGTTCTCTGCTGTGCCGGGGCAGTGAACGTAAATGTATATTAAGTTGAAGTGAGAGGTTCTACAGATTGAGGCGCCCAGCGGTGATACTTCCGCTGATTAGCAAGCCGCAGACTCCGGTAGCTGCGAGCGTAGGG
This sequence comes from Seongchinamella sediminis, assembly GCF_003457605.1. Taxonomy (GTDB): domain Bacteria; phylum Pseudomonadota; class Gammaproteobacteria; order Pseudomonadales; family Halieaceae; genus Halioglobus; species Halioglobus sediminis. The sequence goes on from NZ_QRAN01000004.1 coordinate 132,112, forward strand.
ATTTGAATACCATAACCTATAACGTGGAGATGCTCGAATGAACAAGCACTACAAACACACTTTGATGAGCCTGGCAGTTGTGGCAGCGATCGGCTCTTCCGACTACGCAAGTGCCCAGCTGGAAGAGGTGGTAGTCACCGCCCGTAAGCGAAGCGAGAGTTTGCAGGACGTCCCGATGGCGGTTTCCGCGTTTAACTCCGCCCAGTTGCAGGACGCCCAGGTGGAGGGCATGGAAGACCTGCAGCGGATGACCCCCAACCTCACCCTCACCGAGACCGGCGGCCTGCAGGCAGGCTCGGTAGCGGCGTTTATCCGCGGTATTGGCAATGACCCCAATTTCGCCCAGGGTGTCGGCATTTACGTTGATGATATTTACATGAACCGGGCCACCGGATCCCTGCTGGAAGTGTACGATGTGGAGCGAATTGAGGTTCTGAAGGGCCCCCAGGGTAACCTCTATGGGCGCAACACCATTGGCGGCGCCATCAAATACGTGCCCCGTGAACCCACCGAGCAACTGAGCGGTGACATTGAGGTCAAGACAGGCGAGTTCGACCTCCTGCAGGTAAAAGGCAATGTTTCCGGGCCGATCATCGGTGATACGCTGCTGGGTAGTTTCGGCGCCCTGTATCGCGAACGCGACCCCATCCAGAAAAACACCTTCGATGGTGCCGGCTTCTGGGACCAGGATGTATCTGCCTATCGCGGCGCTCTGGTGTGGAATGCAACTGACACGCTGCGGGTCAAGCTGTCCGGGGACTATAACCTGGACGAATCAGTCCCGCGCCTGCCCAACCGCAGTGGCGTTGATGCCGGGTTCCTGCAGCAGCTGGACTTCTTCACCAATGGCGCCAATTTCTTCCTGGCGCCGGGTACCGGGCTTCTGCAGACTCCCAATGACGCGGCAGTGGCCGGCGACCCCGACGAGGTCTCCACCGAGCAAGGCGATCTGCTCAACAAGTTCGAGATCGAGTCAGCCACCGTCGCCCTGACCGTCGACTGGGATATCAGCGACAGCTGGACCCTGAAATCGATCACCGCCCAGCGCAATACTGACCACGTCCAGCCCTTCGACTTTGACGGCAGTGAGCAGACTTTTATTTACACCCTCAACGACCGGGAATTCGAGGATTTCAGCCAGGAATTCCAGTTCAACTACAGTAGCGAGAACCTGCAGGCGGTGCTGGGTGTTTACTACCTCGACGCCACTACCGAGATCAGCGGAACCACGCTGCAGACCCCGCGTTTGCTGGGCACTACCACCCAGTTCAAGGACACTCACCTGGATGAGCGCGACCTGACCTCCCAATCGGTCTACGCCACTATTGACTGGGACTTCGCCGAGAGCTGGCAGCTGTCCGTGGGTGGCCGCTATACCAAGGACGAAAAAGAGGAGAGCCAGACCGCGACTGTGGACCAGGAACTCTACGCCCTGGCCCTGGCCAATACGCCCTTTGGCGTTGTTCCCCTGGCGATCGCCCCCGGCCAGGAAGCCACTGCGGCAGCCAGCCCCTCATTTGTGGGTTGGGCGACACCCTATACCGAGGCCATCAATATCAGTTTCCCCGAGCCGACCTACGCCAAGGATGACTGGACGGAATTCTCGCCCAGCGCCAAGCTGACCTGGTTTGCCGGTGAGGACCTGATGTTCTACGGTGGCTTTTCCTCGGGCTTCAAGTCCGGCGGCTTCCAGAACCAGAGCGGCAAGAGTGATGCTTTCGACCCCGAGGTGGTGGACGCCTATACCCTGGGCATGAAGACTACAGTGCTGGATGGCACCCTGCGCGTGAACGGCGAAATCTTCTACAACGACTACCAGGACAAGCAACTGGCCACCATCGGCCTGGTTGATAACAACTTCGAGGAGACAGTCGATAACGTCGGTGAAATGGAAACCAGTGGCGTTGACCTGGAGATGACCTGGTTGCCCGCTGTCGACGGCCTGACAGTCGGCCTGAACGTGGGTTATCTCGATGTAGACGTCAAAAAGTTTGAATCCGCCGGTGGCGACATCGCCGACACGACTGCCATCGGTTTCTCCCCGGAGTGGACCGTGGCCGGGCGGGTGAGCTACGAGTTTGATCTCGCCGACTGGGGCAGCCTGATGCTCGGAACGGACTTCTCTTACCGTACCGAGTCGTACACCAATTCGCCGATAGACCTGACCAACGAAGCTGCCGCGGCGGCGCAGGTTCAGGACGAGCACGTGATCTGGAATGCCCTGGCGGTATTCCGCAGCCCCGGCAGCAACTGGCGGATTGCGGTGGAAGGCAAGAACCTGGAGGACACCCGGGTGCTGACCAACACCTTCGACCTGACCCTGTTCCAGACTGCCGGCTACAACAACCCCCGTACCTGGGCGGTATCGGTCGGCTACGAGTTTTAAGCAGTGCCCCTCTAGGGCCTCCATTGACCGTGCCTGAAGCCCAGGCACGGTTTTTTTTGCCCCGGTGCCAGGCTAGCATCATCGGGCCTTTACTGAAAAGACAGGATTGACTATGCGATTCTCTTTGCACACAGGACTTGGCGGTACCGAGGACTACACAGAACTTGCTCGCGCCGCAGAGGCGGCAGGGTTTCATTCGCTGGCGATTCCGGACAGCATTTTTTACCCGGAAATCACCGAATCCGACTATCCCTATATGAACACCGACGCCGTTCGCCAGGTGCTCGACGGAATGCCGGTGCTGGATCCCTTTATTGCCATGGCTTCGATGGCCGCGGCAACCGAAAAGCTGCGCTTTTACCCGGCAGTGATGAAGGTGCCGGTGCGCCAGCCGCTGGTGCTGGCCAAGGCGCTGTCGTCACTGGCGGTAGTGAGCGGTAACCGCGTCAGTCTGGGCGCCGGATTAAGCCCCTGGAAGGAGGATTTTACCTTTAACGGGGTCGACTTCGACCAGCGCGGCAAGATTTTTGACGAGTGCCTGGAAATCATCCGGGCGGCGATGAGCGGTGAATACTTTGAATACCAGAGTGATCATTTCGCAATTGGTCGCTGTAAGCTGTCACCGGCTCCCACAGCGCCGGTACCGATTCTGGTGGGTGGTCATTCCAAGCCTGCCCTGCGCAGGGCGGCCCAGCTTGGCGATGGCTGGGTGTCAGCCAACAGTGATTACGAGACCCTGAAAGAGATTCTGGCGGCGCTTGCGGAATTCCGTCAGCAGTACGGCACTGACGAGCGAACCCAATTTGAAGTGCATGCCTTTGATGTGACTGCGCGCAGCATGGATGACTACCAACGCCTGGAGGCGCTGGGCGTGACCGATATCTGTGTGAACCCCTGGAATCCCTATGACCCGGCTATTACCCTGGAGAAAAAACTCGCCGGCATCGAAGGATTTGCAGAAAAGACAATCAGCCAGTACTGAGCCGATCAGCGCCCCGTTGCGGGGCGCTGTACCTTACAGGGTCTGTTAACGCTAACTGAATTCGCCCTAGAAACTGTCGGGGCGCATCAATGCGTCGTGGCCACCGTCGACGAACAGCATGGCGCCGCAAATAAAGGTGGCGCGATCACCGAGCAGGAAGCTGGCGGCGTCCGCCATGTCCTCGGGCGTGCCGGGCCTGCCTACCGGAATGGACGCAATAAATTGCTTGATTGACTCACTGTAGTCGGGATTGTCCTCGGCCGCCTGGCTCAGTGGGGTGCGGGTGTAGCCGGGGCCGATGGCGTTCATGCGAACACCCTTGCCGGCGAAGGCGGCGGCATTGCGGCGCATCCAGATGGTCACCGCCTGCTTGGTGCCAGAGTATACCGGATGACCCTGCATCTCTTCCGCGATAGCGCAGGCGCCCCCGGCGTCGCCCTGTAACAGGCTGTGGATGAACTCTGGATTGGTTTCCATGGGTGCGGAGTTGGATGAAACCAGCAATACGCTGGCATTGTGCTCTGCCAGGTGGTCTTCGAGTTTCTGGATCAATTCCACGGTGCCAAAGTAGTTCACATTGGTAACCAGGGTATTGTTGGATACGTGAGAGCCGACCCCCGCGCTGGTGACCAGTCCCTGTAAGCCCGCGCCGGTCGCCTCTATGATCGCTGCTACCGCGGCATCCCGCCCCTCCGGCGAGGCCAGGTCGGCAACAATATCAGCATTCTGAATGTCGACAGCGAGGGTACGGTGCCCTTCATTTTGCAACTGTTCCGCAATGGCCTTGCCGATGCCGCTGGCGCCGCCGGTAATAACGTAAGTACCCATATTAATTATTCCTCGCTATTTTACGTCCCGATTGTCCAGCGTAAGCTCCCAGTCGGGGACATGCAACTGGGGAGTCTTGCCACCATCAACCGGCAGTACCACGCCGGTGATGAATGCGGCCTGGTCGGAAGCGAGGAAACAGATACTGTTCGCCAGGTCCTCCGGGGTGCCCAGGCGTTGAATGGGAATTGAGCTTGCCATCAATTTTTTCATCGCGTCGTTTTTCATCACCGATGCATCCAGCCCCGGCGTTTCCACCGCGCCGGGAGCGACCACGTTGACCCGGACGCCATGGGGCGCGGCTTCCATCGCCGCGCACATGCTGAACTGGTTGACCGCGGCCTTGGCCGCCGAGTAGGCCCCTGCGGCCATACCTGCCCGCAGGCTGCTGACCGAGGAAATATTGATAATCGAGCCGCTGCCCTGGGGCTGCATGATCTTCAGGGCCGACTGGACGCCAATGAAAACACTTTCCACACAGACGCCGAAGTTGGCGCGCCAGTCCTCGATATTCTGGTCGAGGATCATGCCGCCGATGACCGTGGGCGCATTGTTCACCAGTACATCGAGGCGGCCATAGTCGCTGGCGGTTTGCTCGATCAGGCTGGCGAAAGCCTCCAGGTTGCCAATATCCAGCTCGACGCCCTTGAACTTGCCGCCGAAATCGTCGATTTCCTGAGCCAGACTTTCCAGGCGGGGCATGCGCCGGGCACAGGCCACGACCTGTGCTCCCTCCCTGGCCAACTGCAGGGCGGTCGCCCGGCCAATACCCATGCTGCCACCGGTGACGATGGCAACCTTGCCGGCAAATCTTGCTTCACTCATGGTGTTTTCTCCAGGCGTTCATGTGTTCGAAATTAGAGGGACAGGGTCGCGCTGCCGGTAACGTGGAAACCGCGGCTGTTGGCACCGCTGAACTCCACATCCACCAGCTTGTCCTCACCCAGTGCGCTGACCGCACCCTGCATCACCATTGTATCCCCGGGCACGTTGGGCGCCAGCAATTTCAACCGCAGTTTTTGCAGCCTGGCGCCGGGGCCGGACCAGTCACTGAGGTAGCGGCCGCAGAGGCCGCAGGTGGTGAGTATGTTCATGAAGATATCCGGCATGGCCGCGGCCCGTGCGGCGGGCGCGTTGTGGTGCACAGGGATAAAGTCCTGCGAGGCAATGGCGCCGCCCACCACCAGTTTGTGGGTGATGGGGATGGTTAGTGCCGGCAGCTGCTGGCCCAGTTCCAGGCTGGAGAATTCCAGCGGGCTGAAATCAGGCGGGGTGTTCTCCGGAAAATGCCTCGCTGCCGCATTGTCGGTGTCGGTGTCGGCCTCGGTGCTTGTGCTGGCACTGGTGGCCGCGGCGCGATACTGGAAATAGGTGATGAGCGCCTCGGCGAAGCATTGCTCGTGCTGATCCAGGTACTCGACCTGCTCGGTAACAAAGTAGCCCTGGCCGAGGGCCGTGGTCTTCAGCGGGCTGATCGCGACCACCGTGGTGTAGTGATGGGGCCGCGCGCCCTCGTGCAGGTAGCGGTGAAAACTGATGTCATAGCTCACCGCCACGTTCTCGGCATAGCCGCGCGAGCTGAGCTCGTCGAAGACCCTGTAGGGCTCAGCACTGGTGGACCCGGGCGCGTAGTCCATATTGAAGTCGCGCATGGTCCACATCTGCATCATGGCGGGCGGCGCGACTGCCTGCTGCAGACCCACGCTGGCCTGGTAGGCCTCATCCAGGTACAGCGGATTGCGGTCGCCCATGGCGCTGCACCACTGCCATATCTGCACCCGGCTGACGGGGTTGAAACTGTTGTAGGGTCCCAGGCGCTGGCCGGTAAGGGCTTCCAGTTCTGCAGGTTCAAAAGCTGTCAATGTGATACTCCCGGTGGCTGACTGGCCAAGATAGTGCCTCGGCCTACTCGCCACCAGCGCTGAATCTGTCGAAAGCATTGACATTTCACACCATGGCCGGGGGTAGGGCAGCAGTGGGTGAAAACGGACTGCGGCATGCAGGGACTACTCGTCGACCCAGATCTTGCGCAAGGGTTCGCCGAAGTCATCATAGATGATTTTGCGGCGGGGCCGCGGCAGGCGGCTTCGCCTGGGCTCAGGCTTGCGTTGCAATCGCTGCTGGCGACGAGCCTCGATTGCGGCCACGACCTCCGGCACCAGGGTGCGTGAAGACCTGGGTTCGATGAACAGTCGCCGGTTGAGGAATAGCGGGGGATCGCCCGGTTCCGTGCCGCTGCGCCCCTGGGGAACGTTTTCCACCTGTCCGCCGCGCTGCAGGAAACGCTCGGTCTCGCGCTCCAGTTCCGCCCTGATCTCGGCTTTGGAAACGGGTTTCTTCACGGCTCCCCGGTTGAGCTGCGGATGCAGCTGGTTCACAAACCTCCCAGTATACCTCGCAGGGTGTGTATTTACAGTAGCTGGTCCGGTGCTCGCCCAGCGTCGGGTCTGGCCCTGGCCATGGCGAGGTTTTCAGTCAACCCCGGCTCTGGTTTAATGCATAGCCTGGAGCTGCCAAGGAAAATTAATGAACGTCATCCGCTCGCTACTGGTTTTTTGCTGGATTGTGCTCACCGTGATTCCGGTGGGCTTGGCACTGCTGCTCAGTTCCCTGTTCCTCGACGACAAGAAGCTCTGGTGGTGGTTTGCCGTACCCTGGCTGAGGGGTGTTATCGGCGCCGCCCGTATTGTCGGCGGGGTCAAGTACCAGGTGCACGGCGAAGAAAACCTGCCCGGTCCGGATGACATGCGGCGGGTGATCCTCTGTCCCAAGCACCAGTCCACCTGGGAAACGTTTTATTTCCCCAGCATGGCTTCCCACCCGCTGTCCTACGTCTTCAAGAAAGAGCTGCTGAGGATTCCCATCTTCGGTTGGGCAATGGCGCGCCTGAATATGGTCCACATCGATCGCAGCAAGCGCTCTGCCGCCTGGACCAAGGTGGCAGAAGAAGGCCAGGTGCTGATGGACCAGGGCAAGTGGATCATCATGTTTCCCGAGGGTACCCGTACCGAACGTGGCAGCAAGGGGGTCTACAAAACCGGCGCCACTCGCCTGGCGGTAGCCACAGGGGCCTACGTCATTCCGATAGCGGTGACCTCGGGGCGCTGCTGGCCGCGGCGTTCGTTCTGGTTTATCCCGGGCACGATTGATGTGTCTATCGGCCAGCCGGTATCGGCTGATGGTCGGGAACAGGGCGAATTGATGGAAGAAATCGAACGCTGGATCGAGGCCGAGATGCGCCGGCTGGACCCCGGGGCCTACAAGTGAACAGCAGGTGAGGTGAACGCTCGCCTGGCCTCAGAACAGCGCCCGTTCCATGGCTTCACACAGGGTCTCGAGAATGTTGATTCTGGCATAGTGCTTGTTATTGCCGGGCACCAGGGTCCAGGGGGCATGGGGGGTGTGGGTCCGGGCGATCATCTCGTTGACCGCCGCCTCGTACTCGGGCCACTTCTCCCGGTTGCGCCAGTCCTCAGCGGTGATCTTGTGGCGCTTGTGGGCCGCCTGTTCGCGCGCCCGGAAGCGTGTCAGTTGCTCATCCTGGTCGATATGAAGCCAGAACTTGGCAACGATTGACCCGTGCAGGGTGAGTTCCCGCTCGAATTCATTGATTTCCCGATAGGCCCGTGTCCACTCGTCCTCGCTGGCGAATTTCTCCACCCGCTCGACCATGACGCGTCCGTACCAGGAGCGGTCAAACAGCGTCACCCGACCGTCCCGCTGCAGGTGGCGCCAGAAGCGCCAGCTGTAGTGATGGGCGAGCTCCTCGTCAGTTGGCGCGGAGATCTGTACCAGCTTGTATAGCCGGGGGTCTATCGCGCCGGTCACCCGCCGCAGCGCCGAGCCTTTGCCGGCGCCGTCCCAGCCCTCGAAAACCGCCACCAGCGAGCGTTTCTGGCGATACCCTTCCCAGGCCAGGTCCTGCAGCCGGGACTGGTACTTGAGCAGCTTTTTCCTGTAAGCACTCTTTGCCAGCACGCTGTCCAGTTTCACGCTGGCCAGGGCATCCACGGGGGGCGGGAACTGCTCGCGGGGGGCGGGTGGTTCGCGCGTCTCAATCCTTCGTAGCACGGCATCGCGGATGATTTCTCCGGCCTTGATCTCCCGGTAGTTGCGGTCTTCGCCATCAACGATATGCCAGGGGCACTGGAAGGTCTGGGTCAGCTGAATGACCTTCTTTGAGGTGATCATGGCCTGCTGGTATTTCCCCACCAGTTCATAGGGGTTTTCGGTAACTCGCGGGTTTTGCTGGCGTAGCGGGGCTTTTTCTTCCAACTGCCGGCGCTGGGTTTCCTCCGACACATGGACCCAGATTTTAATGACCAGGGCGCCGTCGTCAGTGAGCTGGCGCTCAAATTCGCTGATGCGTCGGCAGAACGCTTCAAGCGCCTCGTCATCGATAAGTTCCTCGACGCGCTGCTGGGTTACCTGGGTATACCAGGAGCCGAGGAAAATGCCAATCTGGCCCCGCTGCGGTAACTGGCGCCAGAAGCGCCAGAAATAGGGGCGATTATCTTCCTCGTCGGAGCGTTCCCAATAGGTGTTGGTCTCGATACCCCGGGGGTCCATCCATTCATTGAGCCGGTGAACCAGCACGCCCTTGCCGGCGCCGTCCAGCCCGGCAAGTACAATGAGAACCGGGTGGCGGCTGCCTTCCAGGGCGAACTGGATTTCCAGCAGTTGCTGGCGCAGCGCCAGCGCCTGGGTTTCATAGCTATGCTTGTCAAGGGGTGCCTGGGCTTCAAACTGGTCGAACATGGGCGGTGGTGTTTCCGGATCACAGCTTAAGCGATTACTTTAACGTATTTTTGCCCCGGCGAAGCGACTATAATCGGGGCACACAAGGAGTTTCGGCATGGGTATCTACGAAAAATATGTTCTACCGCGGGCGATTAACTGCGCCTGCAGCACCAGGCCGATGATGAAACAGCGGGAAAAAGTTGTTCCCCGGGCCGCCGGCACGGTGCTGGAAATCGGTATTGGCAGCGGGCTGAACCTGCCGTATTACGACCCCGCAAGGGTGCGGAAGGTGATTGGTCTCGACCCTTCGGAGAAGTCCTGGGAACTGGCCGCCGAGCGTGCCTCCAGGCTGCAGTTTGAGGTTGAATTCATCGGTTTGCCAGGCGAACAGATTCCCCTGGAGGACGCCAGTGTCGACACTGTACTGGTGACCTTTGCCCTGTGTACGATCCCGGATCCGGTGGCAGCGCTGGAAGGCATGTCGCGGGTCCTGCGCCCCGGCGGCGAGCTCATTTTTTGTGAGCATGGCATCGCGCCGGATGCCGTCGTACAACGCTGGCAGAACCGTATCAATCCTCTCTGGCGCGCTATCGCCGGCGGCTGTAATCTCAACCGGGACATTCCCGCGCTGCTGCAGCAGGCAGGTTTTACCATGAGCGCCCTTGAGCAGGCCTATATTCCCGGCACGCCCAGATTTGCCGGTTACAACTTCTGGGGCGGCGCCAGGGCGGTTTGAGGTAGCTGTTGCGATATCCTGCGTTATTGCTGGCTGTCCTGGTTGCTGTGTGTTCGCTGCCCGCCAGGGCGCAACTACTGGAGGTCACCCTCGACGGACTGGAGGGTGAACTGCGGGAGAATACCCTGGCCTGGCTGGGTGACCCGCCGGCGACGCCCCAGGCGCGCAGCAACTATCTCTACTCCGCCAGGCGCAAGGTGGAGCAGAGCCTGCAGGCCCTGGGCTACTATCGCCCCGACATCGACTTCAAACTGACCCGCGGCAGCGAGACCTGGACCCTGCTGATTACCGTGGACACCGGCGAGCCGGTGGTGTATGGCAATATCGACGTGCGCATCAGCGGTGATGCCAGCGCCGATAGTGCCTTCATTGAGCTTGTGCGGCAGTCACCACTGAAGTCCGGAGAGATCCTCAACCACGGCGTCTACGACAGGTTTCGGCGCAGCATCAGCAGCCTGGGCCTGCGCCGTGGCTACTTCAACGGCCGGTTCCGTGAGGCCCGGGTCGCAGTGGAGCCGGTTGGCGGCGTGGCTGACGTGACGCTGCACTACGATAGCGGCTCCCGGTTTGTATTTGGGCCGCTCTCCTACGACCAGGATATCGTCAGGCCGGGACTGCTTGAGCCGCTGATGCAGACGCGCGAGGGCGAAGCCTATGAACAGCAAAAGCTGCAGGAAACCCAGGCCAGACTGCAGCGTACCGGCTACTTTTCCACGGTCATCCTGCGGCCCCAGCCAGCCGCTGCCAGCGACGGCCAGGTGCCGCTGACACTGGATCTGTTTCCCGCCAAGCGCCACAACATTAACGTAGGGGTCGGTTTCAGCACTGACACCCAGGAACGGGTGTCCCTGACCTGGCGCACGCCCAGAATCAATCGCCACGGTCACAGCCAGGAAACCCGGCTGCAGTACTCCAGGATCAATCCCAGCGGTCGCGTCACTTATAATATTCCCTTGTCAGACCCGCTCAATGATGTATTGCAGCTGACGGGCCGGGTGGAGGACAACGAGTTCGGCGACCTGGACAGCAACCAGCGGGAGTTGGGCGTGCGCCGGGAAATCAAGCGGGATGAGTGGATATACAGTTATGCCCTGCGAGCCCTGAATGAATCCTGGAACGCGCAGGGCCTGGATCGGGAGAACCAGTACCTGCTGCCGGGCTTTTCCCTGTCGCAGCGCGTGCACCAGGGCGCCCTGGTCAATCCCACGGCCGGTTTCAGCCAGTGGTATCGTGTCGAGGGCGGTGCCCGGGAACTGGGTTCAGATGTGGATCTGCTGCGCCTGACCGCCAATTATGGCTTCATCCATACCCTCGCAGAGCGTCACCGGCTGGTGCTGCGCACGGATATCGGAGCGGTGTTCCTGGCCGCAAGTGACCGCGACCAGCTGGCGCCCTCGCTCAACTTTTTTGCCGGCGGCAGCCAGAGCATCCGCGGCTACAGCTACCAGTCCATCGGCAACGAGATCACGCGGGTCGCCGATGACGGCGAGGACGTCACCCTGGTGGTCGGCGGTGACCGCCTGCTGACCGCCAGCGTCGAGTACCAGTACAGCTTTAACAAGAACTGGCGCGGGGCCCTGTTCGTTGACGCCGGCGATGCCTTCGATGAGGGTGATTTCGATGCCAATGTCGGCGCCGGCATCGGCGTCCATTACGTCACCCAGATCGGGGCCATACGCTTGGACCTGGCCAACCCGGTTACCGACGACAGCCCGTCCTGGCGTGTCCACCTGTCCATAGGCGCTGAATTTTGAAACTCCTGGCCTCGATTGCGGCAGTGGTGCTGCTGCTGTGTTTGCTGTTACTGGCGTTGCCGTTCTCCGCCGCCGGTACCCGGGTGCTGGCGCACGCGGTCAACGGGACCGGGCTGCTGCAGGTGGAATACGGCAGCGGTAGCCTGTTCGGTGAACTCGGTTTACAGCGCGTCGCACTGGAGCTGGACAGCATCGAGCTGGTGCTGGAAGACGTGAACACCCGCCTCGATATCGACTGTTTCTGGCGCAGCGCGTTCTGTTTCGACACATTGCGAGTACAGTCACTGCGCCTGGACGTCGCGGAGGGAGGCGGGCAGGCGGACCCGGAGCCGCCGGCCTTGATCGAAATCCCATTCATCTATCGCGCCAGCAATCTGCAGGTAGCGCAGCTGCGCGTCGGCTGGCCCGGCGGCCACTGGCAGCAGGAAAACCTGGTCGCCGACCTGCAACTGGCAAATTCGGTGCTGGAAGTGTACTCGGCGCATATTGCCTCACCCGTGCTGTTTATCGCCGCTGACGCCAGTAGCGACGCCGGGTACCAGGGCTTCGAGCCGCCCCCCATTTTCATGCCCCTGGGGCTGCACGTAGATAGTCTGCAAATTACCGCGGCCCGGTTCCAGCTCGGCGAGCAAACGACGCAGATCGACCGCCTGTCGCTCGCCGGTTCATGGCGGCAGTACGAGCTGCAGCTGAGTGAACTGGCAGCGGGCAGCGAGGCCCTCGGCGAGGCGGCGGTCGAGGGCGAGGTGCAGTTTGCGGCAAACTGGAGTTTTTCCCTTGATGGTGAGGCAACGCTGGCGGATACCGGGGGTGAATTGCTCGCCCGGCGGCGGCTGCGAACGACCTTACAAGGCGATCTGCAGCAGCTGCTGCTCGAGGTAACGGCCGCCGGGGAACCGGCCCTGGCGCTTGAGCTGCAGGCCAACGTCATGGCCGCGGGGCTGCCCCTTGAGGGCGGCGCCAGTGCCCAGTGGCCGGATGGCACCAGTCTGGGACAAATCATGGCGAGCGATGGCCCGCTGGACAGCGTGGTGTTGAACGGCCCGGCGACAGCCGGCTTCGAGGGCACGCTGGACAGCCTGCAGTTCAACATCGCCACTGCTGCCAGTGGTCTGGGCTACCAGCAGCTGCAACTGCAGGCCGCCGGGAAAGTGGCCGGTACCGGGCTGGAGCTTGGGTCGCTGGAGCTTGTTGATGGCAACAGCCAGAGCCGCTTGCTGGCGACTGGCAAGCTCGACTGGGGCCAGGGCTGGAATCTGGTAGCCGCTGTCGAGTCCCCCGGCCTGGCCCTGCCTGACCTGGGCGGAGGATCGGCGGGGCGCCTGGCGGGCAGTCTGCAACTGCTGCTGGAAGGAGCCGGGGACAGCTGGTCGCTGCGCTGGCAGGCGCTGGATATCAGTGGCGATTACCGCGGCTTGCCCGCCGTGGCCCGGGGCGATGGCGGCATTGATTCCCAGCTGCAGCTGTTGCCCGGGACCACGGAGCTTGGCGCCAATGGGGCCGAACTGAAGGTGCTTGCCGAGCGGGGGCAGGGCGCTGCCAGGCTGGAGTTTCAGCTCGACGACCTCGGGCGCTGGATCGCCGGCGCCCAGGGGCAGATTGAAATGGATGGCAGTGGCACGCTGGGCCGGGAACAACTGCAGCTGCGCGGTCGGGCCGACAACATACGGGTCAATGGCGTCGATCTGGGTCGGGTAAATCTGGCGCTGGAGTATGCCGGTAAAGAGCAGCGCCTGGCTGCCAGTGTGCGGGCCCCGGCTATCAGCAGTAGCGGCTACCAGATGCGCAATGTCCAGCTGACGCTGGATGGTTCCTTCGCCAGCCATCGCCTGCAACTGGCTTCTGCGGGGGATATCAGCGGTACCCTGGATGTTACGGGCAGCTGGAATTCCGGGCAGTGGTCCGGGAGCCTGGCGCCGTCGCGGCTGGCCACCGGTTCCGGCGACTGGGTGTTGCCCGAGGCAGTTGGCCTGGAGTGGCTGTCCGGGGCCAGCCAGCTCAGCATCGCCGGCCATTGCTGGCGCCACCCGGAATTCACCCTGTGCGCAGAGCCCATCACTGCTGGCGGCAGCGGTAAACTTCACCTCGACCTTGCTGGCAATGTGCGCGCATTCAACGGCCTGTTGCCACGTGGGTTCCGGGTGGGCGGCCAGCTCGATGCCCGCCTGGATGTCGCCTGGCAGCCCGGACAGCGGATGCAGCTGGATGCCCGGATCGACGGCCGCAACATGCGCGCCACCCGACATTACGGCATGGGCGAGCGGGTCAGTGTTGACTGGCAGGCCATGGAGCTGGTTCTGGCGCGACAGGACGACGATAGCCTGGCTGTCAGCGGCTTCATTACGCGCGACAATTTGAGGGTGCTGACCGTGGATGGGACGTTGCCCGCCAGCGCTGCAGGTGAGATGCAGGCGCGCATCGCTCTGGACAGCCTGCAGCTGTCAATGCTGTCGCCCTGGGTGACGGAACTGGCGGAACTGGCTGGCTCCCTGTCCGGTGAATTGCTGCTGACGGGAACACCGCAGGTGCCCCTGGCCACCGGAAACCTGCGCCTGCGAGACGGGCGCATGGTGGCGGTGGCCAACCCAACCGTCCTTTCCGAGCTCGCCCTGGACCTGCGTCTCGATGGTGAACAGGCTGATCTGGCGGGCAGCGCCAGTCTTGGCGATGGCGCGATCTCCATGCAGGGAAAAGTCACCAGGGAACCGCTGTTACAGGTGCAGCTGACGGTCAGTGGCGGGCGCCACCTGATCCTGCTGCCGCCGGCTTCAGAGGTGCTGGTGTCGGAGAAGCTGGCGCTGTCACTGGACGGCAAGGTGCTCGATGTGCAGGGTGAGGTGCAGGTGCACGAGGGGGTGTTGCGGCATGCGGAACTGCCGGCCGGCAGTGTTGGCCTGTCCCGGGAGGTGGTGGTGGTCGATACCCTGGGCAACGTGATTACCGAAGAGGATCCCTTCGACCTCAGCGCCGATATCTGGGTTCGCATCAGGGACCGTTTCCAGGTTGAGGGGGAGGGCCTGCGCGCCACCCTCGGTGGCGACCTGCATGTGGTAGCGGCACCGGGAGAGGACCCACAGGTCTTCGGCAATCTCAACCTGATCGGCGGCGAGCTCGAAGCCTATCGGCAGCGATTGCAGATACGCAACGGCACCATCGCATTTTCCGGACCGGTGGACAATCCGGCACTGGACGTTACCGCAGAGCGGGATATCCGCGCCGATAACGTCACCGTGGGCGCGCGCCTGCAGGGGCCGCTCAATGAGCCGGTGCTCGAGGTGTACTCCGATCCGGTCATGTCCCAGAGTGAGGCCATGTCCTACCTGGTGCGCGGCCGTGGCCTGGATGCCGGCGCCGGCGCGGACGGCACCGCGCTGGCCCTGTCGATGGGCGCCAGTGTGGTCAACAGGAGCGGGATCGTCGATGGCTTGAATCGCCTGCCCCTGATCAGCGATGTGGCCTTTGGCGCCAGCGGTGAGCAGGACGATACCGCGGCTACTGTCAGCGGTTATATTGGTAACCGGCTTTACCTTTCATTCGGTCGCGGGCTGTACCAGCCGCTCAATGTGCTGACCGCGCGATTGTACCTGCAAAGCCGGTTGTGGCTGGAAGTGGTCAGCGAGCTGGAAAACTCCGCTGACCTTTACTATTCCTTCGATATCGACTGATCAGGCCTGCCTGGGCAGGACGTAAAGCTCGACGCGACGGTTCTGGGCGCGACCTGCCGCGGTGCCATTGTCGGCAATCGGCTGGGTAAAGCCCATACCCTGTACCAGCATCCGGCTGCGATCGACCCGGCGGGTGACCAGGTAGTCGGCCACGCTTGCGGCACGGCGCTCTGACAGGGTCTGGTTGTACTGGGCGCTGCCGGTATTGTCGGTGTGGCCGCTGACCCTGAGGGTAGTGTCGGCGTATTTGGCCAGCACCTCGCCGACGGAGTTCAGGACCGGGTAGAAGCTGCTGCGCAGGTTGTAGGAGTCAGTCTCAAAGGTGATGTTGCCAGGCATAATGAGGCGAATATTGTCGCCCTCGCGCACCACCTGTACCCCGGTTCCCTGCAGCTGTTCGCGCAGCTTTGCCTCCTGCACGTCCATGTAGGCACCGACGCCAGCCCCGACGATGCCACAGCCCAGGGCCGCGTTGCGGGCATGCTTGCCGGAGTCTATGGCGCCTACCAGGCCGCACACAGCGGCCGCCCCGGCGCCATAGGTGGCGGCCTTGCTGGCCTGTTGTTCCCCGGTGTAGGGATTGGTGGTGCAGGCCGCGAGCAGGGTGGCAGCGGCAATAGCGGAAAGTGGCATCAAAGGTCGCATCGAGTCGTTTCTCCTTGGTTTGGTGGCTGAGTTGGACAGCGCGTGGCTGTTGTTGTTCTGTAAAACTATGTGAAAAAATAATAACCTTTCACGACTGGTTAAATGCAAGGCAATTCGGTAGTTTGTGCCGTTTGTAGTGACTCGGACCTGAAGATGGACCCCTTGACCCAGGGCGCGCTGGGCGCGGCCCTTCCCCAGTCGACCGCCGCCAGACAGCAGGCGGGGAGCGCCGCCTTGCTCGGTTTTCTCGCCGGTATGGCGCCGGACCTTGATGTGCTGATCCGCTCGTCCTCAGACCCCCTGCTGTTCCTCGAATACCATCGGCACTTTACCCATGCGCTCGTTTTCATTCCTTTCGGTGGTGCAATCTGTGCCCTGGCGCTGCACTACCTGTTTGGCCGGCGCCGGGGATTGTCCCTGGGGCAGAGCTGGCTGTTCTGCACCCTGGGCTACGCAACCCACGCGCTACTGGATGCCTGCACCACCTATGGCACCATGCTGTTGTGGCCCTTCAGTGACCAGCGCTTTGCCTGGAATACCATCTCGGTGATCGACCCCCTGTTTACCCTGCCGTTGCTGCTGGCGGTGGTGCTGGCGGCGATCTGGCGCAAACCGGTGCTGGCGCGCTTCGGACTGGCCTGGGCAGTGCTGTACATCGGCCTGGGCCTGGTGCAGCGGGACGCGGCGGTGGCGATGGGCCATGAGCTGGCGGCCCAGCGCGGGCACCAGCCCCTGCGCCTGGAGGCGAAACCGAGTTTTGCCAACATCCTGGTGTGGAAAACGGTGTATGAGACCGCAGAACGCTATTACGTCGACGCGGTGCGGGCCACTGTCAAGCCGCGGGTATATCCCGGCAGTTCAGTGGAGAAACTGGTCCTGGAGCGAGACATGCCCTGGCTGGATCCCGGCTCGCAGCAGGCCCGGGACGTGGAGCGATTCCGCTGGTTCAGTAACGGTTATATTGCCCGGGACCCGGTCTACAGCAACCGGGTTATCGACATCCGCTACTCCCTCCTGCCCAACCAGATCGATCCCCTGTGGAGCATCGAGCTCAAGCCGGGGGCGACGCCCCGGGAGCATGTGCAGTACCGGACTCACCGGGAGGACAGTCGGGACCGGGTGCCGCTGATGTGGGATATGATTACCGGCCGCTGAACACCGCTCCCGCCGCTGCCTGCGCCGCACCGCGACTGATGTCGGCGCCCTGGGCAGACAGGACCGCTTCAAGGGCGGTGAGGCAGGCCAGGACGTTCTGTTCGCTGCTGGAGAAGCCCATCAGCCCGATGCGCCAGGTCTTGCCCGCCAGGGCGCCCAGGCCAGCGCCGATTTCCAGGTTGAAATCCCTGAGCAGGGCGCCGCGAACGCCGGCATCATCGACCCCCTCGGGGATATTGACCGCATTGAGCTGGGGCAGGCGATGGGGCTCGGCGACCGCCATGGACAGCCCCATGGCTTCCAGGCCGGCAACCAGGGCGCGGTGATTGTGCCGGTGGCGGGCAAAGGCCGCCGTCAGTCCCTCTTCACGCAGCATGAGCAGTGATTCATGCAGTGCGTACAGGTCGTTCACCGGCGCGGTGTGATGGTAGGCGCGCTTGCTACTGCCGCCCCAGTAGCCCATCACCAGTTGCATGTCCAGGAACCAGCTCTGTACCTTGTGCTCGCGATTCTGGATGCGGTCGACGGCGGCGGGGCTGAAGGTCACCGGGGAGATGCCCGGCACGCAGGACAGGCACTTCTGGGTGCCGGAGTACACGGCGTCGGCTCCCCACTCGTCGACCTTGAGTTCAATCCCTCCCAGCGAGGTCACCGCGTCGACGATTGACAGCGCGTTGTGCTCCCGGGCCAGGGCGCAGAGAGCCCGGGCGTCGGAGCGCACACCGGTGGAGGTCTCGGCGTGGACGAATGCCAGGACTGCGGCGTCGGGATGATCGGCAAAGGCCTGGGCCACCCTGTCAACGCTCACCGCTTGTCCCCAGTCATCCTGGACCATCACCGCGGTTGCGCCGCAGCGCTCCACGTTTTCCTGCATGCGGCCGCCGAACACGCCGTTCTGGCAGACGATGACCTTGTCGCCGGGACTCAACAGATTGACAAAACAGGCCTCCATGCCAGCAGAGCCGGGGGCAGAGACGGGCAGGGTGAGGGGGTTTTCGGTCTGGAAGGCGTACTGCAGCAGTTCTTTTATCTCGTCCATCAGCTGCACAAACAGCGGGTCCAGGTGGCCGATTGTCGGGCGCGCAAGGGCACCCAGAACACGGGGAGAAACATCGGAGGGCCCGGGGCCCATCAGGGTGCGCTGGGGTGGGAAAAAGCTGCTGGTCATGGTCTTGCTTCCACTGGCTGTTGGCGAGGCCGACACCCTAGCAGGTTTCGGCTTTGGGCTTAAGTAAGCCGGGGAAATAGCGCCCATTGATCGCAGCTATGGCTTTGAGGGCGGGAGCGGCGGGGTGCACTGTTGAGCGCTATCTTAATCCGTGGTTCACTTGCCTGCCCGAACCATAATTTCAAGAGGATCGAATCGTGAACAGACCTGGTATAGAGCCCAATTTTGCCGGCGTCATGCTGCGGCGTGCCCAACTCAATCCCGAGCGTACCGCCGTCATATTCGAGGGCAAGGAAACCCGTTATGACGAGTTTGCCGACCGGGTGCGGCGTCAGGCCCAGATGCTGCGTGAAAAGGGCGTGTGCGTGGGAGATCGGGTAGGCTACCTGGGCTTCAACCACCCGGCGTTGCTGGAAACCCTGTTTGCCGCCCAGACCCTGGGCGCGATCTTTGTCCCCCTCAATTTCCGCCTGACGGCGGAGGAACTGACGTTCATCATCAATGACGCCGGTATTCACAGCCTGGTGGTTGACGATGCCCTGCGTCCGGTTATTGAACCTGCCCGCGATGAGCTCTGCTGCCGCCATCTGTTCAGCTCCGAGAGTGAGGCGGCGGGCTGGCTGCATCTCGACAGCGAACGGGCCGCGGCAGAGCCCATTCACGAGGCGGTATCGGTGGACCAGCACGACCTGGCAGTCATTATGTATACCTCAGGCACTACCGGGTTGCCCAAGGGTGCCATGCTGACTCACGGCAACCTGTTGTGGAATAACATCAATGCCAGTATGGCCTTCGGTGGCACCCGCGAGGACGTGGTGCTGTCGGCCGCGCCGCTGTTCCATATTGGCGGTCTCAATGTGATGACCCTGCACGCCTTTCACCTGGGTGCCTGCGTGGTCATCATGCGCAATTTCGAACCGGCCGAGGTGCTGGAAAACTTCGAAAAACACCGCGTCACCCATATGTTCGGGGCGCCGGCGATGTTCCTGTTCGTGTCCCAGCAGCCCAAATTCGCCGAGACCGACCTCAGTTCCATCCAGACCCTGATCTGTGGCGCGGCGCCGGTGCCGGAGTCATTGATCGAGCTGTGGGGTGCCCGCGGTGTGCCCTTCTGCCAAGGTTACGGGCTGACCGAGACGGCGCCATTTTCCGCCTTCCTGACTCCGGAATGGGCGGTGAAGAAACTGGGCTCGGCGGGCCAGCCGCCGATCTTCAGCGACACTCGCATCGTCGACGCTGACAACCAGCCCTTGCCGGCAGGCGAGCGCGGCGAAATCTGCCTGCGCGGTCCCAACATCATGAAGGGCTACTGGAACCGGCCCGACGCCACCGCCGACGCCATCGACAGGGAGGGCTGGTTTCACTCCGGCGACATCGGCTATCTCGACGAGGACGGTTTCCTGTTTATCTGTGACCGCCTCAAGGATATGGTGATTTCAGGCGGCGAGAACGTCTATCCGGCGGAGGTGGAGGGTGTGCTGTACAAGCACGAGGCCATTTCTGAAGTGGCAGTGATTGGCACCCCCGACGAGAAGTGGGGCGAGGCGGTCACCGCCGTGGTGGCGCTGCAGGAGGGCCAGAGCCTGAGCCTGGAGGAACTGCGCGAGTTTGCCGAGCCGCACCTGGCGCGCTACAAACTGCCGCGGCGCCTGGAGATTGTCGAGGCGCTGCCGCGCAACCCGGCGGGTAAAGTGCTCAAGTTTGTGCTCAAGGAAGATATCGTCGGCTGACACCGGGCGCGGGAGCACTGCTCCCGCGTAATCAATCCTCCTGGGAGGCCTCCACGTGGGCCTGGGCCGCCGCCATGCGGGCGATCGGCACCCGGAACGGACTGCAGGAGACGTAGTCCAGACCGAGATTGTGGCAGAAACGAATCGATCGCGGGTCGCCGCCGTGTTCACCGCAGATACCGTACTTGATGCCTTTTTTGACCCTGCGGCTTTCCTGCACCGCCATTTCCATCAGGCGTCCCACTGCCCGCTGGTCGAGGCTGACGAAGGGGTCCGAGTCGACCAGCTTTTTCTCGATGTAACTGGGGATGAACTTGCCCACGTCATCGCGGGAGAAGCCGTAGGTCATCTGGGTCAGGTCGTTGGTGCCGAAACTCATGAACTCCACTTCCGGCGCCAGCCTGTCGGCGCCGAGTGTGGCCCGCGGGGTTTCCATCATGGTGCCGACCTTGTAGGGCACGGAGACCTGCCGCTGGCGCAGCACCTCCTGCACACCGCGGTCGATGATTTCCGTGATCAGGCGAATCTCGCGCACGTTCACCACCAGTGGAATCATGATTTCCGGCTTGGGCTGGATGCCCTGTTCCACCGCGTCCACCGCGGCGGTCATGATTGCCTTGACCTGCATTTCGGTGATTTCGGGGTAGACGATTGACAGCCGGCAGCCGCGGAAACCGAGCATCGGATTGACCTCGGAAAGGCCTTCGGTAATTTCCCTGATTTTCTCCAGCGGTTTGCCCACCGCGTCGGCCAGGGCCTGCATCTCCGCCTCTTCATGGGGCAGGAATTCGTGCAGCGGCGGGTCGAGCAGGCGAATGGTCACCGGTAGCCCGTCCATGACCCGGAACAGTTCCAGCATGTCCTGGCGCTGGAATTCCAGCAGTTCATCCAGATACTGCTGGCGCTCTTCTTTTGACTCCGAAAGAATCATCGCGCGCATTTTCTCGATGCGCCGCGCCTCGAAAAACATGTGTTCGGTGCGGCACAGCCCGATGCCCTCGGCGCCCAGTTCCCGGGCCTTGGCCGCATCTTCGGGCGTCTCCGCGTTGGCCCGCACCTTGAGCCGGCGGTGTTTGTCGGCCCAGCCCAACAGGGTCTGGAAGTCGTCAGAGGAACTGGCCTCGGTTTTCGGTATGTCTCCCAACATGACCTCCCCGGAGGTGCCGTCCAGGGTGATGGTGTCACCGCGCTTGAGCACCACGCCGTCGTCGGTGTGGGCGCTGCCCTCGGCATAGTTTATGCTCAGGCTGCCGCAGCCGGTGATGGCGCACACCCCCATGCCGCGAGCGACCACCGCCGCGTGGGAGGTCATGCCGCCCAGTTCGGTGAGAATGCCAGCGGCAACCTTCATGCCGTGAATATCTTCGGGCGTAGTCTCCCTGCGCACCAGGATGACCGGGCGCCCCTGGGCGGCCACTTCCTCTGCCTCCTCGGCGGAGAAGACGATTTCACCGGTGGCGCCACCGGGGCTGGCCGGCAGGCCGGTGGCGACAATATCTTTTTTCGCCTTTGGATCCACCGTCGGGTGCAGGAAAGCCTCAACGTGCTCCGGGGAAACCCGCATCAGTGCTTCGCCCTCGCTGATCAGCCCCTCGCCGACCATGTCCACCGCGATCTTGACCGCCGCGCGTCCGGTGCGCTTGCCGCTGCGGGTCTGCAGCATGTAAAAGCGCCCTTCCTGGACAGTGAATTCCAGGTCCTGCATATCGCGGTAGTGTTTCTCCAGCAGCGCCTGGGTCTTGTACAGCTCCGCGTAAACCTCCGGCTGCCGCTCTTTCAGGGCCTCCACTTGCAGCGGAGTCCGGATCCCGGCGACCACGTCTTCGCCGGCGGCGTTGAACAGGAATTCACCGAAGAACATTTTTTCACCGGTGGAGGGGTTGCGGGTAAAGGCCACGCCGGAGCCCGAGTCGTCACCGAAGTTGCCGAATACCATGGCCTGCACGTTTACCGCGGTACCCAGCGTGTCGGCGATATTGTTCATTTCCCGGTAGATGATTGCGCGGGGTGTATGCCAGGACTGGAATACCGCTTCCACCGCCATTTTCAGCTGCTGGAAAGGGTCCTCGGGAAAGTCGACCAGGGTTTTGTAGATGGCGATGATTTCCTGCCAGTCTTCTGCCGACATGTCGACATCCAGGGTTTTGCCGTGCGCCTGCTTGTACTTGTCGATTTCGTGTTCGAACTTCTCCCCGGGTACGCCCATCACCACATCGGCGAACATGGAAATAAAGCGGCGGTAACTGTCGTAGGCAAAACGCGGGTTATTGGTCCTGGCGGCGAGTCCGGCGGCAATGTCGTCGTTGAGGCCCAGGTTGAGGATGGTGTTCATCATGCCCGGCATGGAGACCGGGGCACCGGAGCGGACCGAAAACAGCAGCGGGTTTTCCGGGTCACCGAAACGGGCGCCCATTTTTTTCTCCACCAGGTCCAGGGCCACGCGGTACTCCTGTTCCAGCAGCGATGGCAGGTTGTTACCCGCCTGGAAGTACTCCCGGCAGGTGGCAGTGGTGATAATGAAGCCATAGGGCACCGGCAGGCCCATGGAGGTCATTTCGCAGAGGTTGGCGCCTTTGCCGCCAAGCAGTTCACGGTCGTCCTTGTTGCCCTCGTTGAAGAGGTAGACTCGTTTGGCCATAGTGTGTATCTCGCGATGATTGTGCTAAGGGGTATTTTTAGTCGCGCAGTATACGCCAACTGCGCCTCGGGCACAGGGCCAATTCTGCAGGCAGTTAGCAGCTGGCCAGAATGTCCACCAGCGCCTCGATCTCCACCAGCTCCGCCGTCGCCGGGACCATGAACAGTTCTTCGCAGCCGGCGGCCCGGGCGTTGTCCAGGGCCTCGCGGATGGCGTCTGCCGAGCTGCGGTGTACGGATTCCGCCATCATGGTGGCGATTTCGGGCCCGGCGATAGCCAGGTACTCGTAGACATAGTCGTAGAGCTTGCGCTGGCCATCCTCGGCCAGGGTGTACCAGAAGCCGCCCATCCGGTAGGGTGCGTGCTCACGCCCGGCGCGCTCCCAGGCCGCCTCCGCCATGCTGAAGGTGCGTTGCAGTTCATCGCTTTCGCCATTGCCCGACCAGGCGTAAAGGCCATCGGCCCACCGGGCACAGCGCTCGATGCTTTTCGGTCCCATGGCCCCGGCCAGCAACAGGGGCTGCCTGTCCCAGGTGGGTGCAGGGCCGATCGGTCCTGCGCCGGCGATGACTTCATCGCCAGCCCACACCTGCCTGAGCCGGGCAACCTGTCGGTCCATGCGCCCGTAGCGGCCCTGGAAACTGGCGTCGACGGCCTGGTAGTCGCTGTCCCTGCCACCGTAGCCCAGGGCGATCTTGTTCACCCGGCCGCCGGACAGGATGTCCAGGGTGGCCACTTCCTTGGCAACCCGGGTGGCGCTGTGCATCGGCAGCACGTACAGGGTGGGAGTAATCTCGACCCGCTCGGTGGCCACGGCCGCGGCCGCCAGCAGCACGCGCATGTCGTAGGTCGGGCCATGCACGCGCTCACCGCAGGACAGGGCGTGGAAAGGCCCGTTATCGATGGCCCGGAACCAGTCCAGATAATCATTCCGGCTGAGGCCGGCTTTCATGTAGGGCAGGCAAATCCCGATTTTCATTACTCAGCCTCCTCGTTTAGCACTTATTCTAGAGAGCTTGGGAAGCTTATCAGGACCGGGAGCGCAAATGAAAATAGACGGGCCATTTTACGCCCAACTGGGCGAGGCGGCGGCGGAGGCCAGGCGACTGGCGGCGATCGGCTACGATGGTATCTACACCCTGGAGGGCAGCTGGGACCCTTTTTTGCCCCTGGTCATGGCGGCCGAGCACGCCCCCGGCCTGGACCTGGCGACGGGTATCGCGGTCGCCTTCCCCCGCAACCCCATCCATCTGGCCTACCAGGCCTGGGACCTGCAGAGGTTTTCATCGGGGCGCTTCTATCTCGGTCTGGGCTCTCAGGTGAAGGCCCACATCGAAAAGCGCTTCGGCGTTGACTTCGACCCGCCGGCATCCCGTATGCGCGAGTATATCCAGGCCCTCAAGGCGATTTTCGACTGCTGGCAGAACGGCACCCGGCTGGATTTCCAGGGCAGGTTTTATCGCCACACCCTGATGACGCCGATGTTTGATCCCGGGCCCAACCCCCACGGTATCCCACCGGTGCTGCTGGGCGCCCTGGGACCGAAAATGACCGAGGTGGCGGGGGAGGTTGCCGATGGCCTGATCGTGCATCCCTTCAACAGCACGCCTTTCCTGGAAAACACGGCGCTGCCCGCCGTGCATCGCGGGCTTGCAAAGAGCGGCCGCAAGCGCGGGGAATTCATTCTCCAGATCAACGCCATCGTCATCACCGGCGATACTGACGCGGCCGTGGCAGTGGCTACCCGCAAGGTTAAGGACCTGCTGGGTTTCTATGCGTCCACGCCGGCCTACCGGCCGCCCATGGAGGCGGTGGGCTATGGTGACCTCCAGGCGGAACTGAACAGGCTGTCCAAGGAAGGTCAGTGGGAGGCACTGGCGGAACATATCGACGACGATTTTCTTGATGCCTTCACCACCCGGGGCAAACCCGGAGAGATCGCCGCCAGGCTGCAAGCCAGCTATGGGGAGCATGCCGACCGACTGGCCATTTATGCGCCCTACGCGGCTCCGGACGCGATGTGGCAATCGATTATCTCCGAGCTCAGGAAATAGCAGTGAAAGCACGGTGAATGCATGTGGATTGGGCGCCTGATCGGTTAACATGGGCGCCGCTATGCCTTCTCTCATGTCATTGTTACCGCTCCCCGGCGCCCTGCTGGTGATTTTACTGCTGTCCGCTTGCGGAACGGCCACCGAAACGCCGCCCGCCGGGCAGGGTCTTGCTGCGGTGGATTTTTCCGGTGACTGGGAGGTCGATTACAGCGAGAGTGAGAACATCCGCGACTCCTTTGATGTCTTGCTGCGGGAGTTGCAGCGCCAGGCGGAGCGCCAGAGCCGCAACATGCAGCAGGGTGGCGGTACCCTCTCGATGGCGGCCAATAGCGGTAACAGTCTGTACGCACTGGCCCGCATGGCGGAGATCATCACCGAGCCGCAACTGCTTGCCATCAGCCAGAGTGAGACTGAAATTACCATCAAGCGCGAGGGCAGTTTCGCCCTTTACTGTGAATTTTTCCCTGGTCAGCTGCACCGGATCGAGTCGCCCCTGGGCAGCGAAGTCTGCGGCTGGGACAGCCACCAGCTGCTGTTCAATATTGTCTTGCCCGGGGGATTGTCGATATACCATCGGCTGACCCTGGGGCCACAGGGTGAGCGCCTGCAGATCGCCACCACCCTGCGCTCGGACCAGGTATCCTGGCCCTTTACCGTCGACCGGGTCTACCGCCGCTACGACCCCAGCAGCTCGGGCATACGCTGCAAACAGACCCTGACCCGGGGCAAGGTATGCACCACCGAGAGACCGGCGCAGTGAGGCCGCTGGTGCTGCTAATGCTGGTGTGCCTGGCGCTGCCCGCCGCAGCCGACCAGCGCCGGCTCGACGTGGGCGTGGCGATTTTCGACCCCGGTATCCCCGCCGACGAGTCCACTCATAATGAGCTGGGAATATTCCCCCGCATTCGCCAGGCGGAAGCGAAGTACCTGCCAGTAACACTGCGCCGGGAACTGGTCGACAGTGGCCAGTGGGGAGTGGTGCGGGTGCTGCCGGAACTGGGGGTGCTGTCGGAGCTGACCGTGCAGGGGCGCATACTGGAGTCCAACGGGCGCCAGCAGCGAATTCACGCCCGGGTCATCGATGCCACCGGCCGCCGCTGGCTGGACCGGGAATATGCCGCCAGCGCCGTCACGACATCTCCCCCCGGGAACGAACCCTATCGCCAGCTCTACGCCCGGGTAGCCGCCGATATGCTCGATTACCGGCGTGGTCTCACTGCCAGCCAGCTGCGCGAGATTCGCGGCGTAGCGCTCATGCGCTATGCCCAGAGCCTGTCGCCGGATGCTTTCGCCGCCTATCTCGGGCGCGACGGGGAGGGCCATCAGCGCTTGCAGCGCCTGCCTGCGGAGGGGGACCCGATGATGTCCCGGGTGGAGCGGATCCGCAACCAGGAGTACCTGTTCATCGATAACGTGGATGAGCAGTTCGGCGATTTGCACGACCAGATGGCGGCTACCTACGTCCTGTGGCTGGCGTACGACCGGGAACAAAACCTGTTTCGCGAGGACTACGAGCAGCGCGCCGCGAACCGGGAGCAGCAGGGCCGTGCCGGCAGTTTTGCCGCGATGCAGCAAAGTTATTTCGCCTACCGCAATTTCCGCATCCAGGAGCAGGACCTGGATGAACTGGCCCTGGGCTTCAATAACGAGATTGCGCCTACCATTATGGCAACCAGCGGCAGGGTGTTCCGCCTTACCGGCACGCTTGACAGTCAATACACCGAGTGGCGGCAGATTCTGCGACAGATATTCGCCCTTGAGACCGGCCTGCCGCCGGCAGCTGGTGGCGACAATAGTAGTTTCTCCAACACGGCACAATAGGCTATGCTTGGCGTATGGCCCGAGACAACCATGACAACGACTCCCTGCTGGAGTCCCTGCGCCGCCTGACTGGACAGGTGGCAGGGGGCACGTTTGAGCTGGCCAGGAACACCGCCACCATGACAGCCATGTTTGGCGAGACCTGGCTGCGCTCCACTGTGCTCAACCAGTTGGAGCCCGAGCGGCTCGAAGCCATGGCCGAGGCGGGGCATTTCCTGCGCGACGCCCGGGAAACCGCGGGCCTGTCCATCAAGGAGCTGTCCGAGACCCTGGGCATCAGCGACAAGAAGGTGCTGGAGGATATCGAAAGCGGGCAGACCATCATGCCGCTCGAGGCCATGCTGCGAGCGGCGTCGCTACTGGCCCGGCATGACCCGATCCCGTTCCTGATCAAGTTCATGCGCACCTATAATCCGTCGCTGGAGCAAACCCTCGAACAGCTGGGCGTACTGGCGCTGCCCAAGCAATATGAACGGGAACGCCGTTTCGTCAACCTCTACCGGCAACACGATTCGCTGCGCCAGTTCAACGATGACGAATACGACCGCTTTATCCGCTACATGGAGAGTTCCTGCAACCTGGTGCTGGATGTCATGGAGAAGGAAAAGGCCGCCGCCGCGAGCGCCCCGCAACGTCGCTCCGCCACCAGTAAGGCCGGCTCCGGCAGCAGCACCGCAAGTCGCAAAACCACCGCCAGCAAAACCACCAGCCGCAAGACTACAGCGAAGAAAAAGGCCGCCCCCAAGCGTAAGCGCGCGCCTGCCGCCAAACGCAAAAAGGTATAACCGGATGAATGATGGGGCTGCAGACCAGTGGTTTGCCGCCTGCCCGAGAGGTTTGGAAAATCTCCTGGTGGCGGAACTGCAAAGCCTGGGCAGCGAGCGTACCCGTGAGACGGTGGCCGGGGTTTATTTCCACGGCCCCAGCGCCATCGGCTACCGCGCCTGCCTCTGGTCGCGGCTGGCCAACCGCATATTGCGGCCGCTTGCTACCCTCGAAGTCGCGGATGCCGACCAGTTGTATCGGCAGCTGAAAACCATCGACTGGGGTTCGCTGTTTTCCGTCGACCAGTCCTTTGCCATCGATTTTTCCGGTGAAAGCCGCAGCATTCGCAACACCCAGTTTGGTGCCCAGCGCAGCAAGGATGCCATTGTCGACTGGTTTGTCGACAGCCAGGGCCAGCGGCCCAGTGTCGAGCGCAGGCAGCCTGATGTGCGCTTCAACATCCGTCTCAGCAAGGGGCGTGTGGTGGTTTCCATCGACTACTCGGGAGGCTCGTTGCACCAGCGGGGTTACCGGCAGAAAGCGGGGGTGGCGCCGTTGAAGGAGAATCTGGCGGCGGCGATTCTGCTGCGCGCCGACTGGCCCGGGATGGCGGCCCGCGGAGGCGCCCTGATCGACCCCATGTGTGGTTCCGGCACGCTGTTGCTGGAGGGGGCAATGATGGCCGCCGACATGGCCCCCGGGCTGGGTCGCCGGCGCTTCGGTTTTGAGCGCCTGAAAGACCATAATGAAGCCCAGTGGCAGGCCATCCTGGCAGACGCCAGCGGGCGGGCCGAACGCGGAAAAGCCCGCCAGTTACCGGAAGTGCGCGGTTATGACGCGGATCCGTCAGTAATACGCCGGGCCCAGGAAAACATCGCCCGCGCCGGTTTACAGCAGCATGTGCGGGTCAGCTGCAAAGCGCTGGGGGAGTTGCGCAAACCCACGCACACACCCTTGACCCGGGGCCTGGTGATTTGTAACCCGCCCTACGGTGAACGCCTGGGGGAAAAGGACAGCCTCAAGTTCCTCTATCGCGAACTGGGTGCAATGATGGTGCGTGAATTCCCGGACTGGCAGGCGGCGCTGTTCACCTCCGACCTGGACCTGGGTCGGGCTACCGGGCTGCGCAGTCACAAGCGCTATACCCTGTTCAATGGAGCCCTGGAAACGCACCTGCTGCTGTTCAATCTGGAGGGCAACCGGCTGCGCGACGCCGCCCCCGCCAGCGATCATGGCGGCCGCCCCCCTGGCACCTCCGGCAGCGAGCTCAGCGACGGTGCGAAAATGTTTGCCAACCGCATCCGCAAGAACCGCAAACGCCTGTCCTCGTGGCTGCAGCGGGAAGGTATAGACTGCTACCGCCTCTACGATGCCGATATGCCGGAGTACGCGGTGGCGGTGGATATTTACGGTGGCGCCGTGCACGTCGCCGAATACCAGGCGCCCCGCGGCGTTGACCAGGAGGCCGCTGACCGGCGCCTCGGTGAGGTGCGGGCGGCGTTGCCGGAAGCCCTGGGGGTGGCGCCTGAGGTCATTGCCTACAAGCAGCGGCGCCGGCAGCGGGGCAGCGCCCAGTATGAAAAACAGGCCAGCAGGGGAGAGTACCTCAGTGTGCGTGAGGGACAGGCCAAGCTGCTGGTCAATCTGTGGGACTACCTCGACACGGGCCTGTTCCTCGATCACCGGCCGCTGCGGCTGAAGATCGCCAGTGAGTCCCGCAACAGGGATTTCCTCAACCTGTTCTGCTACACCGGCAGTGCCACTGTGCACGCCGCTATCGGCGGCGCCAGGTCGACCACCAGTGTGGACATGTCCAACACCTATCTGGGGTGGCTGCGCAAGAACCTGGCCCACAACGGCCTGGCGGAGACCCGCCACCACCTGGTGCGCGCCAATTGCCTGCAGTGGCTGGAGGAGGATAGCGGCAGCTACGACCTCATCCTGCTCGACCCGCCCTCGTTCTCCAACTCGAAAAGCATGGACGACAGTTTCGACGTCCAGCGGGATCACCCGCAACTGCTGCGGGCAGCCATGGCCCGGCTGCGCGGCGACGGCACGCTGTACTTTTCCAATAATCGCCGTGGTTTTAGCCTGGATGCCGGCATTGCGCAGCAGTTCAGCTGCCGCGATATCACCAATAACACCCTCGACCCGGATTTCCAGCGCAAGCGCAAGGTGCATTGTTGCTGGCAAATCACTCATCGCCAGGGCGCTCAAGGCCCACTTTCCGTTCGGCCAAATTAGGAAACCTGCGGGGCCTGCTGGCTTCGCGCGTGAGCGACTGCAAACCTGGAGCGGCGAACTCTATCCACATTGGCGCAAAAAGCCCTGTATATACAGGGTATAAACGATGCGGGCCTGGAAAATGCTGGCAAAAAAGCTGTAAGTGCCTGATTATTTGCCCAAAAGAACGGAATGCCGCTCCATGCACTATGACGGTGCATGGAGCGGAACAGGCTTGACGCAGGCGGCGGGCAGGCGACTGTCCCCATAGTTATCCACAGCCTGGCCTGTGGATAACTATTCAGGGTCGGCTGGCTTGAGCGGCTGCTCGGGCGACTGCAGGCGAGACCCGGCCAGGGCCGCACTGCTGCACAGCAAGCCGGGGTGGACGGCCGCGACGTGGCATCCGTGCCCCGGCTGTGTTCAAATTCCCCCCGACCGGGGGAGCCTCTGAACATGACCTCTAACATGACCTCATTGCTGATCGTCTATCACAGCCAGAGTGGCGCCAGTGCCGCCCTGGCCCGGGCCGCATTGGCAGGCGCCAGCGCAGAAACGGGGGTACAGGCCAGGCTGCTGCGGGCCTGTGACGCCGGGGTTGCCGATCTGGTTGAGGCCAGTGGTTTGCTGCTGGTGGCGGCGGAGAACAGCGGTAGTCTCAGCGGTGGCGCCAAGGAGTTCCTGGACCGGGTTTTCTATCCGGCAATAGACCGGCAACTGGTATTGCCCTATGCGCTGCTGGTGAGCGCGGGCAACGATGGCCGCGGTGCGGTGAGGCAGGCGGAACGCATATTCAAGGGCATTCCCTTCAAGGTGGCCAATCCCCCGCAAATTTTTCGTGGCGAACCGGGGGAGGAGGAGCTGGCGGCAGCTTTCGATACCGGACAGGCGCTGGCGGCGGGACTCGGCATGGGTATTTTTTAAGGACAGACAATGGAACAGGATCACATCGAGGCGGTACCAGAGGGGTTTGAGTTGCTGCCCGACGGGCTCGGTTTTACCGATAACCTCAAGCCCTGCTATCGCCGCCTGCGTGACCAGGAACTGCTCCTGGGCCTGGTGGTACAGCCACAGCACGCCAACTCAATGGGTATCTGCCACGGCGGGGCACTGATGACCCTGGCCGACATCGCTGCCGCCTCCTGGGCCAACCTGGCACGGGGGGTGATCGCCGGCGCGCCGACCATCAACCTGAGCATGGATTTTATCTCCGCCGGGCGCCAGGGGCAGTGGCTGGAGGCCCGCTGCGAAGGCGTGTCGCTAAAGCGCCTGTTCGGGTTCTCCCGCGGGGTCATCGTCAGCAGCCGGGGCGTGGTGGCCCGGTTTAATGCCACCTTCTATTTCCCGGACCACCCGGGGATGTCCCAGGACGGCGTGGTCAACCCCGGCCTGTTGCGCGGGCTGGCCGGTGACGGGGATCAGTCGCCCACGGACTGAACCGCATCGATGAATGCGCGGGCCGCCCGGGAAAGACTGCGGCCCCGGTGGTAAACCAGGCCCAGGGTTCGCTCAATTTTCACCCCGGGAATGTCGATAATGGCCAGGGATTCATCACCCATACTGCGCGGTAATATTGTCCAGCCCAGGCCCACCGAGGCCATCATGCGAATGGTTTCCAGGTAGTTGGTCGCCAGCGTGACCTGCAGCTGCAGCGCGTGCTCATCAAACAGGCGCTTGATGATTTGCCCGGTATAGGTGTTCATCCCCGGCAGGATGGCCGGGTGCTGGCTCAGGGACGCCAGGCTGGGACGGCCCGTGGTCCGCAGCACATCGTGGTCGCGGGCGATCATGACATCCAGTGGATCCTGCCAAACCGGCAATGAAACCACGCTTGCCTCTTCCTCCGGCGCCAGGGTTACCACCGCCAGCTCCGCCTTGCCCTGCATGATGAGCTCGTAGGCCTGCTCCGAATCCATGAAGTCGATGTCGATGTTGACCTCGGGATAGGCGCGGTTGAAGCGTGAGAGCACCGGCGGCAGGCGATGCAGGCCGATGTGATGACTGGTGGCCAGCCGCAGGCGGCCCGCCACCTCGCCGGCCAGGTCGCGCACTGACTGTTCAGCCTGCGCCAGCTCCTGCTGCACTGCCTTGGCGTGGGGCAGCAGCGCCCGTCCCGCCTCGGTCAGGGTAATCACCCGGCCGATGCGATCGAACAGCTCGCTGTCCAGCTGCTCTTCCAGCAGGGCTATCCGTTTGCTGACCGCTGGTTGGGACAGGTGCAGCTTTTCCGCCGCCAGGGAAAAGGAGCCGGTCTCCGCCACCTGGAGAAAGGCCTTGAGTTGATGCGTGTCCACTAAGTATTACCATTTGGAATTCAATGGATAAAAATAATAAATTTGAGTAATTCTTTATGCAAGCGCATAATTCCGGAAATATTCATGCATGAGGCGTCCCATGGCCGGTAAAACCCTGTACGACAAGCTGTGGCAAAACCACCTGGTTGAACAGCGCGAGGATGGCAGCGCACTGATCTATATCGATCGCCAGTTGCTCCACGAGGTGACCTCACCACAGGCTTTTGAAGGTCTGCGCCTGGCAGGGCGCCAGCTCTGGCGCCGCGATGCCAACCTGGCGGTGCCGGATCACAACGTACCCACAGAGTCCGTGGAGCGCGCGGGCGGCGTGGCCGCCATCGCCGACCCGGTGTCGCGCCTGCAGGTGCAGACCCTGGATGAGAACTGCGCCGACTTTGAACTGGTGGAGTTCGAGATCAACGACGTGCGCCAGGGCATTGTGCATGTGGTCGGGCCCGAGCAGGGTGCCACGCTGCCGGGGATGACGGTGGTCTGTGGTGATTCCCACACCTCCACCCACGGGGCGCTCGGCGCCCTGGCCCACGGTATCGGCACCTCGGAAGTGGAGCATGTGCTGGCTACCCAGACGCTGATTCAGCAGAAGATGCGCAACATGCTGGTGCGGGTAGACGGCAAGCTGCAGCCTGGCGTGACTGCCAAGGATGTGGTGTTGGCGGTTATTGGCAAGATAGGGACCGCCGGCGGTACCGGCTACGCCATCGAATTCGGTGGTGAGGTAATCCGCAACATGTCGATGGAAGGACGGATGACGGTCTGCAACATGTCGATCGAAGCCGGTGCCCGCATGGGTATGGTGGCCGTTGACGACACCACGCTGGAGTACGTCAAGGGCCGCACCTACGCCCCCAGAGGCGAGCTGTGGGAGCAGGCGGTGGCTGCCTGGCGTGACCTGCACTCGGACGAGGATGCCCATTTCGACGCCGTGGTGGAACTGCGGGGCGAGGACATCAAACCCCAGGTGACCTGGGGGACTTCGCCGGAGATGGTGTTGCCGGTAGACGGCCAGTTGCCGGATCCGGCCACCATCGAGGATGAGTCACGCCGTTCCGCGGTTAGCCGGGCGCTGGAGTACATGGGCCTGGAGGCCGGCTCGGCGATCACCGCTATCCGCCCGGACCGGGTCTTTATCGGTTCCTGTACCAATTCCCGCATCGAGGACCTGCGGGAGGCCGCCGCCGTGGTCAGGGGCAGGAAAAAGGCCGACAGCGTCAAGCAGGTGCTGGTGGTGCCGGGCTCCGGCGAGGTCAAGAAGCAGGCGGAAGCCGAAGGCCTGGACCAGGTGTTTATCGCGGCGGGCATGGAGTGGCGCGAACCCGGCTGCTCCATGTGCCTGGCGATGAACGCCGACAAGCTGGGCCAGGGTGAACACTGCGCGTCGACCTCGAACCGTAACTTTGAAGGTCGCCAGGGCTTTGGCGGCCGTACTCACCTGGTCAGTCCGGCGATGGCCGCCGCCGCGGCAGTGGCAGGACATTTTGTCGACGTGCGTGAGTGGCAGGAGAACAAGTGATGAAAGCATTTACGGTAGAGACCGGTATTGTCGCGCCGATGGATCGGGCCAACGTGGACACGGACCTGATCATACCCAAGCAGTTTCTCAAGTCGATCAAGCGGTCCGGCTTCGGCCCCAACCTGTTCGATGAACTGCGCTATCTCGACGAGGGGCAGCCCGGACAGGACTGCAGCAAGCGGCCTCTTAACGGGGAATTTCCGCTGAATTTTCCCCGCTACCAGGGTGCGTCCATTTTGCTGGCCCGGGAAAATTTCGGTTGCGGTTCCAGCCGCGAACATGCGCCGTGGGCGCTGGAAGATTACGGCTTTCGCTGCGTGATAGCGCCCAGCTTTGCCGATATTTTCTACAACAACTGTTTCAAGAACGGTGTCCTGCCCATTGCCCTGGACGCCGGCACTGTGTCACGGCTGTTCGCTGAAATGTACGCCAGCGAAGGCTACCGGCTGACGGTAGACCTGCAGAGCCAGACTGTGCTGACACCGGGCGGTGAGTCGATCCGCTTCGAGGTGGATGAGTTTCGCCGCCACTGCCTGCTGGAAGGGCTGGATGACATCGGCCTGACCCTGCAGAGCGCCGACGCGATCCGCGCCTATGAGCAGAAGGCGCGCCAGCAGTCGCCCTGGTTGTTTGACGTTATCAAGTGAATCCCCCGGTCGCGCCCTGGCGCGGCCACTGCGAGAACAGATTATGAGTAAAAAAGTACTGGTGCTTCCCGGCGACTATATCGGCCCCGAGATCATGGCCGAAGCCCTCAAGGTGCTGGAAGAAGTTGACAAGCGCTTCGAGCTGGGTATCGACCTGGAATACGGCCTGCTGGGCGGCGCGGCGCTGGATCAGTGCGGGGTGCCGCTGCCCGACGAAACCCTGGCCCGTGCCCGCGAAGTCGACGCGATTCTGCTGGGTGCCGTGGGCGGCCCCAGGTGGGACAATGTCGAGCGCCACCTGCGGCCCGAGCGCGGCCTGCTGGGCATTCGCTCCGAGCTGCAGCTGTTCGGCAATTTGCGGCCGGCCATTCTCTATCCGCAGCTGGCCGGCGCCTCCAGCCTCAAGCCGGAAATCGTCGCGGGGCTGGACCTGTTAATCGTGCGCGAATTGACCGGCGGCATTTACTTCGGCGAGCCCCGCGGCATACGCACCCTGGAGAATGGCGAACGCGAGGGCTACAACACTTACAAATACAGCGAATCGGAGGTGCGCCGCATTGCCCATCTCGCATTCGGCCTGGCCCGCAAGCGCGACAACCGGGTGTGCAGTGTCGACAAATCCAATGTGCTGGAAGCCACAGTGTTGTGGCGTGAGGTGATGGAAGAGGTGGCGAAGGAATATCCCGACGTCGAACTGAGCCACATCTACGTGGACAACGCGGCCATGCAGTTGGTCAGGAATCCCAAACAGTTCGATGTGATGGTGACTGGCAATATGTTTGGCGACATCCTGTCCGATGCCGCGGCCATGCTTACCGGCTCCATCGGCATGCTGCCTTCCGCCTCGCTGGACCAGGCCGGGCGCGGCATGTATGAACCCTGCCACGGCAGCGCTCCGGACATAGCAGGGCAGGGCAAGGCCAACCCACTGGCCACCATTCTGTCCGTGGCGATGATGCTGCGCTACACCCTGGCCAGCCCCGGGGCCGCCGCGGCCATAGAGCAGGCGGTAAGCGCCGTGCTGGACCGGGGGCTGCGGACCCCGGACATACAAAGCGAGGGCGCTACCCTGGTGAGCACCGTGGAGATGGGTGATGCGGTACTGGCGGCGCTGCAGTCCAGCTGAACCGAATACAGATATAGAGGAGTAAGGATATGAGCAAGTTGTACGATGTAGCGGTAGTCGGTGCCACCGGTGCGGTGGGTGAGGCGATGATTGCCATTCTCGAGGAGCGGGACTTTCCGGTGGGCAATCTTTACCCGCTGGCCAGCAGCCGTTCCGCCGGCAAAACCATCATGTTCAAGGGCAGCTCTGTTACCGTGACCGACCTGGCTGAATTCGACTTCAGCAAGGCGCAGATCGGCCTGTTTTCCGCCGGCGGCAGCATTTCCGAGAAGTATGCACCCATCGCTGCGGCAGCGGGCTGCGTGGTCGTGGACAACACCTCGCACTTTCGCCGCGATGAGGATATCCCGCTGGTGGTGCCGGAGGTCAATATCGAAGCCCTGGCCGGCTATACCACCCGCGGTATCATCGCCAACCCCAATTGCTCCACCATCCAGATGCTGGTGGCACTGAAACCCATATACGACGCCGTGGGTATCGAGCGCATCAACGTCTGCACCTACCAGGCGGTGTCCGGCACCGGCAAGGAAGCGATCGAGGAGTTGGCCGGGCAGACCGCGCGCCTGCTCAATGGCCAGGAAGCCGAGTGCAGTGTCTATCCGAAGCAGATCGCCTTCAATGCGCTGCCCCATATCGATACCTTCCAGGATAACGGCTACACCCGCGAGGAAATGAAGATGGTCTGGGAAACCCAGAAGATCTTTGGCGACCACAGTATCCAGGTGAATCCCACCTGTGTGCGCGTGCCGGTATTTTTTGGCCACTCCGAGGCGGTCCATATCGAAACCGTGGACAAGATCACCGCGGAGCAGGCCCGGGAGTTGCTGCTCCAGGCTCCCGGCGTGGAAGTCATGGATGAGCACGCCGATGGTGGCTATCCCACCGCGGTGAGTGAGAGCGCGGGTACCGATCCGGTATATGTCGGCCGGATTCGCGAGGACATATCCCACCCGCGGGGCCTGGATATGTGGATTGTGGCCGATAATGTGCGCAAGGGGGCCGCCCTCAATAGTGTGCAAATTGCCGAGAGCCTTATTGCAACTTACCTTGATTAATGCCCCTGATTCACTGATACTTTTCAGCCAATCAGGCAGATTGCCCGTGCATGGAAGCACCCTGTAAATACTTGAGAAAAGTAAAGAAAGTGCTTTCAGGGCTGGAACTTTTAGCGCACGATAAGGCGGTAATCAGTTCGGAAGTCGCGCCAGGGGAGGCCGGCTTGGTGTTTTTCGGGAAAAATAATAAGGGCGTCGGAGTATGGCTCGTAAGTTAGCTGCTGTTGTATTTTCTATGGGGTGTATTCATGCCAGCTCCTCATTTGCCCTCGGCCTGGGCGAGCTGAAGCTTGATTCGTTTCTCAATGAGCCGCTGAGGGCGCAGGTAGACCTGCTCAACACAGACGGCCTGCACGCTGACGAGATACGTATCCGCCTTGCCACCCGCGAGGATTTCGAACGCATGGGCGTCGAGCGCGCCTACTTCCTGACCAGTATCAAGTTCGACGTTGCTGTGGATGCTCAGGGACGCGGCACGATTTCCATCAGCTCCGACGACCCGGTGCTGGAACCCTATCTTGACTTCATCGTTGAAGCCCGCTGGCCCAGTGGCCGCCTGCTCCGTGAGTACACGGTGCTGGTCGACCCGCCGCTATTCGATAGCTCGTCGCCGGTGGCATCCGCCACCCAGCGCGTAGCGGAAGTGGAGGGGACTCCGCTGCCAGATGATGGCGAAAAAAAAGCCCGGGACCCGGCGGCGACTAGCGGCACCCGGGTAGACACCAAAAAATCCCAGCTCGCGCCCGGCGAAATGCCGGATCGCGATTTCAGCGCTGGAACATCGGGTAGCCCGCGTTCAGGCGCCCGCTACATGATTCACCGGGACGATACCCTGTGGGAGATCGCATCGGCGGCCAAACCCGTCGGCGCATCCGTCCACCAGACCATGCTGGATATCCAGCGAATGAACCCGGATGCGTTTATCGATGGCAATATCAACCGCATAAAGGCCGGCTATATCGTCTACCTGCCCGGTGAAGACGATATCAGTTCCCAGGATCTCGCCGCGGCACTGGCAGAAGTCAAACAGCAGAACGAGGACTGGCAGGCCGGGCGGGCAAGCAAGCCGATTGAGACCGGCCCCAAACTGCGCATCTCCGCCGACCCGGTCGAGGAGAGTGTGACAGGCGCCGCTGATGCTGGTGGTTACACCGCTGGCGGTGCTGCCGCTGCCGAGGAACGGGAAAAAGCCGGGCTGGAACAGGCCGCCATGGCGGAAGAGCTGGCTTCGATGCAGCAGCAGGTGGACACGCTGCAGCGCATCGTCAACCTGAAAGATGACCAGATCGCGGCCCTGCAGGCGGCCCTGGAAGAATCCGGCGGCAGCGTCGACGAGGCTGAACTGGCGCCCATGGAAGGCGCTGAGCAGCCGGGTGCTGACCCTGGGGCCGGCGATAATACCGCGGATTCCGCTGATGCCGGAGCCCCCGGCGAGGCCAGCGAGCAGCTTACCGGTATGGTCGAGCCCGAGCCCGAGCCGGCGCCTGAACCCGCGGCCAGGCCCGCCCCGGCCCCTGCTCCCGCCCAGGAAGGCGGGATGATGAGCTACCTGCTTTATGGCCTGGGCGCGTTGCTGCTGGTGATCCTCGGTGTTGTGTTCGTGCGCCGCGGCAAGGAGGATGACAGCGGCAGTACTGCCACTGACGACGCCTTTGCCGATGTCAAACTCAAGGCGGAGCCGGTCGCCGTGGCGGAACCGGAAGCCGAACAAGAGCCAGTCGTAGCCGAGCCCGAGGAAGAACTCGAGCCAGTCCGCGACAACCGCGGCTACGGCGAGCGCAAGCACGACGAGTACGCCTCAGATGTGGAAACCGGCGACGCGCTGGCAGAGGCGGATATCTACATTGCCTACGGTCGTTACCCGCAGGCGCGGGATCTGCTGCAGAACGCTATCAATGCCGAGCCAGGCAACGGCGCTTACCGCCTCAAACTGCTGGAAACCGAGCTGCAAATCGGTGATCGCGCCGCGGCCGAGGCGCAGCTGCGCGAGCTGGAGGCGCTGGGCGACAGTGCCAGCGTGGCGCGCGGCCGGGAACTGCTCAGCGGCGGGGAATCCTTCTCCGAGCCGCCGGCGGGACTTGCCGATGAGGTCGACAGCGCCCTGGAGACAGACTTTGCGGGCCTTGAAATCGAGGACAGCCTCCGCGACGACGGCGACCTGGAGGACGACCTGGATCTGTCGGCGGACTTTGGTGAAACCAGTCTGCCGGAAGCCGGCGACGATGAAGACCTGGTCATCGCTGCCGAGGCCAATGGCATGTCGACCAAGCTCGACCTTGCACGCGCCTATCTGGATATGGGCGACGAGGACGGTGCCCGCCAGATTCTCGAAGAAGTCGTCGCCGAAGGCTCAGAGGAGCAGAAGGCCGAAGCGGGAGCACTGCTGGAGCGTATTGGCTGATTCGTTTCCCCGGTTGAGCGCTGACCCGCTCCCTGCGGGCAGCCGCATCGCCTGCCGCGTAGAGTACAACGGCGCGCGTTACAACGGCTGGCAAAGCCAGCCCCATCTCGATGTCATTACCGTTCAACAGGAAGTCGAAGCGGCGCTGTCGACAGTGGCCAACGCGCCGGTGCGGGTGCACTGTGCCGGTCGCACGGACACCGGCGTGCACGGCCACTGCCAGATCGTGCACTTCGATGCGCCGGTAGCGCGAGCCCCCAAAGCCTGGGTGCTGGGCTCCAACGCCAGCATGGCGGCCGATGTCAGGCTGCACTGGGCAACCGCGGTGGCGGATGATTTTCACGCCCGCTTCTCAGCGGTGTCCCGGCGTTACCGCTACCTGATCGCCAATACCCCGGTGCGCCCGGCCATGCTCGGCGGCCAGGTAAGCTGGTACCGTTACCCACTGGACGCTGGCCTGATGCATCGCAGCGCCCGCAGCTTGCTGGGTGAACAGGACTTTTCCGCTTTTCGTGCCGCCGCCTGCCAGTCGAGCACACCCATGCGCAATGTGGAGGCGGTGTCGGTGACGCGCCGCGGCGACCTGCTGGTAGTGGACATACAGGCCAACGCCTTCCTCCATCACATGGTGCGCAATATTGTCGGTTCACTGTTGGCAGTGGGCAGTGGCCGCCAGCCCGAGACCTGGATAGCCGAGCTGCTGGCCGGGGGTGACAGGGCGCTGGCGGCGGACACCGCGCCCCCCGACGGCCTGTACCTCGTGGACGTGTTGTACCCGGCCCGGTTCGGCCTGCCAGCTACCCCCTATGGGCCGCTTTTACTGGCGCCGATGGCGGGTGCTCCGTAAAGACAGGCGCCTGAGCGTCTGCTATGATTGCGCGCTTGATTTTGCGCTGTCACCAGGTCTGAAGTTGGCTCCCACACGTATCAAAATTTGCGGTATAACAAGGCCGGAAGACGCCCTGGCTGCAATCGATGCCGGTGCCGACGCCCTCGGCCTGGTGTTCTACGCCAACAGTGCCCGGGCGGTGACGGCGATGCAGGCCGCAGACATTGCCGCAGTCGTGCCGCCCTTTGTCACTCTTGTGTCGTTGTTCGTTAACGCCGAGGCGGATACCGTGGCAGACGTGGTCTCCCGCCTGCCGGTAGGATTGATCCAGTTCCACGGCGATGAAGACGCCGCGTTTTGCGCCTCCTTCGAGCGCCCCTGGATCAAGGCGCTGCGAGTGCGTAGCGACACGGATGTGGCAACCGCAAGCAGGGCCTATGCCGGCGGTAGCGGTATTCTGCTGGACGCCTGGCAGGAGGGCGTGCCCGGTGGTACGGGCAAAACTTTCGACTGGCGACTGGCAGTCCAGGAGCAGTCACTGCCGCTGGTGCTTGCCGGTGGCCTGACGCCGGAAAATGTCGGTGACGCTATCACCCGGGTCAAACCCTGGGCTGTGGATGTGAGTGGCGGGGTGGAGTCCACTCCCGGCATTAAAGACAGTGAAAAAATTAAACGCTTTGTCGCGGCGGTGCGCGCCGCGGATCGGCAACGACTGGAAGACTAGATGAATAGTGAAGTGAAGACCGGGCAATTTGCCTCGGTACCGGATGCGGAAGGGCGGTTTGGCATTTACGGGGGCAGGTTTGTCGCCGAGACGCTGATGAGCGCCCTCGACGAGCTGGAAACCCTGTATAACAGGCTCAAGGGCGACGAGGCATTCCAGCGTGAGCTGGATGCCGACCTGGCCCAGTATGTGGGCAGGCCATCACCCCTGTACGAAGCCAAGCGCTGGTCGGCACAGGTGGGTGGCGCCCGCCTGTTTCTCAAGCGGGAAGACCTCAATCACACTGGCGCCCATAAAGTGAACAATACCGTTGGCCAGGCATTGCTGGCCAAGTACATGGGCAAGAAAAGGGTCATCGCCGAAACCGGCGCCGGCCAGCACGGTGTGGCGACCGCCACCATTGCCGCCCGCCTGGGCCTGGAGTGCCAGGTGTTCATGGGCGAGGAAGACGTGCGCCGGCAGGCGCTTAACGTGTACCGGATGAAGCTGCTCGGCGCCGAGGTGATTCCGGTAACCTCCGGGTCGCGCACCCTCAAGGACGCCATGAACGAGGCCATGCGGGACTGGGTAACCAATGTCGACGACACCTTTTACATCATCGGCACCGTCGCCGGACCCCACCCCTACCCGATGCTGGTCCGCGATTTCCAGTGCGTGATCGGCCGTGAGGCCCGGGCGCAGTCCCTGGACCAGACCGGTCGACTCCCGGATGCACTGGTGGCTTGCGTCGGTGGGGGGTCCAATGCCATCGGCCTGTTTCACCCCTTCCTGGAGGACGAGGGCGTTGCCATGTACGGTGTTGAGGCCGGGGGCTATGGCGTCGCCACGGCACAGCACGCGGCACCGCTGACCGCCGGTACGCCGGGTGTGCTGCACGGCAACCGGACCTACCTGATGCAGGATGAGGACGGCCAGATCATGCACACCCATTCGGTGTCAGCGGGTCTGGATTATCCCGGCGTGGGGCCGGAACACAGCTGGCTGAAAGACATTGGCCGGGTGAAATATGTGGTGGCGGACGACGACGAGGCGCTGCGGGCTTTCCATACCCTGACCCGGGTTGAGGGCATCATGCCGGCACTGGAGAGCAGCCACGCCCTGGCCTATGCAGAAAAGCTGGCTGCCGGGATGAGTCCAGAGCAGTGTATCGTGATCAACCTGTCTGGTCGCGGAGACAAGGACATACATACGGTTGCCGAAATAGACGGCATCCAGTTTTAGGGAGCACAGAGTGAGTCGTATAGCGGGGCGTTTCCAGCAGCTGGCCAGCGAGGGCCGCAAGGCGCTGATTCCATACATAGTGGTGGGCGATCCGGCCCCCGAGGTCACGGTGCCGCTGATGCACGCCCTGGTGGAAAATGGCGCCGACATCATTGAACTGGGGGTGCCATTTTCGGACCCCATGTCCGAGGGGCCGGTCATCCAGCTTGCCCATGAGCGCGCGCTGGCCCACAAGATAAGCCTGCGCGATGCGCTGGACGTGGTGCGCAGCTTTCGGGAGCAAGACAGCACCACGCCGGTATTGTTAATGGGCTACGCCAACCCGGTAGAGCATATGGGCTATGCCAGGTTCGCCGATGCCGCCGCGGCGGCGGGAGTGGACGCGCTGTTAACCGTGGATATCCCGCCGGAGGAGGTCAGCCAGGTCAATGCCGAGTTGCACCGCGTGGGCATGGACAATATTTTCCTGGTGGCCCCGACAACCCCGGACGAGCGGATTAGCCGCATCGTCAGCCAGGCCAGCGGATTCGTGTACTATGTGTCGCTGAAGGGGGTTACCGGTGCCGGCCATCTCGATATCGACGATGTCGCCAGCCACCTGGCGCGCATTCGGCGGGAGACCGGGTTGCCGCTGGCCGTCGGTTTTGGCATCAAGGACGCCGAGTCGGCAGCGGCGGTGGCCGGCGTCGCCGACGGCGTGGTGGTGGGCAGCGCCCTGATCAACGCCATGGCCCGGCAACTGGAAGCGGGTGGCGATTTGCAGCAGGCCCAGTCTGCAGCCGTTGAACTGCTGGCACAAATCCGCCGGGGAGTCGATAGCGCCGCTTCCTAGTGAGCCCTGCAGGCGTTTATAATGGGGCCTGCATTGTGTGGGGGAAACCATGAGTTGGATTGACAAGATTCTCCCTTCCGGGGTGAGCAAGGGCGAGGGTAAGAAGCGCTCGAGCGTGCCGGAAGGCCTGTGGAAAAAGTGCGTCAAGTGCGATGCGGTGCTGTATCGGCCCGATCTGGAGCGCAACAACGACGTCTGTCCCAAGTGTGATCACCACATGCGCATTGGAGCCCGCCGGCGCCTCGATATTTTCCTCGATGAAGAGGGGCGCGAAGAGATCCTCACCGATGTGGAGCCGGTTGACCGGCTCAAGTTCAAGGACAAGAAACGCTATCGTGACCGCCTGGCAGCCGCGCAGAAGTCCACCGGTGAGAAAGACGCGCTCATCGCCATGCAGGGTACCCTCAAGGGTATGCCGGTGGTAGCAGTGGCTTTTGAATTCAATTTTCACGGCGGCTCCATGGGCTACGCGGTGGGGGAGAAGTTTACCCGCGCGGCACAGCTTGCCCTGGAAAAGCGCATGCCACTGGTCTGTTTTGCCGCCTCCGGTGGCGCGCGCATGCAGGAAGCGCTCATTTCGCTGATGCAAATGGCCAAGACCAGCGCCGTGCTGGAGCGCCTGAAGCTGGCCGGTGTGCCCTATATCTCGGTGATGACCGACCCCATTTACGGCGGTGTGTCCGCCTCGCTGGCGCTGCTCGGTGATATCAATGTCGCCGAGCCCGACGCCCGGGCGGGTTTTGCCGGCCCCAACATCATCGAACAGACCATACGCCAGAAGCTGCCCAAGGGCTTCCAGCGCAGCGAATTCCTGCTTGAGCACGGCGCTATAGACATGATTGTGCACCGTACCGAGATGCGCGATACTCTCGGCCGCCTGCTGTCCAAGCTGGGCAATGTCGAGATTGACGCCGATCTCGCGGTGGATCCAGAGCCTACCTTCGAACTGCTTGAACCGGAGCCCGAAGAACAGCTTGAGGCTGAGCGCAAACCGGAAGGGGATGAATAAGCAGTCACTGGCGCAGTGGTTACAGTACCTCGAGACCCTGCACCCCAGCGAAATGGACCTGGGGGTGGAGCGCGTCGCCCGCGTCGCCGACCTGCTGGCATTGAAACAACCCGCTGTTCCGGTGGTCACGGTGGCCGGAACCAATGGCAAGGGAACCACCGTTGCGGTCATGGAGGCACTGCTCAGCGGCTGCGGCTACCGGGTCGGCGCTTTTACATCACCGCACTTCCTGCGCTTTAACGAACGTATCCGGGTCTCTGGCGAGGAGGCAGGTGACGAGGAGATTGTCACCGCTTTCGAGGCTATCGAGGCTGCCCGTGGCGAAACCTCTCTGACTTATTTTGAATTCGCCAACCTGGCGGCACTGGCCGTGTTCAGGGCCCGCGAAGTCGACTTTATCCTGCTGGAGGTGGGCCTGGGCGGCAGGCTGGACTCCGCCAATATGGTAGATGCCGATGTGGCGGTGATCAGCAGTATCGCACTGGACCACCAGGAGTGGCTGGGTGATACCCGTGGCGCTATTGCGCGGGAAAAGGCGGGAATCATGCGCCCGGGGCGGCCGGTGGTGATCGCCGACCCGGACCCGCCGCCTGAACTGGCTGAGCAGGCGCAGGCCATCGGCGCCAGCCCGGTATACAGTCTCGGCGCGGAGTTTAGCTGCAGTGGGGCGGGTGATAACTGGCGCGGAAGCATCAGCGGCGCCCCCGGGGCTGTCCCCCTGGCGGGCATGCAAACACCCTCACTGCTGCCGCAGAATGTGTGTGCCGCCGCCCAGGCGGTGGCCCTGCTGGGTGTTGAGTTCAGTCAGCAGCAACTGCAGCAGGCGGCAGCAGACAGTATTCGTCCGGGCCGCCTGCAGCGCCTGCAAATTGCCGGCAAGCACTACCTGCTGGACGTGGCGCACAATCCGGCTGCTGTTCACAAGCTGCTGGAAAATATTGCCGCAAGTCCTTGTAATGGAAAGGTTATTGCTTTATTTTCCGCCATGAAGGACAAGCCGGTGGCGGAGATGCTGGATGCCTGTGTCGGTTGCTTTGACGCCTGGTTCCTCGGGGATCAGGCGGCTAATCCGCGGGCCATGCCGGCGGCACAAATTGCGGAATTTTTGCGCGCGCGGGGGCAGGGTATGATCAGTGTCAGCGCCAACCTGCGCCAGGCGTTTCGCCGCGCGCAATCGCTGCTGGACCGGGACGACCTGCTGGTCGTGTTTGGTTCTTTTTTCACCGTTGCCGCCGTGATGCCGCAGTTGGACAAGGACCGAAGGAAGATCGGGGCCGATGAATGAAGTTTTAAAACAACGCC
The DNA here is from genome assembly GCF_003457605.1 of Seongchinamella sediminis. Lineage (GTDB taxonomy): Bacteria > Pseudomonadota > Gammaproteobacteria > Pseudomonadales > Halieaceae > Halioglobus > Halioglobus sediminis. The sequence continues at coordinate 176,373 of NZ_QRAN01000004.1, forward strand.
TGGTCGGAGCGTTGATCCTGGTAGCGCTGGGCGTCGTGTTCTGGCCGATTATCTTTGTCGAGCCGGGGGAGCAGGGCGGTGCCACCGAAGCCCGGATCCCGCCCCGGCCCCAGGTCCAGGCGACGCCGGTGGCGGCGCCGGACATCGCCGGATTGCGCCCCTCGCGAGACATCGCCAGGGAGCCCGAGCCGGAGGACACAGAACGGCTCACCCTGGCGCCGGAAACACCGTCGGCGCAGGCCGGCGAGGCGCCTCCGGCCGCGGCAGAAACCGCACCTGAACCGGAGCCAGCGCCGCTACCGGCAGCGCAGAAAACCCGCAGTGAGGCACCGGTAAAGCCAGCCCTGGACGCCGAGGGCATTCCCATTAGCTGGATATTGCGAGTGGCCAGCGTCAGCAGCGCCGACAACGCCGACCGCTTGCGCCGGGAGCTGCTGGATATGGGCCACAAGGCCTATGTGAAGAAGATCAGGAGCAACGGCAAGACCCTGTACCGGGTTTATGTGGGGCCCAAGGCGGAAAAAGCCCGCCTGGAGCGGATCCAGGGCCCGATCGATCGCGAATTCGGGGTCAGTAGCCTGATCACGCGGTATTATCCCTGATGGCGGCACAATGCCTTTTCCAGGGCCGCCAATGCTTTGCTAGAATGCGCTCCAGTAAAGGTGCCCGGTGATAGATATCGCGCAGCTGACCGCCGCCGACTGGGTGATTATTGTCGTCCTCAGTGTGTCGACATTGCTGAGTCTGTGGCGGGGTTTCGTTCGCGAGGCCCTGTCACTGCTGGCCTGGGTAGCGGCGTTTATCGTGGCCCACCTGTTCGTCGACCAGCTGGCGCTGCAACTGTCATCGCTGATCGCCAACGTTACCGGGCGATATGTTGCAGCCTATGCCATCCTGTTTGTGTCGACGCTGGTGGTGTTCACGCTGGTGGTAAAGGTCGCCACCAGCCTGGTCAGGGCCGCCGGCCTGAGTTTTCTCGACCGGGTGCTGGGTACAATTTTCGGTTTCGCCCGGGGGGTAATACTGATCCTGGTTGCTGCCTACGTGATCAAACAGCTGATCCCCGCGCAGAACCAGCAATGGCTGCATCAGTCCGTGTTGATGCCCCATTTAACAATGCTCGCTGACTGGGTGCAGGCGGTGTTTGCCAATACTGTCCCCGGTGAGCGGATTTCGACCTGAAGCAAGAGGTGATAGCAGGATGTGTGGCCTGGTAGGACTGGTGGCGGGCAACAACGTGGCCCCCGATATATACGACGCGTTAACCGTGCTGCAGCACCGGGGACAGGATGCGGCGGGCATCATGACCTGTGACAGGGGGCGTTTCAGCCTGCGCAAGAGTGAGGGCCTGGTGCGCGACGTGTTCCGCCAGCAACACATGCAACGGCTGGAGGGTAAGGTCGGCATCGGCCACGTGCGCTACCCGACGGCCGGCAGCTCCGGTCCGGCACTGGCCCAGCCGTTTTATGTCAATTCCCCCTACGGCATTGCCCTGGCCCATAACGGCAATCTCACCAATACTGAGCAGTTGACCCGGGAGCTGTTCCAGGACGACCTGCGCCATCTCAATACCGATTCCGATTCCGAGGTACTGCTCAATGTGTTCGCCCACGAGCTGCAGACGCTGGGCAAGTTAAGCCCGGGCCCTGATGAGATTTTTCATGCCGTCAGCGCCGTGCACAAGCGCTGTGTCGGCGGCTATGCCGCGGTGAGCCTGATCGTCGATTACGGCGTGGTCGGTTTCCGCGACCCGCTGGGTATTCGCCCACTGGTGGTGGGCGAGCGGGTCGACGCCAGCGGCAGGAAGGCGCACATGATTGCCTCCGAAAGTGTCGCCCTGGATGTGCTGGGATTCACCCTGCTGGGTGATGTTGCCCCCGGCGAGGCGGTGTTTATTGATATGGACGGGCAACTGCACCGCCGCCAGTGCGCGCAGAACGCCAGCCTCAAGCCCTGTATATTCGAGCACGTCTATTTTGCCCGCCCGGACTCGATGATGGACGGCATCTCGGTGTACAAGACCCGCATGCGCCAGGGCGAGGCGCTGGCCAAGAAGGTGCGGCGCGAGCGCCCGGACCTGCATATCGACGTGGTGATCCCGATTCCCGATACCAGCCGTATCGCCGGCCAGTCCATGGCCTACGAGCTGGGAATCAAGTTTCGCGAAGGCTTTATGAAGAACCGCTATATCGGCCGCACCTTCATCATGCCCGGCCAGAGCCAGCGCAAGAAGTCCGTGCGCCAGAAACTGAACCCGGTACCGCTGGAATTTGAAGGCAAGAACGTGATGCTGGTGGATGATTCGATTGTGCGCGGTACCACCTGCCGGCAGATTATCGACATGGCCCGTGATGCCGGCGCCGCCAATGTGTTCTTCGCTTCGGCGGCGCCCCCGGTGCGCTATCCCAACGTCTACGGCATTGACATGCCGTCCGCCTCCGAACTGATCGCCCATGGCCGCAGCGTGGAAGAAGTGTGTGAGCTAATCGGTGCTGACTGGCTGGTCTACCAGGACCTGGAAGACCTGGTTCTCTGTTCCGGCGAAGGCAACCCGGATATCGAACAGTTTGACTGCTCGGTCTTCAGCGGCGAATACATTACCGGGGATGTCGACCAGCAATACCTGGATCGCATCGATGCCCAGCGCAACGATGAGGCCCAGGCCAGCAAGCGCCTGGCGGCACAGGAGGAGGGAGCGGTTGTTGGTATCCACAACAACGCCTGACAGACGATGACTGACTTATTCGATGACGGTCTGGATGGGGCGGACTTTGATACCCTGGCGATTCGGGCCGGTATAGCCCGCACCGCGGAAGGGGAGCATTCCGAACCCATCTTTGCGACCTCCAGTTACGTGTTCAACAGCGCTGCCGAAGCCGCAGCGCGCTTTAGTGGCGAGCAGGACGGCAATGTCTACTCGCGCTATACCAATCCCACGGTGCGGACCTTTGAGCAGCGCATAGCCGCCCTGGAGGGCGGCGAGGCGGCGCTGGGGACCTCTTCCGGCATGGCGGCCATACTGGCCACGGCCATGGCCCTGCTCAAGGCCGGCGACCACGTGGTCTGTTCCCGAGACGTATTCGGTACCACCACCAACCTGTTTGGCAAGTACCTGGCAAGGTTTGGAGTCGATGTCAGCTTTGTGCCCCTGCTGGACCTCGACGCCTGGGAGCGGGCGATAAATCCGCAGACCGCGATGCTGTTTATGGAGACCCCCAGCAACCCACTGTGTGAGGTAGCGGACCTCGGCGCATTTTCAGCGCTGGCCCGGGCTCACGATTGCCTGCTGGTGGTCGACAACTGCTTCTGCACACCGGCGCTGCAGCGCCCGCTGGCGCTCGGCGCCGACATCGTTGTCCATTCCGCCACCAAGTACCTCGACGGCCAGGGTCGCTGTGTCGGCGGCGCGGTGGTCGGCAGTGCTGCGCACATGACCGAGGTGGCAACCTTCCTGCGCACCTGCGGCCCCACCATGAGCGCCTTCAACGCCTGGGTTTTCCTCAAAGGCCTGGAAACCCTGCGCCTGCGGATGGAGGCCCACAGCCACTCTGCGCTGGAGCTGGCGCGCTGGCTGGTGGAGCAGCCGGCGGTGGCGCGGGTGTACTACGCGGGGCTGGAATCGCACCCCGGACACGCGCTGGCGAAGCGCCAGCAAAGTGCCTTCGGCGGGGTGCTGTCGTTCGAGGTAAGGGGCGGCCAGCAACAGGCCTGGCAGCTTATCGACGGCACCCGCATCATGTCGCTGACGGCCAATCTCGGCGACACCAAGACCACCATTGTCCATCCGGCGACGACCACCCACGGCCGGCTCAGCGATGCACAGCGCGAGCAGGCAGGTATTGGCCGCAACCTGATTCGAGTCTCGGTGGGACTGGAGCACGTGGACGATCTCAAGGCCGACCTGCAGCGGGGATTTGCCGCACTCGCCTGAGTCGAAACCCTTACCAAACCGGGGCAAGCAGATGCACTTACAGGATGTTATCGATGCGGCCGTGGCCGAGGTGGGCACGGTGCTGCTGGGCAAGGAGCCGCAGATTCGCCTGGCGCTGTGCTGCCTGTTTGCGCGCGGTCACCTGCTGATAGAAGACCTGCCGGGGATGGGCAAAACCACGCTCTCCCACGCCCTGGCCGATGTGCTGGGCCTGTCCTGGAAGCGGGTGCAGTTCACCAGCGACCTGCTGCCGGCGGACATACTCGGGGTGTCGGTTTACGACCACAACGATGCCAGCTTCAGTTTCCATCCCGGTCCCATTTTTACCCAACTGCTGCTGGCCGATGAGATCAATCGCACCACCCCGCGCACCCAGAGCGCCCTGCTGGAGGCGATGGCCGAGGGCCAGGTGACCGTAGAAGGCGAAACCCGGCCTCTGCCCGAACCGTTTTTTGTCATCGCCACCCAGAATCCGGTGCACCAGTCGGGCACCTACCCGCTGCCGGAGTCGCAACTGGACCGCTTCCTCATGCGCCTGGAACTGGGTTATCCCCATCCCCAGGCGGAGCGGGAAATGTTCCAGCGGCAACGGCACAACAGCACCGAACGGGTGCCACTGCCCCGGGTCATCAGCGATGAACAGCTGGCCGCAATCCGCGATGCGGTAGGCCAGGTTCACGCCTCGGACAACCTGCTGGACTACCTGCAGCGACTGGTGGCCTATACCCGCAACAGCCCGGAATTCGAGGTCGGGCTCTCGCCGCGCGGGGGGCTGGCGCTGCTGGATTGCGCCCGCACCTGGGCGGTGATGCACAGCCGCGGTCACGTGGTACCGGAAGACCTGCAGTTGGTGCTGCCGGCGGTGGCCGGGCACCGGCTCACGCCCAGCGGTGATTACTCCGGCGACAGCGCCGCGCTGGTCACCCTGCTGCAGCGCAACGTGGATGTCATCCGTCCCTGACGGAGCGGCCCATGCGTGCAGCGGCGGCAACAGACGGCGGTAGGCAATTGCTTTCCGGCCTGCGCGGTCGGTTTCGCGTCTGGATCAACAAACGGATTCCGCCGGCGCGGGTGGTCACCCTCAACCAGCGCCGGATCTTTATCTTCCCCAACCGGGTAGGGCTGTTTTTCGCCGTCTGCCTGCTAGTGATGTTGCTGGCGGCGATCAATTTCCAGAGCAATCTCAGCTACGGCCTGACCTTCCTGCTCACCACCCTGTTCATCGTTGCGGTCTTGCACACCTATGCCAATCTCTCGGGCCTGACGGTCCGGGCCGTGCATGCCAAACCCGCCTTTCCCGGCCAGCTGACCGAGTTCGAGCTGCAACTGGAGCGCAGCCGGCAGAAGGAGCACATCGGCCTCTACCTGAAATGGCCGGGCAGCAACGCGCGCACCGTCAGCCTGGTGGCTGAAGACCAGCTGCGGGTACAGTTGCATGCGCCGGCAGGCAAGCAGCGGGGCTGGCACAGCCCCGGGCGCCTGCTGCTGCAGTCCAGCTACCCGCTGGGCCTGCTGCGCTGCTGGAGCTGGATAGACCTCGACTTGCACGCCCTGGTTTATCCCCGCCCCCTGCCGTCCCCGGAACTGCCGGGCCTGGCGGCGGAGAGCCCCGACGGTGCCGCGGTCGCCGTAGAAGGCAGCGATGACTTTTACGGCTTCCGCGATTACCGCCAGGGCGACTCGCTGCGCCACATCTACTGGAAAGGGCTGGCGCGGGGCCAGTCGGTACAAGTCAAGCAGTATGCCGCGTACGCCGATCGCAGCGTGTGGCTGGACTGGGAGATGTTTCCCGGCCTGGGCATCGAGCAGCGCCTGTCCCACCTCTGCTTCTGGGCGCTGGAATTCGACCGGGCCGGCGACGAGTACGGCCTGCGCCTGCCGGGGCTGGCCATTGCCCCGGATTGCGGTGAGCGCCATCGGGAGCAGGTATTGCGGGCGCTGGCGCTCTACGGTCTGGAGGGCGGTTCGTGAAAGCGCAGGAACAGATACCGCGCAATGCCCTGGGCTGGGCCATTCTCAGCATGTTCACCCTGGTGCTGCCGCATATCGAGCGCATTCCGCCCTGGGTGCTTGCCGTGTACCTGTTCGCGGCGGTCTGGCGGATCATGGTGTACCGGGGGCGCTGGTCCTTTCCCCGCTGGCCGGTAAAGCTGGGCCTTATCTTCGCCGGCTTTGCCGGTATCCTGTTCAGTTTTCGCAGCCTGGTGGGACTGGAGCCGACGGTGGCCCTGCTGCTGACGGCATTCGCCCTCAAACTGCTGGAGCTGGCGGAGCGCAAGGACGCCTACGTGCTGCTGTTCCTGGGCTATTTCGTGGTGCTCACTGAGTTCCTGTTCAGCCAGGACCTGCTCATCGTTCTGCTGTGCCTGCTCAACGTGATTATTGTCACTACTGCCCTGGTGGCCCTGCACCGGCCCGGGGACAACAGTTTCAACCTGCGTCCCATGCGCCAGGCCGGGGTCATGGTGTTGCAGGCGGCGCCGCTGATGCTGGTGCTGTTTTTCCTGTTCCCCCGCATCGGGCCCCTGTGGACGGTGCCCATCAAGAGCCAGCAGGCGAAAACCGGCATGAGTGAGTTCATGAGCCCGGGGGATGTGTCCCGCCTCAGCCGCTCCGGCGAGGTGGCTTTCCGGGTGGCGTTCGATGGCGAGGTGCCGCCGCAAGCACAACTCTACTGGCGCGGCCTGGTCATGAGCCGGCTGCGCCAGGGTACCTGGAGTGCGCTCAATTTTTATGAGGCACCGGCCTCGGAACGCCGGCAAAACCAGCCGGAGCCGGTGGGGGAACCCCTGCGCTACTCGATTATCATGCAGCCCACCCAGCAGCGCTGGCTCTATGGTTTGCGCTATGCGCGCTCCAGCAGTTCCGGTGTCATGCACTCGGCGGATTACCGGATATTCCGGCCGGTGGTGATCGAGGATGACTATCTCTACCAGGTGCGGTCCTGGCCGAACGCGGTACTGGAGCCCGAACTGTCCGCCTGGCGCCGCCGAGTCGAGCTGGAACTGCCGGCCGCTGCCAACCCCAGAACCCGCCAGCTGGCGGCCCAGTTTGCCGCCGAGTCCACCGGACCCGAGGAAGTCGTGCAGCGCGCCCTCGACCTGTTTACCCGTGAGCCGTTCGTTTACACCCTGCAGCCACCGCTGCTGCCCCAGAGCGACCGCATGGATGCCTTCCTGTTCGATACCCGCCGCGGTTTCTGCGAGCACTATGCGTCGGCCTTTGTCATCATGATGCGGGCCGCGGGCATACCGGCCCGGGTTGTAGCGGGCTACCAGGGCGGCGAGGTCAACCCGGTTAACGGTACGGTGATCGTGCACCAGTTCGACGCCCATGCCTGGGCCGAAGTGTGGCTGCAGGGCCAGGGTTGGGTGCGGGTCGACCCCACCGCCGCCGTGGCCCCCGAGCGCATCGAGCTGGGGCTGGAGGATGCCCTGGCGGAGGAGGGGACCTTTCTGGCCGACTCGCCCCTGTCGCCCCTGCGCTACCGTAAAATTGACCTGATCAATAAAATCCGCCTGCGCTATGACGCCCTGACCTACAGCTGGCAGGCCTGGGTGGTGGGCTTTGACGCCGACAAGCAGTTCGACCTGCTGAAAGGGTTCTTCGGCGATTTCAGCGCCCGCAAGTTCGCCCTGGTGTTGTTGGGGAGCTGGGCGCTGGTGCTGGTACCGGTGGCGGCGCTGTTGCTGCTGCGGCGCAGGACCCATGCTCTGAGCCGGCTGGACAAGCTCTATCTCGGCTTCTGCCAGCGGCTGGGAAAAATGGGCGTGGCCAGGGAGGCCGGGGAAACGCCACAGGATTACGCCCGGCGCGCGCAGCAGAAGCTGCCCCGGCTGGCGGAACAGATCGCCGATGTGACGCGGCGTTACGACCAGCTGGCTTACGCAGACAATACCGCGGCAGACGGGCAGCTCGGCGAGTTCGCCCGGGCAGTGAGGAGAATCCGCTGATGATTCGTGCGGCGCAACCGTCCGACAGTGAGCAGCTGGCGGCAATCTACAACCACTACATTCGTCACTCGCTGGCCACCTTCGAGGAACAGGAACTGGATAGCGGGGCAATGCGGGAGCGCATGCAGCGCGTTGCCGAACTGGGCTATCCCTGGCTGGTAGCAGAGGAGGGCGGTGCCATTTGCGGCTACGCCTACGCCACGCGCTGGCGGGAGCGCAGCGCCTACCGGTTTTCGGTGGAGAGCACTGTCTACCTGGCACCGGCCGCAGGCGGCAGGGGCTGGGGCACGCAGTTGTACTCGGCGCTGTTCGACGAACTGAAGGAGCTGGGCGTACACGCGGTGATCGGGGGCATTACCCTGCCCAATCCGGCCAGCGTTGCCCTCCACGAAAAAATGGGCATGCGCAAGGTGGCCGAGTTTCCGCAGGTGGGTTTCAAGCAGGGGCAGTGGCTGGACGTGGGTTACTGGCAGCGCAATTTCTAGTGCCTGGCAGATCCCTCTGCCTGGTCCGGCGCCGATAACCAGGGCTCGCTTGGCTTTCAGTCAATGCTTGGGGGGGCTCTGGCGCAGGGCATCGAGCTGTGCCGCGCGCCGCTGGTCCTCCTCGATTTCGGTCCTGGTCTTCAGCACACGGTCGCGGGTCAGCTGCCCCTCGAGCATCAGCTTCAGCCACTGGCTCTGCTTTACCGGTTTTGTCTGTTTGTCTGGCATACGATCAATAGTAGCAGGATTTACCCCGCCGGTTGCACGCTGCGCGTATCCATGGCGTGCTCAAACCAGCAGCAGGGCAAAAACGACGAGGCCAGCGCCTGCGGTCGCCAGCGTCGAACGGCGCAGCCGGGCGTTGGCCAGCCCCAGCCAGAGTCCGCTGAGCATGATGAATAACAGGCCAAGCGCGAACACTTTCTGGAAGGTCTTGAAAGCGCCGGGGCCGTGACCTTTGTGAAGTTCAATCAGGCGCTGCTGCAGGCTGGGCTCGGCCTGGATAATGTCCAGCCCGGAGGCAGTGGATTCAACCACATAGTGATCGGACGACGTGGGGCGGGTATACAGGCGGTTGCCGCTGACCTTGACATATTCATAGCTGAAAGACTCCACCCCCGCTTCCTGCAGCAGCGCGTCTACATCCGCCTGCAGCGAGGAGGAGTCGGTATCGATGCTGGCGCCGGCTTTACTGTAGATGGTCTGTTCGTTGACCTCGCCCTTGATGCCCAGTAGGTAGAGGCCGCCGGATATGGCCACGAGCAGGACCGCCGGGACGAAAAATGCCGCCAGGTACATGTGTATCTTGATCAAAAGTTTGCGGTCCATGGTTGGGCTCCAGTTGGAAAAAGACTGCCGGAATTCTACCGGTAACCGCTGGCAGATTCATCGCTGAATTTTAATCCGGGCTGGACAGGGGATCGCTGGCGGCTGCAGGTGGATGCCCTCAAGCTGTTTGACTCTGACGACCACGACATCGATTACTTCTACGCCTCACGGCTGCCCGGAGAAGCGACCGGGGGCGTGGAAGATATTCACTTCCATGTGTTTGAGCCCCGACAGGTCAGGGTGTACCTGAGCCGCAATTTCCAGAGTGGGCCCGGGCGCGACGGGGTGCCGCCCGGGCCGCGGGCCATCAGGGACAGGGGGTTGCCAGCAGGTGTCCGGCAGCGTCGCTGAACTGGCAGCCGAACTCAGGGTCTGCAACCGCCGCGGGGTCGAGGAAGTTGTCACCGGCCGGCTGCTGGCCGCTTTCTATCCAGTTAACCAGGTCAAAGAAGGCGGTCACCAGTTCATTGCCGGTAAAACCGCAGTGAGCCACGCCCCGGATAGCGCGCTGTACCAACAGGTCCGAGTTGCCCTGGTCGAACACCCGCTTGGCATATTCCACCTGGTTCAGGACCGGCACAAACAGGTCCCCCAGGTTGTGCAGGGTGAGCACGGGGATATCGATATCGCCAGTGATGGTGGGCACCTGCGCCAGCCCCTGCTTGCGGCGCGTCTGGGGGTCGGCGCCGATGCGGAAGATCAGGTCGTTCAGCGCCTGCTCTTCCGGCGTCAGCGCAGGGTCGGTATCGAACTGGTACACGGTGTCGAGATTGTCTACCACACTGCCCGGCGCTCGCGGCAGCGAGCCGTCGCCCACGGCGAGGTCAAACAGGAAATTTCCAGGCCCGGAACCATTGTTCGGGACGGTGTTCCAGAAGAACCAGGCCTCGTCGAAATTGGGGCGCTCACCACCTGAACGGATTTCGACCAGGTTTTTGAAGTTATTGCCGGTGTCGTTCAGTGCCCCCGGCCAGCCGCCCGGCACCGCCTCGAGGTTGGACTTGATCGCCGGCACAGTACCGAACAGGTAGGTTGCGGCATCGATGGGATACGTGCTGCCGCCCACCCCAAGCTGCTGGGCCGCGAGATTGAAGTCGAGGAAGAAATCGAACAGTTCGTGATCTGCCATTACCCCGCAAATGGGCATGGCACCAGCAAACAGGCCGGGGTACTGCTCGATGATTACGCCGGTGATATGGCCGCCCATGGAGGCGCCGGTCATCAGGATTTGTGAGGGCTTGCCCACCAGGCCCCTGAATCGCTTGATCAGGGCATGGGTGCTCTGGACGCCGGCGCTGATGTCGTAGTCGTTACGGGTATAACTTGACGCGGCCCAGGCGTAGCCATTCGGTATCAATGCCTGGCGCAGGGGGTGCGGGTCAACGGTCAGTTCAAGGCCGGTGCCCCGATATCCATGGGCCCATACCACCAGACTGCCGTTCCAGTTGTCGGGTACTTCGATCTGGTACCCGGCCCCGGCATGAACCCCCCAGTAAGCTTGCGCCCCTGGCAATGCCTCGAAGGGTAGTTTGCTCTGGTCTACGTAGTATTGCGGGGGCTTGGCCGCCTGACTGCCGCTTGCCAGCAGCAACAGCAGCGATGCCATGAAGGATAAAACGCTGTTGCGGGTAGTGTCCCGCCAAAGCCATTCAGATTGCCTCATCCTGTTATTCTCCATTTCGGAGTCGACCGACATGCATCGACAGCCACTAAAGAAAGACCCGGGCAGGCAGCCGGCCTGCCCGGTCGCCAACCAGTGCTGCTTAAGACTAGTCGCTATTCAGGGATTGGCAAGCCGCGGCCGGCGAGGCAACAGGGGGCCGCAGCACCGGAATGACCGCCTACCAGCTGATTTCGATCTCGATGCTGGATTCGTCGCTTTCGATTTCAAGTTCCAGCTCCACCGACACCGTGTCGGCTACCCTGACATTGATCCGGGTGCCGTCCTGGTTAAAATCCACTCCGTTGTGGCGGGCCAGTGAGTCGGCCAGCTCGTGCAGCAACTTCGCTGCTTCCTCCCGCTTCATGCTGCGTTTCTCGGAAATTTCCATAAGATCCATGCTGTTTCCTCTTTGAGTTTCTGCTTGTGATTCCCACATTAATCGCCGGGTATCTCTCAATGCCCAACTGTATTTGAAAATGCATTGATTACAATGACACCACTGATGATCAGCACAATGCCGATTATCGCGGCAGCGTCCAGCTTCTGGCCGAAAGCCAGCAGCCCCACGATTGAAATCAGGACAATACCCAGGCCCGACCATATTGCATAGGCAAGGCCGATTGGAATTGTCTTCAACACCAGCGACAAAAAATAGAAGGCAATACCGTAACCCACAATGACGATGAGGCTGGGCCCCAGCCTGGTGAACTGGTCAGACGCCTTGAGCGCACTGGTCGCTATCACTTCCGCGACTATCGCAATCGCCAGATAAATGTATCCCATGCTAGCCACCTGTGGCGACCCTCGAAATCTCAAAACCCTGATTGTTACCGCGAGTCATTTTCATCGTGAACCGACACTGATAACTGACCGGCAAAATCCATGGACAGAACGAAAGTGATAGGCCGGCAGCATACCTGACAGTCCTCAATGTACTCGTGCCCCACCTCTTCCTCGTCGATCAGGACCTCAATGCTTTCACCGCAGTAGGGGCAGCTGACGGTTTGTTGAGTGAGCAAATTTTCAGTCCTTGAATCACGCGCCACATTGCGTGCTGATGGCAATAAACAATGGTGCACAGGTTTGTGCGCTTGTGGCTCACGCTGGCGCTGTCTGCGCTTGCGCCCGCCCAACGATATTGGCTCCAGTCCAGGCGTTCAAGATAGCAGAAATTTCACTCCGATAAGAATGAGCACTGTCCCGCCCAGTATTTCCGCCTTGCTTTCCAGCCACGTGCCACTCCTGGCGCCAACCAGAACGCCGATAACGCTGCAAATAAACGTGGTGGCACCAATAATCGCACAGGCGACCAGCGGATTGACCGCAAGTAGATTCAATGTAAATCCGGCAGCCATCGCGTCGATGCTGGTCGCGATAGCCAGAATAAGTATTACCCTGTGGGTAACCTGGGCGATATCCTCTTCTATCCCTTCGCTCAAGGCCTCGTATATCATCTTCGCCCCCACCACTAGCAGGAGCAGAAATGCTATCCAGTTGGCATAGGCTTCAATCCACCCGAGAACACCTTTTCCACCCAGAAAACCGACCAGCGGCATCAGTGCCTGGAACAGCGCAAAATAACTCGCGGCGATTACAGCAAGCGAGCTGGTTTGCCTGACTCTTTTAGAGCCCAGACCCACGGAAACCGCAAATGCATCCATGCTCAAGGCTATGGCGAGGACAAACACTTCTATCATTGGCAACGGTTACTCCCAGAGACGGGCGCCCGGCACTAACCGGCCGCCACAAAAAACCCCGCCGCAGCGGGGTTTCCTGAGCCTGCCTGGCGGTTTAGTCCGTCAGGCGCTGATTTCCTGCACTTCCACCGCGGCGATACGCGCACCCTCGGCAGACTTGGCCTGGAATTCGGCGATCTGGTCGAAGTTGAGGTAGCGGTAGATTTCCTCGGACATGGAGTCCAGGTCGCGGGCGTACTCGAGATACTCCTCCGGGGTTGGCAGCTTGCCCAGGATGGCGCCGACGGCAGCCAGCTCCGCGCTGGTCAGGTACACGTTGGCACCGTCGCCGAGGCGGTTGGGGAAGTTACGGGTGGAGGTCGACAGTACCGTGGAGTTGGCTGCTACCCGCGCCTGGTTGCCCATGCACAGGGAGCATCCCGGCATCTCGGTGCGGGCACCGGCCGCGCCAAAGATGTTGTAGTAGCCTTCTTCCATCAGCTGGTGCTCGTCCATCTTGGTCGGCGGCGACAGCCACATGCGAGTGGAGATACCGCCCTTGTGCTGTTCCAGCAGTTTACCGGCGGCCCGGAAGTGACCGATGTTGGTCATGCAGGATCCGATAAATACCTCGTCCACGTTGTCGCCGGCGACCTGGGACAGCAGCCTGGCGTCATCCGGGTCGTTGGGGCAGCAGACGATCGGCTCGGTAACTTCTGCCAGGTCGATCTCGATGACCGCCGCGTACTCGGCGTCGGCATCCGCTTCCATCAGTTCCGGGTTGGCCAGCCACTCTTCCATCTTCTGGGCGCGGCGCTCCAGCGTGCGCGCGTCGCCGTAGCCGTCGGCGATCATGGAGCGCAGCAGCACGATGTTGGAGCGCAGGTACTCGGCGATGGCATCTTCGGGCAGCTTGATGGTGCAGCCGGCTGCGGAGCGCTCGGCGGAGGCATCGGACAGCTCAAAGGCCTGTTCGACGGTCAGGTCGTCCAGCCCCTCGATCTCCAGGATGCGGCCGGAGAAGATGTTCTTCTTGCCTTTCTTTTCCACGGTCAGCAGGCCTTCCTGAATCGCGTAGTAGGGAATGGCATGGACCAGGTCGCGCAGGGTGATGCCGGGCTGCATTTCGCCCTTGAAGCGCACCAGCACCGACTCGGGCATATCCAGCGGCATGACGCCGGTAGCCGCGGCAAAGGCCACCAGACCGGAGCCGGCGGGGAAGGAAATGCCCATGGGGAAGCGGGTGTGGGAGTCGCCACCGGTGCCGACGGTGTCGGGCAGCAGCATGCGGTTCAGCCAGCTGTGGATGATGCCGTCACCGGGGCGCAGGGAGACACCGCCGCGGGTCATGATGAAGTCCGGCAGGGTGTGCTGGGTGTCGATATCCACCGGCTTGGGGTAGGCCGCAGTGTGACAGAAGGACTGCATGGTCAGGTCGGCGGAGAAGCCCAGGCAGGCCAGGTCTTTCAGCTCGTCCCGGGTCATCGGGCCGGTGGTGTCCTGGGAACCCACGGTGGTCATCTTCGGTTCGCAGTAGGTGCCGGGGCGGATACCGTCGGTACCACAGGCGCGGCCGACCATTTTCTGGGCCAGGGAGAAGCCCTTGCCGCTGTCGGCAGGTTGCTCCGGGGTGCGGAACAGGTCGGAGGCGGGCAGGCCCAGGGCCTCGCGGGCCCGGGTGGTCAGGCCACGACCGATAATCAGATTGATGCGGCCGCCAGCGCGTACCTCATCCAGCAGCACCTCGGACTTCAGTTCAAACTCGGAAATGACCTCGCCGGCCTCGTTGAGGATCTTCCCCTCGTAGGGGCGGATTTCGATGATGTCCCCCATGCCCAGGTCGTCAACCGGCGCTTCGAATACCAGCGCGCCGGCGTCTTCCATGGTGTTGTAGAAGATGGGCGCGACCTTGCCGCCGATGCAGATGCCGCCGCCGCGCTTGTTGGGTACGCCGGGAATGTCGTCGCCGAAGAACCACAGCACCGAGTTGGTGGCGGATTTGCGGGAAGAACCGGTGCCCACCACGTCGCCGACGAAGGCAACCGGCAGGCCCTTGTCCTGGATTTCCTTGATCTGCTTCATCGGGCCCTTGACGCCGTGCTCTTCCGGCTCCAGGCCGTCGCGGGTCATCTTGTAGGCCGCCAATGCGTGCAGGGGGATGTCCGGGCGGGACCAGGCATCGGGGGCAGGGGAGAGGTCGTCGGTGTTGGTTTCACCGGTGACCTTGAATACCGCGACCTTGATCGACTGGGGCACTTCCTGCTGGCTGGTGAACCACTCGCCGTCGGCCCAGGACTGCATGACCGCTTTGGCGTTGTCGTTGCCGGCCCTGGCCAGTTCATCCACATCGTGAAAGGCGTCAAACATCAGCAGGGTGTGCTTGAGCTCTGCCGCGGCCCGGGCGCCCAGTTCCGCGTCTTGCAGCAGGCCCACCAGGGTTTCGATGTTGTAACCGCCGTGCATGTTGCCCAGCAGCTTGACGGCCGCCGGCCGGTCGATCAGCGGGCAGGCTGTCTCGCCCTTGGCCACGGCGGAGAGGAAGCCCGCTTTCACGTAGGCTGCCTCGTCGACGCCCGGAGGCACGCGGTTGGTAATCAGGTCGAGGATATAGTCCTCTTCCCCCGCCGGCGGGTTCTTCAGCAGCTCTACCACCCCGGCGACCTGTTCGGCATTCAGGGGTTTGGGGGGAATGTCCTGGGCGGCCCGTTCGGCCACATGTTCACGATATGCTTCTAGCACGGTAGAGCTCCTTTAGCGTTTGAAGGGTGCCGCGGGCGGGGGTATGGCACGCGGCTCCTGTGGAGAAAAATCGGCGCGAATTATAGCCCACGCCTGAAATAAGATAAATGAATTGGCTCCTATATCGTGCATTCACCCGGGTGATATTCTACACTCCCGGGCCAGGCTCCCAATCCGCTTTCCATGCTCGACAGTCCCGTAAAAACTCCCTGTATAGGCGTCTGCTCCACCGGCATCGGCGACACCGTGTGCCGCGGCTGCAAGCGTTTCAGCCACGAGGTGATTCACTGGAACAGTTACAGTCCCGCGCAGAAGCGCATCATCGACGATCGCCTGGCCGGTTTCCTGTCCCAGTGTGTGAGCAACAAGCTGCGGGTGACCGACAGGGCCCTGCTCAAATGGCAACTGCAGGTGCAGAATATCCGCCATGTGGCGCACCACGACGAGTACTGCTGGGTGTTCAGTGTGCTCAAGGCCGGGGCAGGGCAGATAGACAACACCCGCGACTTCGGTTTTGCCGTTGACCTGCGCTACTGCGAGCTGTCCCTGGTGGAGCTGCGCGAGCAGGTCGATGCCGAGTACCTGCTGCTGTCCCAGGCCCACTACGACCGCTATATCGCCATGCCAGACCTGTTTTCCGGAACCATTGAATGACTACTGCCGTCGATATCAGCCCGATACTGGATTTCCTCGCCTGTCCCACGCCCCGGGCCTGGGTGGACTGGGCGCTGGAGAATCCCGAGATCCTGCTGGTGGACCACGCCAATTGCGAGAAAAAAGCCGCTTCCACGGCGCTGAACCTGATGTACCGCTATGTGGAGCATTACCGGCTGCTGAACAAGCTGTCGCGGCTGGCGCGGGAGGAGTTGCGCCATTTTGAGCAGGTGATCGCGATTATGAAAAAGCGCAAGGTGGCCTACCCGCAGATTGCCGCGGCGCGCTATGCCGGGGAACTGCGCAAGCCGGTGCGTACCCACGAGCCGGGCAAGCTGGTTGACACCCTGATTGTGGGGGCCATCATCGAGGCCCGCTCCTGTGAGCGTTTTGCCTGTATCGCCCCGGAACTGGACGGGGAACTGGCGGGGTTTTACCGCTCCCTGCTGAAGTCCGAGTCGCGCCACTTTGCCGATTATCTGGCACTGGCCGAGGAGGCGGGGTCGGCTGACGAGGTGGCGCAGCGCCTGCCGCTATTCCTGCAGCTGGAGCGGCAGCTGATCGAGTCACCGGACTCGGAATTTCGTTTTCACAGCGGTGTGCCGGGCTGACACGCTCTCTCGGGATGGTCTTAAGTTATTCTTCTAACTTACTGATCAATATCGAATTCAATAAGCTCGAAACCACTTGAGCTTGCCTCCATGTACCAGCCTGTGGCCGCCCAGTCACCGAGTACCACGCGCTCCCCACAGGCGACTTCGTGCCGTGCCGGGCGGTGGGTATGGCCGTGAATCAGCAGGCTGACATCGGCCTCCAGCATTACCCGGTCCACCTCTGAGGGGGTGACGTCCATGATGTCCTCGGCCTTGTTGGAGCTGGCGTCCTTGCTGGCGGCGCGCAAGCGGGCCGCCAGCCCGCGGCGCTCCTCCAGGCTGCTGGCCAGCAACTGGGCCTGCCACTCGGGGCTGCGGACCATGGCGCGAAATTTCATGTATTCGGCATCGCCGGTACACAGGCTGTCGCCGTGCAGCAGCAGCGTGGGCCGGCCATAGACGCTGATGATGCTGGGGTCGGGCAGCAACTCGGCGCCCACCCTGGCGCAGAAATCCTCTCCCAGCAGGAAATCCCGGTTGCCCACCATCAGGTATAAGGCCGGGCCGGCAGCGGTAAATGCCTGGAACAGCCCTGCGACCTCGGCCGCCAGTGGCGCATCGTCGTCATCACCGACCCAGGCCTCGAAGATATCCCCGAGGATGTAGAGCGCGTCGCAATCGTGGTTTTTTTGCAGGAAGTCCGCCAGGGCCGCTGTGACGGCGGGCCTGGCGGGGTCCAGGTGGATATCCGAGATGAAGAGGGTGCGGGACACTTAGTCGGCGATGACTTCCACGGTCTCGATGATCACCGGGTCCCTGGGTACGTCCTGGTGGCCGCCGGTGGAACCGGTGGGCACGGCGCGGATCCTGTCCAGCACCTCGGCGCCTTCGGTGATCTTGCCGAAGACGGTGTAGCCCCAGCCCTGCATGTTCTTGCCCGAGTGATTGAGGAAGTCATTGTCCTTCACGTTGATAAAGAACTGGGCAGTGGCGGAGTGAGGGTCCATGGTGCGGGCCATGGCGATAGTGCCGAAATCGTTCTTGAGGCCATTGTCAGCCTCGTTCTCGATGGGCTCGCCAGTGGGCTTTTGCTGCATGTCGGTGTCGAAACCGCCGCCCTGGATCATGAAATTGTCGATGACGCGGTGGAAGATGGTGCCGTCATAAAAGCCGTCGCGGGCGTAGTTGAGGAAGTTTTCCACGGTCTTGGGCGCTTTTTCAGCATCCAGTTCCAGTTTGATTTCACCGAAAGTGGTGCGAATGATAACCATATGTCCGTCCCTGTGGGTCTTTGTCTAGCGGGTCGGCAATGATACGGGCTTTTATCGCGCAGGAAAACAAGATTAGCGCCGGTCGCCCTACAATTGCGGCCTGATTCACAAAGACGGTAGCAATTGGCTTAAAGCGGCCCCGGTTCGCAGCTATAATACGCGCCTTTTGCCAGTCCAGGCCCGGTAGGAACTATGGAAACGACCCCCGCCAGTAACTTTTTACAGACCATCATCAGGGATGACCTCGCCAGCGGCCGGGTCACCGAGGTGGTCACCCGCTTCCCGCCGGAGCCCAACGGCTACCTGCATATCGGCCATGCCAAGTCGATCAGCGTCAATTTTGGCCTCGCCGAGGCCAATGGCGGGCGCTGCAACCTGCGCTTCGATGACACCAACCCGGAGAAAGAGAGCCAGGAATTTATCGAGTCCATCCAGGAGGATGTGCGCTGGCTGGGCTACCAGTGGCATGGGAAGGTGCGTTTTGCCTCGGCCTATTTCCAGCAGCTCTATGACTGGGCGGTGTACCTGGTGGAGCAGGGCAGGGCCTATGTTTGCGACCTCAACGGCGAGCAGGCCCGGGAGTACCGCGGCACCCTGACCGAGCCCGGGCGCAACAGCCCCTACCGCGAGCGCAGCGTGGCAGAAAACCTGGACCTGCTGCAACGGATGAAGGCGGGGGAGTTCGACGAGGGGCAGAAGGTGCTGCGGGCCAAAATCGACATGGCCTCGCCCAATATGAACATGCGCGACCCCATCCTCTACCGCATCCGCAAGGTCGCTCACCACCAGACGGGCACTGACTGGGTGATTTACCCCACCTACGACTTCGCCCACGGCCAGGAGGATGCCATCGAGGGCGTTACCCACTCGATCTGTACCCTGGAGTTTGAGGACCACCGGCCGCTGTACGACTGGTTTATCGATAACCTGCCGGTGCAGAGCCGCCCGCGCCAGTATGAGTTTGGCCGCCTCAATCCCAGCTATACCATCACCAGCAAGCGCAAGCTGAAATTGCTGGTCGACGAGGGCGTTGTCGCCGGCTGGGATGATCCGCGCATGCCCACCGTGTCCGGCATGCGCCGCCGTGGCTATACCCCGGCCGCGATCCGCAAGTTCTGCGACATGATCGGCACCACCCGCTCCGACGGCGTGGTCGATGTGGCCATGCTGGAGTTTGCGATTCGCGAGGACCTGAACGAGAATGCGCCCCGGG
The DNA here is from genome assembly GCF_003457605.1 of Seongchinamella sediminis. GTDB lineage: Bacteria > Pseudomonadota > Gammaproteobacteria > Pseudomonadales > Halieaceae > Halioglobus > Halioglobus sediminis. Next base: position 195,379 of record NZ_QRAN01000004.1, read on the forward strand.
CGATGGCGGTACTCAATCCATTGAAGGTGGTGCTCACAGACTACCCGGAAGACAAGGTGGAAGCATTGTCCGCCCCGCACCATCCCTCCCGGGAGGACCTGGGCGAGCGCCAGCTGCCCTTTACCCGCGAACTGTATATAGATGCCGACGATTTCCGCGAGGAGGCCAACCGCAAGTACAAGCGGCTGGTGCTGGGCAAGCGGGTGCGGCTGCGCCACGCCTATGTGATCGAGGCGGACGAGGTGATCAGGGACGCCGACGGCACTATTGTCGAGATTCACGCCCACACCATCGCCAATACCATTGGCGAGAACCCGGAGGATGGCGTCAAGCCCAAGGGCGTAATCCAGTGGGTCTCCGCCAGTCACGGCAGGCGCGCCGAGGTGCGGCTGTACGATCGGCTGTTCAATCACGAATCGCCGGACCGCGCCGAGGGCGAGTTCATGGACCACCTGAACCCGGAATCACTGCAGGTAGTGGAACAGGCCTGGATCGAGCCCGCGCTGGTCAATGCCCGGCCCGAGCAGGGCTTCCAGTTCGAGCGCGAGGGTTACTTTGTGGCCGACCGCTATGAGCACAGCGCCGAGCAGCCGGTGTTCAACAAGACCATCGGCCTGCGTGACACCTGGAGCGACTGATCCATTCACCGTCATCCCAACCCCACCCATCGTCATCCCGGCGCAAGCCGGGATCCAGCAACCACCGGAATAAAAGCCATGTCCCTAAAGCTCTACAACACCATGAGCGGCGAAAAAGAGCTATTCAAGCCTCTGGTTCCCGACACCGTCACCATGTACGTGTGCGGCCCCACGGTCTACAATCTGGCCCATATCGGCAACGCCCGTCCGGTGGTGGTGTTCGATACCCTGTTCCGCCTGCTGCAAACCCACTACGGCAAGGTGGTCTACGCTCGCAACATTACCGACGTGGATGACAAGATTATCGCCGCGGCGAAGGAGGGCGACCGCAGTATCGAGTCGGTCACCGCGGAATACACCGCCAAGTATCGCGAGGACATGGCGGCGCTCAATGCCCTGCAGCCCACCCTGGAACCCCACGCCACCCACAATATCGATGCCATGATCGCGCTGACGCAGGCCCTGATCGACAAGGGTCACGCCTACGAATCCCAGGGCCATGTGCTGTTTGCGGTGGATTCCATGGAGGATTATGGCAAGCTCTCCGGGCGTTCCCTGGACGACATGCTGGCGGGTGCCCGGGTCGAGGTGGCGGACTACAAGCGCCACCCGGGAGACTTTGTGCTGTGGAAGCCCGCCGACGCCGCCGACCCGGGCTGGGACAGCCCCTGGGGCCGTGGACGGCCCGGCTGGCACCTGGAATGCTCGGCCATGATTCGCGCCCACCTGGGTGAGACCATTGATATTCACGGCGGCGGTCGCGACCTGATTTTTCCGCACCACGAGAACGAAATCGCCCAGAGCCGCTGCGCCCATGGCGGCGACTACGTGCGCTACTGGATGCACAACGCCTACCTGGATATCGACGGCGAGAAAATGTCCAAATCGCTGGGCAACTTCCGTACCGTGCGCGACCTGCTGCAGAGCTACCGCGGCGAAGTGCTGCGCTTTGCCCTCCTGTCCGCCCATTACCGTTCGCCGCTGAATTTTTCAGCGGAACTGCTGGACCAGGCCCAGGCCACCCTGGACAGTCTCTACAGCACCCTGCGCGAGGTGGAGGATATCGAACTGGATATGGATGTGCCTCTGGCGGACGAGGCCTTTTACCAGGCCCTCAACGACGATCTCAACACGCCGGTAGCCATTGCCGAGATCCATGCCCTGGCGAAACAGCTGCACAAGGCTGCGGATGCGGACAAGCCGGCACTCAAGGCGCGAATGCTTGCCGCCGGCAACCTGCTGGGGATTCTGGGCCAGGGCCCGCAGCAGTGGTTGCAGGACGCGGGGGCCGACGACGCCATTTCCGCCGAGGAGATCGAGGTCCTGATCCAGGCCCGCGCAGATGCCAAGGCCGGCAAGGACTTCGCCCGCGCTGACGAGATCCGCGCGGAGTTGCAGGCCCGCGGCGTGGTGCTGGAGGATTCCCGCGAGGGAACCAAGTGGAAGCGGGCGTAGGGACAGCCCTCACCCGCAATACAGAGACGCGGCAGCAATCACTGCCGCAGCGTTCAGGCCAGGCCGGTGGCTTTCAGCGCCGCCTCCAGCTGCCCCCAGCGCTGTTCCAGGCTGCCGCTATAACCCACCGCCATACGTACCAGCCCCGGCGAGATAGCTGCAGCGGCCAGTGCCTCGTCGGGCATCTCGCTGGAAGTGCTGGATGCCGAGCAGGACATCAGGGTGTCGAAGTAACCGAGGCTGACCGCTACATACCCAAACTGGTGCTCATTCTGCAGGGTGTTCATCAGCGCCATGGCCCTCGCCTCGCTGCCCGCGTCGATGGTGAGCAGGCCGCCGTAGCCGAACTCGGGATTGTGCAGCCTGCCCAGCAGCGCGTGGTCCGGGTGGGCTGCCAGGCCAGGGTACATGACCGGGACCCCCAGGGCAGCGGTGCGCTCGGCCAGGGCCAGGCAGCGTTCGCTGTGCGCCTTCATTCGCAGTGGAAGGTGTGGCAGACGCAGGGATATGTCTGCGGCAATGCGCGGGTCCAGGGTCGGGCCGAGAATCATCAGGGGACCGGTGTGCAGGTCCATCAGGCTGCCGATGAACTCGCTGCTCGCACAGACCGCACCACCGATCAGGTCCGAGGCTCCGCCAATAAACTTGGTCATGCTGTGTACCACGATGTCGGCCCCCAGTGGTGCGGGAGAGATGAGCAGCGGCGCAAAGGTGTTGTCTACCACCAGTGGCAGTCCCGCTTCGTGCGCCAGCGCAGCCAGCGCGGGTATATCCGCCACCCTCAGGGTCGGGTTGGACATGCTCTCCACGTAGATCAGGCGGGTGCGTTCACTGATGGCCTCGCGCACGGCTTGCAGCCTGGTACTGTCCACAAAACTGGTAGTGACTCCGGTTTTCAGTGGCATGAAATCATGTAGCAGTGCCCAGGTGCCGCCGTAAATGGTATTGCTGGCAACCACGTGATCGCCGGCATTGCACAGGGCCATGATTACCGCGGAAATGGCGCCCATGCCGCTGGCGCTGCAATAAGCGGCCTCCACACCCTCCAGTGCGGCGAGCTGGCGCCCGAGATTGTAGACCGTGGGGTTGAAATGGCGGCCGTAGAGGTAACAGCCGCCTTCTTCGGGACCCTTACGGCCAGCGAAGATATCCGGCATGGTGCTTGAGTCCACCACGGTAAAGGTGGAGCTGGCTTCGATGGACATGTTGACGCCGCCGTGCTCGCCGAACTCGTGGCGCAGGGTGGCCAGGGCTTCTACCGGGCTTTCATGTGTCATTAGTGTGCTCCTGGACTGTCCATGGTAAATGCTTCTCGGTCCTCATCATTGTGCGATAAATTCTGCGAGAATGCTCAATGACGAATGAAGTTCGTCAAGGCCTGGCACCGTCGATGGCACTGGTGAGGACGGGACGACTGGAGCGGCGGGGGTGATTCCCGGCTCCCTCGCCATATCGACCCGCAGGCACTGGGCATTGGTGTGGAGAGCTGATCGCCGTGCGCCGCAGGCAGCACACCGCCGAGGACGTGGCGTCCTTTTACGATTACGTACTCACCTTAGCGCAGGTGGGTCGACGCTCCGGTGAGTGTGGGGCCACCCGGTTGGGAAGAGTTAAGCCAGGCTTTTTTCCCCGGATTCGACGGTCTGGTAGATCAGGGTATTGATGGTCATCGGGCCAACGCCGCCGGGCACCGGGGTATAGGCTGAAGCCTTGTCGCTGAGGGCGGACAGTTCGATGTCGCCGACGCCACCGGGGTGGTAGCCGGCGTCGACCACCACTGCGCCTTCCTTGACCCAGTCCGCCCTGATGAACTCGGGTTTGCCCACGGCGCCGACCAGGATGTCGGCCTGGGCGACCAGGGCCGGGAGATTTTTGGTGCGGGAATGGCAGATGGTGACCGTGGCGTTCTTCTGCAGCAGCATCATCGCCATGGGCTTGCCGAGAATGGGGGAGCGGCCAACCACCACCGCGTGCTTGCCCTCGATCTCGACGCCGTAGTGATCCAGCATGCGCATGATGCCCTGGGGGGTGGCGCAGCCGTAGGCGTCTTCACCCATGGCCATGCGGCCGAAGCCCAGGCAGGTGACGCCGTCCACGTCCTTGCCCAGATCGATGGCGTCAAAGCAGGCGCGCTCGTCGATCTGGGGGGGTACCGGGTGCTGCAGCAGGATGCCGTGGACGTCCGGATTGCTGTTGAGTTCGTCGATTTTCGCCAGCAGTTCTTCGGTGCTGGTGGAGGCGGGCATCTCCACCGCCAGGGAATCCATACCCACCCGGCGACAGGCATTGCCTTTCATCTTCACGTAGGTAGCAGAGGCCGGGTCATCGCCCACCAGGATGGTGGCGAGAATGGGCGTCTTGCCGCCGGACTTCGCTTTCAGGTTTTCCACCCGGGCCAGCAGTTCAGCCTCGGTTTGTGCGGCCAGAGCCTTACCGTCAAGTACCTGTGCAGACATCAATATCTTCCTTTCGATCGGGGGTAGGGGCAAGCGCGCCATTGTCCCAGAAGGGAGGCCTCAGGGAAAGGTGTGCAGTGGCTACTAATACCCCCCGGCAGGGCGCGGCATCGGCGCTGGCAGAGGTGCAGGAAGCGCTGTGTGATCATAGAATTGGCGTTGACGCCTCTGCGGCGGGTGAGTATTATGCGCGCTCCTGAAATCAGGGGCCATCTGGCGCCTTTGAGGGAATCATCGGGGTATAGCGCAGTCTGGTAGCGCGCCTGCTTTGGGAGCAGGATGTCGGGAGTTCGAATCTCTCTACCCCGACCAACTTCCCAGCCACACGGGAAGACGGGTGATTCATTCAGGACCAGCGATGGTGGCCGTAGCTCATCAGGTAGAGCACCGGATTGTGGCTCCGGAGGTGGGGGGTTCGAGACCCCTCGGCCACCCCATTTTCTCGATGCAAGATCGAGCCTTCCCCGGGGGTATAGCTCAGTTGGATAGAGCAACGGCCTTCTAAGCCGTGGGTCGAGGGTTCGAATCCTTCTACCCCCGCCATTAACTCCTTGGTCTGTTCCGGTCGGATAGGTGACATTTTATTCCGGCTGGCCTCATCACTACGTGTCCCCGGTATTCCGGCGTCAGGCCCCCGGCCGCGCAGCGAGGGCGGAGTAGTGGGGCTGGTCTATGGCCAGCTGGCCGGCCACTGTCTGCCGCAGGTGGCCGGCAAGGCCGGGGGTGGTGAGCGGCATGTGCTCTCGCAGCTGCTTGACGAGGCGCCAGCGCAGCACTTCCAGATCTCCGCTGCCCACCAGGTCGAGCAGTCGCTGATGCTCCTGGCTGGCCAGCGCCGGGCCGTGGAGTATTTCGCGCTGGGCGATGCCCAGTGCGTTGGCGGCAACCTTTGCCAGGAAGGCAGGACGGCCTTGTTGCGAGTTCGCGACCTCGTTGCGGAGAAAGCCTCTCACGCTCTCGAGGAGTTCGGCCGGCATCGGGAGTTGCGTGCCGTGGTCCAGCCCCTGTGGCCCGGGAAGCTGGAATGTGCCGGGAATAATCAGGTTCACGCAATCCATTTGCCCCTCGGAGGAACGGCGGCCGATGACCGGGCGCTCCAGGCTGGGTGTTTCCCCGCTGCGCCAGGTGGATGCCATACTCAGGGTTGTTACTGACCACCAGAAAGAGCCGAAAACTTGCCAGAAAGTGAGGTCTGAGCGCGACAGCTCAATACCGGACACTGCCTGGTAGCCGGCCACCAGGTCGTTCAAGGAGCCAAAACCGCCGACCGGAAGTTCTGTCCGGCCGAAGCGCCAGGAATTCACACAGAGCCAGCCCAGATCCCGGAGCGGATCCCCGATATGGGCGATTTCCCAGTCCAGTACGGCGCGGATACCGTCCTCGCCAATCATCAGGTTGCCGTTGCGAAAGTCGCCGTGCACGAGGGCAGTGCCGGACTCGGCAGGCAGGTTGTCCAGCAGCCAGCGGGCGCTGAAATCGATCATCGGCTGTGGTACATCCAGTGCCCTGTATACCTCCCAGGTGTCCACAACCAGTTGCTCGGGGGTGTAAGTGGGCAGCAGTTGCCGCAAGCTTGCGTCCAGCTCGATGCTATGAACGCGGGCAAGCGCCTCGCCGCACTGGCGAGCGAGTCGGGGTCGAACCTGCGCCAGTGCCTCGGCGTTAACAATGCGCTGGCCGAGCGTTTCACCCTCAAGCCACTCCATCAGGTAGCCTGCACCGAGTCCGTCGCCCGGCTGCAGTACACAGATAACGGCGGGGACCGGAATGCCGGCATTTGCCGCCAGCTGCAGAAGTCGCGCTTCGGTTGCCAGGTCGATGTGGCCGGGAGTGGTTTCACGGTTGACCACAGGCTGGCTGCGACGCAGGGCGATCTTGATCTCGCCCCGCTCGGTGCCGGCCCGGACGCAGAATGTTTCCTGGCTGGCCCCGGCGGTCAGCTGTTCGCAGGCAAGCAGCTTGTCAAAACCGTCGATCTCTCGCGCCAGAACCCCTGCCAGGGCGGCCTGCATGGCCTTGCCAGCGCTCATCAGCTCACTCCCTTGGGTTTTTGCTGGCTCATAAAACCGAACAGGTAGCCGGCTACCCGGCGCATCTGAATTTCATCGGCGCCCTCGGTAATGCGATAGCGACGGTGGTGGCGGTAAATATGCTCGAAGGGCAGGTAACGTGAGTAGCCCATGCCGCCGCATACCTGCATGGCGGTATCGGCGGCCTCGCAGCACAGCCGGTTGGCCTGGTAGTTACAGATGGAGACCTTGTCCGACACACTGAAAGCACCGTCCCTGTCCATCAGCCAGGCAGTCTTGTGAATCAGGGCTCTCAGCATTTCGCAGCGGGCCTGCAGGTCCACCAGTGGGAACTGGATGCCCTGGTTGGTCGCCAGGGGCTTGCCGAAGGGTTTGCGTTCCCTGGCGTAGGTGACCGCCTCATTAACGCAGTACTGTGCCGCTCCCAGACTGGACGCAGCCTGGCGGATCCGGTTCTCGTTGAAGAAGTGCTGGACAACCTGCAGCCCCCGGCCCTCGCCGCCGAAGATCGCCGAGGCGGGTACACGCACCCCAGAGAAACTGACCCGGGCGTGGTCTGTGGGCATATTGAAAGTCCACAGGTATTCCTCGACCTTCACCCCGGGGGCGTCCATCGGAACCAGGAAGGCGGTGATGCCACGGGCGTCGCCCGGGGCCCCCGAGGTGCGCGCCATGACCATGTCGCACTGGGCGCTGTGTACGCCGGTGTTCCAGGTCTTCTCTCCCTGGATGACCCAGTGGTCGCCATCCCGGGTCGCGGTCGTTTCCATATAGGTGGCGTCGGAACCGTGGGCCGGCTCGGTAATGCCGAAGGCAAAGGCGGCGCTGGCATTTTTCAGCCCTTCCAGCCAATGCGCCTGTTGTGCCTCGCTGCCGTATTCCAGCATCAGTAACAGGCCGACATTGTTACCCACGATGGAGTGTTCGTTCTGCAGGTCGTTGTGCAGACCCAGGCCTTTCGCAGCAAGATGCTCTCGAATGATCGCCATACCCAGGTTGCTGCCATCGCGGCCGCCGTATTCCGCGGGAAAAGGGTAGTTGAATATGCCGGACTCAATGGCGAGGTGCTTGGCCTGCGCCAGCAGTGCTTCCCATTCCTGGTTGGGCAAGCCCTGCCTGTCCCAGTCGGTGCGGGCATCTTCGCGGCGGTGATCGAAAAAGCGGATGTTGTCGTTTGTCTGCTCCAGCGGCTTGATTACACTTTCAATGAACTCATCTATTTCCTGGAGGAATTCGACGATTTCTTGCGGGATTTCAAAGTTCATGGGGGATTTCCTCTACCATTAAGAGTCACAGGACCCGCCTCAGCATTGGCGCTGATTTGCTACTCCATGCCGGGGCGACACAGATAGCGCAGCAGCAGCGTGAGGAGTTCTTCCCTGAAAGCGGTCTGCTCCAGCAGCTCCGGTTCCTCCGAACTCACCGACAGTAATACCCCGGACAAGGTGTGGGAAAGCATTCGGCTGAGGCTGTCAATGTCGTCCGTACGCAATCGCTGCCGGTGAAGTTCGAGGAATTCCCGCAGCCAGTCGTCCCAGCCGGGGAAACTCTGCGAAAGTTGCAGGTCGTTGATCTGCCGATGGATGTCAAAGCTGTGCTGGTAGGCCTGGTAGAAGGCCGGGTCCATGCGGTGCAGTATCAGCCGCTGCTCGATTTCCATCGCGATGATAGCGGCCAGCGTGTCCTCCAGTGAGACTCGCGACAGGCGATCAATCTCGCCCAGGCGCTTTACCGCTGCTTCCTTATACTGCCTGACCTGGTCCTGGAACACTTCGGCGAGCACCGCTTCCTTGTTGGGGAAATACTGGTACAGGGAGGCGATGTTGATACCGGCCACATCCGCGATACGCTGGGTGGTCAGTTGTTCGGGGCCTTCCTGTTCGAGGATTTTCAGGCAGGCCTGCTGGATCGCTTCCACCAGCATGACGGAGCGGGACTGCTTGGGCTGTTTTCGCGGCTGTGGCAGGTCGGGCTTGGGCATCGGAATGTAAGCGGCAGTTGAACGTCGCCTGAATGTGCAACAAATAAGCATATAAATCAAGAAGATAGCTATTCAGGCCGATACCGCTAACGCCAGTTGTTCACGGCTTGGCGCGGGTTATATAGTCTGGAAATGGACGCGCTTGCCAGTAGGAGGCACACGCAGCTTATCGCGACAATCAGAAAATCAGAGGAGCTTCAACATGGGAGAACTTGCTGGACGGGTAGCACTGGTAACCGGCGCCAGCCGCGGAATTGGCCGGGCCATTGCCCTGCGCTTCGCGGCCGAGGGTGCTGCGGTGGTGGTCTGTGCCTCCCGCCTGGGGGCTCACGGCGATATGCAGGGCACCCTGGAGGAAACGGTGGATGTGATTGCCTCCGCCGGCGGCAAAGTGGCCGCCCTGGCCTGCAACCTGGCAGACCCCGAGGCACGATCGGACCTGGTCGCACGCGCGAGCGAACACTTTGGCCCGGTGGACGTGCTGGTGAACAACGCCGCGCGGGCGGATTATGAACTGCCCAGCATGAATTCCACGGCCTCGCGTAATCGCGTCTTCGATCTGAACGTCAATGTGCCCGTGGAATTGCTGCAACAGGCTTTGCCTGGCATGCGGGAGAAAGGTGGCGGCTGGTGCCTGAACATTTCCAGCCGCACGGCCGAGCGCGTCGAGCCGCCTTATCCTGATTCGAAAATGGCGGCGCACGTGATCGGCCCCTATGGCGCGACCAAGGCGGCCCTCAATCGCTATACCGTGGCCCTGGCGGACGAACTGGCCGAACATGACATTTTCGTCAACGCCCTTGCGCCCAATAATATTGTGCTCACCAACGTCGGCGCGGCGGTAGAGGATATTGCCCGGCGCCGGCCAGACATGGTGGAACCCATCGAGATGATGGCCGAGGCGGCCCTCGAACTGTGTACCGGTCGCCATGTGGGCGAGGTGGCCTACAGCCGCAACATCATTCACGCCACGGGGCGAAAACTGCATGACCTCAGCGGTACACAGGTCATCGGCGACGCCTTCACCCCCGCCGCGCTCGACGACAGGTAGCAAGGGGGTAAGCAGGCGATAAGCAGCCGCTAACGCCAGTTTTCGGCAGTCTTTCACGCAACCGGGATATGACTTATGTACTTCGATTATGACTACTGGTGGCGGGTCGTCCGCCACGTCTGGGGCCTGCGGGGTTGGGATGGACGCACGCGTATGCTGCTGCGCCTGTTGCTGGTGGTTCCACTGGTGAGCCTGTTCCATGGCCTGTGCTTTATGCTCGACTACCTGCTGTTCTGGCGGCTCTGGTCGCAACGGGTAGAGCAACCGGTCTTTATCGTCGGCCATGGCCGCTCAGGAACAACCCTGATGCACCGGCTGATGAGCGCCGACGGCGAGCGCTTCAGCTATTTTCTGTACTGGGAAATGTTCTTTCCGTCACTGCTGCAGAAAAAGATCATTCGCGGCCTGGGCTGGATCGACGCGAAGTTGCTGCGCGGGTTTGTGCACAACAGGCTAAAAATCTGGGACGACAAGAAGTTCGGGCCCTACCGGCACATGCATTACATGAGCCTGTGGAGTGCCGAGGAAGACTGTTTCGCCATGGGCTCGGCATTTGTCACCCAGCAGTGGTCGCTGGAAATACCGATGATGGATGTGGTGGACTTTTTCCACCTCGACCAGATGGCGGACAAGCGTCGGCGCTGGATGGGGCATTACCGGCAACTGGTCAAGCGCCAGTTACTGCTCAATGGCGGTGACAAGGTGCACCTGTCGAAGAATCCGCTGATGAGTGGCTGGGTCGATTCAATTATCGAAGAGTTCCCGGATGCCCGTATCGTGGTGATGATGCGCGACCCGGCCGAGTGCATACCCAGCTGCCTGAAACTGGTGGAACACAGCTGGAAGGGCAAGGGCTGGCAGCCGGCTGACTACGAGCGTTCGCTGGCCCTGCTGACCGAGGTGTCCTTTGACACGTTTGATAATCCGAAAGCCGTGCTGGCGGCCCATCCGGAAACGCCGCAAACCGTGGTCGATTACCGTGAACTCACCAGTGCACCGCGGGAGACGCTGCTGGCGGTCTACCAGGCACTGGGTATGACGGTCACCGACGAGTTTGACCACTGGCTGCGCCAGCAGGCGGAACGGGAAAAGAAACACAACAGCAAGTTCGAGTATAGTCTGGGCGACTTCCGCCTGAGCCGGGAGGAAATTCGCCAGCGGCTGGATGACTTCTATGAGGTTTACCAGTGGAAATCAGACCCGTACAACGATGAGGTGAAAGAGAGCGAATCATGACACACACAGACAATGACGCCAAAGCAGCAGAACTTGAGTTGAAGGCCGCGTTCGCCGATTTCATGGGTGAGCTGCAGGCCGCCCGGGACACCATCGACAACCCGCGTTACTTCCCCCCGGAGCCGAGTGATCGCAACCTGGCGGAAGGCTATCGCTATCTGTCGGGCTTCATGCACCACGCCATCGAGCGCTGTTTTCACGACGACCCCGATTTCCCCGCGTTTCGCAATACCCTGTCGATCTTCAACAAGTCCACCATCGACAACGCCGACGCGATTTATTTTTATGCCGGCATCGATGGCCGCAAGCGCTATCGCGTCAAGGGCAGGCCGGGTAACCACAGCCACTGGCGCGGCGGTCAGCGCAGCGGCGAGGGGCCCTTTGCCCCGCAGTACCTGATATTCGAGGTCACGTCCGGGCCGATCTCGGGCGACACCGGCAAACTGTCTGAGCTGGTCCCCGGACAGCGGCTCGGATTCGGAACGCTGGATTCATCCACCATCAAAATCGAGAGCGATGGGTCCTTCGAGTTGATCCTCGCGCCGGATCGGCCCGAGGGCTACGAGGGCAACTTTATCTGCACGCGCAAGCCGCCGAGCAAGCGCAATCCCGACGGGGGTGAACGTTTCGCCGATATTGTCAGCGGCCGGCAGCTGTTTTATGACTGGGACCAGGAGGAGGCCATCCACCTGGAGATCGAGTGCCTGGATACCGCCGGTTACCATCCCGAGCCGCTGAGTGCGGCGCAGGTGGCAGCAAACCTGCGCAAGATGGGCGGCATCATTCGCGGCCAGATGCGTTTCTGGCTGGAATTTTATGACGTCGTTCTGAACTGCAACCAGACCCACGAGGACGACGGCCGGCCCTATTTCATGCCGGTCAATGCCTATAACACGCCCAATGCGGCTTCCGGAGATACCGGCGGTGGCATGAGTACCAACATCTATGCTGGCGGTATATACGACCTGGGTGAAGACGAGGCGCTGTTCATCGAAGCCGAGTTCAGCGGTGAACCGGTGTACACCAGCATGCACCTTGGCAACCTGTGGGGGGAATCGCCGGATTACGCCAACCACCAGAGCAGCCTGAACCTCGCCCAGATGCACATCGGCGCCGACGGCAAGCAGCGCTGGGTGGTCGCCCACCGCGATCCCGGTGTGCAGAACTGGGTGGATACCACTGGGCTGCCACGCGGCTATCTCAGTCACCGCTGGGCCTATCCGGAGTTACCGCCAAAGGACCAGTGGCCCAAAATTCAGTGCCGGGTGATTGCCTTCGATGAGATTGAGTCCGCTTTTCCCGAGGACCAGCCGAAGGTGACCCCGGCGCAAAGGCGAGAGGAAATTCGCAAGCGGCAGCGACACGTGCAGCGGCGCTACCGGGTGTTTTAGTGTGGGCAGGCCCCGGCAGTCGCCGGTGGTTTAATCTGTTTCACCGTGCAACCGGGCAGGGGGCTATCATTACCGGATAGTCTCCTGCAAAGTTGCAGGCTTACGTTCCCCAACCATTGCCGGCGCTGTTAACTGTTCATATGACCACACTGGAAAACACTGAAGTCCCCGCGGCCCCGTCGCCGTTCGAGCCACTCAAGCTGGGCCCCATCACCCTGCGCAACCGCTTTATCAAGTCCGGTGCCAATGAGGGCATGTGCCTGCAGGGGCGCCCCACCGCGGCGCTGGTAAACCACCATCGCGAGCTTGCCGCGGGTGGCGTGGGCATGACCACGGTGGCTTACCTGGCGGTGGCGTCGGTGGGGCGCACCCTGCCCAACCAGACCTGGATGCGGCCGGAAATAGTGCCCGACCTGCGCGTGCTTACCGATGCGGTACACGCCGAGGGAGGGGCGATTTCCGCCCAGATTACCCACGGTGGATCCTTCGTCACCGGCATGCACGTGCGCGGCCGGCTGATCAGTGCCTCCTCGGGGTTCAACCCTGCGGGACTGATGAAGGCCAATTTCCTGCAGCGCAAGATGAACCAGGCGGATATGGATCGGGTGACGGCCGAATTCGTCGAGGCGGCGAAACTGGCCCGCGAGGCGGGCTTCGACGCGGTAGAGATTCACATGGGCCATGGCTACCTGCTCAACCAGTTCATCTCCCCCATGAGCAACAAGCGGACCGATGAATACGGCGGCAGTGCTGAAAACCGGGTTCGTTTCCCGGCCCGGGTACTGGCCGCGGTGCGCGAGGCGGTGGGGGACGATGTGGCCGTGCTGGCCAAGATCAATGTCGCCGATGGCCCCAGCCGCGGCGCCACGGTAGAAGATGCCATCGTCACTGCCAGGGCCCTGCAGCAGGCTGGCGCCCACATGCTGGTGCTGTCCGGTGGCCGCAACGTCGAGTCCACCTGGTTCATGTTTGGTAGCAACATGAACCGCGAGGAGATCATGAAGGTGATGAAGCTGACCGGCGATTGGCTCAGTGCCCTGATGATGAAGGTAGCGGCATTCTCCGAGCGCAAGATCGACTTCCGGGAAATGTACTTCCGCGAGTACTCGCAGAAGATTCGCGCCGCCGTGGACCTGCCGCTGGCCTACCTTGGGGGCGTCAAGTCACTGGACAATGTCGAAACGGCCATGGCCGATGGTTTCGAGACTGTGGTGCTGGCCCGCGCGCTGTTGCGCGACCCGGACCTGGTGGCCCAGTTCCAGGGCGGGCAGATGCGCCAGTCGCGTTGTGACAACTGTAACGCCTGCGTTGCCTATATCTACCATCCGGACGGCACGCGCTGTATCCACCGGGATGCGAACGACCCGCAGGCCAACCGGATATTTGCTGCCGACGCGGGTTGATCCTGCCGGCGGCCCCGCCAGGGTCGCCGCGACAACTACCGTAATTTACCCCTGCACCGGGACAATCATGTCCTGGATCAATACTTGTACAGCTTATAACGACTATTAGCGAGAACCGGTTGCTCCCGGGCCGGTCCGCTCCTACTATGCGCGCCGGCGCCCCCGGGTGCCGCAGGCCTGTCGTCTCGCGCCATGCTGTTGTCGCGGACGGCCATCCTGTCCAGGGCTTTCCAGCCCTACACTTTGCAGCAATTCCATAGTGACTGTTTGCTTTTTTCCTCGGGAGAGTGTTATGAAAAAGTTCGTACCTTTTGTATTTATCGCTGTCATGTCTGCTTTGATTGGCGCCAAGATCGCCGTTGCCGGAGACGTGGCTGTCGACACCGGCGCTAGCCAGGTGGAACTGCGCAACTAAGCGCGGGACACTGTCATCCTGAAGGGGGCTGCGGCCTACTTTTTTGTGCCCGGAATTTGCCGTCGAGGCGCTCCTTGGCCTTGCGCGCGGCGCTTTTCGTGATGGGGTAGGGAGAAGCCCTCATTGCCCCTGGTGGCTTCTCTCGACCCCGTCAAGAAAGGTGCTGGCGCTGCTGCGCAGCATGTCATAGACATTGGCCTCGGGCAGGAATAGCGAGAGCTTGCCGTTGATGTTCAGCACCGCCAGGCCGTGGGCCAGCGCCCACATCTTTACCGCCAGGTCGAGCGCGTCGACGTCAACGAAATGCTGCCGGTCGCACCAGGCCTGAACCGCCTGCAGGAAAATCGTAAAGCCCGGCTGGTTGATCGCCTCGGTGTCCCCTGCAGTCGCCGCTGCGATGGCTTGCCGCTCGTTCCACATCAGCTGGTAGAAAGCGGGGCGCTCGGAGACATATTTGATGTATGCCAGGCCCAGGGCAATAACGCACTCGCGTGAGCCCAGGTCGTGCTGCTCGCGGGTCTGCAGGGCGCTGTCCGCCAGGCCGATGAAGCACAGCTGTGCAACCGCATTCAGCAGGTCATCCCGGTCCCGAAAGTGACGGTAGGGGGCGGCGGCGCTGACACCGGCCCGTTTGGCGGCGTCGGAGATGGTGAAATCCGGGCAGCCGGCTTCCTCGATCAATTCTGCAGCCGCGATGATCAGGGCATTACGCAGGTCGCCGTGGTGGTAGTTTTTGCTCATGTTGCGCTCCCTGCCAGGCGCTGCAGCAGCGACAGCGGCCTGCCCAGTCGAACGCTCAACAGAAACAGGGGCGGGACCAGGAAGAACGAGATGATGGTCGACAACAACACGCCACCGGCAATGGCCATGGCGAATGGCGGCCAGAACTGGCTGCCCTCCAGGATCAGTGGCAGGAATCCGCCGAAGGTGGTCAGGGTGGTGGACACAATGTGCCGGCTTGAGTCCATGACCACACTGCGGATGGCGTACGCATCGCCCTGCAGGGCGTGCGCGTTCTGCTGCAGGGCGGTCATGATGATAATCGCCGCGTTGATGGATACGCCGATGGAACCGATCACCCCGATCAGCGACATGATGCCGAAGGGGTACTGGAACACCGCCAGCGACAGCAGTGACAGCCCCAGGGAGCAAACGCAGACCAGCAGGGCCACGCCCGACAGTCGCCAGGAATTGAAGGTCAGTACAATGGTCGCCACCAGGGCCGACAGGATCAGGCCCATCGGAGCCATGATCTTGTCGACTACCTTGGCTCTCTCGTCGGTGTCGCCGCCGTAGACGATCCGGTACCCCGGCGGCATCTCGATGGGGTTGGCCTTGAGGTCGGCTACCAGCGGCTTCAGGGCCTCTTCCGGCAGGGTACCGCGGGTGATGTAGCCCTGGACGATATTTACCCGCTCACCGTTAATACGGGTAATGGGGCTTTGCGAGGGCTCCAGGGCGGGCTGGCCGAGGGCGTTCAGCGGCAAGCCCGCCGCCGCGGAGCCGGGATTCATGCCCACCGGCAGGCGGATATCAGCGATCTGGTCTGGCGTGCTCCAGTCGGACTCACTGAGGCGTACCCGCACCGGCAGGCGTTCGGTGCCTTCCAGCACCTCGCCGCCTACCTGTCCGCTCAGGGAGTCATTGAGCGCTGCCGCCGCATCGGTCAGCTGCAGCTTGGCCAGCCGCAGGCGTTCCTCGTCGAGATGAAATACCACCTTGGGGGCGCCACCGATCAGGGTGGTGGTGGTGTGAATCACCTGCGGCGTTTGTTCCATCCGCCGGCGGTATTCATCGCCAAGGCTTTGCAGAACCGCGAGATTGGGGCCGTGTATCTCGATTTCCAGCGGCGCTGTTACCGGCGGACCCTGGTAGATACCGCGGACGATAATACGGGCCTGCGGGTAGTCGCGGTCGAGTTCCCGCTGCAGCCTGCGGATGAGCTCATCGGTGGCGCGCGGGTCAGTGGTGATAACCAGCGCCTCAGCCCAGGAGGGAATGCCTTCCCGGGAGCGGTACATATTGTAGTAGAAGGCCGGTGCGCTCTCGCCGAGCGTCCAGTCTACCCGCTTGATCAGCGGGTCGTCCCGCAGCCGTTGGTCCAGGCGCTCTACCAGTGCCCGGGTATCGTAAATCGAGCGCCCATCAGCGAGCTTGACCTGGATATACATCTGGTCGCGGTCGGTGCCGGGGAAGAACTGGGCGGTGAGGGTAGGGAAGGCGAGAAAGCCTGTCACTGGCAGGGCCAGCGCAAGGGCGATGGCGCCCACCGGGTGTTGCAGGCTCCAGTCCATGGCCCTTGCCAGCGCTTCGCCCAGGCGCCCGCTGGCCATGCCGCCAGTATACCAGTGCGCGGATTCCTCGGCGCTCCGCGGCAGTACCCAGGCGGCCAGCACCGGCGTGACAATGATGGCCAGCAGGGTCGAGGAAATCAGCATGATGATGACGGCGGTCGCCACGGCGCCGATAAAGTCGCCACCGGGGCCCGGCATGATAGCCATGGGCATGAAGGCCAGGATGGTGGTCACCGCCGAGGACAGCAGCGGAATACGCAGCCGGTCAACCGAGCCGGAAATCGCCTCCAGGGGGAGCTGGCCCTGCAGCAGTCGCTTGCGAATCTCGTCGGTCATGACAATGGATCCGTCAACCAGCAGGCCGAGGGCGACGATCAGGCCGGTAATGGACATCTGGTGCAGGGCCAGACCGTTGCGCTCCATGATGGCGACGGAGATCAGTCCACACAGGGGCAGAATGACGGCGACCACCACCGCGGCGCGCCAGCCCAGGGTGAACAACAACACCAGGATGACCAGCACAATACCGATCGCCAGGTTTTTGCTGACTTCAAGCAGACGGCTCTCGGCGTAGATACTCTGGTCGAAGGTCTTCTCGAAGCGCAGGCTTGCCGGCGCCCCGGCGCTGTAATCGTCCAGCAACTGCTGGAAGCTGTCCGCCCACTTGTCGACCTGCCGGCCGTCTTCCATGGCGACCCCGACAAGCACACCGGGGCGTCCCTGGATCAGCGCCATGGCTGGAGGCGGTGACACGGCCGCCTTGTAGACACGGCCAAGGTCGGAGATGCGGGTGGCACTGCCCTGGCTTGAGGTAACCACGATGACGTCACGGATGCGGGTCAGGGAGTCGAAATCGCCGGCCAGTTCGATCAGCATATCAGTGCCCGCACCGGCGGCCCGGCCGGAGGAGACCTTGGCGTCCGCCGCCCGCAGCGCCGCGGTGACCTGCTGCAGGCTAAGGCCGCGGGACACCAGTGCATCCTCGTCGATCTCCACCCGTATTTCCTCCAGCGGCTCGCCGAATACTTCCGCGAATTTGGTGCCGTCGAGGTTGCGGGCGTGGTCGGCAAAGTCCTCACCGATGCGCGCGGTAAGAGCCAGCGGTACCCCGTGCGCGGGATCGGCGGAAATGGCGACGATGGCCGTGAACGAGCGCAGGCGATCGTTATCGAAAGAGGGGTCGGCCACCCCCGCGGGAAACTGGCTGGCCGCATCGCTCATGGCATCGCGCACCTCTGACCAGATCCTTTCCAGTTCCTCCTCTGCCAGGGTGTCGACAAGGCGGATGTTGATGAAGGAAACCCCGGAGCTACTGCTCGACTCCAGCTTGTCCACCTCTGATATCTTGCGTAGTTCGTCCTCCAGTGGCTTGGTCACCAGGGCTTCCACCCGGTCCGGGGTGGCGCCGGGGTAAAACGTGGTGATGGTGCCGGCAAAGTTGGTCAGGGTTGGTTCTTCCTGGCGCGGAATGTTCTGGAAGCTGTTCAGGCCAACGGCGATGACACAGATGATGATCAACGCGAAATAGCGCGAGTGGCGGTAAATATAGCGGGCCAGCATGTCAGTCTGTTCCTGCTACCGCGACCAGGGTGCCCGGGGTGGTGCGGTGCACGCCGGTTGCCACCACCTGGCTGCCGTCGCCCAGTGAGCCCCTGACGTAGGCCATATCGCCCTGGGTTTCCAGTACCTCGACAACCTCGCGGGCGGTGCGCATGCCCTCGGCAGACGGTTCCAGGCGCAGCACCGTCCACAGTCCGCGGCTGCTCTCCAGCAGGGCGGCAATGGGCAGCCAGCCGCCCCGGCCCTGAACGGTTTCCTCCATGATCAGGGTAATGGGTTCACCGTCCACCGCGTCAATCCCCTCGGGAATGGCGAATACCGCTGTGGTGACCCGGGTTACCGGGTCGACATCGGGCCGCACTGTCAGCAGGGAACTGGCAAAGGTTTTGCCGCGCAGCCTGAGGGTGTACTCACTGCCCGGCTGCAGCGACCTGGCCTTGGCCACTGCCACCCCGATGTTGGCTTCGCGACCCGCGGTTTCGATGAGCTGCACCACCGGCGTTCCCGGGTTGACCACCGCACCTTCCTGCACGAACCGGTCTGCGATCACCCCGGCGTAGGGCGCCCGCAGGGTGGCCTTGTCAATTTGTATTTCTATGCTGCGCAGGCGGGCGGCCACCGCCTCGACCCGCGACTCCAGGGCTTTCGCCCGCAGCCGGGTCTCGTCAACCGCTTCCCGGGAGACCGCGCCGGTCTCCCGCAGTTCCGCCTGGCGCCGGGCTTTCAGTTTCGCCAGCTCCAGTTCCGACCGGGCCTGGGCGAGGTCGGCACTGGTCGCCCGGTAGCTGGCCTGCAGCGAGGCGTCGTCGAGGCGGGCGATCAGCTGGCCCCTGGCCACCGGGCTGCCCTCGCGCCAGGGCAGCTCGGCGATGGTTCCGGCAATCTCGAACCCCAGTCGTGCCTTGCGGCCCGCGGCGACCAGGCCGAGGTAAGACACTTTCCGCTGGTAGCTGTCCTGTAAGTGGTAAGGGGTTGTCGCTACCGTCAGCGGGACACGGTCCACGGGCTTGTCGCCCATGGCCAGGCGGGCGTGGAGTAGCCCGGTCAGTCCAATGGTGATGATGGCGGCCAAGACCACCCCGATCAGGCCCGGTAATCTGCTGTTCTTGCCCGTGTTCATGGGGGGGAATCCAGGATGTTAATGACAATAACATTTATGTTAAGCGCATTAACATAAAAGTCAATGCCATATTCCAACTACGGCTTGCAGCGTTCGCTGGATTACCGCACAATACGCGCCCTCTGCAGCCTGCTGCAGGCGCTGTGGTGGTCCAGGCGGTCCCCCCGCAACGATAGATAGCGAACCCGGCCAGGCCCGGAAGGGAGCAACCGTAGTTATCGACTCGTGTGCCGGGGTGTGGCTGTCTGGGCCATCTCCATTTTCTCCCTACCGCCTGTGGTGTATCCTTTCCTCCTTTACAGATAACAAGGCTATTCGGGGCATGTCCTACCAGGTTCTCGCGCGCAAGTGGCGACCCAAGAGTTTCCGGGAAATGGTCGGCCAGGAGCATGTGCTCCAGGCGCTGATCAACGCGCTGGACCACGACCGGCTGCATCACGCCTACCTGTTCACGGGCACTCGGGGGGTGGGCAAGACCACCATCGCCCGCATCCTCGCCAAGTGCGTCAACTGTGAGCAGGGAGTGAGCTCCGAGCCCTGTGGCGAGTGCGCTTCCTGTGTGGAAATCGCCGAGGGCCGCAGCGTCGACCTGCTGGAGGTGGATGCCGCCTCCCGCACCAAGGTCGAGGATACCCGCGAGCTGCTGGAAAACGTCCAGTACGCGCCCACCCGTTCGCGTTACAA
Organism: Seongchinamella sediminis; assembly: GCF_003457605.1. Taxonomy (GTDB): domain Bacteria; phylum Pseudomonadota; class Gammaproteobacteria; order Pseudomonadales; family Halieaceae; genus Halioglobus; species Halioglobus sediminis. Next base: position 215,093 of record NZ_QRAN01000004.1, read on the forward strand.
GGTGTACCTCATCGACGAGGTGCACATGCTGTCCACCAGCAGCTTCAATGCGCTGCTGAAGACTCTGGAAGAGCCGCCGCCCCACGTGAAATTCCTGCTGGCGACCACCGACCCGCAAAAACTGCCCGCCACGGTGCTGTCCCGCTGCCTGCAGTTCAACCTGAAGAACATGCCGCCCGAGCAAATCGTCGGTCACCTCGCCAATGTGCTGGAACAAGAAATGGTCAGCTTCGAGGAGCCGGCCCTGTGGCTGCTGGGCCGGGCGGCGGCGGGCAGCATGCGCGACGCCCTGAGCCTGACCGACCAGGCCATCGCTTTTGGCTCGGGCAAATTGCTCGAGACCGATGTTCGCCGCATGCTGGGCAGCGTCGACCTGAGTTTTGTCTACCAGTTGCTGGCAGGCATAGCCGCCGGCGATCCCGCCGAATTGCTGGCGATCGTGGCGCGAATGGCCGAACACGCGCCCGACTTTGAGGGCAGTACCGACGAGCTGATTTCCCTGGTCCACCGGGTGGCGCTCGCCCAGGTGGTGCCGGAGGCGATCGACAACAGCTGGGGCGATGCCGATCGTGTCGCCAGCCTGGCCCGCTCGATCACCGCCGAGGATGCCCAGCTGTTTTACCAGATAGCCCTCAACGGCAAGCGCGATATGGCCCTGGCGCCGGACCCCCGCGCCGGTTTCGAGATGTTGTTGCTGCGCATGCTGGCGTTCCGCCCGGTGGCGGTGCTGGACGAGTCGATCAGCGCCGCGGACCTGCAGCCCGCGCCGGCGGATTCCGCCGGGGCCAGCGCCGCCGAGGAGGTCGGCTCACCCGTAAAAAAGTCACCTGACCCGGCGGCGGAGGCGGCGCCTCCCCCGGCGCCACCCGTGCAGTCACCAGCGGCGCCGCTACCGGCCGCCAGGCCCGCTGCGGCAAGCCCGCAGACCGGCGCGGAGGAGGGCGCAAGTATTACCGGCGCGACACCGGAAAACTGGTGTCAGCTGCTGCCCCGGCTGGGGCTGCTGGGCATGGTGCAGAATATTGCCAGCAACATGCAGCTGCTCGAGGTGAACGGGGACCGGCTGGAGTTTGTCCTCGACGCCGATAACGCCTCCCTGTTCAATGACGGACACCGGGACAAGATCCGCCTGGCCCTGCAGAACTACTTTGAGCGGGAACTGTCTGTTGTCATAAGCGTTGGCACGCCGCCCGGGGAAACACCGGCGATGCGCCAGGCGCGGGCGAGAAACGAGCGCCAGCAGAGAGCGGTTGCCGAAATCGAGAGTGACCCGCGACTGCGGGCCTTAATTGCCAACTTTGACGGTGAGCTGGACCCCGCATCCATCGCACCACTGGATTGAATTCGAGGATAAACCCATGAAAAACCTGTCGGACCTGATGCAACAGGCCCAGAAGATGCAAGCCGACATGCAAAAAGCCCAGGAAGAACTGGCCGATGCCGAAATTTGTGGCGAGGCCGGTGCCGGGCTTGTCAGCGTCATCATGACCGGACGCCACGATGTGAAACGGGTGACCATAGACCCGGCCGTACTGGGCGAGGACAAGGAAGTGCTGGAAGACCTGCTGGCGGCCGCGGTTAACGACGCGGTGCGCAAGGTGGAGACGCACAACAAGGAGGCCATGTCAGGCCTGGCCGCCGGGCTGAACCTGCCCCCTGGCTTCAAGATGCCATTCTGACGCGACCGGCCCGAACATGAAATTCAGTCCCGCACTGCAGGAATTGATAGAGGCCCTGCGTTGTTTGCCTGGCGTTGGGCCAAAATCGGCCCAGCGCATGACCCTGCACCTGTTGGAGCGCGATCGGGAAGGTGCGTCCGCCCTGGCCGTGGCCCTGCAGAGCGCCGTCGACAAGGTCGACCACTGTTCCCGCTGCCGCAATTTCACCGAGCTGGATATCTGTGAAATCTGCGCTGACCCGCGCCGCGACGCCAGCACAATCTGTGTGGTTGAGACCCCGGCCGATGTGCTGGCGGTAGAGCAGAGCGGCAGTTATCGCGGTGTTTATTTTGTGCTGATGGGGCACCTGTCACCTATTGACGGCATAGGCCCCGCCGAAATTGGTCTCGATCGTTTCCAGCAGCGGGTAATCGATGAGGGTACTGCCGAGGTCATACTGGCCACCAATCCCACCGTGGAAGGCGAGGCCACTGCCTATTATCTGTCCGATGTCTTGCAGCGGGAAGGAGTCAAGGTGTCGCGGATAGCCCATGGTGTGCCCCTCGGCGGCGAGCTGGAATATGTCGACGGCAGCACCCTGGCGCACGCATTTTCCGGCCGCCGGCCGGTGGAGTAACTGATGGACTGGACCCTGATCGAATCGGATGCGGCCCTTGCCGAACTGCTGGCCAGTGCCGCCGGCAGCCAGGCGGTTATGGTGGATACCGAGTTCATGCGCCGCAATACCTTCTATCCCCAGGTGGCACTGGTGCAGCTGTGTTTTGCCGGCAGCAATGCCGCCGGCACGGCCTGGCTGGTCGATCCACTGCAGATCGGGGATCCTGCTCCGCTGGCCGCCCTGTTTGCGGATCCGCAGGTGGTGAAAGTGCTGCACTCGGCCAGTGAGGACCTGGAGGTCTTCCAGCACTGGCTGGGCGTACTGCCGCGACCGCTGTTTGATACCCAGAAAGCCGCCGCCATGGTGGGACTGGATTTCGGTCTTGGATACCGCGCGATGGTACTGGAGTTATGCGGTGAGGATCTGCCCAAGGGTGAGACGCGCTCGGACTGGCTGCAGCGACCACTGACCGAGTCCCAGTGTCACTACGCCGCCCAGGATGTCATCTGGTTACTGGACGCCTATCGCACCATCGAGCAGCGTTGTCGCGAGCAGGGCAGGTACGACTGGGTGCTGGAGGATGGCGAGGTCGCCTGCCAGGGCCTGGCGTCGACCGCCGGTGATTACTACCGGAAGATCAAGAGTGCCTGGAAACTCTCGCCCCGGGAGCTGGCTAAGCTGGTAGCGATATGTGACTGGCGGGAAACAACCGCCCGCGACAAAGACAAGCCGCGCAGCTGGATTATCGATGACAAGGCCTGTTTGCAGCTGGCGCAAAAAAGCCCGGCGAATATGAATGAATTGCGAGCGGCGGTGGAACTGCACCCGGCGTCCCTGCGCCGCTATGGCGAGGCGCTGCTGGATGTACTGGCGGAGCAGTCCGCCTGCGGGGATGTGGACCTGCCCGCGCGCCTGCCGGCCCCGCTGGACGCCAGCCAGCGCAACACGCTCAAACGCCTGAAGCGGGAGACCGAGAATATCGCCCGCGGTCTGGGAGTCGCGCCGCAGGCGCTGGTGGCGGGCAAGGACTACGAGGCGCTGATCCGCGGCGATGCCGAGCAACCCGACTCCTGGTCAGGGTGGCGGCGCGAGCTGATCATCGAGCCATTGCAGGCCCTGCTTGCCAGGGAGGTCGAGTGAAACACCTGATCGAAATTTTCCGCAGCTCGTGCAAGCAGGAAATGTATCTCTACGTGGCAAAGGCCCGGGGCCTGATGGATGTGCCCGAGCCTTTAATGAAACAGTTTGGTGAAGCGCAGAGTGTGATGACCCTGGTGCTCGATCCGGACAGGAAGCTGGCCCGGGCCAACGCCGCAGAGGTGCTGCAGAATATCGAGGAGCAGGGTTTTTACCTGCAGATGCCGCCCACGGCAGAGGAACTGCTGCGCCGGGAGGGCAGCCGTGAGTGACTGGTGGCACCAGCTGAGCCTGCAGGAGCTGGATCAGGAGCAGTGGGAAGCGCTCTGTGACGGTTGCGCCCGCTGCTGTCTGCACAAACTGCAGGATGAAGACAGCGGCGAGATTTTTTACACCCGTATACATTGTCGCTACCTGGATCAGGAGAAGTGCCGCTGTGGTGATTATACCCGCCGCCTGGAACTGGTCCCCGAGTGCGTCAGCCTGGGCCCGGATACCGTCGCGAGCCTGGACTGGTTGCCGGACAGCTGCGCCTACCGGTTGCGGTCGCGGGGCGAGCCGCTGCCGGAGTGGCATTACCTGGTGTCGGGTAGCCGCCAGACAGTACACCAGGCAGGTGCTTCAGTGCGCGGCCGCACGGTATCGGAAGAACACATACACCCGGAAGATTTTGCAGAGCATATTGTGACCTGGGTCGGCGAGGAGCAAGCGAGTGCTGAGTGAGAGTTCGTATATCACCGCAATTTATGTCTATTGCGGTGCTGCCATCATGATCGTGCTGTGCCTGGCCTGGTGGCTGGGCCGACGCTGGCCCAACGGCTGGACCGCGGTGCTGGTGCTGCTGGCCGCCGCCCTCTTGCTTACCCCGGCCTACCAGAGCCCGGAGGCGCAGACTATGGCGCCGGCTGTCGTTGTCGCCGGTTTCCAGCTGGCGACCGAGGGGCTGGATTCGGCGCGCCACGCCATCAAACCACTGGCCTATAGTTGCGGCGTTGCGGTGGGTCTGGCTGTGCTGTTGCGGGTGACCCTGCTGCGGCGCCGTAAACCGGTGGCAGAGGAAGACGGCTGAATGTCGCTGGCAGCGCGCACATGCCTTGCCTTCGCCCTGCTGGCCAGTGTCCTGCTGTCACCGGTGCTGGCGGAACCGGGCCCGGTGTCCGATTTGCGCTTGCTGGTTGACGTTTCCGCCAACATGCAGCGACTGGACCCGGAGAACCGGCGTAGCCGGGCGCTGCAAATGATGGTTCGCCTGCTGCCGGCGGGGTCCCGTGCCAGCATCTGGGTATTCGATGACACGGTGCGCGCGCTGGTGCCCGCCGGCAGTGTGGACGAGCAGTGGCGCGAGCAGGCCATCGGGGCGCTTGCCGGCCTCGAACAGGGCGGAGAACGAAGCAATATCCCCGCTGCCCTGGCGGCAGCGACGGCCGACCTGGACGGGCTCGGCCCGGGTTATAGCAGCAGCGTGTTATTGTTGACCGCCGGTGGGGTCAACGTCGCAGACTCGCCGATGGTCAACGTCAGCGCCGCGCGCAAACTGCTGGGCGAACTGGCGGTGGAACTCGGCGACAAGGGGGTGCCGGTGCATACCATCGCACTGTCGCGGGAAGCGGACAGCCAGCTGTTGCGTTCACTGGCGCAGCAGACCGGCGGCACCTCGGTGCAGGCAGAGGACGCCACCGAATGGGGGAGCATTTTCCTGAACACGCTGGAAATGGTCATGCCGGCGACCCGGCTGCCGGTTTTTGGCCGCGAGTTCAGCATAGACCCGGGTGTAACCGGCTTTGTGGTGCTGGCCCAGCGACCCCGGATGGTGGGCAAGCTGCAATTGCTTGCCCCCGACGGTACCCTGTTTTCTGCCGGCGACAATCCCGGCGACATTCACTGGTTCCGCAACGAGCACATCAGTATGGCCCGGGTGACCTCGCCAGCGGCAGGAAGCTGGCGCCTGCGTTATCCGGATAAATCCACTGCCCGGGTCTACGTGGATTCTGACATTGAATTGCGGGTGGGCCCCCTGCCGCATTTTATTACGGCGGGTGAAGAGGCTCTGGTCAGTCTTACCCTTGTTGCCGACGGCACCAGGGTCACCGATCCGCAGGTTCTGGCCCGCTACGCAGTGTTCCTGGAGTTGACCACACCCGGGGGCGAGACCGAGCGCTATCGCCCGGGCGCTGCGGATGGCGATGGCCTGCTCACGGTGGGCACCGGGCCGCTGAACGACCCCGGCCGCTACCGGTTGCTGGCCAGGCTGGAAGGAGACGGCATAGCGCGTGAAATCCCCGTTTATGTGACCGTGAACATGGCCGCTCAACAGCCCACGCTGGTGACCCGGGGTGAGGCGCTGCTGGAAGACGACTTCAAGGCGCCGCTGTTCTGGTTGACGGGAATAGTCACCAGCATACTGGTGCTGGTCTGGTATCTCCTGCGGCGGCGCAAACAACGCAAGCTGGCGCTGTGGCAGAAGCGCGCCCGGGACCTGGGCAAGAGCGGCAAACACGACTTCCTGAGTGCTGACCCGGCCCAGAGTGGTGAACCACCGGGGCAGGGCACCGGTTCGCTTGATTAGTCGATTCCTGATCGGTACGCTTGTCTGCTTTGCAAATTCAACAGGTAAGCACACGCATGAAATTTGAAGGAACCCAAAGGTACGTAGCGACTGATGACCTGCGCATGGCTGTCAACGCCGCTGTCGCCCTGGAGCGCCCACTGCTGATCAAGGGCGAGCCGGGCACCGGCAAGACCATGCTGGCGGAGGAAGTGGCTGCGGGCCTCGGCAAGCGCCTTATCCAGTGGCACATCAAGTCCACCACCAAGGCCCAGCAGGGTCTGTACGAATACGATGCGGTGTCACGGCTGCGGGACTCCCAGCTGGGCGACGAGAAAGTCCACGATATCGCCAACTACATCAAGAAGGGCAAACTCTGGGAGGCCTTCGATTCCGACGAGCAGGTGGTGCTGCTGATCGATGAGATCGACAAGGCGGACATAGAGTTCCCCAACGATTTGCTGGTGGAACTGGACCGGATGGAGTTCTTTGTTTACGAGACCGGCGAAACGGTCAAGGCCAAACACCGCCCGATTATCATCATCACCAGTAACAACGAGAAAGAGCTGCCGGATGCGTTCCTGCGCCGCTGTTTTTTCCACTTCATCAACTTCCCCGACCGCGACACCATGCGTGAAATCGTTGCGGTGCACTACCCGGACATCGCCAGGGAACTGGTCCAGGAGGCGATGGAAGTATTCTTCGACCTGCGCGCTATTCCGGGCCTGAAGAAGAAACCGTCGACTTCAGAGCTGATCGACTGGCTGAAGCTGCTGATGGCCGATGACATTCCCGACGAAATTCTCAAGGACCGCGACCCCACCAAGGCCATTCCGCCCCTCTATGGCGCGCTGATGAAGAACGAGCAGGACGTTCACCTGCTGGAGCGCCTGGCTTTCATGCACCGGCGCGAGTCGCGCTGAGGCCTCCACCGTGCTGATTAACTTCTTTCACGGCCTGCGCGATGCGGGCGTTCCGGTGACCACCCGGGAGTTGCTGGATCTGCTGGAAGGCATGAAACAGCGGGTGGCGTTCGGCTCCATGGATGAGTTCTACTTCTTCAGCCGCACCTGCATGGTCAAGGATGAAAAGTACTTTGATCGCTTCGACCGCGCCTTTGGCCTGCATTTCAAGGACCTGGAAGCACTGGACGATGTGATCGAGGCGCTGATCCCGGATGACTGGTTGCGTTCAGAGTTCATCAAAAACCTGTCCGCGGAAGAAAAGGCTAAAATCGAGTCACTGGGCGGACTGGAAAAGCTGATCGAGGAATTCAAGAAACGCCTTGAGGAGCAGGAAAAGCGCCACGAGGGCGGCAACAAGTGGATTGGCACCGGCGGCACCTCGCCCTTCGGCCAGGAGGGATACCACCCCGAAGGAATTCGCGTCGGCCCCAACGGCAGGAACAAGAAAGCGGTCAAGGTCTGGGAGAAGCGCGATTTCAGGAACCTGGACGACAGTGTGGAACTGGGTACCCGCAACATCAAGGTTGCCATGCGCCGCCTGCGCAAGTTCGCCCGCACCGGGGCCGCCGACGAACTGGACCTGGACGACACCATCGGTTCCACCGCCCGCAATGCGGGTTTGCTGGATATCAAGATGGTGCCGGAGCGCCATAATGCGGTAAAAGTGCTGCTGTTCTTCGATGTCGGTGGCTCCATGGACCCCCATGTGAAGGTCTGCGAAGAACTGTTTTCCGCCGCCCGCACCGAGTTCAAGCACATGGAATATTTCTATTTCCACAACTTCATTTATGAGAGTGTGTGGAAAAACAATATTCGCCGCCACAACGAGCGCACGCCACTGCTCGACGTGCTGCACAAGTACAGTCACGACTACAAGGTAATCTTCGTCGGCGACGCCTCCATGTCACCCTACGAAATCCTGCAGCCCGGCGGCAGCGTCGAGCACTGGAACGAGGAGTCCGGCGAGGTCTGGATGCGCCGCCTGCAGGAGGTCTACGACAAGGTCATCTGGATCAACCCGGTGCCAGAGGACGAGTGGCAGTACACCCAGAGCGTGGCCATCACCCACAAACTGCTGGCAGGCAAGATGTTCCCGCTGACTCTCAAGGGTCTGGAAGAGGGCATGAGCTACCTCTCCAAATAGGGCCTGCTAGCCAATAGTGTCGGCATAGGCGATGAGGCTGGCGGTGACCGCGACATTGAGCGATTCAACGCCGTTGTTCATGGGGATGGACAGGGCACAGTCCGCCAGCGCCGCTACCTCTGCTGATACCCCCTCGGTCTCATTGCCCAGCACGAAAGCGGCGTGGCCCCGGGGGCGATGGGCAAACAGTGTCTGGCGGGCGCTGGCCTCCAGGCTGCAGATCTCGAAGCCGCGGCCGGACAGTTCCCGCAAGGCCTCGACCTGGCTGTCGCACAGCACCAGCGGCGCCCGGTACAGGGTGCCGGCACTGGCCTTGATGACCAGCGGCCCCAGGGCCGCGTTGCCCCGGCGGGACCAGAGCACGGCGTCGATGCTGCCGGCGCTGGCGGAGCGCAGGATCATGCCCAGGTTCTGGGGGTTGCTGATACCGTCCAATGCCAGCACCCGCTGGCGGGGTAGCCCCGGGAGTTCATCCAGGTAGGTCTGCAGCGAGCGAAACGCCGGACAGAGGATGTCCAGGGCCACGCCCTGGTCCTGCCTGCCGTTTCTGGAAATACGCGACAGCGCCTCCCGGCTGTGCTCGCGCACGGGAATGTCGCGCGCGCCTGCCGCGGCGGTCAACTCGGCGATGATGCCGCCTGAACGGTTGCTGCTGGCCAGGTGCAGGGTGTGGCACTGCAGGCGCGGATCGCGCAGGGCCTCCAGCACCGGTTTGCGGCCATAGACCGTAAGCACCCGCTCGTAAAAGGCCTTCTTCGCCCGGTAACTGCTGCTGTCCTGGCGAGTCACTGCTGCGACTTCCTTTCATTCTGTAGTTGCTGCCGGTACTGGCCGGGCGAGGTGCCGGTCCATTTTTTGAAAGAGCGGTAGAAGGCCGAGTTGTCCTGGAAGCCCATCACCGCGGCGATAGTGTCTATCGATAAATCATCTCGCTGGATATAGTGCACCGCAATTTCCCGCCGCAGGTCGTCTTTCAGCTGCTGGAAACTGGTGCCCTCGGCAGTAAGCCTGCGGTGCAGGGTGCGGGCGGACATATTCAACTGGCCGGCAACGTCGCTGGCGGTAGGCAGATTTTCCGGCCCGGAAGCCAGTAGCAATTGCTCGATCTGGCGCGACAGTGGCCGGGATTTCCCGGGGTTGTCCCGCCGCACCAGTGGGTAGGGGGCCTGGCGCAGAAACTCGCGCAGGCTGTCTTCGTTCTGGGCCAGTGGGTACTGCAGCAATTGCCGGGGCAGCACCAGTCCGGAATGTTCCCGGCCGAAACGCACCGGGCAGCCGAACAGGTCTTCATAGTGCGTTGAGGTCTCCGGCACTGTGCCCCGCAGGTGGACTTCCCGCAGGGGCAACTCGCGGCCAATCAACCAGCTGTAGAAACGGAACATCATCAGCAGTATGTTGACGTGGCCGATCTCTACCCGCTCTTCTGCCAGGACCTGGGAGCGCTGGAACAGGCACAGTACCCGCTCATCATCCAGTTCAACGAAGGGGCTGGCGGGACGTTCCCCGGGGCAGTCACGATACTGGTCACAGTAGTGGTGAAACTCCCAGGCACGCAGCAGTGCCTGTTCGAGTGTGCGGCAGTGGATGATGAACAGGCACATCATGCGAAAGGTGCCGGGTGGCGCACGATACTCCTGACCCAGGCCGAAGGCCTCATCCTGGAGCAACTCCATCAGCAGGCCATAGAGCTTGCTATAACTGCTGCTGGCGATTTCAGTGCTGTCCGGGTTGCTGGCCTCCAGCGGGTTGAACGTCAGCCCCGCGTGCTGCAGTGCCCGCTCCAGTGGATAGCCATGATCTATCAACACCCGCAACAGGGAGTTGAGGGATTTGAGGGGCATGGTATTCATGGCGCAGGGGGCGGTGGTCAGGGCTCGGCAGCGGGCGGCTCCCGGCCTTCGGCCAGGGCGGTTACCCGGTCAGCCGACTGCTTCATGCGGGCGGCAATTTCCTCAATCCGGGCACCGCTGACCGGCCCCCCCAGAGAACCGGCAACAAAGCACATGACGGGCAATTTGTTGTCGACGAAAACCGGCACGGAGATGGTACTGACATCGTAGCGGGCCTTGGGGTCGATCCGGTCCAGATGGAAATATTCATCACACAGGTCGTGCTGGTAGCGGTTGGCTGCGTCCTCCAGTTCGGTAAGGCTCCAGGAGGAATGAATGCGCTCCAGCTCCCGGGTCAGCTCGGCCTCGGCCCTGGTCTTCAGGGTTACCTCGTAACCCCGGGCGCGGATGGCGATCAGCGCCACCCGTAGCTTCTGGTCCAGCTTTTCATTGTACTCGCCGCGGGATTCGTGGGCGCGGGTCAGCCAGGCTTCCAGGTGCTTGGCCGGGGAAAAGGCGGTAAAACAGGCGGCCACCGGTGCGACATTGGGCAGCCGCAGGCCCAGTTGAAACGAATCAATCAGCGGCTGGGCCTTGCCATACAGGGCCAGCAGCACCATGTGGCGCTTGGAGCGCCCGGTGACCGCAAAGCCCACATCCAGGTCCTGCTGCAGGCTCTCCAGTTCCGGCCGGGCGTATTCAAGCACCGGGAACTGGGCAAAGGCTGCGTTACCGGCGGCGATAATGGACGGGCCCAGGCGGTAGGCCTTGGTCTTGGGGTGTTGCACCAGGAAGCCGTAATTGGCCATGGTGGTGAGGATTGCGTGGCAGGTCGCTTTGTTCAGGTTGAGCCTGCGGGTCATTTCGGTGAGTCCGAATGCCTGGTTGGGGTTGGCCATCAGCAGATCGAGTATCGCTAGCGCGCGGGCTGTGGGTTGCGAAAATAAGGCCAAAAGAAAACTCCCGTGACTGGCGCCAGACTGTTTGGCGCACGCAATTTTAGTATAAGATGTTGTACTTGCGCCGCAATGTTAACGCCGGCAGGGGGCTCGCAGCAAGCCCCCGGCGTGAGGGGCGACCAGTATATAGTGACCACGCCGTCAGGCACAGCCCCAGGGACAACCCAGTCTATGTTGACTTTATTCGGAACCTCAGCCTGTCATTTGTGTGAACGCGCTGCAGCCCTGCTGCAGGCAGCCGGCGTGGATTTCGAGGAGGTGGATATCAGCGAGTCCGATGACTTGTTTGCCCGCTACGGTGTCACCATACCGGTACTGCGCCGGGCGGACGGCGAGGAACTCAACTGGCCGTTTGACGAGGAAGCGCTGGCACGCTTCCTCGAGTGAGTACAGGGCTGATGGAAGTGGCCCTAGTCGCTTTTGCCGACGCGAACAGCGAGTACGTCACAGGTCGCGCCATGGAGGACGCCATTGGCCGTCGAGCCCATTAGCAACGCCAGGCCGTAACGGCCGTGACTGCCCACGACAATCAGGTCGGCGTTGATTTCTTCGGCCATGGCGTGAATCTCCACCTCCGGGCGGCCGAGAACGATATGCTGGTGGTCGTGATCGATAGCGTTTTGTTCGGAAAACCGCCGCAGCTGTTCCGTTGCCTGGGACTGGATTTCGTCCTGGAGCCCGGAAAAATCCATGGGGATGTCGACCCCGTAGGCAAAGCTCAATGGCTCGATCACGTGGATAATGTGCAACTCGCTACCGCCACCGGCGACAATGCCCTTGGCTCGCTCGGCGACTTCGCTGGATTCATCGCTGAGGTCAATGGCCACGAGGACTCTTTTATAATTCGACATATTGCTCTCCCTGTTTTCCCGGACTCGGAGCTGTAATGTATAGCATAGTCGATGGCCCGGGCAACGCAGTCACCGGCCATCGTTGACTTGAATCAGGAAGATCCAGTGAAATTTCTGCTTATTTTGTTCATTGTGGCCCTGGCGCTGGCGCCATTGACCCATTTTTTGCCTAGCAAGCGGCAGCGACTGGTGGCGCGCATGCGTGAGTATGCGGCGGTGCATGGCCTGTTTGTGGAGTTTCGCGACCTGCCGTCGCGGACCCCGGTAAGCGGCAGTGGCGGGCGCAGCCAGCAGGTCATTTATTATGGCAAGCGGCTGCCACCCTCCCGCCGGGAGCGACGTCTGCGCACCGCCTGGTTGCGCGAGGATGACGGCTGGCGGTCGCTGGGCAGGCGGGTTGCGGCGCCAGCGGCAGCCGCCGGCCTGCCCGCCTCGGTGCTGGCCATCAGCGTTGATGAGGGCTCCTGCGGTGCCTATTGGCAGGAGGCCGGCGCAGAGGCCGATGTGGAGCAGATTGTGGCCGCTCTGGAGGCCTGGGTCCGGCTGTTGCAGGAGGGCGCCTGAGCGGCTCCAGGCGGGTGCAGGCGGTCGCTTCATTTCGCGATTTTCCTTGACCCTGGCCGGATGGGGACTTATATATGCCCCTTTTTGGCGCCGCGCCGGGCGTCCATTTCTGGCGCCTGGACCGTTTAAACAGTAGGGACCAATGGGTAAATCACTAGTAATTGTCGAGTCACCGGCCAAAGCCAAGACGATCAACAAATACCTGGGAAAAGACTACGTGGTGAAATCCAGCGTCGGTCACATCCGGGATTTGCCAACCGCTGGCAGCAGCAGTGCCGGGGTTGACCCCAAGGAACGCGCGGCCCAGGCGGCCATTACCCGCAAGATGGCCGCGGAGGAAAAAGCCGCACACAAGAAAAAGAAGGCCCGCGAGCAGCTGATCCGGCGCATGGGCATAGACCCGGAGAATGGCTGGGCGGCCAACTATCAGGTGTTGCCCGGCAAGGAAAAAGTGGTCAACGAGTTGAAGAAGCTGGCCGCCGACGCGGACGCCATTTACCTGGCGACCGACCTTGACCGCGAGGGGGAGGCGATTGCCTGGCACCTGCGTGAAGCCATTGGCGGCGACGACGACCGCTACCAGCGGGTGGTGTTCAACGAAATCACCAAGAAGGCCATTACCGAGGCCTTTGAGGAACCCTCGCACCTGGACCAGAACCGGGTCAACGCCCAGCAGGCCCGTCGCTTTCTCGACCGTGTCGTGGGTTATATGGTGTCGCCGCTGTTGTGGTCGAAAGTCGCCCGGGGGCTGTCAGCGGGCCGGGTCCAGTCGGTCGCCGTGCGCCTGATTGTCGAGCGGGAACGGGAGATCCACGCATTCATACCCGAGGAATACTGGGAAGTTCACGCTGATCTGCTCACCCGGGCCAAGGAGGATGTGCGTTTTCAGGTGCGCAAGCACAAGGGCGAAAATTTCCGCCCCGGCGACGAAGCGACCACCAAAAAGGCAACTGCCGAGCTGGAGTCACTGCCCTACGTGATCAGCGGTCGCGAGGACAAGCCCACCCGCTCCAAACCACCAGCGCCGTTCATTACCTCGACCTTGCAGCAATCGGCGAGCACCCGGCTGGGCTTCAGTGTCAAGAAAACCATGATGCTGGCGCAGCGCCTGTATGAAGCGGGCTACATTACTTACATGCGGACCGATTCCACCAACCTCAGCGCCGAGGCAGTGGCGGCCTGTCGCGACTACATCGGCGCCAATTTTCCCCGTCAGTACCTGCCCGATGCGCCCAATTCCTATTCCTCAAAAGAGGGTGCCCAGGAGGCGCACGAGGCGATCAGGCCTTCTGATGTCAATGTGGCGCAAACCGCGCTCAAAGGCATGGAGCGGGACGCGGAGCGACTGTACGAGCTGATCTGGCGCCAGTTTGTCGCCTGCCAGATGCCTGCGGCAGAGTACACCTCGACCACGATTACCGCCACCGCCGGTGACTACGAGCTGAACGCCAAGGGCCGTATCATCCGCTTCGACGGCTACACCAGAGTCCAGCCCCCGGCCAGCCGCAAGGGAGACGACGGTGTTTTGCCGGACGTCAACAAAGGTGATCAACTGGAGCTGAAGAAGCTGGATCCTGTACAGCATTTCACCAAACCCGCGCCCCGTTATGGCGAGGCGAGCCTGGTGCGTGAGCTGGAAAAGCGCGGGATCGGCCGGCCGTCGACCTATGCCTCGATCATTTCCACCATCCAGGACCGCGGCTACGTGCGGCTGGAGAACAAGCGCTTTTACGCCGAGAAAATGGGCGATATCGTCACCCAGCGTCTGCAGAAAAGCTTCCCTGACCTGCTGGACTATGGTTTTACCGCCGGCATGGAGGAGCGCCTGGACGACGTGGCTGAGGGCGAGCGCGACTGGCGCGACCTGCTGGATGCGTTTTATGGCGAGTTCCGCGGCCTGCTGGAAAAAGCCGGGGAACCGGAACCGGTCGGCATGGAGCCCAACTCGCCGACCATGACCGATATCGAGTGTGCCAAGTGCGGACGCCCGATGCAGATCAGAACCGCCAGCACGGGGGTGTTCCTGGGTTGTTCCGGTTACGCCCTGCCGCCCAAGGAGCGCTGCAAGCACACCATTAACCTCACCCCGGGGGATGAGGCCATCCGCGAGGATGCCGACGACGAGGCCGAGTCACGCCAGCTGCTCGAACGCCATCGTTGCAAGAAGTGTAACGCGGCCATGGACAGTTACCTGATAGACGAGTCCCGCAAGCTGCATGTCTGCGGCAACAACCCCGATTGTGACGGCTTCGAGGTGGAACACGGCAAGTTCAAAATAAAGGGTTACGATGGCCCCACCCTGGAGTGCGACAAGTGCGGTGCCGAAATGCAGCTGAAAAACGGCCGTTTCGGCAAGTACTTCGGCTGCACCTCGGACAGCTGCAAAAACACCCGCAAACTGCTGCGCAACGGCGAGGCCGCGCCGCCAAAAATGGATCCGGTGCCCATGCCGGAACTGGCCTGCCAGAAGGTGGATGACCACTATGTGCTGCGCGATGGCGCCGCCGGGATGTTCCTCGCGGCCAGCCAGTTCCCGCGCAACCGTGAAACCCGGGCACCGTTTGTCGACGAATTGCTGCCGCACAAGGATGAGATCGATCCCAAGTACAAGTTCATTTTTTCTGCGCCTACCGAGGACGACGACGGCAACCGGGCCCAGGTCCGCTACAGCCGTAAAACCAAGGAGCAGTACGTGATGACCGAGGCCGATGGCAAGGCGACCGGCTGGAAGGCCTTCTACCGCAAGGGCAAGTGGGAGCAGGAACGCAGCAAGGGCAGGGGAGCGCGCAAGTAGTATGAGTTCCGCTCGTGGACAGGCCAATCACGCGCTGTACCTGGCGAATATCCTCCTCGCCGCCTGGCGCCGGGACCTGGCCGAGGAGTCTGTGGCCGCAGTCACCCTGAACCAGGCCTACCTGCCGGCCATACGGGCGCACCTGCGCCATGCCTATGGCTGGTTCCTGCTGGAAATCACTCGCCCCGGTGCCTTACCGCCGCAACCACCGGCATCCCTGGCGGAGTTGCCCGGAATTGACGCTGGCAAGGCGCTACCCGGCGAAATAGTGGAGTTCCAGCGCCTGGAAGCAGGAGGCTGGATCGGCGACATGCTCGCTGATGATACGGCGGAGGAGAGCGTGGCTTCCAGCGGTAACCTGGCCAGGGGTGCACCCGCATCCGGCCCCGAGCAGGCCAGCCAGTGGGCCGGGCAGCTGCAGTCACTGTTCGATCGCATGGGCGATTCACTGGACGAGTACTGAGCCGGCGGCGAATAACGCTGCCTGCTTCCGCCGCCCACAAAAAAGGCGAACCGAAGTTCGCCTGTTCTGCTGCTCAAGCTCCCTGCAGGGCCGCCCTACATATTCGGGTAATTCGGCCCGCCGAAGCCCTCCGGGGTTACCCAGACGATGTTTTGCGAGGGGTCCTTGATATCGCAGGTTTTGCAGTGCACGCAGTTCTGGCCGTTGATCTGGAAGCGCTTGCCATTCTCGTCTTCCACCACCTCATAGACGCCTGCCGGGCAGTAGCGCTGCGCTGGCTCGTCCCACCTGGGCAGGTTTACCGCAATCGGAATCTCGGGGTCCTTGAGGGTCAGGTGGCAGGGCTGGTCCTCTTCATGGTTGGTGTTGGAGAGGAATACCGATGACAGGCGGTCGAAGCTGATTTTGTTGTCCGGCTTGGGGTACTCGATCTGCTTGCTGTCGGCGGCGGGCTTCATTGCCGCGTAGTCGGGCTTGTCATCGTTGAGGGTGAAGGGCAGTTTGCCGCCGAAGATGTTCTGGTCCAGCCAGACCAGCGCCGAGCCGATCAGGAAACCGAACTTGTGCATGAAACCGGAGAAGTTACGGGTCGTGTACAGTTCCTGGTAGGCCCAGGAGGATTCGAACTTGCTGGCAAAGGAATCCAGGTCGGCCTTGCGTTCCTCGCCCTGGCCAAGCGCCTCCACCACGGCTTCCGCTGCCACCATGCCACTCTTCATCGCGGTGTGGTTACCCTTGATCTTCACCGAGTTCAGGGTGCCGGCGTCGCAGCCGATGATGAGGCCGCCGGGGAAGTGCATTTTCGGCAGGGAGTTGTAGCCGCCCTTGGTAATGGCGCGGGCCCCGTAGGTGATGCGGGTGGCGCCTTCGAGCAGCTTGCTCACGGTGGGGTGGTGTTTCCAGCGCTGGAACTCTTCGTAGGGGCTCAGGTGCGGGTTGGCATAATTGAGGTCGGTGATCAGGCCGAGATATACCTGGTTGTTCTCCGCGTGATAGAGGAAACCGCCGCCGGTGGCGCCGTTTTCGGACAGGGGCCAGCCCAGGCCGTGTTCGACAGTGCCTTCGTTGTGCCGGGCGGGGTCGATTTCCCAGATTTCCTTGATGCCGATGCCGTAGTGCTGGGGGTCCTTGCCGGCATCCAGCGCGAACTTCTCCATCAGCTGCTTGCCGAGGTGGCCGCGACAGCCCTCGGCAAAGAGGGTGTACTTGGCATGCAGTTCCATGCCCGGCATGTAGGAATCCTTGTGGCTGCCGTCCTCGGCGATGCCCATGTCGCCGGTGGCGATCCCCTTGACGCTGCCGTCTTCATTGAACAGCACTTCAGCGGCGGCAAAACCGGGGTAGACCTCCACCCCCAGGCCCTCGGCCTGTTCCGCCAGCCAGCGGCATACGTTGCCCATGGAGACAATGTAGTTGCCGTCATTGTGGGTGGGCTTGGGAATGAAAAAGTTTGGCAGGGTGACGGCCCCGGTGGCGCTGGTATAGAAGTAAAACTTGTCGCCTTTGACCGGGGTATTGAGCGGTGCGCCCAGTTCCTGCCAGTTGGGGAACAATTCGTTCAGCGCGCGGGGTTCCAGCACGGCACCGGACAGGATGTGGGCGCCGACCTCCGACCCTTTTTCCACCACGCACACGGTGATTTCCTGCTCTTTTTCCTCTGCCAGTTGCATGATGCGACAGGCGGCTGACAGGCCCGCGGGGCCTGCACCGACAATCACCACATCAAATTCCATCGATTCACGTTCCACTGCGGTGTCCTCTGCTGTTGTCCAGGGCTGGCGCCGGGTCTGGGCCCGATTACCTGCCTGGCTTGTGTGTCGCGGACCTCAATAAGCGCTGAAGCCCGCCCCCCAAAAAGCCGCAAGTATATAATTCTAATGGATAAAAGACCATCACAGGGATAAATGGTGGCTATCCTTGATCTGGCTCATTTGGACAACTTCACTGTCACGTGGGGCTATTGACCCCGGACAGCAATATGGGCAAGATACCTCGCCGAACTTACACGTACCGGGCGTTTGGTGTTCAGCCCGGCACCACAAACCCACCTTAAATGATCTATTGGAGAATCCATGAAGGTTCTTGTTGCCGTTAAGCGCGTCGTTGATTACAACGTCAAGGTCCGCGCCAAAGCCGATGGTAGTGATGTTGACCTGAATAATGTCAAGATGGCTATCAACCCCTTCTGTGAAATTGCTGTCGAGGAGGCTGTACGCCTCAAGGAAGCCGGTACTGCGACTGAAGTCGTCGCCGTTTCCATCGGTGACAAGGCCTGCCAGGAGCAAATCCGTACCGCGCTGGCGCTGGGCGCCGACCGCGGTATCCAGGTAGAGACCGAATGCGGTGTAGAGCCGCTGGTGGTGGCCAAACTGCTCAAGGGCGTCATCGAGAAGGAAGAGCCGCAGCTGGTTATCCTCGGCAAGCAATCTATCGACGGCGACAACAACCAGACTGGTCAGATGCTGGGCGCTCTGGCTGGCATGCCGCAGGGCACA
Organism: Seongchinamella sediminis; assembly: GCF_003457605.1. Lineage (GTDB taxonomy): Bacteria > Pseudomonadota > Gammaproteobacteria > Pseudomonadales > Halieaceae > Halioglobus > Halioglobus sediminis. Next base: position 233,116 of record NZ_QRAN01000004.1, read on the forward strand.
TTCGCCTCGGAAGTCGTCATCGACGGTGACAAGGTCAACGTGACTCGTGAGGTTGACGGCGGTCTGCAGACCGTGGCCCTGAACCTGCCTGCTATCGTCACCACCGACCTGCGCCTGAACGAGCCGCGCTACGCTTCCCTGCCGAATATCATGAAGGCCAAGAAGAAGCCCCTGGATGTGCTCACTCCCGGCGACCTGGGCGTTGAAGTCACTTCCCACCTGACCCAGGTCAGCGTCGAGCCGCCGGCCGAGCGTCAGGCCGGCATCAAGGTTGAAGATGTGGATCAGCTGGTCGACAAACTGAAAAACGAGGCGAAAGTAATCTCATGAGCACTCTGGTAATTGCAGAACACGACAATGGCTCCCTGAAGGGCGCCACCCTGAACGCGGTCACCGCTGCCCAGGCCATGGGTGCGGATATCGATATCCTGGTTGCGGGCGCCGGCTGTGATGGCGCTGCCCAGGCCGCAGCCGCTGTTGCCGGCGTCAGCAAGGTGCTGGTCGCCGACAATGCCGCCTACGAGCACCAGCTGGCGGAGAATGTCAGCCTGCTGGTCGCGGAAGTGGGTGCCGGCTATGACAACATCATTGCCCCGGCCACCGCCAACGCCAAGAACACCATGCCTCGCGTGGCGGCCCTGCTGGACGTTGCCCAGATTTCGGAAATTACTTCCGTTGAATCCGCCGATACCTTCAAGCGCCCCATCTACGCCGGTAACGTGATCGCCACCGTCAAGAGCGCCGATGCCAAGAAAGTCATCACCGTGCGCACCACGGCCTTCGACGCCGCTGCTGCTGAAGGCGGCTCGGCCACTGTCGAAGCCGTGGACGCGGTACACGATGCCGGCATCTCCAGCTTCGTCGGGGAAGAAGTGGCCGAATCCGATCGCCCGGAACTGACGGCCGCGCCGGTCGTGATCTCCGGTGGCCGTGGGATGCAGAACGGTGAGAACTTCAAGCTGCTGGAAGGCATTGCCGACAAGCTGGGCGCCGCCATTGGTGCCTCCCGTGCCGCGGTGGACGCAGGCTTCGTGCCCAACGACATGCAGGTCGGCCAGACCGGCAAGATCGTCGCCCCCGACCTGTACATCGCCGTGGGCATCTCCGGCGCGATCCAGCACCTGGCGGGCATGAAAGACTCCAAGGTGATTGTTGCCATCAACAAGGACGAGGATGCGCCGATCTTCCAGGTAGCGGATTACGGCCTGGTGGCAGACCTGTTCGACGCGCTGCCAGAGCTGGAAAGCAAGATCTAGGATCTCGCTGGCGCACTGCAAAAACCGGCCCTGCGGCCGGTTTTTTTATGCCCGGCTAATCCCGCCGCAGGCGGTCGGAGATCGCAATCGGGGTAGGGTAGTTCAGCACCACGATATAGGACGAGGCGAGCAGGGTGATAAGGGTGGCTGCCTGGATCAGCAGCGACGCTTCCTCGGAAATAAGCGCCGCGCCCGCCGCCACGTAGGCGATCAGCAGGGAAAACTCCGATGCCTGCCCCAGGCGGAAACCCAGGTCCCAGGCCAGGCTGCGTTTTTCACTGACGCCCTTGAGCAGCCAGCGATAGGTGGGGGGTTTAACCGCCAGCACCAGCACCGCCAGCACCAGCGCCGGCAGCCACACCTGTCCCAGCATGGACAGGTCGAAGCGGGCGCCGACGGCGAAGAAGAACAGAATCAGGAAAAAGTCGCGCAGGGGCTTCAGGTTGACCGCGATGTACTGCGATATGGGGCTGGTGGCAATGGTGATGCCGGCGATAAAGGCGCCGATTTCCTCTGACAGGCCGAGGGCCCTGGCGGCCTCGGCCAGGCCCAGGCACCAGCCCAGGGCCAGCAGGAAAATGTACTCGTGGAAGCGGTCAAAACGGGCGATCAGCGGCAGCAGTACAAAGCGCACGACGAGCAGGGCGGCCCCTGCCAGCAGCGGCAGGCCCAGCAGGGACAGGGCCAGGTCCCGGCCCATATTGCCATCGCCAGTGGATGCGCTGAACAACACCATGAGCACGATAATCGCCAGCAGGTCCTGCAGTAACAGCATGCCTATCATCAGTTCCCCGATGTGGCGGTGATGCAGCACGGTGGTGGGGAGTAACTTGATGCCGATGATGGTCGAGGAAAACATCATCGCCGCACCCACGATCAGCGCCTCCACATTGCTGTAACCGAACAGCCGGGTGACAGCGAAGCCCATGGCCAGGAACAGGGCAGAACTGGCGACTGCCACCACGGTGGATTTGCGCAGGGTGGACCACAGCGCCTGGGGCTGCATGTCCAGTCCCAGCAGGAACAGCAGGAAAATAATCCCGACATGGCCGATGTCTGCCAGTAACTTGGTGCCGCTGACCAGGGACAGCCCGTGGGGGCCGATAAAGGCGCCCAGGGCGATATAGGCGATGATCAGTGGCTGGCGGGTAGCCAGGGCCAGCGAGGCAAAGACCGCCGCACCGGTGAAGATGAGAAAGAATGAGAATGTGATGGATACATCCATTCAGGGGGCTCCCGTTGCTGTTGCTGCTAGCATGCCGTTGTGTACAGCAGCCACTGAATTCCCGGAGCGCCGGCCGTCGCCTGCGCGGGAATGGCGATAGTCGGGAGTGTAAACAACCCGTATGAGGATAGGAAATTTGCCAACACCGGGGCTGACTCCCGAGGTCTGGCAAGCGGGCCTGAGCGCTGCGCCTGAGACCCGAGTTCTGTGCCTCAGCTCTGTGCTTGCCCTGCGCCTGAACCCTGTGCCCGCCTTTGCCTAGGCCCTGCGCCGGAACAGGGGCTGGGGCTGGTTCACGGAAGCCTGGTAGTACTCGCTGAAATCGGCCAGGCTGTCCAGCGCGTCCTCGAGGTCCGACTCGTCGTCGAACTGGAAGGCGTCAAAGCCGCAGCGGGAGAGGTAGGTGAGCTGGTCGCGGATAAAGTGCCCGACGGCGCGCAATTCGCCCTTGTAACCCCGCTCCCGCAGTTCCCTGCCGTAGGAAAACCCGCGGCCATCGGTGAAGGTCGGGAAGTTGACCAGCACCAGCGGGATTTCCTCGATGTGCTCGAGCAGGGGGGCGAGGGTCTCGCCGGGCTCCAGCACGACTGCGCGATGGGCCCGATCCTGGCACTGTAGCCACTGTTCGAGATCCAGTACCTCGGGGCCGTGGTCCTCGACGATGGCGCCGTTCTTAATGAGCAGGGGCATAGACACGCTCCTTGAAAGGGTCGATGCCGACACGGCGATAGGTGTCGAGAAACGTTTCCTCGCCCTGGCGCAGTTCGACGAAAGTGGTCAGCAGTTTGTCCATGACATCCGGCATGTCATCCTGCTTGAAAGAGGGGCCGAGGATCTTGCCAATGGACGTGTCCTTGCCCTGACTGCCGCCGAGACTGACCTGGTAGAATTCCTGTCCTTTCTTGTCCACGCCGAGAATGCCGATGTGGCCGATGTGGTGGTGGCCGCAGGCATTCATGCACCCGCTGATGTTCAGTTCCAGCGGGCCGAGATCGTAGACGTAGTCCATGTCGTCAAAGCGGGCCTGGATAGCTTCCGCCACCGGAATCGACTTGGCGTTGGCCAGCGAGCAGTAGTCGCCACCCGGGCAGCAGATCACATCGGTCAGGTAGCCGATGTTGGCGGTGGCAAGTCCGGCCTGCTGCAGGCTTTGCCAGAGTTCGTACAGCCTGGACTGCTCGACATCGGCCAGCACCAGGTTCTGCTCGTGGGTGGTGCGGATTTCGCCGAAGGAATAGCGGTCCGCCAGGTCGGCGACCAGATCCAGCTGCCTGGCGGTAATGTCGCCGGGTGTATGGCCGGTTGCCTTCAGGGAGACGTTGACGATGCGGTAACCGGGAACGCGGTGCTCGACCGTATTGCGCTTTACCCAGTTGCTGAATATCGGGTCCTTGTCACAGTGCGCCTGCAGCGTGGTCCGGGCGGCGCTGGCATCCACGGCGGCATAGTCGGGTGCGGTAAAGAAGGAGCGGGCGCGCTCGACTTCTTCCGGGATGAGGGTGCTGGGGCCATTCTTGATCGGTTCCCATTCGTGTTCCACGGCTTCCCGGAACGCATCGCTGCCCATGGCCTTGACCAGGATCTTGATCCGCGCCTTGAACTTGTTGTCGCGGCGTCCGTGCTGGTTGTAAACCCGCAGTATGGCTTCCAGGTAGGTCAGCAGGTGCTCAGCCGGCAGGAACTCACAGATTTCAACACCAATGACGGGCGTGCGGCCCAGGCCGCCGCCGACAAGCACACGAAAGCCGGTCTCGCCGGCCGCGTTATGCACTAACTCCACGCCAATGTCGTGGGCGTGGATCGCGGCCCGATCCTGTTTGCTGCTGCATACCGCTATTTTGAATTTGCGTGGCAGGAAAGCGAATTCCGGGTGCAGCGTGGACCACTGGCGAATGATCTCGCACCAGGGGCGGGGATCCTCCAGTTCATCGGTGGCGACGCCGGCGAACTGGTCTGTGGTGGTATTGCGGATGCAGTTGCCGGAGGTCTGGATTGCGTGCATTTGCACCGTGGCCAGTTCAGCCAGTATATCGGGGACCTCCGCCAGCTGCGGCCAGTTGAACTGGATGTTCTGGCGCGTGCTGATGTGCACATAGCCTTTGTCGTAATCCCGCGACAGCTGGGCAATCTTGCGCAGCTGGCGGGTGTTTATCATGCCGTAGGGCACGGCAACCCTGAGCATCGGCGCGAGGCGCTGTATATACAGTCCATTTTGCAGGCGCAGCGGGAGGAACTGCTCTTCGCTGAGTTCACCGTCCAGATAGCGCCGGGTCTGGTCGCGGAACTGGGCCACCCGGTCATCGACTATTTTCTGGTCGTACTCGTCATAAACGTACATCGAAGGTTCCTGTGTTACTTTGGCCGGGTTCGGGCCGGCGTGGGGAGGCGGTACATTAGCAGAAACGCACAGCCTTAAATAGTCATATTATTCATATGGTTAGAACGATTAGTTAGGACGCGCCGGGGGCTTGGGATTCTACCCCGAGCTGCTATAATGGCGCCGCCCAAGACCGCCCGAGGAGCGAAACAATGAGCGAAAACAGTAACCACAAACACGCCGGTGACGGCGCTGCCGATGCGATTGCCGCTACCGCAGTGATTTCACTGCTGGTCCTGACCCTGTACATCTGGCTGTCAGGAATGCCTTCCTGAAGCCACTGGCGCGGGCCACTGGCTAGTTGCCCGCGCCACTGAGCACCAGCTGCACAATTACCACCATCAGGGCGATAAAGCCGAGGGTAAAAATAAGCCCGGCGGCAATGAATACGCCCGCCCGGCCCTGGTTGAAATCGCGCTCCCGGTTCTTGCTGCTTTGCACGCCCAGGCCAGCCGCGAACACACTTGCTATCACCTGCAGCGGGTTGAGGGACTTCTTCTTCCGGCCCTCGTTGTCGTCAGTCATTGTTGTTGCAACTCCTCAGTAATTGAGATTCGGGCGTAACCAGCGTTCCATCACGGCCACTGATTCTCCCTTACGCGCGGCCAGGTCTTCAAGCTGATCCTTGCCTACTTTGCCGATAGCGAAGTATTTGCTCTCCGGGTGTGCATAGTAAAAGCCGCTGACCGAAGAGGCCGGGCTCATGGCGTAGCTGTCTGACAGGGTGACCCCGGTGGCCGCGCTGGCATCGAGCAGGGCAAACAGAGTGGCCTTCTCGGTATGGTCCGGACAGGCGGGATAGCCGGGGGCCGGGCGGATGCCCTGGTAGCGCTCGCGGATCAGCGCCTCATTGTCCAGGGACTCGTCCGCGGCATAGCCCCACAACTGGGTGCGCACCAGTCTATGCATGTGTTCGGCGAAAGACTCGGCCAGGCGATCCGCCAGTGCCTTGAGCATGATGCTGCTGTAATCATCGTGTTCCGCGGCGTATTGCGCCGCCCGTTCGCTGACACCGTGACCGGTAGTGACGCAAAAACCGCCCACATAGTCCGCCACGCCGCTGTCGGCGGGAGCGACATAGTCGGCAAGGCTCAGGTTGGGCTTGTCATCGGCCTTGGCGGTCTGCTGGCGCAGGTGGTGCAGCACGGCCAGCGGTTCCGTGCGGGCCTCATCGCGGTACAGCTGTATATCGTCAGTGCCCTTGCGGGCGGCTGGCCAGAAGCCGACGACCGCGCGCGCGGTGAGCCACTTCTCGTCGACGATTCGCCTGAGCATGTCCCGGGCATCGCGGTAGAGCTCGGAGGCCTGGGCGCCAACCTTGTCGTCTTCCAGTATCGCCGGGTACTTGCCGGCCAGTTCCCAGGTAATGAAAAACGGTGTCCAGTCGATGGTGTCCACCAGCTCCTCGAGGGGAAAATCATCGAATACCCGGGTGCCGAGGAAACTGGGGCGGGGCGGTTGATAGTTCGCCCAGTCCAGCTGCAGGCGGTTGGCCACAGCATCGGCGTAGCTGAGAGGCTTGGCCCGGGGCTCACGATTGGCCATACGCTCCCTGACCTTGGCGTACTGCTGGCGACGTTCATCGATGAACGCGGCCTTGCTCTCGTTCATCAACTGGGTGGCCACGGATACGCTGCGGGACGCATCCGCCACGTAGGCGACGATATCGTTGCTGTAGTGCGGCTCTATTTTTACCGCAGTGTGGGCATTGGAGGTGGTTGCGCCACCGATCAACAGCGGGATCTGGAAGTCCTCGCGCTGCATCTCCGCCGCCACGTGCACCATTTCATCGAGGGAAGGGGTAATCAGGCCGGAGAGGCCGATGATATCCACCTGTTCCTCCCGGGCCACGCGCAGGATTTCGTCGCAGGCGACCATGACCCCTAGGTCGATAACTTCGAAGTTATTGCACTGCAGCACCACGCCGACGATGTTCTTGCCGATATCGTGGACGTCGCCCTTGACCGTGGCCATCAGAATCTTGCCGTTGCTGCTGGAGGCCTCGGTCTTTTCTTCCTCGATAAAAGGCTGCAGGTAGGCGACCGCCTGCTTCATCACCCGGGCGCTCTTGACCACCTGGGGCAGGAACATCTTGCCCTCGCCGAACAGGTCGCCGACCACGTTCATGCCGTCCATCAGCGGCCCTTCGATAACCTGTATCGGCCGCTCGAACTCTTGTCGCGCCTGTTCAGCATCCTCCAGGATAAAACTGTTAATACCCTTGACCAGGGCGTGCTCGAGCCGCTTGCTGACCTCCAGCTCGCGCCAGCTGAGGTCTTCCTGGCGCGCCGCCGCGCCGCCGCTGTCGCGATAGTTCTCGGCCATCTCCAGCAGCCGCTCGGTGCCATCGTCACGGCGATTGAGTACCACGTCCTCGACCGCGTCGCGCAGCGCGGCGGGCAATTCATCGTATACCGCCAGCTGGCCGGCGTTGACGATGCCCATGTCCATGCCCGCCTTGATCGCGTGGTAGAGGAATACCGAATGGATGGCTTCGCGCACCGCGTTGTTGCCGCGGAAGGAGAACGACACGTTGGACACGCCGCCGGACACCAGGGCCCCGGGCAGGGCCTGCTTGATGTAGCGGCTAGCCTCGATAAAGTCTACCGCGTAGTTGTTGTGTTCCTCGATGCCGGTGGCAATGGCAAAAATGTTGGGGTCGAAGATGATGTCGTTGGGATTGAAGCCGACAACATCCACCAGCAGGTTGTAGGAGCGCTTGCAGATGTCCTGGCGGCGCTGCAGGTTGTCGGCCTGGCCGTCCTCGTCGAAAGCCATCACCACCACGGCTGCGCCGTAGCGCAGGCACAGCCTGGCCTGCTCGATAAATTCCCACTCGCCGGCCTTGAGGCTGATGGAGTTCACCACCGGCTTGCCGGGAATGCACTTGAGTCCGGCCTCGATTATCTCCCACTTGGAAGAATCGACCATGATCGGCACGCGGGCGATGTCGGGCTCGGAGGCAACCAGGTTGAGGAAGGTGACCATGGCGCGCTCGGCATCGAGCATGCCTTCATCCATGTTCACATCGATGACCTGGGCGCCATCTTCAACCTGGGTGCGGGCCACGTCGAGCGCGGTTTCGTAGTCATCGTCGAGAACCAGGCGTTTGAACCTGGCCGATCCGGTGACGTTACAGCGCTCCCCGACGTTGACGAACAGGCTGTCGGCGGTGATGTTGAAGGCTTCCAGGCCACCGAGTCGGCAGGCGGGCGCCAGCGTAGGCAGTTTGCGCGGTTCCACACCCTCCACCGCATCGGCGATCGCGCGGATGTGGGCGGGGGAGGTACCGCAACAACCGCCGGCCAGGTTGAGAAAACCGCGACTGGCAAATTCGCGGAAATCATCGTGCATGATCTCCGGGGTTTCATCGAACTCACCGAAGGCGTTGGGCAGGCCGGCGTTGAGGTGCGCGCTGAAGTAGCAGTCGGCCACGTTGGCCAGCTCCTCCAGGAAGGGGCGGATTTCCTTGTAGCGGCGGCCGCAGTTGGAGCCGACGATGAGCGGCCGGGCGTGGGCGATGGCATTGTAAAAGGCCTCCGGGTTCTGCCCGGACAGCACCCGGCCACTGACATCGGGGAAGGTGACCGAAATCATCAACGGCAACTCGGTGCCGGCCTGTTCAAAGGCCTGTTGCACCGCGAAGATAGCCGCCTTGGCATTGAGGGTGTCGAATACCGTCTCGATCAGCAGCAGGTCCACCTGACCCTCAATCAGGGCCAGGGTCGATTCCAGGTAGGCTTCCCGCAGCTGGTCGAAGCTGACCCCGCGCGCGCCCGGGTCGTTGACGTCCGGGGATATCGACGCGGTTTTCGGCGTGGGGCCCAGCACGCCGGCAACAAAGCGCGGTTTGTCCGGATTAGTGGCGGTGACCGCGTCGGCGGCCTTGCGCGCCAGCCGCGCCGAAGCCAGGCTCAGTTCGTAGGCCAGCTCGCCCAGCTGGTAGTCGTCCTGGGCAATGGAGGTGGAGTTGAAACTGTTGGTCTCAATGATATCCGCGCCGGCGTCGAGGTAGGCCCGGTGGATATTCTCGATGACCTCGGGCCGGGTCAGGGACAGCAGGTCATTGTTGCCCTTGAGATCCACATGGTGGCTGGCAAATCGCTCGCCGCGATAATCAGATTCCGCCAGGGCTTCCTGCTGGATCATGGTGCCCATGGCACCGTCGATGACCAGAATACGCTGTTGCAGTGCCTGTTCGAGGGCTTTCGCTTGAGTGCTGCTCATGGTGGTCGCTATGCTGTGAAAGACGCGCATCCTAACAGAGCGACCAACCTATATCAAAATATTTTGATATAGGTTTCCGGTCGGCAGGCTTGAAAACTCGCGATCGCGCCCCCAATCTTTTAGAATACCTGACTAAATTACTCGGAAAGAACGTATTATGGTTACCATTACCGAATCCGCCCAGGACTACCTGGCGGAATTGCTCGCCAAACAGGACGATGCCCTGGGTGTCAGGGTCTTCATCAACCAGCCTGGTACACCCCGCGCCGAGACCTGTATCGCCTATTGTCGCGACGGCGACGTGAAAGAGGGCGATGAGGAGCACGAGTTCGACAAATTCACTGCCTGGTTTGAGGGCCGTTCCCTGCCATTCCTGGAGGACGCCCTGGTCGACTACTCCAAGGACCGCATGGGCGGGCAGCTCACCATCAAGGCGCCGAACGCGAAGATGCCCCGGGTGGACGAGAACAGCCCGCTGGAAGACCGTATCAACTACGTCCTCTACAACGAGGTCAACCCGGCCCTGGCCGCCCACGGCGGCGAGGTCAGCCTGGTGGAGCTCACCGAAGACAACTATGCGGTGCTGCGCTTTGGCGGTGGCTGCCAGGGCTGTTCCGCGGTGGATCAGACGCTCAAGGGCGGGGTCGAGAAAACCCTCATGGAGCAGGTGCCGCAACTCGCCGGCGTCCGCGACATGACCGACCATTCGGACCGTTCCCAGGCCTTCTATTAGACTTGATGCTGTTTACCTGAAAGGCGGGCTTTTGGCTGGCCTTTTCCTGTTTGCGACTTTGCACCCGGCCCGGCACTGGGGTTTACCTTGCTCCACGGCCACAAGCTCCGTTCCGTTTTCGGGCCGCTGCGGAACTCGCCAGGGGTTGCTGTACGCAACCCCTAGGCAGGCTCAGACAGTCCTCGCGGACAGCCCCCGAAAACTCCACTGCGCAAAAAGCGGTGGCCTGATTGTTCCGCAAGGTAAACCCCAGTGCCAGGCCTTGCTTCCTGCCACGCTTGCCCATCCCGGCCGATGACATAGCTTCACACTACAGAGGCCCTCGAAACAGGCCTGTCCTGATTATCCGAATTCGACTGGCCTTCCCTGTAGTTATCGCGGTGGTGAGGCCCGGTGTCGGGATATACCTTCCGGAACAATCAGGCCCCTGCTTTTTGCCCAGCCGGGTTTTTGGGGGCCTTCTGCGAGCACTGTCTGAGTCCCGATTTTTTGCGCAGCAAAAAATGGTCGAGTTGCGCAGCAGCCCAAAAACCCGGCGGAGCTTGGGGCCGTGGAGGAAGGTATATCCCGACGCCGGACCGGGTGCGAAGTGCCGAGCAAAAAAGGCGAGCCAAAGCCCGCCTTTCAGAGTGCGTGAAGCCCGACCTCAGCCAGACTGGCGTGCCTTCAGTGCGTCCTTCACCGTGTCGCGCAGTTTGCGCAGCGAAGCCTCGGTGGTCTCCCAGTCAATACAGCCATCCGTAACCGAAACGCCGTACTGGAGATCATCGAGATTGTCCGGAATCGACTGGTTGCCCGCGTGGATATTGGATTCGATCATCAGGCCGACAATGGAGTCATTGCCCTCCAGCACCTGGTTGCCCACGTTTTCCACCACCAGCGGTTGCAGCTCCGGCTGCTTGTTGGAATTGGCATGGGAGCAGTCAACCATGATGTTTTTCGCCAGCCCGGCCTTTTCCAGGGCCTCCTCACACAGGCGGATATGAACCGAGTCGTAGTTCGGGCCGCTGCTGCCGCCGCGCAGGACAATATGGCCGTGCCGGTTGCCCTTGGTGGTGAACACCGAAACCTGGCCCAGGTGGTTGATGCCGAGAAAACGGTGGGGCTTGGATACCGAGTTGAGCGCGTTGGTGGCCACCGTCAACCCACCGTCGGTGCCATTCTTGAAACCGACGGCGGAGGACAGGCCGCTGGCCATCTCCCGGTGGGTCTGGGACTCGGTAGTGCGGGCGCCAATGGCTGACCAGCTGATCAGGTCCTGCAGGTACTGGGGGGAAATCGGGTCCAGCGCCTCGGTGGAGGTGGGCAGACCCAGTTCCAGGATATCCAGCAGCAGTTTGCGACCGATATGCAGGCCTTCCTCGATCTTGAACGAGTCATCCAGGTGGGGGTCGTTGATCAGGCCTTTCCAGCCCACGGTGGTGCGCGGCTTTTCAAAGTACACACGCATGACGATGTACAGGCTGTCCTCAAGCTCATCGGCCAGCGCTTTCAGTTTGCGGGCATAGTCCATGGCGGCCTTGGGGTCATGGATGGAGCAGGGGCCGACCACGACGAACAGCCGATGATCCTTGCGGTCGAGGATGTCCCAGATCACCTGGCGACTGTCGGCCACGGTCTGGCTGACGGCCGCGGACATCGGCAGTGCGTCCCACAGCTGCTCCGGCGTCACCAGTACACCCTGGGAATCGACGTTGATGTTGTGGACTTCGTTGTTGCTCATGCCTGTTACCTGATACAGTAAATCCCCGCTCCGGGGCCCGATACGTTGTTTGAAGGCGGGCCATTCTATAGCAGAGTCCGGCATTTGGGTAGGCGCCATCCGGGCGCGGCAGGAGGCTTTGGTGCCCACGAACAGTTCCCCCCTTTTTGATCTGGGCAGGCTGCAAGCCCTGCTTGACGACGGCGTCCTGCTGCTGACGCCAAACCTGCGCCTGGCACGTCGCATCAAGGCGGAATGGGATCGGCAACAAATGGGCGCCGGCAAACAGGTATGGCGCCCCGCCGCCGTGAAGGCGCTCGAGCACTGGCTGGAACAGTGCTGGCAGGCGGCGGTGAACAAGGGCCAGGTCGAGGCAGGGCGGGTGTTGACCGGCCAGCAGGAGTCGGAGCTGTGGCGGCTGGTGATCGAGGATGATCGGGCGCAACACGGCGAATACAGCCTGTTGCAGAGCGGCTCGGCCGCCGACCTCGCCCGCCAGGCCCGTGACAACCTGCTGCGGGCGCAGCTGGACATGGCCCGGCCCGCGGTGGCCAGCGAGTTTCGCCTGGACCCCGATTGCAGCACCTTCCAGCGCTGGCTGCAGGCCTTTGAACAGCGGCTGGCGCAACTGCAGGCGCTGACGACGGTTGACCGCCTGGTGGCGCTGGCCGGTGTGGCTGCAGGCGGGGAGCTGCCGCGGGTAGCCCTGGTTGACTTCGATGACGTGACCCCACTGCACCGGGCCTGTCTCAAGCGGCTGGCGACTGAGGTGGTCGAGGTCGCCAGCGCGGCGGGCGAGGCTCCCCTGGTGGCCCGCAGCTATCCGGACCGGCAGGCAGAGCTGGGCGCCGTCGCCCGGTGGGCGGCGGAGCAGTACCGTCAGCGGCCGCAGGCGCGGCTGGGGATACTGCTGGCGGACATGCACGCTGACCGGGCGCCGCTTGAGTACCTGTTGCGCCGGGAGTTTGATTGCCTCGGCGAAAATTACACGGCCCTGCCGGTCAATTTCTCCACCGGCATCAGCCTGGACCGGGCCCCGGTGGTGCGCGATGCCCTGCGGGTGCTGGCGAGCTGCGGCAGCCAGCTGCCCATGGCCGATATCCTCGGCCTGGTCCGCTCGCGCTTCGTCGCGCTGCCTGACCGGGACGATGCGCGCTGCGTGAAGCTGCTGCAGCAGTTGTTCGAGGACGGCGCGGAGCAGGTCGATAGCGGCCGGCTGCGCTACCTTGCCAGGCGGGTAAAAGTGGCCGACGAGCAGGGCCTCAGCCTCGGTACAGTCTTATCCCAGTGCAGCGAAATGCGCCTGCAGCGGCTGCGGCAAGCGCCCTCCGCCTGGGTTGCCGACCTGACCCGGGTGCTGGACGCCTGGGGCTGGCCCGGCTCCGGCCCGCTGGATTCCCTGGAGTACCAGCAGGTGGAATCCTGGTACCGGGTGCTGGAGACTTTCGCTTCCCACGACTCCCTTTGCGGCGAGCTGGACCTGGGTCCGGCGGTGGCCCTGCTGCAACGCTGCTGCCAGGCGCAGGTATCACAGCCCCAGACCGCCGACAGTCGTATCCAGGTGCTGGGGCCGCTGGAAGCGGCAGGGCTGCAGTTCGACGATATCTGGTTTTGCGGCCTGCAGGGTAGCCGCTGGCCGGCGCCGGCCAGGCCCAACCCCTTTATTCCCATGGTGCTGCAGCGCAGGCATGAAATGCCGCACAGCAGCAGTGAGCGCGAGTGGCAGTATGCCGCGACGCTGATGCGCCAGTACCGTGCCGGCTGCCGGCACATGACCGGAAGCTACGCCCGCCAGCTGGACGGCGCCCCGGAACTGCCCAGCCCACTGCTGCGGGGCGCCAGCCTGGACGCTGTGGATACCGCCGCCGGGCCACCCGCCCAGTGGCTGCAACTGGCCGGCGAGGCGCAGCTACTGTACCGCCGCGACCATCAGGCGCCGCCCCTGACGGAGGCTGAGCTGGCCGCCGTTCGCGGCGGCAGCGGTATCATCCAGGCCCAGGCGAACTGCCCGTTCCAGGCCTTTGCCGGCAAACGGCTGCGGCTGGAACCGCTGGCCGACACCCGGGCCGGGCTCAGTGCGGCCGACCGCGGCAGTATTCTGCACGACGCCCTGTATGCCCTCTGGGGCAGCCTGGAAAACAGCGACCGGCTGCACGCCGCCGACGAGGCGGCTATCGCCGCGGCGGTGGGCAGCGCCGTCGACAGTGCGCTGGCGGCGGTGCCCGAGGGCCTGCGCCAGCTGGTCGGCATGCACTGCCTGGACCTGGAGCGGGAGCGCCTGCGGCAGCTGCTGCAGGAGTGGCTGCAACTGGAGCGCAGCCGGGCACCGTTTACCGTGATCGCCCGGGAAGCCCCGCTGAGTTTCAGGCTGGGCGAACTGGAACTGAAGCTGCGGGTGGACCGGATCGACGAGCTCGGCGACGGTTCCCGCCTGCTGATCGATTACAAGTCCGGCCGCAACAGCCTGGCCCACTGGCTGGGGGAGCGCCCGTCACAGCCGCAGTTGCCGCTGTACGGGCTGGCGTCCCCGGTCGCGGCGCTGGCATTTGCCGAGGTCAGGCCCCGCCAGAGCCGCTTTCTGGGACTCGGGCAGGTGAGCGGTGTCAGCGGCGTCCAGGATGATATAGCAAAGGGCGTGAAGCGCTATTCCGCCTGCGAGGACTGGGATTCCCTGCTCGGCGAGTGGCAGCGCAACCTGTCGCGCCTGGCGGAGGATTTTATCGCCGGCGAGGCCGCGGTAGATCCGCTGGCCAGCGCCTGTAATTTCTGTGGCCTGGACGCCCTGTGCCGGGTCGCCGTTGCTGGGGAGGACGGGGCGTGACCATTGCCGATGCCAGGGAGCGCGCCGAAGCGCTGGATGTCAGCCGCAGTTTCTGTGTCACCGCGCCGGCGGGCTCGGGCAAGACCGAACTGCTGATCCAGCGTCTGCTGGGGCTGCTGGGCAGGGTGCAGCGTCCGGAACAGGTGCTGGCCATTACCTTTACCCGCAAGGCCGCCGCCGAAATGCGCGAGCGGGTGCTGCAGGCCCTGGAGGCAGCCCGGCAGGGATTGCCGGTAGCCGGTGCTCACCAGCAGGTCACGCGCGAGCTCGCGCTGGCAGCCCTGCGCAGAAGCGACGCTGAAAACTGGCACCTGTCGCGGGACATCTCCCGCCTCAATATCAAGACCATCGACAGTTTCTGTGCCGGACTGACCCGGCAAATGCCAATCCTCAGCCGCTTTGGCGGCCAGGTGCAGGCAGTGGACGATGCCGCGCCCCTGTACCGGGAAGCGGTGGCCGAACTGTTTTCACTGGTCGGCTCCCGGCGCCCGGAAGCGCAGGACCTCGATCAACTGCTGCTGCACTTTGACAACAACTGGGAACGGCTGAGCGAATTGCTGGTGACCATGCTGGCCAAGCGCGACCAGTGGCACGACTACATGGGGGCCCGGCGTTCGTCCGCTGACGCCGAGCGGGCGCTGCGGCACACCGTGGCGTCGGTGATCAGCGAAACCCTGGGCGAACTGGCGACCCTGCTGGATCCCTGGCAGGACGAACTGCTGGACCTGTTCTGCTACGCCAGGCAAAACCTGGGTGAGAGTGTGCCGGCGGAATTTCCCGCGGCCAGCGCCGATAAGCTCGAGCAGTGGCGCTCTCTGGGGCAGATGCTGTTGACCCAGGGTGGCAGCTTCCGCAAGTCGGTGACGGTCAACAACGGCTTTCCCACCGGCAGCGACGAGGCCAGGGAGCGCAAGGAACATTTCAAGGACCTGGTCACCCGGATGAGCGCGGTGCCAGGGTTGGCCGCGGACCTGGCGGCGCTGTCCTCGCTGCCCAGCATGGACAATCACAGTGAGGCCTGGCAACTGGTGCTGCACCTCTCCCACGTGCTGCCGCTGTTGGCCGCCTGCCTGTTGCTGGTGTTCGAGCGCCGCGGCGTGGTGGATCACAGCCAGGTCGCGTTGTCGGCACTCGATGCCCTGGGGGAGGATGACGCCCCCACCGAACTGGCCTTGCGTCTCGATTACAGTATCGAACACATTCTCGTGGATGAGTTCCAGGATACGGCCATCAACCAGTACCGGCTGGTCACCCGCCTGACCCGGGGCTGGGCGGAACACAATGAAAGCAATCCGCTAAATCCGCGTACGGTGTTTATCGTCGGTGACGGCATGCAGTCTATCTACGGTTTCCGCAACGCCAATGTGGGACTGTTTCTCAAGGCCAGAGAAGAGGGTTTCAACGGCCTGGTGCCGGAAACCCTGGCCCTGCGCTGCAACTTTCGCTCGCAGCAGGGCGTGGTCGACTGGGTCAACGCCACCTTCAGCATTGCGTTTCCCAGCGAGGACAACGTCCGCCGCGGGCGGGTGAGTTTTACCGATGCGGTAGCGGTGAAGGAGCCGGGCGAGCAGCCCGCGGTGTCCCTGAACGCCTTCTGGGGCGAGCAGGCGCGGGACCAGGAAGCCCGGTGGTTATTAGCCCAGCTCAGGGACGGGCTGGCGGATCCGCAGCTGCAGAGCATCGCCATCCTCGGCCGCAGCCGCGGGCAGCTGGCGCCTGTCCTGCAGCTGCTGCGCCATCAGGGGCTGCCCTTTGCGTCACAGGAAATGGACGCGCTGGCGGGCTCACCCGCCATCGTCGACCTGATGACGCTCTGTCGGGTGCTGGCCAATCCGGCGGACCGGGTCGCCGCTTACGCCCTGTTGCGGGCGCCCTGGTGCGCCCTGTCGCTGGCTGATCTCGCGGCGCTGTCGGCGGCCTCGAGCGAGCCACGCTTGCAGAACATTCCGGCACTGCTGGGCAGTGGCCAGGTGCCCGGTGGCATGAGCGCGGAGGGCGCGGCACGCCTGTCCCGGGTCGGCCAGTGCCTGCGCTGGGCCGAGCAGAAACGTGACCGGCTGTCACTGCGGGTGTGGGTAGAGCAGCTGTGGCAGTTCCTCGGTGGCCCAGGCTGCCTGCGCGAGACTCGCTTTCTCGCTGATGCCGAGCGTTTTCTCGGTCTGCTGCAGGACGCAGACGCGGAAGGCATAGGCCTCGATGTGCAGTGGCTCGAGCAGCGCATAGCCCGGCTGTACGCCTCCGGCGACGACCCGGATGCGCGGCTGCAGGTGATGACCCTGCACAAGTCCAAGGGCCTGGAATTCGACTGGGTGCTGATTCCCGCCCTGGGGCAGGCCACTCGCGGCGACAGCCGTGATCTGCTGCTGTGGGACGAATACAACAGCAGTGCTGGGGAACGGGGTTTCCTGCTGGCAGCCGACGACCACTCCGATGACAAGACGCCGGGGCTGTACAACTTCCTGAAAAAACAACGGCGGGAAAAGTACCGTCTGGAAACCACGCGCCTGCTCTATGTCGGCGCTACCCGGGCCATCAAGCGGCTCACGCTCAGTGCCTGCCTGGGCGGCGGTGACGATTGCGCCGAGGGTGAGCAGCCGGACCTGCGGCCGCCCGGCGATGGCGCTCTGCTGGCGCCGATCTGGCCGGTATTTGAGCAGCAGATGGTGGTGCACGCTCCTGCCGCGCTGGAACGGGAGCGGCAGCGGGGCCCCGCTGGCCTGCTGAGCCTGCAGTCACTCCCCGCCGCACCTGTTGCGGCAGCTGTCGCCGAGGCCGGCGCCAACCTGCCGGTCCCGGCCCTCAACTGGCGGGAACGTCACGTGGGCACGGTTATCCATGAGCTGCTGGAAGCCCTGAGCCTTGAGCGGGACCTGCCCCAGGCGCTGCCGGCGGCGCTGCTGGAGCGGGCGCAACAACGGCTTGCCGCGCTGGGCCTGGCGGGCGAGGCACTTGGCGACGCCCGGGAGCGGGTGGCAGCGGCTGTGCAGCGGACCCTGGCCGACGAGCGCTGCGGCCGCTGGCTGTTGGCCTCCTCACATGAGCAGGCCCACAGCGAACTGGCGTTGACGCTGGACGATGGCGGTATCGCACGCGATATCGTGATCGACCGCACCTTTGTCGACGCTGCCAGCGGGGTGCGCTGGGTCATTGACTACAAGAGCAGCGGGCCCGCCGCGGGTGTTGCGCAGCAGGAATTCCTGGCCGACGAGAGTGAGCGCTACCGTCAGCAACTGGCGCTTTATCGCTGTGCCGTGCAGGGGCTGGGGCCAGAGCCGGTGCGTTGCGCCCTGTACTTTACCAGCCTGGGCCTGCTCCACCCGGTAGACGCGCCGCCCTAGTCGAAGCGGGCGATAACGTCATCGGCAAAGCGGCGGATGGCGTCCTGCTTGTCCGCCAGGGCATCGCTGTCACCGTGATAAAAGGGCCAGGGCATGGTCATGATGTGGGTGACCCCCGCATCCTCCAGCCGCCGGTAGCCGTCTATATCCCAGGCGTCGGAAGGGGTGGCCATGACCTCAAACGGTTCCCTGTCGCGACCGTACTCGCTGCGCCAACGGCGAATGCTGGCAATGCAGTCGACGATCTCGGCCGATGTCTGCAGGTCGGAGACCCAGCCATCCGCGAGTCGCGCCGCCCGACGCATGGCCGGCTCGGATATACCGCCGATCCAGATCGGGATGGGGGCGGTGGGAGCCGGGTTCATTTCCATGGGCTCGAACTGGTAATAGCTGCCGCGGTAACTGACCATTTCCCCGGTCCACAGCAGGCGCATGATTTCGATTATCTCGTCCGTGCGCTTGCCGCGGGTAGTGAAGTCCTGTTCCATCAGCGCGAATTCATCCCGCGACCAGCCCACACCGAAAGCGGGGGTGATGCGGTTGTTGGAGATAATCGCGGCGGTGCTGATGGCCTTGGCCGCCAGGTAGGGATTGCGCATGGGCAGCACAAACACATTGTTGGTGAAACGCAGTCGGCTGGTGATGGCCGCCAGTGCCCCGATGGTTACCCATGGGTCGGGCCAGTCGGTATACGCCTGCCAGCGGCGAGTGCCGTCGCTGGTATAGGGGTAGGGGGTGCTGATGTTTTCCGGGTGCACCACGTGATCGGAGAATGACATGGCGTGCCAGCCGTGGGTGTCGGCGACCGGCGCCAGTTCGGTGAGGTGCGCCACCGTGCTGAAGGAGGTAGAAAGAACAAACTTCACCCGCTGCTCCCTGTATTATTGACTTTCCTTTTATAGTTGTTCAGCTGTCACAACGCGCAGACCCGGTTGATCCAGCGCGGGACGGGGCAGATAACATAGCCCCCGGCGCTGTGCTTAGCAAGCGCCCGCGGCCCGCCAGATAATGAACTTGTTGTTCTGGGCCAGTCTCTCCACCTGGCGGAACCGGCGCCTGAGCCCGGGCCCGTAATGCAGGTGGCGATTGGCGACCAGCAGCAGGCTGCCAGCGGTACGCAGGCGCGCGGCAGCCTGTTGCAATAGCCTCTTCCCCGCGTAGTCATCGACTGTATGGCCGAGGTGAAAAGGGGGATTGCAGAGCACCAGGTCGAAGCGGTCCGCGCAGGCCAGGAGTCCATCCCCGTGATGAAAAACCGGCTCTGCTCCCGGCAGCAGGCGCGCGCAATTGGCGCGGGCTGAGGCAATGGCCATTGCCGATTCGTCGGCAAACAGCATGCTGGAGGCAATGCCCTGGCGCAGGGCCGCAATGCCCAGTACGCCGTTGCCGCAGGCCAGGTCAGCGGCGTGTCCTGCCGGTCCCAGCTGCTTGAGGTGTTGCAGCAGAAAGCGACTGCCAATGTCCAGCCGGTCGCCGCTGAACACGTTGGGCAGGGCGGTGAGTTCACCGCCGGCGGGCTCGCAGTAATAGCCTCTCAATGCGGGTGTCGCCGGCGCAGGCCGGCCGCTGGTCAGGGCGGTAAACAGGCGCGCCTTGCGCTGGCCCCGGTGGCGCTGCACCTGGTCACAATACTGCTCCATGATGTCGCCAGTCTGGGGGGACAGGTGCTTGTCCATGCCGGCGCAGTGTAGTCTGCTACCCGCGGGCAGGGCCGCGTTGAGCCGGGCCAGCTGGTACTCAAAGTAGGGCAGGGACTTGGGCACTCGCATGAACACCCGGTCAAAGGGGCCGGACGGTGGCCCGGTGCTCCAGATGATTACCGGCGCAGTGATCCCGTTGCGCCGGCAGTTGCTGGCCGTTGCTGCCGCGGCGAGGGCCGAGTCGGTCCACAGAGCGGCCGGCGCCAGGGCGGTGGAAAGCGCACCGTGCTCGTCATTGGCCACCAGGCAGGGTCCGGAGTCCCCCTGGGCCGCTTCCAGCAGCAGCAGGTCGGCGCTGGTCCATGCCTGCAGGGGTTCCTGCTTGCGGCCCGGATAGCGCCGCAGTTCGAAGCACCCCTGGGGGCAGTCCAGGCGGACAGGCGCGGAAGCCGCCATGGCTCCGGCTAGCTGCCGCCCACGTACAGGGTGAGTCGTTGCCCGGGCTGCAGGTACTCACCGGGGTCAAGCGAGTTCCAGGCGATGATGTCGTTGACCGAAACGTTGAACTTGCCGGCGATCCGGTACAGGGAGTCACCCCGGCGCACCCGGTAACCCCGGCGCTGGCGCTCCTCGCGGGATACCATCGCCATACTGCTGGCCCAGTCGCTGCCATAGGGGATCATCAGGGTATCACCGGCGCGAATCATGCTGCCGCGGATGTTGTTTACCTCCCGTAACAGGCCCACCTCGGTATCAAATTTTTTGGCGATGCGAATAAGGTTGTCGCCGCTGCGAATGCGGTAGTGCTCCCAGCGCACCCGGTCCGCCTCGGTCAGGCCGGCAACGCCCTCGGCGAAGCGGACTTCCGTGCCCGGTGGCAGCAGCAGTTCCTGGGCGACGTCCGGGGAGGTGGCCCAGCGCAGCTGGCCGGGGTTGAGTGCCCTGAGCACGTGCATCTCCACCTCTGCCAGCGCCGCGGCCCGGGCCAGTTCGATCTGGCCGCCGGTAGTGGCTACCACGAAGGCAGGCTTGTTGGGGACCCGGGGGATTTCGACCTCAAAGGCTTCCGGGTAGGCCACGATCTGGGTCAGGGCGATCAGCCGGGGCACGTAGTGGCGCGTTTCCCGGGGCAGTTTCAGTGACCAGTAATCCGTGGGCTTGCCGGCGGCCCTGTTGGAGCGTTGCGCCCGCGACACCCGGCCCTTGCCGGAGTTGTAGGCCGCCAGCGCCAGCATCCAGTCGTTGTCGAACTCGGCGTACAGCGACTCCAGGTAATCCAGCGCGATACGGGTGGAATCGCGAATGTCCCGGCGCCCGTCGTACCACCAGTTCTGTTCCAGGCCGAGGTACTGGCCAGTGGCCGGCATGATTTGCCACAGACCGGCCGCCCGTTCCGACGAGGTGGCAAATGGATTGAGTGTGCTTTCCACCAGCGGCAGCAGGGCCAGCTCTATCGGCAGCTCCCGGCGTTCTACCTCCTCGACGATGTAGTAGAGATAGAGGCGGGCCCGCTCGGCCACCACGGGCAGGTAGTTGGGCTGGCGCAAATAGGCATCCCGGGCGTCACCCACCTGCGTATTGTGGATGGTTTGCCAGCTCAGCTGGCGCCGGATGCGCTCCCAGAGGTCTTTTGGCGGCTTGCGAGTCGCCTTTGCCACTGCCTGCTTCTCGACCTCCGCCGGGGCGGGCTGTGTCTTGATAGCGGCAGCGCCGGGGCTGGTGTCGGTGCTTTCCGGGGTCGGCATGGACTGGCACGCGGACAGCCATACAGACATAGAAATAGCGACAAGAAGCGTTTTTAACATATTGATATTTCGTTGATTAATCGACTTTTTTGTTTGCTTGTCTGGGGTGGCGTAACGACTCAATCTAAATCCACAGTCGTCATTGGAGCCAGTTATTTCTGCCGGATTATTCAGAAATTGTCCTTCCAGGCCCGCACGGTGGCGAACACGGCCGCGGGCGAAGCATCCTCCAGTCGCTGCTGGGCCTGCAGCGCGGCCTGCAGCTCGGCGCTGTCGCAACGGACAAAGGGATTGGTGGCCCGCTCCAGGGCCAGGGTCGAGGGCACGGTAGCCTCGCCGCGGTCGCGCGCAGCGCGGGCTTCGGCCATGCGGCGGGCCAGGGCCTCGTTGTCGGGCTCCACGGCCTGGGCAAAGGCCAGGTTGGCCAGGGTGTATTCATGAGCGCAGTAGACCCTGGTCGATGCCGGCAGTTCCATCAGTGACTGCAGGGAGCGGTGCATCATCGGCGCCGTCCCCTCGAACAGCCGGCCGCAGCCGCCGGCAAACAGGGTGTCGCCACAGAACAGCAGCGGCGTGTCGCCGCCGGCAAAATAGGCGATGTGATCCAGCGTGTGACCCGGCACTTCCATTACCGAGAACGACTGGCCCAGGACGTCGACCCGGTCGCCGGCTGTCACCCGGCGGTCAATACCTTCAATTGCGGGGTTGTCGGGACCGTACACCAGCGGCTGGTGGGCCGCCTTGAGTTCGGCCAGCCCCCCCACGTGGTCGAAGTGGTGGTGGGTGATGAGTATGCCGACCAGGTCCAGTTCCTCGGCCGCCAGGGCCTGCTCAACCACGGTGGCGTCGCCCGGGTCGACCACAAAGGCCTGCCGGTGCTCATCAGCGGTGATGAGCCAGATGTAGTTGTCGCTGAATGCTTCGATGGGGCGGATATTGAGCATGGCTTACCGTTTCAAAAGGGGGGAAATGCAGTACCATGGGGCCTGAACTGATCTAGGGAGGCAGTCCGGCGCCATGAGCGGGCAGTTTAACGACATTTTGCGAGAACTGGAATCCTGGTACCGCCGCGACCGGGGTCAATACCTGCTGTCCAGGCTGCGCGCGGAGCTTAGCCCCTTCCTCGACAACGCCTTTGGCTACCACATCCTGCAGATTGGCCCCTTGCAGGGCGAGCCGCTGTTCGGCGACTGCCGGATCCACCACCGGGTGCAGGCCTGCAACCGGCCGGGTTCGGATATTGGCCTGGTTTGCGAGTCCGGGGAGATACCGCTGGAGAGCGACAGTGTCGACGTCATCCTCGCCCATCACAGTCTCGAATTCGTGGCCAATCCTCACCAAGTTCTGCGCGAGCTGCAGCGGGTGCTGACCCCCCAGGGCCAGCTGCTGTTGATTGGCTTCAATCCCTACAGCCTGCGTGGGGTGGTGACCAGGGTCCGCGGGCTGTCGCGCAAATCGCCCTGGCACGGACATTTCCCGGTGAGCAACAGCCGCCTGGCCGACTGGCTGCACCTGCTTAATTTTGAACTGTGCGAGCACGCCCACGTCTATGCAGTACCGCCGGTGGGCAGCGGCAGGGTGCGGCGGATGACAGAGTCGCTGGATAACTGGTGCCAGCAGCACCGGCTGCCCATTGGCGGGCTCTACCTGCAGCGGGCGATCAAGCAGGTGGCGGCGCAGAACCGGCCACGCTCGAGGCTGCGCCGGCACGGTGAGAAACTGATCGACCTGGCGGTGCCCAGGCCGGGCGTCGCTCCCACACCCGCACCCAATGCCCCCACCCGGACCCCGGGTGCTGCCGCGCGCCGGGCGACCGGAGAGCTGTTGCATTGAAGCAGGTTGAAATCTTTACCGACGGGGCCTGTCGCGGTAACCCGGGACCCGGCGGTTGGGGGGTGTTGCTGCGTTTCCAGGGGAACGAGAAAAAGCTCTGGGGCGGCGAGGCCGAGACCACCAATAACCGCATGGAACTGCAGGCGGCAATCGAGGGGCTGCGCGCGCTGAAGGAGCCCTGCCGGGTGGTATTGACCACCGATTCGGTTTACGTGAAAAACGGCATCACCAGCTGGCTCCCGGGCTGGAAACGCAAGGGCTGGAAAACCGCCAGCAGGAAACCGGTGAAAAACGTCGACCTCTGGCAGGCCCTGGACGAACAGAGTCAGCGCCACCAGGTGGACTGGCACTGGGTCAAGGGCCACAGCGGGCACCGGGAAAACGACATCGCCGATCAGCTGGCCAACCGCGGCATCGACGAACTGGCCTGAACAGAACAGAACAGAACAGGGAATAAGCGTTACGTGAGACAAATTGTCCTCGATACTGAAACCACTGGCCTGGAGGTATCCCAGGGCCACCGGATCATCGAAATCGGCTGCGTGGAAATAGATACCCGGCGGTTGACCGGAAACCACTATCACCAGTACATCAACCCCGGGCGGGAAATCGACCAGGGCGCCATCGAGGTGCACGGCATTACCAACGAGTTTCTTGCCGATAAACCTGCATTCGAACGGGTGGTCAGCGAGTTCCTGGCCTTTATCGAGGGTGCGGAGCTGGTCATCCACAATGCCCCCTTTGACCTGGGCTTCCTCAACAGCGAAATCCAGCGACTGGACCCGGATGCCGTTGCGCTGGAGGAGCGCTGCAGGGTGGTCGATACCCTGGTGATGGCCCGGGGCAAGCACCCCGGCCAGCGCAACAGCCTGGACGCCCTGTGCCAGCGGTACCACGTCGACAACTCACAGCGGGACCTGCACGGGGCCCTGCTGGACGCCGAGATTCTGGCCGACGTTTACCTCACGATGACCGGCGGCCAGACGACCTTTCAGTTGTCTGACAATGATTCCGACGGTGAGGGTGGGGCCCGGCGCGCCGAGCGCATTATTCGCCTGCCCGCGGACCGGGCGCCGCTGCCGGTAATCCCGGCGTCTGCGGATGAACTGGCTGCCCACCAGGCCCAGTTACAGGCCATAGCCGCTGCCAGCGGGGGCCGGGTGCTGTGGCAGGAACTGGGGAGCGCCGGGCCGGAGAGCGGTCCGGCGGGATAACTCAGATAAACAGGCTCACGCAGGCCAGGCCAACACCGCCCAGAACCAGGGTGTAGGGCAGGGCCATGATGACCATGCGGCCGTAGGACAGGCGAATCAGCGGTGCCAGCTGCGAGGTGAGCAGGAACAGGAACGCCGCCTGGCCGTTGGGCGTGGCCACCGAGGGCAGGTTGGTGCCAGTGTTGATAGCCACCGCCAACTGGTCGAATTCCGTGCGGCTGATGGTTCCGGCGTCCAGCGCATTCTTGACCTCGGTGATGTAAACCGTGGCCACAAACACATTGTCGCTAATCATCGATAAAACGCCATTGGCGAGGAAGAACATGGCCGGACGGATGGTGGCCTCCATGGCCAACACCGTATCGATCACCGGGGTAAACAGGTGCTGTTCGTGAATGACCGCAACAATGGAGAAAAATACCACCAGCAGGGCGGTAAAGGGCAGGGCCTCTTCGAAGGCGTGACCAATCTGGTGTTCCTCGACAACGCCGTTAAAGGCGGTGAGCAGGACAATAATCATCAGCCCGACCAGGCCCACGGCCGCCAGGTGCAGGGCCAGTGACAGCACCAGGATAACGGCTGCCAGGGCCTGTATCGCCAGACGGGCATTGGTGCGTGAATTACGCTGCGACTGCTCATTGGCCTCGAACTCTTCCAGCACCGCCCGCACCCTCGGGGGCAACTGGGCGCCGTAACCGAACTTGCCCGAGACTTCCAGCAGCAGGCAGGTCAGCAGGCCACAGGTCAGCACGGGGAGGGTGACAGGCGCCATGATGGTAACGAATTTGACAAAGTCCCACTTCGCCACCGTGGCGATCAGCAGGTTCTGGGGCTCGCCCACCAGAGTGCACACGCCACCGAGGGCGGTGCCAACGGCGCCGTGCATCAACAGGCTGCGCAGGAAGCCCCGAAACTCCTCCAGATCGTCCCGGTTGTCCTCCTGAATCGACTCGTCCTGGGAGTGATCGTGGTCTTCCTGGCCGAGCCCCTTGCCGGAAGCGACCTTGTGATACACCGAATAGAAACCCACGCCGACGCTGATCAGCACGGCGGTCACGGTCAGCGCATCGAGGAAGGCGGACAGCATCGCGGCGGTGATGGAGAACAGCAGCGACAGGACAATCTTGGACTTGACCTTGAGCAGGATCTTGGTGAACACGAACAGCAGCATCTCTTTCATGAAGTAAATGCCGGCCACCATGAACATCAGCAGCAGAATCACCTCGAAGTTGGCGAGGGTTTCCTCGAACACCATTTGCGGGCTGGTCATGCCGAGGATTATCGCCTCCAGGGCGAGCAGGCCGCCGGGCTGCAGTGGATAACAGCGCAGGGCCAGGGCGAGGGTGAAAATGAACTGCGCTATCAGGAACCAGCCGGTGACAAAGGGCCCCAGGAGGTAGAGCGAGACCGGATTCAGGGCCAGGAAAGCGATGATGGTCTGCTTGTACCAGACAGGTGATGATCCCAGGAAGTTTTTCCACAGGGCATTGCTTACAGAGTCACTCATAGCGGCGGGATTTTCAGCGAGACTAAAACGGAGTGCGGATTCTACGCTAATTTTCGCCAGCTTGCCCTTCTACTATAGTGGCATATATTGCCGGCCCTGAGCCCTTGAGTTGGGGCCGGTGGGGGCATACTATAGCCGGTCGTTTTGCCGATAGCCGTCCAACATGTTCCGCCCCGACAACCAGGCCCCTGATTCCCCGGCCAACGCCCTCCATATCGTGTTCCAGAACGGCAAGCTGGTGAGCAACATGCGCTCGTCGAGCCTCTGTTTGCTGGAGCAGACACTGGTTGAACAGGGCGGCTGGCAGGTGCGTAAACGCCACTTCATGGGCTACTGGCGCGAACAGCCCTGTTTCGCGGTGGAAATAGACGCCAGCCACCAGCTGGACCCCATGGACTACCAGCTGGGCAGCCTGTGGCAAATTCTCGGGCGCGTGGACGAACCACTGTTTTCCCTCGCCGGGCGCGCGGCACAGGTGCTGGCCTGGGAACGCGACCACCAGTTTTGCGGCCGCTGCGGTTCTCCCATGCGCCCACACCCGGCAGAGCGGGCGATGGTTTGCGAGCCCTGCGGTATGACCAATTACCCGCGCATCGCGCCCTGTATTATCGTGCTGGTGACCCGGGGCGAGGAAATGCTGCTGGCGCGGGCTGCCAATAATCCCCGGCCAATGTACAGTACCCTGGCGGGCTTCATCGAAGCAGGCGAGACAGCGGAAGAGACCCTGGTGCGCGAGGTCAGGGAAGAAGTTGGCCTGGAGGTTGGCGCGCTGCGCTATTTCCAGTCCCAGTCCTGGCCTTTTCCCAACCAGCTGATGCTCGGTTATTTTGCCGAGTACGCCGGCGGCGAAATAGTCTGCGAACCCGGCGAAATAGCCGATGCCCAGTGGTTCCACCCTCACAGCCTGCCAATGATTCCACCGCCGGCCTCGGTTGCCGGACAGCTGATTCAACACCACCTGCAATCCCTTTCCTGAGTTTGGAGTAACACTTGGAATTTATTTACGAGTATGGACTTTTCCTGGCCCAGGCGGTCACCCTGGTGGGGGCCGTCCTGGTTGTTGTGGCTGGCCTGGTCGCTGTCGGCCAGCGCAGCAAGGCGGAACAGCACGAGGGCCATATCGAAATTCGCGATCTCAACGACAAGTATGAGCAGATGCGCGACCAGCTGCAGCATGTGGTCAGCGACCCGGAGCGGCTGAAGGCCGAGCGCAAGGAAAAGAAAAAAGAGAAGAAAAAGGCCGCCAAAGCGGCAAAGAAGGCCGGCAAGGGTGACGCCGCGGCAGCCGGGCAACGCAAGCGTTTATATGTGATGGGCTTCGACGGCGATCTCAAGGCCAGTGCCAGCGATAACCTGCGGGAGGAGATCAGTGCGGTGCTCAACCAGGCGGAGGACGGCGACGAGGTGCTGGTCAGGGTGGAGAGCCCCGGCGGCCTGGTGCACGGTTATGGCCTGGCTGCCAGCCAGTTACAGCGCATTCGCGACGCCGGCGTGCCGCTGACCATTGCCGTCGACAAGGTGGCGGCCAGCGGCGGCTATATGATGGCCTGCGTGGCCGACCGCATTATTGCGGCGCCGTTTGCGGTGATTGGCTCCATCGGCGTGCTGGCCCAGTTGCCCAACTTCCACCGCCTGCTGAAGAAGAACGACATCGACTTCGAATTGTTCACCGCCGGTGAGTACAAGCGCACCGTGACCATGTTCGGGGAAAACACCGACAAGGGCCGGGAGAAGTTTACCGAGGAGCTGGAGAAAACCCACCAGCTGTTCAAGGACTTTGTCAGCACCCATCGGCCGCAGCTGGATATCAGCAAGGTCGCCACCGGCGAGGTCTGGTACGGCAAGCAGGCGCTCGACGAGGGTCTGGTGGACGAGCTTGTCACCTCCGATGCCTTCATCCAGCAACGCCTGCAGGACTGGGACGTGTACGATGTGCGCTTCGTGCTGAAAAAAAACTGGCAGGAAAAACTCGGCATTGCCGCCGAGGGCGCGCTGGAAAAAGCCCTGCTGAAAATCTGGCAGCGGGGCCAGGGCAGGCCGCCGCTGTAGTCAGCGCCTTCAGGTGCCGGCGTAACGGCTCAGGTCAAAGATGCCGTACTCTCTGGGATTGAGCCAGCGCGAGCGGGCGTGGACCTTGTCCACCACCCGCCAGAACCACGGGGCGTTGCGCCGTACGCCGTAAACCTGCTTGAGCTGCTCGTAGTCCGCGGCGCTGTCGATGGCCATGATCGCGGCGACAAACCGATCGATCTCCTTCTCTTCCACCTGGAAGAAATAATTCGGGTAGGCACCGATGAAGCCGCGCACCACGGTCAGGGTATCCTCGTCGGGCAGGCGCCGCTCATCCTCGTTGAATGCCTCGGCGATATTGGAGTGCGCGCTGTTGCGCACCAGGGTGTAGAACTCGTCGCGGCTGTCGCCGATCAGGTTGACGAAGCTGACGCTCTCCATGAAGCTGTTGTGTCGGCCAACCTTGTTCTCCAACGCGGCCAGCGCCTGGGTAACCGCGGCAGAAGCGCCCTCGCGGCGGTAGTCAAAACGCCCGGCTGTGGCGCCGTACAGCCGCTCTCGCTGTATTTCCAGGAACTCCCGTTTCGGGTCGTCGGTCTGGTAGTCGATGGCAATGGTTTCCGCCGCCATCGCATTGAGCTCGACATAGTGCTCGCGGTAGCCCCTGCGGGCGTCGCGGTACCAGTAATCGTGCATCGCCAGGCGTTGGTCGCTGGGCATGAACAGGAGGAAGTTGAATTCGCCCTCCATGCGCAGGAAGTCCATGTACAGCCGCGATTGCAGCTGGTGGGCCACCGCACCGTAAACGTCAAAACCCGCCACCAGCAGGTAGTGAATGCGCTCCAGCAGGGGATAGTCGATGATCCAGGCGGTTTTGGGAATGTTGCCCACCATGCCATTGACTACCGAGGCGGTATCGAAGTGGCGGAACACGGTCAGCGAGGCATTGGCGTTGTTGCCATCCCCGTCCCAGATCGAGTCGATGGTCAGGCGCTGGCCCTCGCTGAGCAGTTCGTCGATGAGCTTCGAGCGCGCTTTCTGGTAACGGGCATTCGCCTTGGCGTAACTGCGCCAGCGCACGATGTCGATGACGGTGCCGGTAGTGGGGTGGGGCAGGCCCAGATTATCGCTCTCCTCGGCGAGGAATTCCGCGTCGAGGTCCACATCGATCTCCCGCGGATTGGCGAACATCACCCAGAAGTGATCGTCGATAACGTTGAGGGCGATCTGGCCGCGACACACGGGGCCCTTGATGAAATTCATGATGGTGAACCGCGACTCTTCCAGCAGGAAGCGGTAGCGCGAGTTAATGGGCAGGGCGCGGAAGGTGCGGAACGGGTTGGACGCCACCTTGGGGTCGTAGCCGGGCAGCTTTTTCACCTGGTAATCGGCGTCGATGAACAGCTCCCGGTACCAGTCCAGCCGGGCCTGGTCCATGCGATAGGGCATGTGGGTCTTGGCGATGGTCACCACCGGCATGCGCTGCAGCCGGTAATAGACCCGCTCGACGCCGGGATCATCGTAGGGACGGCGGGTAGCGATCAGGTCCAGCGGTTTACCGGGGCCGGTGCGCGAGCGCACCAGGCGGAACCAGGTTCTGTTATCGTCCATATCCAGATACAGGGTGGCCAGGAACAGGTGCTCGTAAATGTAGCGGGCAACCAGCTGGTGGCGCAGGTCCGGCTGGTTGAGGAAGCTCTCCCAGCGGTCCAGCAGTGCGGCCTGGTCAGGAGCAAGCAGTGCTGGCGGCGTCCGCGGGGCGCCAGCGAGCAGCCAGTCGCTGAGCGTGCTGTGTTGTTCGCTGTTGAGCCCCGGGAAGCCATAGGGCATGCCCCAGAGCGGTTTCTCGCTGGCGTATTGGTCAAATTCATCCTGCCTGGGGCAGTGCTGGTCCCGGTAGAGGGAGAAATCGAAGCCCTCCGGCATGGGCCCGTCGCCGGCAAGCGGATGGGCCTGCTTTAGCTGCAGCATCCGGTACATGACGCCCTTGCGCGGATCGTCCGCGTCCAGCACCGGATAAAAGCCCTTGTCGCGCCAGCCCTGCTCGCTGAGCGCATCGTCGAACAGCCGGGTCATGTTATCCGCGACCAGTCTCGTCCCATCGTAAACGAGATCCTTGCTTGCCCCGCGCTCGAGCCCGGCCATGGCTTCGAGTTTGAGCTGGCAGGGCGCATCGTAGCACCCGTGGCAGACTATGCAGCGGTGTTCGAGGATTTCCATGGCGGTGTCGGTGGCCACCGTTGCCGGCGGCGAGGCCGGTGATTGTGTCGCCGGCGTCGATAGCGACAGCGGGGCTATCTCCTTCCCGGCCTCTGCAGCCGGGGTCTTCCCGGCTTCGTCCTCCGCTGGGGCCTCCCCGGCCGCGGGGGCAGTGTCCTTGCTCTGCTTGCTGCAGGCGCCGCGCATCAGGATCGCCCGGTTGGTCAGCGCGTCCTGGTCGCCTTCGGAATCGGCCAGCACCGCCGCCGTGATATCCTGGCGCAGGTCGCTGCAGTCGGGCTCTTCCTCCTGGGTCAGGTAGGCCAGGGTGGCAATAGCCAGCACCACAAACAGGAATAGTCCGCTGCTGATAAGGAATTTACTGCTCATATGGTGATTCGCCTCGATTTCAGTCGATACTAACAGGACGCTGCTTCAAATGATGTAGGGCTCTATCTCGTCCGTCTTGAGCGCTTTCACCGCCTGGTGATGGCTGAGAAAGACCCTGCCCGATAAATGGGGAAGGAAGTCGATGCTTTGCAGGGAGTCCATTACTGGCCCCTTGACCTCGCTGAGGTTCAGGGTGATGCCCTGTTCCCGCAGGCGGTGGTCTATGGCTTCCAGCGCCTCCAGTGCGCTCATGTCGATTTCATTGACCGCCGTGCACTGGAGAATCACATGTTCCAGCTTCTCGTTATCCGCCACCAGCTCGTAGATATAGTCCTCCAGGTAGCTGGCATTGGCGAAATAAAGGCTCTCGTCAATCCGCAGTGACACCAGGTTCGGGTGGGTAATCACATTGTGTCGCTCCACGTTGCGGTAGTGCTCGGTGCCGGCCACCGCGCCCACTACCGCCATGTGCGGACGCGTGGTTTTGTACAGGTGCAGGAGGATGGAAACCACGATTCCCGCCAGTACCCCCAACTCGACGCCCAGCAGCAGGGTGGCAATAATCGTGGTTATTACTGCGGCAAAGTCCGACACCGAATAGCGCCAGGCCCGGCGCAACAGCTCGAGATCCACCAGGCTGGAGACTGCGACAATAATGGTGGCGGCGAGGGCGGCATTGGGCAGGTAACGCAGTATTGGCGTGAGAAACAGGGCCGCCAGGGCAATACCTATCGCCGCCAGTATACTCGCCGCCTGGGTTTGTGCCCCGGCATCGAAATTGACCACGGAGCGCGAGAACCCGCCGGTCACCGGAAAGCCGCCAGATACCGCCGATGCCATGTTGGCGCCACCGAGGGCGACCAGTTCCCGGTTGGGGTTGATGCGCTGCCGCCGTTTGGCCGCCAGGGTCTTGCCCACCGACACTGATTCGACGAAGCCGATGATGGAAATCAGGAGTGCCGAGCCAGCCAGTTGTGTCCACAGTGCTGTATCCAGGGGAGGCAGGCTCAGCGAGGGCAGGCCGCTGGGGATGGCGCCGACCAGGGCGACGTCGTACTGGGTAAAGTCCAGCAGGTAGCTTGCGACCACGGTTGCCATCATCACCAGCACAGGGCCGGCCCGGGACAGTATGCCTGCGGCGATGGTCGGCAGGCCGAGTTTCAGCAGCAGCGGCTGCAAGGACTTGCGTGACCACACCAGAAAAACCAGTGCCAGCAGGCCGGTCAACAGGGTAAGCGGATTGGTGTCGGCGATATGGCGAAACAGTGAGAGAACCAGTTGCGGCAGGTTGTCGCCGCTCGCCTCAACACCCAGCAGGTGGCGCACCTGGCTGAGCCCGATGACGATCGCCGAGGCGGTGATAAACCCCGATACCACCGGGTGAGACAGGAAATTGGCGAGGAAACCGAAGCACAAGAAGCCCAGGGCCAGCAGCATCAGGCCCGACAGTGCCGCCAGGGCGATGGCCGCCGATGCGTACTCCACGCTGCCGGTTTCGGCGATCTTGCCCACCGCCATGGCCGTCATCAGCGACACCACCGCTACCGGCCCCACTGACAGGGTGCGGCTGCTACCGAGCAGCGCGTAGGCAAGCAGCGGCAAAATACTGGCGTAAAGACCCATTTCGGCGGGCAATCCGGCCAGCAGCGCGTAAGCCAGGGACTGTGGGATAAGCATGATGGTAACAATCACGCCGGCCAGCAAATCGCTGGCGAAGGTTTCCCGGCGGTATTCCCGCAACCACTGCCAGGGCATGATCAATGGGCGCCTTCTTGCGTGTCCACGGAATCAGGATGCGTCGGGGGAAAGGGCGAAAGCGAGCTGTTCTCCCTTGTAGATTTTGAAGCGTGACCCGCCAAAGCGCATGCGCCCCTTGCCTCTTTCCACCAGGTGCTCGGAGTCCCAGGTATCGGCAAGCTTCTCCGCTATCTGCTTGCGCGCCCGGAAAATCATGATGTTGATGTGGGGCATGTCCATGCCCAGGTCTTTCTTGATCTGCTCGTTGTCCACCCAGCCCTGGGTCTTGCCATCGTAGCCCCTGGCGGCCTCCATGGCGCGCAGGCGAGCCAGGTGCAGCAGCAGGTAGTGATGCGAGCGCTCGCCCAGCGGGACTTCTGCCCCGGCCAGATTCATTTTCAGGGCGGTGTTTTCCTCGTCCTGACTGAGGTCAAACACAAATTCTATGTCCTCCAGGCTGTTGTCCGGAGGCTGGTTGATTTCAGTGCTCTGCTCGGTTTCGGTGAGGAACACCTGCCAGCGTTGACCGCCGAAGCTGACGATGTCGCCGTGGTGCAGGAGCAGGTCGGCATGCTGTGCGCCATCGTGCTCCATGGGGTGCAATAACCAGGAGCGCTGCTGGTAGGACCAGGTCACCACGGCTTGGGGCTGCTCCTGGTCCGGCAGGAACACAAAAGGCTCCAGTGCCAGGGTCGGGGCGCCGTCCAGTCCCAGCAGCGAAGTAACCGGAGCGCTGTCGTCAATCAGTTCAAGGGGAGGCATTTCCGGCGACCCCAGGTGCAACCTGTCGCCTCGCTGCAGCGGGGTACTCTCGTTTATCGTCAGCCGGGAGCTCCCCAGCCAGGTACCGTTTTTACTCAGGTCGCGGGCGTTCCAGCGCTGCCCGTCCCACTCCAGGGCCAGGTGAATACGGGAGGTGATAGGGCTGCTGACCACCGTGTCCGAGCGCTCGGTACAGCGACCGAAGGTGTGGTGGGCTCGCAAGGGGTAGGATTTGTTGCTCTCGGTATCACGTATCTGCGCCATTGTGGGGGGGTATTGTTCCGCGCTGGAGGCTACCTGGGTTGGCGCCAAAGTAAGAAAAAGAGCCACAAGCTCAATAAGTTAGCCGTAAAAATAGAGGAATTCTCTGGCTCACGCAACTGTCGCTGTAATGAGCCGTAATGGTTATGTCATCGCCGCCGAGAGATAATGCACCCGTGCATTGGAATGCACACCACGCGGAAATTAGCGGCCAGGGATGGCCGTTTTTTTATGGCCATGACCTCCCCCGTGCTCTGCGCTAAACTGCGCGCTTTGCCATCCGGAGAAATCTGTCAAGCCATGAGCCGTTTCTGGACCAAACTGGCCGCTGGCCTCAGCCCCTATGTGCCCGGCGAACAGCCGCGGGGAGAGCGGCTGGTCAAGCTCAACACCAATGAGAACCCTTACCCCCCGGCGCCGGGGGTGCTGGCGGCTATCGCCGGTACCAGCGGCAACAGTCTCCGGCGCTACCCCGATCCCGATTCCAGCGAATTGCGCGCTGCCTTCGCCCGTCGTGAGGGCCTTTCCCCTGGCCAGGTCTTTCTCGGCAACGGTTCCGATGAGGTGCTTGCCCACACCTTCCAGGGACTGCTCAAGCACGAGCGGCCGCTGGCGTTTCCGGATATCAGTTACAGCTTCTACCCGGTGTGGAGTGCGCTCTACGAGATCGAGTTCACCCAGGTCCCGCTGACCGCCGACTTCCGGGTGGATGTCCAGGCCTTTCCCCAGGACTGCGGCAGCATCATTATTCCCAACCCCAACGCGCCTACGGGGGTACTGTTGGGGCTGGACGAAATCCGCCAGCTATTGCGGCACCACGCCGACGCCGTGGTGGTTATCGATGAGGCCTATATCGATTTCGGCGGTGAGTCCGCCACCCGGTTGATTCCCGAGCACGACAACCTGCTGGTCGTGCAGACGGCTTCCAAGTCCCGCTCCCTGGCGGGGCTCAGGGTGGGTGCGGCTTTCGGCCAGGAGCAGCTCATTGAGGCGCTGGTGCGCATCAAGGACTCCTTCAACTCCTATCCCATGGACGTGGTCTCCCAGCGCGCGATGCTGGCCTCACTGGCCGATGAACAATGGTTCAGCGACTGCTGCGAGCGGGTGATCCAGACCCGGGAGAGAACGGCGACGCGCATGCAGGCCCTGGGCTTTGCGGTGTTGCCGTCGGCGGCCAACTTTCTGTTCGCCAGCCACCCACAGGTGGCCGCGGGCGAGCTGTTCGCCGCGCTGCGCGAGCGCCAGATCATCGTGCGCTACTTCGACAAGCCGAGAATCAGCGAATTCCTGCGCATCAGTATCGGTACGGATGAGGACATGGACGCCATGCTCCGCGCCCTGGAGGACATACTGGCCTGAGTGCTACAGCTTCCTGAGCACCACGCTGCCAATGGAGTAGCCCGCGCCGAAAGAGCAGAGCACGCCGAGATCACCGCTGCGCAGGTCGCTGCGGTGCTTGTGGAAGGCGATAACTGACCCCGCAGAACTGGTATTGGCGTACTCGTCGAGAATGGTAGGGGACTCTTCCGGGCTGGGGTCGCGGCCGAGCACGCGGCGGGAAATAAGCTGGTTCATGCTCAGGTTGGCCTGGTGCAGCCACATGCGTTTGAGCTGCTGCGGCTCGATATCAAGGCGCTCCAGCTGTTCGGAAATCTGCCGGGCCACCGCCGGGCATACCTCCTTGAATACCTTGCGTCCCTCCTGTACGAACAGCTTGTCCGGCTTGCCAATGCCGGATTCGTCGCCGCGGTTGAGGAAGCCGAAATTATTGCGGATGTTGTTGGAGTAAATCGTCTGCAGTTTGCTGTCGACAATCTGGTACTGCTCTGCCGCTGTTGCCGTTTCGGCGCGCTCCACAATCACCGCGGTACAGACATCGCCGAAAATAAAGTGGGAGTCGCGGTCGCGGAAGTTCAGGTGGCCGGTGCAGATCTCCGGGTTGAGCATCAGCACACAGCCGGCGCTGCCAGTGGCGATCATGTCCCTGGCCTGCTGGATGCCGAAGGTTGCCGACGAACAGGCTACATTCATGTCGAAGCCAAATCCGTCGATACCCAGCGCATCCTGTATTTCGACCGCCACAGCGGGGTAGGGGCGCTGCAGGTTGGACGCCGCGACGATGACGGCGTCGATGTCCGCGGCTTTTTTGCCAGCCTGGGCCATAGCCTCGGTGGCTGCAGCCACTGACATCTCACACTGTATCGACGGTTCCTCGTTGGCTCGCTCGGCCAGCAGCGGGGCCATTCGCCGCGGGTCGAGAATACCCGACTTGTTCATGACATAGCGGGATTTGATGCCCGAGGCTTTCTCGATGAATTCGGCGGAGGAATGCTGCAGGGGCGGCAACTCGCCAGCGGCAATGGCTTCGGCGTTCTCCTCGTTGTAGAGGTCAACGTAGGTGTTATAGGACGCTACCAGCTCCGCATTGCTGATCGATTCGCGGGGTGTATATAGGCCGGTGCCGCTGATGACGATGTCGGTCATGGGGGATCCCTGTACTGTGGGGGGCAATAAAAAAGCCGCCCGGGCGGCTTTGATGTTCGCAGGCGCCCGGACCAGCGGGGATTATCCCCCGCCGCGTGGGTGCCGACAAGGACCCTGTTAGCGGTCGTCCAGCTGCACGAAATCGCGTTGGGTGTGGCCGGTGTACAGCTGGCGGGGGCGACCGATGCGGTAGCTGCCGCTGATCATCTCGTGCCAGTGGGCGATCCAGCCCACGGTGCGGCCCACGGCAAAAATCACGGTGAACATGCTGGTGGGGATACCGATGGCCTTGAGGATGATGCCGGAGTAGAAATCCACGTTGGGGTAGAGTTTCTTCTCGATGAAGTACTCGTCCTCCAGGGCGATTTCTTCCAGGCGCTTGGCGATGGCCAGCAGCGGATCGTTCTCGATGCCCAGCTCCGCCAGGACCTCGTCGGCGGCCTCTTTCATGACCTTGGCGCGCGGGTCGAAGTTCTTGTAAACCCGGTGGCCGAAGCCCATCAGGCGGAAGGGGTCGTTCTTGTCCTTGGCGCGGGCGACGAATTCGTCGATCCGCGAGACGTCACCGATCTCTTCCAGCATGTCCAGGACCGCCTCGTTGGCGCCGCCGTGGGAGGGTCCCCACAGCGCGGCGATGCCCGCCGCGATGCAGGCAAAGGGGTTGGCGCCGGAGGAACCGGCGAGCCGGACGGTGGAGGTGGATGCGTTCTGCTCGTGGTCGGCGTGCAGCAGGAAGATACGGTCCATGGCCTTGGCCAGTACCGGGCTTACCTTACTGTCCTCACAGGGAACACCGAACATCATGTGCAGGAAATTCTCGGCATAGCTCATGCTGTTGTCGGGGTACATGAAAGGCTGGCCGATGGAGAACTTGTAGCTCATGGCGGCAATCGTCGGCATCTTGGCGATCAGCCGGAACGCCGCCACCTGGCGGCTGTGCTCGTTGGAGATGTCCAGGGAATCGTGGTAGAAGGCAGACAGGGCACCCACCACGCCACACATGATGGCCATGGGGTGCGAGTCGCGGCGGAAGCCGTTAAAGAAGTGAGCAAGCTGCTCGTGCACCATGGTGTGATTGGTCACGGTGCTGACGAAATTTTCTTTCTCTTCGCGGGTGGGCAGCTCCCCGTAGAGCAGCAGGTAGCAGGTTTCCAGGTAGTCGGAGTGCTCTGCCAGTTGTTCGATAGGATAACCGCGATGCAGCAGCACACCCTTGCCGCCGTCGATGTAGGTGATTTGAGACTCGCAGGCCGCCGTGGAGACAAAACCCGGATCGTAGGTAAACATGCCCTTGCCGGTGAGGCTGCCCACGTCAACGACATCGGGGCCCAGGGTCCCCGAATAGATGGGCAGCTCAATCGCCTCATCGATTCCGTCCATCTTGAGAGTGGCTTTTTTCTCGCTCATAGGGGAGTCCTGCTAGTAGAATCAGTGGGGCTGCCCACTATAGAGTCTCCCCACTTTTTGTCAATCGACCTTAGGCTAAAGTCGCCTATCTTGTCGGCGAACAGGCGCTAAAATCCATGAATCCGAATTATGGAGTTCGGCGAAGATAGGCGCAGATCAAAATATCGGTACAAAGTTGGGCGCGGGTTTGTAATTACAGGGCTAAGTCCTTATAATTTCGCGCGTTTTGTACTGTCAGCCCGGAGGCTGGCAGGCAAAAAGGGCCCTGCGCCACACACATTTAACCGCCTTCTGGCGCTAACGATGGTATCCAATGTGAAAGACAATCGTCCCGTTAACCTGGACATCGGTACCATGCGGCTTCCCATTACCGCATGGGCGTCCATTACTCACCGCGCCACCGGCGTAGCACTGTTTGTCGGTATGGCCGTTCTGCTCTGGTTGCTCGATACCAGCCTGTCGGGGCCCGATGGCTTTGCCTCGGTCAAGGAGTGCCTCGACAGCTTGCTGGCCAAGCTGATCGTCTGGGCCATTGTTACCGCCCTGATCTATCACGCCCTGGCGGGCGTAAAACATCTCATCATGGATTTTGGCGTGGGAGAGTCAATGGAGGGCGGCATTGCCGGCGCCCGCATCGTCATCGCCCTGTCTGTCGTACTCTCTCTACTTGCGGTGATCTGGATATGGTAAAGTCAGTAACAAGCTTCGGCCGTTCCGGGCCGACCGATTGGCTGGTGCAGCGCGTCAGTGGTGTCATTCTTCTCGCCTATTTCCTGTGCATCGGTGCGTCACTCCTGGGCGGGGTTTCCTACGCCGAATGGCGGGACATGTTCGCCGGCACCGGCATGCGCATTTTCACCATGCTGGCCATTCTGGCGCTGGCGGCCCATGCCTGGATTGGCATGTGGGCGGTAGGAACGGACTACCTCACCGAGCGCATGATGGGCAGTAAAGGCAACCTGTTGCGCCTGGCTTTCCAGATTGGCTGTAACCTGGTGCTCTTCATTTACGTGATCTGGGGCGTCCAGATCCTCTGGGGTTAATAGCTATGTCAGGTATTCGAACTATCTCTTTTGACGGTGTAATCGTCGGCGGTGGCGGCGCGGGTATGCGCGCAGCGCTGCAACTGGCCCAGTCGGGATACAAGACTGCGGTGATTTCCAAGGTTTTCCCCACCCGTTCCCACACCGTATCTGCCCAGGGCGGGATCACCTGTGCTATCGCCAGTGCCGACCCCAATGATGACTGGCGCTGGCACATGTATGACACCGTCAAGGGCTCGGACTACATTGGTGACCAGGACGCTATCGAGTACATGTGTTCGGTAGGTCCCGAGGCCGTTTTCGAACTGGAGCACATGGGGCTGCCGTTTTCCCGCACCGAAGAAGGCCGCATCTACCAGCGCCCCTTTGGTGGCCAGTCCAAGAATTTCGGTGAGGGTGGCCAGGCTGCACGTACCTGTGCCGCGGCCGACCGCACCGGGCATGCCCTGTTGCACACCCTGTACCAGGGCAACATGAAGAACAACACCGTGTTCTTCAATGAGTGGTATGCCACCGACCTGGTGAAGAACCAGGACGGCGCCGTCGTCGGTGTCATCGCCATTTGCATGGAAACCGGTGAGACCGTTTATGTGAAGTCCAAGGCCACCGTATTCGCCACCGGCGGCGCTGGCCGGATTTATGCCTCCACAACCAATGCCCATATCAATACCGGCGACGGTATCGGCATGGCCCTGCGCGCCGGCTTCCCCGTCCAGGATATCGAGATGTGGCAGTTCCACCCCACCGGCATCGCCGGGGCCGGGGTGCTGGTCACCGAGGGTTGCCGCGGTGAAGGCGGCTACCTGATCAACAAGGACGGCGAGCGGTTCATGGAACGCTACGCCCCCAATGCCAAGGACCTCGCAGGCCGCGATGTGGTAGCCCGTTCCATGGTTCAGGAGATTCTCGAAGGGCGCGGCTGTGGCCCGGACGCGGATCACGTCTATCTCAAGCTGGATCACCTCGGCGAGGAGGTCCTGGAGTCCCGTCTGCCCGGTATTTGCGAACTGTCCCGCACCTTCGCCCATGCCGACCCGGTGAAAGAGCCGGTGCCGGTGGTGCCTACCTGTCACTATATGATGGGTGGTATCCCCACCAATGTGCACGGCCAGGCCCTGACCGTCGACGCCAGCGGCAACGACCAGGTCATCCCCGGGCTTTACGCCTGCGGCGAGGTAGCCTGCGTATCGGTGCACGGCGCCAACCGGCTGGGCGGCAACTCACTGCTGGACCTGGTCGTGTTCGGCCGCGCCTCCGGACTGTACATCGAGAACGCGCTGCGCGAGGGTATCGAGATGCGCGACGCCTCGGAATCCGATGTCGAGGCGGCCATGGCCCGGCTTGACAAGCTCAACAACTCTACCAGCGGCGAGAAAGTGGCCGACCTGCGCAAGGAACTGCAAAACACCATGCAGAATCACTTCGGTGTATTCCGTAACGGTGAATTCATGCAGGAAGGTATCAAGAAGCTCGGCGATCTGCGTGAGCGCATTGAGAACTGCCACCTGGAAGACAAGAGCCAGGCCTACAACACCGCGCGGATCGAGGCACTCGAGCTGCACAACCTGTTTGAGGTGGCAGAAGCCACCGCGATTACCGCCGAAGAACGCAAGGAAAGCCGCGGGGCCCACGCCCGCGAGGATTTCCAGGACCGCGACGACGACAACTGGCTGTGTCACTCCATGTACTACCCGGGTGACAAGCGGGTCGGCAAGCGGGATGTGAACTTCGAACCCAAGACAGTCGACACCTTCGAACCGAAAATCCGGACTTACTAAGGGGCACAGGACATGTTGCAAGTCAGTATTTATCGCTACAACCCCGAGACGGATTCCGAGCCGTCTATGCAGGATTTCCAGATCGACACCGGCGGCAAGGACCTGATGGTCCTCGACGTGCTGGAGTTGATCAAGGCCCAGGACACCACCGTTGCCTATCGTCGCTCGTGCCGGGAGGGTGTCTGCGGCTCCGACGGCCTGAACATGAACGGCAAGAACGGCCTGGCCTGCATAACGCCGCTGTCCGAAACCGTGAAAGGCAACAAACTGGTGATCCGTCCGCTGCCGGGCCTGCCGGTGGTGCGCGACCTGGTGGTGGATATGGGCATGTTTTACGCCCAGTATGAAAAGGTGCAGCCCTACCTGCAGAACGATACGCCGGCGCCGGCGATCGAGCGCCTGCAGTCGCCGGAGGACCGGGAAAAGCTCGACGGCCTCTACGAGTGCATCCTCTGCGCCTGTTGTTCCACCTCCTGTCCCTCATTCTGGTGGAACCCGGACCGTTTTATTGGCCCGGCAGGGCTGTTGCAGGCCTATCGCTTTCTCGCCGACAGCCGTGACACGGCCACCGCAGAGCGCCTGGCCAATCTGGATGATCCCTTCAGCGTGTTCCGCTGTCACGGCATCCAGAATTGCGTGAATGTGTGCCCCAAGGGGCTGAACCCGACCCGCGCGATCGGTCATATTCGCCACATGCTGCTTGCCAGGGGTACCTGATAATAGTTAATAGCCAGAATTAGCTCTGTGGTCTATCTGGCTGTTTTAAAACGATTTTTGGCTTTAAATGCCGGCGCTTGAACGGGGCGCCGGCGCGGCAATAAGTGAGTGGGGCGGATGCCTGTCGGCAGGGTGCCCCGCTGGCTGCTAGACTTCGGTTCTACCTGCCCCGCGAAGGGCAAGCAATCCCTACTTCCGGAAGGGCTGTAATGCAAGAAAGCTCAATGGAGCTCCTGTGGCGGAGTTCCCACATAGCAGGTGGTAATGCCACCTACGTTGAAGACCTCTACGAGTCCTACCTCAGGGACCCCAATGGCGTACCTGAGCAATGGCGCGACTACTTCGACAAACTGCCGCGGGTTGAATCCGACTTCGTGCACACCGAGGACATACCCCACTCGGTGATCCGCGACCGCTTTGCCCAGATCAGCAAGATGCGGGTGCGCACGGAAGCCACCGTCGCCCATGACTCCCAGGCCACTGAATACGAGCGCAAGCAGGTGCGGGTGGTGCAGCTGATTTCAGCTTACCGGCAGCGCGGCCACCAGAAGGCCCAACTGGACCCGCTGGGCATCGCCGAGCGCGAGCATGTTCGCGACCTGGAGCTTTCCTTCCACGAACTGTCGGAAGCGGATTACGACACCGTGTTCCAGACCGGCAGCCTGCATATCGGCAAGTCCGATGCGACCCTGGGCGAGATCCACGATGCCCTGGAGCGCACCTACTGCAAATCCATCGGCGCGGAGTTCATGCACATCGTCAATACCGACGAGCGTCACTGGATCATGACCCGCATGGAGTCGGTGCGCAGTGCCCCGGATTTCGGCAGGGAGGTGCAGCTGACCCTGCTGCGCCGGCTGATCAAGGCCGAGGGGCTGGAGAAGTCACTGGGATCCAAGTATCCCGGCACCAAGCGTTTTGGCCTGGAGGGCGGCGAGAGCCTCATTCCCATGCTGGCGGAGATGATCCAGCGCTCGGGCAATTACGGCGTCCAGGAAATTGTTATCGGCATGGCCCACCGCGGGCGCCTCAACGTGCTGATCAACATTCTCGGCAAGAACCCGTCCGAACTGTTCGACGAGTTCGAGGGCAAGGTGGCCTACGACAGCTCGGGCGATGTCAAGTACCACCAGGGTTTTTCCTCCAACGTGATGACCCCCGGCGGCGAGATTCACCTGGCCCTGGCGTTCAATCCCTCGCACCTGGAAATTGTCTCGCCTGTGGTGGAAGGCTCAGTGCGTGCCCGCCAGGAGCGGCGCCAGGACGAGACCGGAGAGCGGGTCACCCCGATCGTGATTCACGGCGATGCGGCCTTTGCCGGCCAGGGCGTGGTGATGGAGACATTCCAGATGTCCCAGACCCGGGCTTACAAAACCGGCGGCACCATCCATATCGTGCTCAACAACCAGGTGGGGTTCACCACCAACAAGCGCGAGGATGCGCGCTCCACCGAATACTGCACCGACATTGCCAAGATGGTGCAGGCGCCGATATTCCACGTTAATGCCGATGATCCGGAAGCCGTCCTGTTCGTGACCCAGATGGCGGTGGATTACCGCACCGAATTCAGGAAAGATGTGGTAATCGACCTGATCTGTTACCGTCGTCGCGGCCATAACGAGGCTGATGAACCCTCGGTTACCCAGCCCTTGATGTACAAGACCATCCGCAAGCACAAGACCACGCGCGACCTGTACGCTGCCAGGCTGATCAGTGCGGGGACGCTCACCGAGCGTGAGGACCAGTTTCTGGTGGAACGCTACCGCGAGTCCCTGGACCGCGGCGAACCGCTGGTCAGCAGCCTGGTCAGTGAACCCAACAAGACCCTGTTCGTAGACTGGTCGCCCTACATCGGCCACGTGTGGACGGATGAAGCGGACACCACCATAGATATCCACAGGCTCCAAACCCTGGCCCACGATATCAATGTCGCGCCGGAGAATTTTCCGCTGCAGCGACAGGTATCCAAAATCCTGGAGGACCGGCGCAAGATGGCCGCCGGCGCCACCCCGATCAACTGGGGCTTTGCCGAGACCATGGCCTACGCCACGCTGCTCGAGGCGGGCTACCCGGTACGGCTGACCGGACAGGATGTGGGCCGCGGCACCTTTTCCCACCGGCACGCGGTGCTGCACAACCAGAATGACGAGAGCTGCCACATTCCGCTGCAGCACATTGCCGCGGACCAGGCTCCGTTTGTCATTTACGATTCCCTGTTGTCGGAGGAGGCGGTACTGGCCTTCGAATACGGCTACGCCACCACCATGCCCAAGGGGCTGGTCATCTGGGAGGCCCAGTTTGGTGATTTCGCCAACGGCGCCCAGGTGGTCATCGACCAGTTCATTACCAGTGGCGAGCACAAGTGGCAGCGCCTCTGCGGTCTCACCATGTTGCTGCCCCACGGCTATGAGGGCCAGGGTCCCGAGCACTCATCGGCCAGGCTGGAACGTTTCCTGCAGTTGTGCGCCGAGCACAATATCCAGGTGTGCGTACCCACCACGCCAGCCCAGGTATTCCATATGCTCAGGCGGCAGGCGATTCGACCGCTGCGCAAACCGCTGGTGGTCATGTCGCCCAAGAGCCTGTTGCGTCACAAGGAGGCCATTTCCACCATTGACGAACTGGCGGACGGGCGCTTTTACAACGTTCTCGATGAAACCGATGATCTCGACAAGGACAAGGTGAAACGGGTCGTGATGTGCAGTGGCAAGGTCTACTATGATTTGCGGGCGGCGCGTCGGGAGCGCGAAATCGACCATATCGCCC
The DNA here is from genome assembly GCF_003457605.1 of Seongchinamella sediminis. Taxonomy (GTDB): domain Bacteria; phylum Pseudomonadota; class Gammaproteobacteria; order Pseudomonadales; family Halieaceae; genus Halioglobus; species Halioglobus sediminis. The sequence continues at coordinate 276,288 of NZ_QRAN01000004.1, forward strand.
TGATCAGGATCGAGCAACTGTACCCGTTCCCGGAAGAGGACCTGCTGGCGGTGCTGAAACACTACCCGAATGTGGAAGAGGCCGTATGGTGCCAGGAAGAGCCCATGAACCAGGGCGCCTGGTACTCCAGCCAGCATCACATGCGGCGGGTATTGTTCAACCACAAGCAGAATGTATACCTGCATTACGTGGGGCGTGACAGTTCCGCCTCGCCGGCGGCGGGATACATGGCCCTGCACCTGGAACAACTGGAAGCATTTATCAACAAGGCCCTGGCACCTGAGGTGCCCTGGTAGTCATAGCGCGAAGGAAGAGATATGGCGATTGAAATCAAGGCCCCGGCCTTTCCCGAGTCGGTAGCAGACGGTGAAGTTGCTGCCTGGCACAAGCAGGAAGGGGAGTCGGTATCCCGCGACGAACTGATCGTCGAGATTGAAACCGACAAGGTAGTGATGGAAGTGGTGGCGCCCGAGGACGGGGTCATTAGCAAAATTCATGCCCCCGAAGGGGAGACCATTCAGAGCGAGCAGCTGCTGGCTACCCTGGAGCAGGGCGCAGCCGCCGCATCGGCACCGGCCGCAGCGGCCGCAACCGAGGCGCCCCCGGCCTCGGCTGATGAGGACCTGGCCGCACTGCTGGGCCCGGCCGCGCGCCAGCTGGTGGAGGAACACCAGCTCGATATCAGCCAGATCCAGGGCAGTGGCAAGAATGGCCGCATTACCAAGGAAGACATTCTCAAGTTCATGAAAGCCGGTGGTGGTGCCCGGAAGGCGGAGGCGGCAAAGCCCGCCGCTGCAGCAGCGCCGGCAGCAGTGGCCGAGAAACCGCTACCCTCGGGCGAGCGGGTTGAAAAGCGTGTACCGATGACCCGGATGCGGGCCAAGATCGCCGAGCGCCTGCTCAATGCCACCCAGGAAACCGCCATGCTGACCACCTTCAACGAGGTGAACATGGCGCCGATGATGGCCCTGCGCAGCAAGTACAAGGATCAGTTCGAGAAAGCCCACAATGGTACCCGGCTGGGCTTTATGGGTATGTTCGTCAAGGCCGCCTGTGAGGCTCTCAAGCGCTTCCCGGAGGTCAATGCCTCCATCGACGGCAATGACGTGGTATATCACGGTTACCAGGATATCGGCGTGGCAGTGTCCACCGAGAACGGACTGGTGGTGCCGGTACTGCGCGATGCGGATTTCATGAGCATCGCCGATGTCGAGGCGGCGATTCGCGACCTGGGGCTGCGCGCCCGCGATAACAAGCTGACCATCGACGACATGACCGGCGGCACCTTTACCGTGACCAATGGCGGCGTTTTCGGCTCGCTGATGTCGACGCCGATCCTGAATCCGCCGCAAACCGGGATTCTCGGGATGCACAAGATCCAGGAGCGGCCGATGGCGATCAATGGCGAGGTGGTTATCCTGCCGATGATGTACCTGGCCCTGTCTTACGATCATCGCCTGATTGACGGCAAGACCGCGGTGCAGTTCCTGGTGGCGGTCAAGGATCTGATCGAGGATCCCGCGCGGATCCTGCTGCAGCTGTAGACAGATACGCATCCGGCCCCGGGGTTCACGGGACCTTGAATTTTAATTTTTAACGGGAAGAAACATGTCAGATAAATTCGATGTCGTGGTGATCGGTGCGGGGCCGGCCGGCTATGTGGCGGCCATCAAGGCAGCACAACTGGGCCTGTCAACAGCTTGCGTGGAGCAGTGGCTGGACGACAAGGGTAAGGTTCGTCTTGGCGGCACCTGCCTCAATGTGGGCTGTATCCCCTCCAAGGCCTTGCTTGACTCAAGCTACAAGTATCACGAAACCAGGGCCGAACTCGGGGTTCACGGGATCGGCGTGAGCGATACCACGATCGATGTGCCGGCAATGATTGCCCGCAAGACCAAGATCGTCGACCAGCTGACGGGCGGCATCACCGGCCTGTTCAAGCACAACGGCGTGACCGCCGTTTCCGGCACCGGCAAAGTACTGGCGGGTACCAGGGTTGAGGTGACGGACAAGGACGGCAAGGTACAGGTGCTGGAGGCGGGGCACATTATTATTGCCGCCGGCTCCCTGCCGGTGAACATCCCGCCGGCCCCAGTTGACGATGACCTGATTGTCGATTCCACCGGCGCCCTGGAGTTCCAGGAAGTACCCGGGCGGCTGGGCGTGATCGGCGCCGGCGTGATCGGCCTCGAACTGGGCAGTGTCTGGGGTCGCCTGGGGTCCGAGGTGGTAATGCTGGAAGCGCTGGACGAGTTCCTGCCCATGATGGACCAGCAGATTGCCAAGGAGTCAGCCAAGATTTTCAAGAAGCAGGGCCTGGATATCCGCCTGGGAGCCAGGGTCACCGGTAGCGAGGTCAAAGACGGCAAGGTCACCGTGTCCTACAGCACCGCCGATGGCGAGCACAGCGAGACTTTCGACAAACTTATCGTTGCGGTGGGCCGTCGCCCGCGCTCGGAAGAACTGTTCTCCACCGACAGCGGCATTACCCTGGACGAGCGCGGCTTCATCTTCGTCAACGACTTCTGCGAGACCGAGGCGCCGCGGGTCTACGCCGTGGGCGATGTGGTCCGTGGCCCGATGCTGGCCCACAAGGGTTCGGAAGAGGGGGTGATGGTCGCCGAGCGAATTGCCGGCAAGCCCGCACAAATGAACTACGACTGCATTCCGTCAATTATTTACACGCACCCGGAAGTTGCAGCGGTGGGCAAGACCGAGCAGCAACTCAAGGCAGAAGGTGTGCCCTACAAGTCCGGCACCTTTCCCTTTGCCGCCAGCGGCAGGGCACTGGCCTCCAACGAGTCCGATGGCCTGGTGAAACTGCTGGCTCACGAAGAGACCGACCGCATCCTGGGCTGCCATATTGCCGGCCCCTCGGCGGCGGATCTGGTGCAGCAGGTGGTAATCGCCATGGAATTCGGCTCCAGCGCCGAAGACCTGGCGTTGACCGTATTTGGTCACCCGACCCTGTCGGAAGCGGTTCACGAGGCTGCACTGGCGGTAGATGGCCACGCCATTCATATCGCCAACCGGAAGAAACGCAAGTAGAATTCGCCCGCGCGCGTACAATAAAACCAATCGCCGGCGTGTGTGGGTATCGAGGGGTGTTTTGCAGCTGTGTCGCGAAATGCCGAAATGAAAGCAGCATAGGCTGATTAAAGAAGAGCAGGACAGCACATGAATCTTCATGAGTATCAGGGCAAGCAACTGTTTGCCGAATACGGACTGCCGGTCTCCAAGGGTTACGCAGTAGATAGCCCGCAGGAAGCGGTAGAAGCGGCAGACATGATTGGCGGCGACATGTGGGTGGTAAAAGCCCAGGTGCATGCCGGTGGTCGCGGTAAGGCCGGCGGGGTAAAGCTGGTCAAGACCAAAGACGAAATACGGGAATTTGCCTCCCACTGGCTGGGCAGGAACCTGGTGACCTACCAGACCGATGAAAACGGCCAGCCCGTCAGCAAGATTCTGGTTGAATCCTGTACCGATATCGCCGAGGAGTTGTACCTGGGCGCGGTGGTCGACCGCTCTTCCCGCCGCATTGTGTTCATGGCGTCTACCGAGGGCGGTGTTGAAATCGAGAAAGTGGCTGAGGAAACGCCGGAAAAGATCCTGCGCGCCACTATCGACCCGCTGACCGGTCCCCAGCCCTACCAGGGCCGCGAACTGGCCTTCAAACTGGGTCTCGCCGGCGAGCAGATCAAGCAGTTCGTGAAAATTTTCATGGGCCTGGCACAGCTGTTTATCGACAAGGACCTGGCGCTGATCGAAGTCAACCCGCTGGTCATTACCGATAAGGGCGACCTGCACTGCCTGGACGCCAAGATCGGCGTCGACAGCAACGCCCTGTACCGCCAGCACACTCTGCGTGAGATGCACGACCCCTCGCAGGAAGACGAGCGCGAGGCCCACGCGGCCCGCTGGGAACTCAACTACGTTGCCCTGGATGGCAATATTGGCTGCATGGTCAACGGCGCAGGCCTGGCCATGGGGACCATGGACATTGTTGCCCTGCACGGCGGCTTCCCCGCCAACTTCCTCGATGTGGGTGGCGGCGCGACCAAGGAGCGAGTCTCCGAGGCATTCAAGATCATCCTCTCTGACGACAATGTGAAAGCGGTACTGATCAATATCTTCGGCGGTATCGTCCGTTGCGACCTGATCGCCGAGGGCGTGATTGGCGCCGTGGAAGAGATCGGCGTGGAGGTACCCGTCGTGGTGCGTCTCGAGGGCAACAACGCGGAGCTGGGCCAGAAAGTACTGGCGGACAGCGGGTTGAATATTATTGCTGCCACCAGCCTTACAGATGCTGCACAGCAAGCGGTTAAAGCAGCAGGAGGAGCAGCATAATGAGTGTTCTTATCGACAAAAACACCAAGGTTATCTGCCAGGGCTTCACCGGCTCCCAGGGGACTTTCCACTCGGAGCAGGCGATTGATTACGGCACCCAGATGGTCGGTGGTGTTACCCCCGGCAAGGGCGGCCAGGAGCACCTGGGCCTGCCGGTGTTCAACACCGTTGCCGAGGCCGTCGAGGCAACCGGCGCAGATGCCTCCGTGATCTACGTGCCGGCGCCGTTCTGCAAGGATTCAATCCTGGAGGCGGCCAACGGCGGCATCAAACTGATCGTGTGTATCACCGAGGGCATTCCGACGCTCGATATGCTCGAAGCCAAGGTCAAGTGCGATGAACTGGGCGTGCGCCTGATTGGTCCCAACTGCCCGGGCGTGATCACTCCCGGGGAATGCAAGATCGGCATTATGCCCGGTCACATTCACCTGCCCGGCAAGGTCGGCATCGTGTCCCGTTCCGGCACCCTCACTTACGAGGCGGTCAAGCAGACCACCGACGCCGGCTACGGTCAGTCCACCTGTGTCGGTATTGGCGGTGACCCCATTCCCGGATCCAACTTCATCGATATCCTGGAGTTGTTCCAGAACGACCCGGCCACTGAGGCCATCGTGATGATTGGCGAAATCGGCGGCACCGCCGAGGAAGAGGCTGCGGCTTATATCAAGGCCAACGTCACCAAGCCGGTTGTGTCCTACATTGCCGGCGTGACGGCCCCCAAAGGCAAGCGGATGGGCCACGCAGGCGCTATCATCTCCGGCGGTAAGGGTACGGCGGACGAGAAATTCGCTGCGCTGGAAGACGCCGGGGTGAAGACGGTACGCTCACTGGCGGACATCGGTTCCGCCCTCGCGGAGATTACCGGCTGGTAACAGACCCGGTTGGGTACTCGCAAAGGCTCGTCTGCGGACGGGCCTTTTTTGTGCCCGCGGGTTAGCGCTTCAGCGATCCTCCAGCGGGATCATGATGTGGGCGTAGGGCGTATCCCCCCACATCACATAGGGTCCGCCACCATGCGGGTCGTCGGTAATCCCCTCGAGCATCGCTTTCGGCACAATCACCATAAGGTGGGCCCCTTCCTTGATGAAGTCGGGGGCGTTCTTGCCCATGGGGTGCATTGGGTTGGAATTGCTGACCCCGGCATCGCCCTGCAACATGTAGGAGATACCAATGCCGCTGGCCTCGAAGTCGGCCTGCTGGCCCATGGCCTGCATCATCTCCATCCACACCGCGTCGTTGCACATGGGAGCGCCATCGTCGGGCAGGGTCTCCGGCAGGCAGGTCCAGCCGTTGCTGCCTTCGGCCAGTACCTCACCGCGATACAGCACCGTAGCGTCGGCGCTGACCATGGCCGGCGCGGCGGACCGCGCCAGGGCGATCAGTTCGTCCTTGTCGGCGGCGAGCGAGGGAGAGCTTGAAAGTGCCAGCGCCAGTGCGCCCAGGGTGGTTTGTACAGCAAACTTGAAGTTGTGCATGCTTGATTCCTCCACGGAATTCCCATCAAAAGGTAGACCATGGCTCCTGTTTGCGCGAATTCGCCATTGGCCGGCCCCAGGCCTTGAAAACCCCGGGGCTTGTCCCCATATCGCTCTAACAGAAACAAATCTTTTAATATCAACCAGTTACAATCCGAGGTTAATTCATGACTGCCGACGTCCAAAAAGAGACACTGGGCTTCCAGACCGAGGCGAAGCAACTGCTTCACCTGATGATCCACTCGCTGTATTCCAACCAGGAGATTTTCCTCCGTGAGCTGATCTCCAACGCCTCCGATGCTATCGACAAACTGCGCTTTGCCGCGCTGTCGGACGAGTCCCTGCTGGAGGGACAGGGCGACTACCAGATCCAGGTTGACGTCGACAAGGACGCGAAAACGATCACCATCGCCGACAACGGCATCGGCATGAACCGTGACGAGGTCGTCGAGCACCTGGGCACCATCGCCAAATCCGGCACGGCGGCGTTCCTGGAAAACCTCACTGGCGACCAGCAGAAAGACTCGCAGCTCATCGGCCAGTTCGGCGTCGGTTTTTATTCCGCGTTCATTGTCGCCGACCGGGTGGAAGTGCACAGCCGCAAGGCCGGGGACGCGCCGGAGGCGGGTGTAGTCTGGGAATCCCACGGCGAATCGGAATTCTCGGTTGAAGCGCGGGAAAAGCCCACCCGCGGCACCCGTATTACCCTGTTCCTGAAGGACGGCTGCGAAGAGTTTGCCGAGGACTTCCGCGTGCGCAGCGTCATCAAGAAGTACTCCGACCATATTTCGGTGCCGGTGATGATGCTCAAGCCCGCAGCGCCAGCGGCCGAGGGTGAGGAAGAGCAGGCTGGGGAAAGTCCGGAATACGAAGCCGTGAACGAAGCCACCGCGCTGTGGACCCGCGGTCGCACCGAGATTTCCGACGACGAGTACAAGGAATTCTACAAGCACGTTTCCCATGACTTTGACGAGCCGCTGAGCTGGAGCCACAACCGGGTAGAGGGAAAACTCGAGTACACCAGCCTGCTGTACCTGCCGCGGCGCGCACCTTTCGACCTGTGGAATCGCGACATGGCTCGCGGGCTCAAGCTGTACGTGCAGCGCACCTTTATCATGGACGACGCCGAACAGTTCCTGCCGCTGTACCTGCGCTTCGTCAAGGGTGTGGTGGATTCCAATGACCTGCCGCTCAACGTGTCCCGCGAGATTCTGCAGCAGGACGGGGCGGTCGATTCCATGCGCAGCGCATTGACCAAGCGGGTGCTGGACATGCTGTCAAAGCTGGCGAAGAAGGACGGGGATGACTACGCCACGTTCTGGAAGGAGTTTGGCCAGGTACTCAAGGAAGGCCCGGCGGAAGATTTTGCCAACAAGGAGAAAATCGCCAGCCTGCTGCGCTTCTCCACCACCCACACCGACAAGGAAGACCAGGACCAGTCACTGGCGGACTACATCGCGCGGATGCAGGAAGGCCAGGAAAAGATCTTCTACGTGGTGGCGGAAAACTTCAATACCGCGAAGAGCAGCCCGCACCTGGAGGTATTCCGGAAGAAGGGCATCGAAGTACTGCTGCTCTCTGACCGGGTGGATGACTGGCTGATGAATCACCTGCAGGACTTTGACGGCAAGTCCTTCCAGGACGTGGCCCGCGGTTCCCTGGACCTGGGCAATGCTTCCGAGGAAGACAAGGCCGAACAGGAAAAACTGGAGAAGGAGAGCGAGGCCCTGGTAGAGCGCATGGCCAGGGTGCTGGAAAACAAGGTCGCGGAAGTGCGGGCCACCGCGCGCCTGACAGACTCGCCGGCCTGCCTGGTGGTTGGCGACTTCGACATGGGCGCGCAGATGAAGCGCATCATGGAGGCCGCGGGGCAGCCGGTGCCGGATTCCAAACCCATCCTGGAAATCAACCCCGGGCACCCGCTGCTGACCATGCTCGACAAGGAGGCAGATGAGGATCGGTTTGCCGACCTCGCCTCCGTGGTCTTTGACCAGGCCAACCTGGCCGAGGGCGGCCAGCTTGAGGATCCGGCGGCCTACGTGGCGACCCTGAACAAGCTGTTGCTTGAGCTCGACGCCAGATAGGCGGCCGTCTGCGGTAACAGGAGCGGGCTGTAAGGCCCGCTTTTTTGTTAGACTGCAGGCCTCGCCGGATAAACATACAAGGACAAGTCATGGCAGATGCATACACCGTCGCAGTGCTGGGCGGTGGCAGTTTCGGCACGGTCATCGGCAACATTATCGCCTGCAACGGCCACCGGGTCAGGCTCTGGCTGCGCAACCGCGATCGCGCCGATGAAATCAACCAGCAGCACCAAAACAGTGATTACCTGCCACGCTACACCCTGGACAGCAAACTGACTGCTACCTGCGTGCTCGCCGACGCGGTGGCGGCGGTTGATATTGTATTCGTGGCCGTTCCCAGCAAGTCGTTTCGCGCTGTAGTCCGGGAACTGGCCCAGCTCCTGCCCGGAGAGACCCTGGTGATCAGCCTTACCAAGGGTATTGAGCCGGGTGGTTTCCGGCTGATGAGTGAGATTCTGCGCGAGGAATTGCCAGGCAATCCCCGCGGCGTGCTGTCCGGCCCCAATCTCGCCACTGAGATCGCCGCCGGCCAGGTCGCCGGTTCGGTGATCGCCAGCGCAAGCCCCGCTATCAATAGCCTGATTCACGATTTGCTGCACAGTGACGCTTTCCTCATATACAGTTCCAGCGATATGTTCGGGGTGGAACTGGGCGGGGCGCTCAAGAACGTCTATGCGATTCTGGCCGGCATTGGTGCGGCCCTGGAGTTTGGTGAGAATACAGTGGGTATGCTGCTGACCCGTTCCCTGGCCGAGATGTCACGCTTTGCCGTTCACCTGGGGGCCAACCCGATGACCTTTCTGGGACTGTCGGGAGTGGGGGACCTGTTTGTCACCTGCTCCTCGCCCCTGTCGCGAAACTACCGCGTCGGCCTGGCGCTGGGACGGGGACAACCGCTGGATGATATTGTCGGCACAATGGACCAGGTGGCGGAAGGCATCAACACCCTGGCCCTGCTGAAGTCCGAGGCGGACCGTCGTGGCATCCACATGCCCCTGGTCAATGGTTTGTACGCTATTCTGTACGAGCACCGGCCGGTCGCCGATGTCTTCGATGATATGATGCACAAGGAAGAGCAGCAGGATGTCGAGTTTGTTACCCAGTGAAGTAATACCCGGGGGGCGGAGTTGATCGTAACCATATGGCGGCACGGCGAGGCCGGCCGCGCCGCGACGGACAGGCAGCGCACGCTGACGGATAACGGGCGTGACGATATCGGCTATGGCAGCCAGCGCTTCCGCGAGCACTGCGAGGCCAGGTCGCTGCCCGCGCCCGGGCTGATTCTGTACAGTGAATGGTTACGCACCACTGAAACCGCTGACCTTATCGCCGGTGCCTTCACCCATGCCCGCTGCGAGTGCAGTCCGGCGCTGATCCCCGGCAGCCGGGTGGCCCAGGTAGATGCCTTGCTTGCGCAGCAGCTGGAGCCTGGCGACGGCCCTGAACACCTCGTGCTGGTGTCTCACCAGCCGCTGGTATCGCAGCTGGTGGATTATTACCTGGGGGAGCGGGGCCAGGTGGCGCCTCTCGTCCCGGGCGGACTGGCCACCCTGCGGCTGGAGGTCCCCGCTGCGGCCTGCGCCACGCTGCTGTTCAGCGCCCAGCCGCCCGGCTACGAGGTGATGTCATGATTCCAGAAGGGGCCGAGGAACATCGCTGGCAGGTGGACGGGCTGGAAATTGCCGGTCTTTCCTGGGGCGACCCCGCGAAGCCCCCGGTGCTTGCCCTGCATGGCTGGCTGGACAACGCCTGCAGTTTTGCCCTGCTGGCGCCCCTGCTGGCAGAGCGCTATGTTATTGCCCTGGATCTGACCGGCCACGGCCAGTCCAGTCGTCGCTCCGCCGATGCGACCTACCAGGTTTACGACGACCTGCCGCAGATCCACGAGGTGATACAGCAACTGGGCTGGGAGCGCTTCACCCTCATTGGCCATTCCCGCGGCGCAATAATTTCCAGCCTGTATGCCGCGGCATTCCCGGAGCAGGTGGAAAAACTGGTGCTGCTGGACAGTATCTCCCCGCCGCCACTGGAGCCAGGGGAGTTCAATAAGCAGCTGCGGCGTTTTGTGCTGGAAAAACATCGCCTCACCAACCGCCGCACCCGGGTGTATGAAACCCGGGAGCTCGCCATCACCGCGCGGCAGGAACAGGGGCTGGGCCGGGAGGCGGCCGAGCTGATCGCCGGCCGTAACCTGAAGCAGGTCGACGGCGGTTATACCTGGACCACCGATCCCCGCCTGCGGGGGGCCTCGGCGGTCAAGATGACAGCGGAGCAGGTGGACACCATGCTCGGCAGCCTGGGCATGCCGACCCTGTTATTGATGGCCGGGAATGGCCTGGCGAGCACCCACGCCCGGCGTTTCTCGGCGCTGGGAGAGCGCATTCCGGACGTAGTAGCGGACACTTATCCCGGGGGGCACCATTTCCATATGGAGAGCGGGGTGGATAAACTCGGGGCCAGGATCAACCATTTCCTAAGCAGTGGGGAGTAAGTGCTAGTGAGGAACAGGGCAGTATTTTTATTCCTGGCAGGGCTTTGCCTGTGGCTGCCACCAGGCGCCAGTGCCGAGTCGCCGGCCGCCCTGCTCACTACCCTCGACGCCTTTCCGCACGCCCGGCAGGTTAATCGCGAGGAGCTCGAGGTGATTGATCACGAGGTGGGTCTCGGCGCCCTGCAGAAAGTCCGCGGTAACTGGCGTTTCGAGGACAGTGAACGGCTGACCGGGCACTTGCTGCGCTACACCTGGCAGATTGTCGATGGCTTCAGTTCCAGCGAGGTGCTCGAGGAGATCGAAGGGAAGCTGGAAGGGGCGCGTCTGCTATTCAGCTGTGATGGGCGCGGCTGCGGGCGGGGAGTAGAGTGGGCCAACCGGGTATTCGAGCAGCGAGTACTCTACGGCCGCGATGACGAGCAGCACTACCGGGTATATGACCCCGAGGGTAACGGCGATTACCGCCTGCTGTTGTTCAGTTCAGCGCGCACCGCCGATCGCCAGTACCTGCACGCGGAGCTGCTGACCCTAGAGCGCTGAACCTACATCTGCAGGATCTGCAGGAACTCCTCCCGGGTAACCTGGGAATCGCGGAAGCTGCCCAACATGGCAGAGGTTTTCATCACCGAGTTCTGTTTCTCCACGCCGCGCATCATCATGCACATGTGCCGCGCCTCGATGATGACGCCCACACCCTCGGCGTCGGTCACGTCCATGATGGTCTGGGCAATCTCGGTAGTCAGCGATTCCTGGATCTGCAGGCGCCTGGCGAACAGGTCGACAATCCGCGCTACCTTGGACAGGCCCAGCACCTTGCCCGTGGGGATGTAGGCGACATGGCATTTGCCGATGAACGGCAGCAGGTGGTGCTCACAAAGCGAGTACAGCTCCACGTTTTGCACCAGCACCATTTCGCTGGAATCCGAGGGGAACAGGGCATTGTTGACCACCTCATCCACCGATTGCTGGTACCCGCGGGTGAGGAATTCGAAGGCTTTGGCGGCCCGTTTGGGGGTGTCATGCAGGCCGGGCCTGTCCAGGTCCTCGCCAATGGCCTTGATAATTTCTGCCCAGTGCTGTTCCAAGGCTGTCTCCCTGTGTCAGTTAGCCGCCGCTCCGCGGGGTGACGGATGTTAGCAACCGTTGCCAGCCATGGCAAACCGCCGTCAGGGGCGGTTAAACTGGCTCTCCCCCATTAAGGGGGGATGGGCCGATATTCACTAAACCCGGTTAATAATGCCATCCCACCCGCAGTGGGTTAAGACGCGTAATCGGTAATTCTCAAAATTCCTGAATCCATAG
>NZ_QRAN01000040.1 GCF_003457605.1 Seongchinamella sediminis
ACCTCCAACTCCGGAAGGCCTAATATTAATCCTGCGTGGGACATCGGTGTACTCTCCATTAAACGAACTTCGCAAATTCAGTTTAATGAACATCGGTGTCCCCCGTTAATGATGAAGAGCCGTTAAACTTAGCCCATGGACGAAACAACGACAGATCAGCTCACCGTGGGCCAGGCCATCCAGTATTGCTGGGAACAGTTGCACGACAGCGCAGTGTTTTACGGTCACGGCACCGATAATCCCTGGGACGAGGCGGTGCAGCTGGTGCTGGCGGTTGCCGGATTACCAGCGGATGCGGGGGACGGCGTACTGCCGCATGTGGTGAGCGTGACGCAGCGGGCTGAGATCGAGCGCCTGCTCAAGCGCCGCATCGAGGAGCACGTTCCGCTGCCCTACCTGCTGGGCAAGGCCTGGTTCGCGGGACTGGAATTCGGCTGTGACCCCAGGGCGATTATTCCCCGTTCACCCATCGCCGAACTGATTCTGCACGACTACCAGCCCTGGTACGCGGGACCGGAACCGGCCCGGATCCTGGATATGTGCTGCGGCGGCGGCTGTATCGGCCTGGCGGCGGCCTATTACAGCAAGGCCCGCGTAGACCTGGTGGACCTGGATCCCGAGGCGCTGGCCCTGGCGGCGGAGAACCGCGAGCGCCTGGGGCTGGCGCACCGGGTACAGATCCACCAGTCCGACCTGTTCGACGCGCTGGCCCCGCAGCGCTATGACCTGATTCTGTCCAATCCGCCCTATGTGGACGCCGGTGACCTGGCGAGCATGCCTGCCGAGTACCACCACGAGCCGGAACTGGCCCTGGGCAGCGGGCCGGACGGGCTGTCCCTGACCCGCCGGATCCTCGCCAGGGCAGCGGATTACCTCTCGGACACGGGCTTGCTGGTGGTAGAGGTGGGAAACAGCTGGGAGGCGCTGGAAGCGGCGTATCCCCGGGTACCCTTCACCTGGCTCGAGTTTGAGCATGGCGGCCACGGGGTGTTTGCCCTGAGTGCCGCGGAATTGCAGGAATTCAGCGCCAGTCTTAGCGGATAATCGGTATAATGGCCGGCTTTGAACCTGCAGGCACGCAAGCGATATGTCCGGTAACAGCATAGGCAAACTTTTCACCGTCACCAGCTTTGGCGAAAGCCACGGTCCCGCCCTTGGCTGTATTGTCGATGGCTGTCCCCCGGGGGTGGAACTGGATGCCTCCGACCTGCAGGGTGACCTGGACCGGCGCAAGCCCGGTACCTCCCGTTTTACGACCCAGCGCCGCGAGGCGGACGAGGTGCGCATCCTGTCCGGGGTGTTCGAGGGCAGGACCACCGGCACCGCCATCGGCATGCTGATCGAGAACACCGACCAGCGCTCCAAGGACTACTCCAATATAGCCAACACCTTCCGGCCCGCCCACGCCGACTATACCTACAACCAGAAATACGGGTTTCGCGATTACCGTGGCGGCGGACGCGCCTCCGCCCGGGAGACCGCCATGCGGGTGGCCGCGGGCGCCATCGCGAAAAAGTACCTGCGCAGCCGTTACGGCATTGAGATTCGCGGCTACCTGGCGCAGCTGGGCCCGATACGGGCTGAAACGCTGGACTGGGAGGTGGTGGAGAGCAATCCCTTTTTCTGCCCCGACCCGGCGGCAGTGCCGAAGATGGAGGCCTACATGGCCGCGCTCAACAAGGCGGGCGACTCGATTGGCGCGCGCATCAACGTGATCGCGCACAATGTCATGCCCGGGCTGGGAGAGCCGGTATTCGACCGCCTCGATGCCGATATCGCCCATGCCATGATGGGCATTAACGCGGTCAAGGCAGTGGAAGTGGGGGCCGGCTTTGCCAGTGTCGAACAGAAAGGCAGCGAGCATCGCGACCTGCTGACGCCGGAAGGCTTCGTCGGCAACAATGCCGGCGGCATACTGGGCGGCATTTCCAGCGGCCAGGATATTACGGTCAGTATCGCCCTCAAGCCAACCTCGAGCATTCGCCAGCCGGGGGCGACCATATCCACCCGTGGCGAAGCCATGGACATGGTTACCCACGGTCGCCACGATCCCTGCGTCGGCATTCGCGCCACGCCAATCGCCGAGGCGATGCTGGCTATTGTGCTGATGGATCACGTGCTGCGCCATCGGGGCCAGAACGCCGACGTGGTGTGCGAGACGCCGGTGATTCCCGCGGCGCGGCCGGAGTAAACCCGGTGGCCAGGGCGGGACGCAAGTACTACCGGACAATATTTCTCGGCGTTGCCGCCATGGCGGCACTGGTGTGGGCCGCGGTTGACCAGTTCGGTATCCCCTGGGAGGAGATGCTGGAGCTGCTGCTCATTACGGTAGCGGCGATTGTCCTGGTCATCGCGGCTGCCGCCGCCACCGTTGCCCTGTGGCTATGGCTGCGCAAACTGCTGCGCAACGACGACTGAGTTTTACGCCAGCTCTATATCCAGGGTCATATTGTTGGCGATCTCGTCGAGCGAATCCTGCAGTTCGTCAAGGTCGGTGTTGGCGGGAACATGGGCGTCGATACGCGCCCTGAACAGCAGTTCGCCGCTCATGGCGGCGCTCTCGACCTGGCTGTCCATCTCTACCACGTTGATCTGCCGCGCCGCCAGTGCACGGGAAATCTCCCGGACGATTCCCAGGCGGTCCGGGCCGAGCACGGTCAGGGTGATGCCCTTGCCATTGTGCTCCAGCGAGATCTCACTGGTGGGAGTCACCCTGACGCTGAGCCCGGTCGCCGACAGCGCCTTGAGCTCTGCCTCCAGAGTCTCACCGCTTTCAGCGGGCAGGGAAACCAGGATCAGTCCGGCGAATTTGCCCCCCAGCTGTGACAGGCGGCTCTCGTGCCAGTTGCCGCGATTGTGCTCGATAACGCTGGACAGTTGTTCCACGAGGCCGGGGCGGTCATCCCCGATGAAAGTAATGATGTAGGATGTATCCACCAGCTTGACTCCACATTCCAGGGTGCAGGCCGTATATTAACCCGCAAAAGCAGCTGGCAGAAGGAGGCTGGCCCATGTATTCCTACATCGAGATACCAGCCGGGCGGCTGGACGCGGACGCGCTGCAGGGCTTGCTGGAGGAGTTTGCCAGCCGCGACGGTACCGACTACGGTGAGACGGAGTTGACCCTGGCAGAAAAGACGGGCAACCTGCGCCGCCAGCTGCAGCAGGGAGAGCTGTTGCTGTTGTTTGAAACCGAGAGCGAGCAGTGGGACCTGGTCAACAGCGACCAGGCCAGGGCACTGCTCGGGGACCACGATTAATATGTCAATTCCTGTCGATCACGTGCTGGACGCTTCCGGGCTGTTTTGTCCGGAGCCGGTCATGCTGCTGCACAACAAGATCCGCGATATGGAAGCGGGGCAGGTGGTGCAGGTGCTGGCTACCGACCCGTCGACCGAGCGGGATATCCCTAAATTCTGCACCTTTCTCGGCCACGAGCTGTTGCGCCAGGAAGCCTCCGACGGCAGCTACCGATACTGGCTGCGCAAGCAGGAGCACGCCCGTTGAGCGTCGCCGCAACTCCCGCGCTGTTTGACTGCAGCCGCCTGGTCTCGGTATTCGACGACTGTTTTGGCGCCAGTGAAAATACCGCGCTGGTGGGCGGTGCCGAAGAGCCTCTCTACCTGCCTGCCGGTAACGACAATCCGCGCAACCTGCTGTATTTTCGCGAGGACTACTTCGCCAGTGCCCTGCACGAAACCGCTCACTGGTGTATCGCCGGCGCCGAGCGCCGCAAACAGGTCGATTTCGGTTACTGGTATGCCCCCGAGGGCCGCAGCGCCCAGCAGCAGCGCGCGTTCGAGGCAGTGGAAGTCAAGCCCCAGGCGCTGGAGTGGCTGTTCTCGCTGGCCTGTGGTTATCGTTTTCGCATCAGTGCCGATAACTTTGCTGACGATGGCCAGCCCACTGGCAGCCGGGAATTTCGCCATGCCGTCGCCGCCCAGGCGCGCCGCTGGCAGCAACAGGGGCTGCCACCGCGCGCGGCGCGTTTTTACCGCGCCCTGGCGCGGGAGTTTGCCACCGCCCTGGCCCTGACGGATCTTGTTTTCGATCCGGCCAGCATCGACTGACCATGACGCGACGTGCCTGGCTGCTGGACGCCTCCATTTATATTTTCCGGGCGTGGTTTTCCCTGCCGGATCGCTGGAAGGACCAGGATGGAAACCCGCTCAACGCGGTATATGGCTACGCCAGCTTCCTCTGTGACCTGCTGCCCCGGGTCCACCCGGCCTCGCACCTTGCCGCGGCCTTCGATGAAAGCCTCGGCAGCTGCTTTCGCAATGAGCTTTATCCCGACTACAAATCCAGCCGGGCGCTCCCCGATGAAGCCCTGGCCTTCCAGTTACGCAGTTGCCGCGAGTTGACCGAGCGCTGTGGAATCCCCTGTTACGGGGGTGACCGTTACGAGGCCGATGATTACCTGGCCAGCCTGGCGCGGCTGGCCGGCGAGCAACAGCTGCCGGTGACGGTGATAAGCCGCGACAAGGACCTGGGGCAGCTGTTAACAGGGCCGGCGAACAGGTGGTGGGATTTTGCCGCCGACAAGACCGTCGACAGCGCGGCCTTCGAACAGCGATTCGGGGTCCGGCCACAGCAGTTCGCCGACTACCTGGGCCTGGTCGGTGACAGTGTCGATGACATTCCCGGTGTGCCGGGCGTGGGCCCGCGCACCGCGGCGGTACTGATATCGGAGCTCGGCAGCCTGGAGGCTATCGCGGCGGATATGGCGGCTGTTGCCGCGTTGCCCCTGCGCGGCGCGTCCCGCCTGGGCGACAAACTGTCGACTTACTGGTCGCAGGCCCTGCTGTCGCGTGAACTGGCCCGGCTGGACGCCAATGTCCCCGAGGTCCAGCAGTTGCCGGATTATCAGCTTACGCTGTCCGACATTGACAACGCTATCGACTTTATCCGTTCACTGGGCCTGGATGGCCCGCTGGTCAGGCGCTGGCAGGCCCTGCCAACGCAGTTGCAGCTGGCATGACACTGCGCCTGGTTGCCGATGAAAATATCCCTGCGCTCGAGGCCAGCTTCGGGTCCGGGGTGGCGGTGCGGCGGCTGTCCGGGCGCCAGCTGACGTCCGCTGATCTGGCCGATGCGGACATATTGCTGGTGCGCTCGGTGACCCGCGTCGATGCGCAGTTGCTCGCGGGCTCGCCGGTGAAGTTTGTCGGCAGCGCAACCAGCGGTATCGACCATATCGACCTCGATTACCTGCGCCGGGGCAACATCGGCTTCGCCCACGCGCCCGGCGCCAATGCCAACTCGGTCGTCGAGTATGTGCTGGCCGCCATTGCCGCGCTGGATGATTACCTGGAACGATTGCTGGCAGGCGCCGCGGTCGCTATTGTCGGCTATGGCCATATAGGTCGCGCGGTGGGCGCGCGGCTGCGGGCCCTGGGAATTCACTGTCTGGTCTATGACCCCTGGCTGACGCCAGCTGAGGTCGGCGGGACGACTACCCTGGCCGATGTCCTGGCCTGCGAGGTGATTTGCCTGCACCCGGAACTGACCCGCAAGGAACCCTGGCCGAGCTATCACCTGTTGGGTAGAGCGCAACTGGCGGAAATGGGCCGCGGCCAGCTGCTGATCAATGCCAGCCGCGGGCCGGTGGTCGATAACCGGGCCCTGTACCGTCGCCTGAAGCAGGGCAGTGGGCCCGAGGTGGTTCTCGATGTGTGGGAGACCGAGCCCCTTGTCCCCCCGGAACTGCTGGCAACAGTGCGCCTGGGTACGGCGCATATAGCCGGTTACAGCTACGATGGCAAACTGCTGGCAACCCGCATGTTGCGCGATGCGGCTGCCGCGGCGCTGGGGCGGACCTTTGCCGGAGGCGACGCCAGCGCAGGGGACATACCCGGGCCCCTGCGTGTTAGCGACGATGTGACCCAACCCGAGCTGTTGCGGCAACTGGTGTCCGCCAGTTACCGTATCGAGGACGATGACCAGCGGCTGCGCAGGGCGGTGAAGGATACGACTGCGGAGCGTTGCCGTGAAAATTTCGATCAGTTGCGCAAAAATTACCCGCAGCGGCGCGAACTGGCCGGACGCGAGGTAGTGCTTGCGGGCGGCAATGGGCGCTGGCGGGATGTGGTGCGCGCCCTGGGTTGTAAACCGGTGGAGGTATAAGCCATGGCGGCATTGCGGCTGGGCCTGATTGTCAATCCCCTGGCGGGGCTGGGCGGGACCCGCGGCCTCAAGGGCAGCGACGGCGAGGCCGTGCGCCAGCTTGCAGCTTCCCTGTCGGGGCAGGAACTGCAGCGCTCCAATGACCGGGCTTCCCGGGCGTTGCAGAAGCTGGTGGGCGTAAAGGACCTGCTGGTCCTGACCTGGGGCGGGGCTATGGGGGCTGACCTCGCCGCCTCCCTGGGGCTGAATCACCAGGTGCTGGGCAAGCCCTGCGGCGGTCTCAGCGGCGCCACAGATACCCGCCGGGCGGCCGAGGCCCTGCTTGCCGCCGGGGTCGATGTGCTGGTGTTCGCCGGCGGCGACGGAACCGCCCGGGATATTTACGACGCAGTCGGTGAGCGTCAGCCGGTGCTGGGCATACCCGCCGGGGTTAAAATGCATTCGGCGGTGTTTGCAGTATCGCCCGAGGCCGCCGGCGAACTGTTGCTGGAACTGGCCAGCGCCGGTCTGGTGGGCTTGCGCAGCCAGGAAGTACGCGACATCGATGAGGATGCCTTCCGCCACGATGTCGTGCGCAGTCGCTATTACGGCGAGATGCTGGTTCCCGGTGAAGGCCGCTTCCTGCAGCACACCAAGGTCGGCGGCCGCGAAAGCCAGGAACTGGTAGCCGCAGATATAGCCGCCTGGGTGGTGGAGCATATGGATCCCGGCACGCTGTACCTGGTTGGTCCCGGCTCCACGACCGCGGCGCTGATGGAGGAGCTGGGGCTGGCCAATACCCTGTTGGGCGTCGATGTGGTCAAGGGCGGTGAACTGTGCGCCAGCGACGTCGATGAGGCCGGCTTGCTGGCCGCGCTTGCCGAACACGCCGGACCCGCGCATATTTTCGTCACGGCGATCGGCGGCCAGGGCCACATTTTTGGCCGCGGTAACCAGCAATTCTCCCCGGCGGTGATTCGCGCCGTGGGGCTGGAAAATATTTCCGTGCTGGCGGCAAAATCGAAGATTACCGGCCTCGAAGGCAGGCCCCTGCTGGTGGATACCAATGATCCGGAACTGGATGCCCGGTTCAGCGGCTACCGTGAGATAATCACTGGCTACGACGACCGCATACTGTACCCGGTGGCGGCAATGGATAATCAGGAGACATCATGAAAGACAACGAATACTGGCGCGACAAGCTGAGCCCGGAGGAATTCAAGGTCTGCCGGGAGAAGGGCACTGAAAAACCGTTTTCCGGCGAATACTGGGACACGACCGACAAGGGCGTCTACAACTGCAAGTGCTGCGGTGAACCGCTGTTCCTTTCCGATAGCAAATTCGATGCCGGTTGCGGCTGGCCCAGCTTTTTCCAGCCCGCAGACGCGGCAGTCATCGAGGAGGCAGCGGACCATTCCCACGGAATGACCCGGACGGAAATCATGTGCAAAAAATGCGGCGCCCACCTCGGGCACGTGTTCGAGGATGGCCCCCAGCCAACCGGCCTGCGCTACTGCGTCAACAGCCTGTCGGTTAAACTGGACAAGTCGGAGTAGGGTGGCCGCCATGGACCTGCAGCAACTCATCGATGAACGCGCCATCTATCGCCAGTTGATGCGCTTCGCCCGCGCCATGGATGAGCGCGACTGGGACCAGCTGGCGCAGGTGACTAGCGAGGATTTCGTGGCCGATACCGGCAGGGGTGACATTCACGGTCGCGAGGCCTGTATTGCGTTCATGCGCTCCTTCCTCGACCACTGCGGCACCACCCAGCACCTGCTGGCTAACGTGGTGATTGACGTCGAGGCTGACAGCGCCACCAGTTCCGCTTACGTGTGTGATATGCACCTGGCACGCGATAAAAGCAGGGGCGACAGTTTCCGCACCCTGGGAATCTACCACGACCAGTGGCAGCGGGTCGGCGACACCTGGTTGATGACCCGGCGCAAGAAATACAACCGGGCGACCCTGGGCACGATGGACGTGTTTCGGCCCGCTTAGGGTGCGATTACTTGGTTTAACGTGGGAAGTTGGAGCGGGAAGCGGCGGGGCTGCCCCCAGCCGGGGTGGCGGGCCACTTCGAACGCCAAAACCCTCAATGCATTGAACCACCGCGCTGGGGGAAGTTGGAGCGGGAAACCGGGTTCGAACCGGCGACCTCAACCTTGGCAAGGTTGCGCTCTACCAACTGAGCTATTCCCGCAAACATCGCGCTTATGCCCACCGCCGTGGTCGCCGGAGCCGTCGAGGCTGCGCGCCCCGGGCAGCGTGCCCCGCCTCAAACGTGGCAAGGTTGCGCTCTACCAACTGAGCTATTCCCGCACACAAATCCAGGATCGAGTGGCGTCCCCTAGGGGGTTCGAACCCCTGTTACCGCCGTGAAAGGGCGGTGTCCTAGGCCACTAGACGAAGGGGACCCGCGTAGTCTCGATCGAGAGGCGCGCATTTTAGGGATAGCGGGCAGCGCCGTCAAGCCTCGGCAGTGGAATTTTCTTGAGCCGTTTTTTGCTGTAAGTTCATGGGCTTAGATATCAACGCTAGGGTAAAGTTTAGCTTTAATTCGGGGCCGTCGGCGGACCACAGCACTACCTGCAGATGACCCGGAACAGGCCTACTGCAACCACTGAAGCCTATTGCAGGCCCATCAGGCTGGCCCGGGCCTCGCGCATATTCAGGGTTTCACCGCGGGAAGCGGCAGCCAGGCGCATTTCATCGAGTCGCTGGTAGGCGTTAATTTCCTCGTCCGGCATATAGTGCAGGCATTCGCCGCCAAAAAACCACAGCAGATCGCGGGGAAAGGCCGGGGCGAAGTCGGGGTAGGTGGTGAACAGGCGGGACACCAGCTGCGGGCCATCGGCGTACAAATTGCCCTCACCGGCTGCCAGTGCCTTGAACCGGGTCCCCAGTTCTTTCAGGGAGTCGCCGTCTGGCAGGTGTTCCAGCCGTTGTTCAGTGCTGCTGGCGAATTCCTCCAGCAGTTGCTGGCAGTACCGGGCGTATTGCGTGTCATCCATGGGTAAATTTCGTCTCGCAGGCTCAATGCAGGTACAATAGCGCGCTTTGTTCAGGGCAGCGCACACGCAGATGATACCAGCACTTCGCATCGAAAATCTCAGCAAGGTTTACGACAACGGTTTCGAGGCACTCAAGGGCATCAGCCTGACGGTGGAGCAGGGCGATTTCTATGCCCTGCTCGGTCCCAACGGCGCCGGCAAGTCCACTACCATCGGGATAATCTGCTCCCTGGTCGGCAAGAGCGCCGGCAAGGTGCAGGTGTTCGATGCCGATATCGATGAAAACTTCCCGGCGGCCAAGAAGTACATTGGAATCGTGCCCCAGGAATTCAATTTCAACATGTTTGAGAAGGCCTTCGATATCGTGGTCAACCAGGGCGGCTACTACGGTATGCCGGCGCCGCTCGCCCGGGAGCGGGCGGAGAAATACCTGCGGGCACTGGGTTTGTGGGACAAGCGCGATATACCCACGCGCACCCTCTCCGGCGGCATGAAGCGGCGGTTGATGATTGCCCGGGCCCTGGTGCACGAGCCGAAGTTGCTGATCCTGGACGAACCCACTGCCGGCGTCGATATCGAAATGCGCCGTTCCATGTGGGATTTCCTCAAACAAATCAACGCCCAGGGCACGACCATCATTCTCACCACTCACTACCTGGAGGAAGCGGAAGCCCTCTGCCGTCACATCGGCATCATCAATCACGGTGAAATAGTGGAGAATACCTCGGTCAAGGCACTGCTGCGCCAGCTGCAGCGAGAGGTGTTTATTCTCGACAGCGTCGAGGAACTGCAGGCCGGGGTCGATATCCCGGGCTTTGTCACCCGCAGGCTGGACGCCCACAGCATGGAGATCGAGGTGGAGAAAGGGCAGAGCATCAACGAGGTATTTGCACAGCTGGGCCAGCAGGGCATTCACATCAGCAGCATGCGCAACCGGGCCAATCGCCTGGAGGAGATGTTCGTCAACCTGGTGGAGGGTGCGGCGTGAACGCCACCGAGCAATACCGGGCTTTTATGACCCTCTTCTCCAAGGAAGTCAGGCGCTACCTGAGGATCTGGACCCAGACCCTGCTGCCCTCGGCGATTACCATGTCGCTGTACTTCGTTATTTTCGGCAGCCTGATCGGTTCCCGCATCGGCGAGATGGGCGGTTTCAGCTACATGGAATTCGTGGTGCCGGGGCTGATCATGATGGCCATCGTCACCAACTCCTATTCCAACGTCGTGTCCTCATTTTTTGGCTCCAAGTTCAACCACAGCGTGGAGGAGCTGCTGGTGTCACCGACACCGAACTACGTGATCCTGATGGGTTACGTGGCAGGCGGGGTAAGCAGGGGCCTGCTGGTGGCCATCGTGGTTACCCTGGTATCGCTGTTTTTCACCCGGCTGCACATACACAGCTTCCTGGTGGTGACTGTCATCGTGCTGATGACCTCGACACTGTTCGCCCTGGCGGGTTTTATCAATGCGGTGTATGCCAACAGTTTCGATGATATTTCCATTATCCCGACCTTTGTACTGACTCCGCTGATCTATCTTGGCGGGGTGTTTTACTCCATGGACCTGTTGCCCGAGTTCTGGGCCGGGGTGTCCAAACTCAACCCGCTGGTTTATGTGGTGAATGCGTTTCGCTACGGTGTGCTGGGCGTGTCGGATGTCAGCCTGGGTTTTGCCTTTGGCATGATTGCCCTGTTTACCGTGGTCGCCTTTGCCTTCAGCATGCACCTGCTCAATTCCGGCAAGCGCCTGAGGCAGTAAAGCCATGAGTGACGACAAACCCGGTCTGTTGCTGGGCAAGAATGTGCCGGTCGCCGACAAGTACAGCCCTGAGCTGCTCTATCCCATCCCCCGGGCCCGGGCGAGATCATCCCTGGGTCTTGGGGCAACCCTGCCCTTTGACGGTGTCGACCTGTGGCATGCCTACGAGCTGTGCTGGCTCAACGACCGGGGCAAGCCGGTGGTGCGGGTAGGAAGGTTTTTCATCCCTGCGGATTCACCGTGCATGGTGGAGTCAAAGTCCTTCAAGCTCTACCTCAACTCACTCAACGGCAGCACTTTCGCCTGCGAGCAGCAGCTGCGCGAGACCCTGCGAACTGACCTGGCGGCGGTTATCGGCGCCGATATAGAACTGGAATTGTTTGCGGTGGATGCGCCGGAACTGGACGGCGGGGTGCCCGAGGGCGACTGCCTGGACGACCTCGATATCAGCGTTGACGATAGCGCGCCGGGGGCGGAGCTGCTGCAGGTGGGCGAGGAGGTAGTGGCGGAAGCGCTCTACAGCCACCTGCTGCGCTCCCTGTGCCCGGTGACCGGCCAGCCGGACTGGGCGACGGTTTACCTGAGTTACCGCGGCAGGGCTCTCGAGCGGGAGAGCCTGCTGCGCTACCTCATTGCCTTTCGCCAGCACCAGGAGTTTCACGAACAGTGCGTGGAGCGGATGTTTGTCGATTTGCAAGGACTCATCGAGCCCGAATTCCTGGAGATACAGGCGTTTTACACCCGCCGTGGCGGCCTGGACATCAACCCCTTTCGCAGCACTGATCCCGGCGCTGTTCCCCTGTCCCGGATGAATCGCCAGTAGGGCCAAAATTCCCCGCCGGAACACAGTATTTTCTAATTCGTAAATGAGTCTGAAGCGGGGGGCTATGTGGAGTCGATTTCAGGCCCTTTTTGTCTCCCGTTCATGGATTGATTTGAACAGTTGCCGGCGAGCTTGTTGAAGCCGG
>NZ_QRAN01000041.1 GCF_003457605.1 Seongchinamella sediminis
CCCGAATCCCCAATTTGGCGAAGCTGCCACAAATCCGACTCGCCGTTGACCAAACTTGGGCCTTGGAACGACGAGAAAGTTAAGTGCATCAAAATCATGCCTTTTTCAGCAGCCTGCTAGGAATGGCGTCTATGCTCGCCCTCCACACCGAGTGGGTGTCTGAAACAACATTGCCGCTCTTCACCTCGCAACGCCTGTTAGCCGCAGACCATAATCGAATGGCGCAAGACCTTTCATCATCGACGAACCTGATCGGTTTCACGAGTAGTACTGACAAACCTCACGTTGATGCAATCCGGACAGCAAATGCTAGGACTGTCCGTAAGACACAGCTTAGTTGGATGGTACCCAGGTTTGTCTTTGCGACGGAGCCATTCCGCGATCGAGCACGCGAAGCGATCCTCAATTTCAAAAACGATCTGCCCTTCCAGTACGAAGAACACCGGGCCATTCCGGAGGCACAGGAGCACCTTACAAAGCAGGCCCTCGAATATGCCGAGTTGGCGGATCCGGAAAACTATCAGGCCTACCGCACCAAAGAGGGTTCGGACCAAATAGCGATTGTCCACGTCAGCCCATCTGCTGCTCAGCCTGAAAATGTAGCCAGAGCCGAAGAAGCTAATAAGTACCTCAGGCAGACCGGCCTTTGGACATGGGCATCCAAATCATTCGAAGAGAAGACACTGAACGACACCTATACGATCGAGGATGCCATCGTGTTGTCCAAGGAAGCGGACGCCAGCGACTTATTCGAACACTCGAACAGCGAGAATGAAGAAGAGCAGTTGGGAATGCGTCGGGGTGCAGTCGCCGCCACAGCGGCCATAGCGCTTAACTTTAGAGAAGGGCGTACACACGAAGACCTTGAGTGGGCTCGTGGTGTCCTAGAACGCGCAATCCGTCTGCCAGAAAAGTTCGATTCGATGTGGTCCCCTGGTTCCGTCGTCCCGTGGCACCAGGGGATCTATGTGGCACGGGGGCTCGCAGCGGATCTCCGGGAAGGTACAGCAGCGCGCAGAACGACTAATGACCTCCTCGGGCTAATCGCGCACCCACTTGAAATTGTTGCGTTGACCGCACTCGAAGAGACCTGCAAGCTTTGGCCTAATGACTCGAAGTTGACTTGGGCCGCGCTGATCTTGGCGTTTTCACTCTGCCACGTTCCTTCGCGGCCGCGTGACCAGCTCCGTCGACACGGTGAAGCACTCCATACATCAAATGAAGCACAAGCCGCTGTCAACGCGGCGCTTGCGTTTTATGAGCATGGAAGCGAATGGACGCCACTCCCGTTACCGCCTCCAGCCTGGGTGAAGGTCGAACCTGGGAAGGGCCGGCGTGGGTATCTAAGATATGAAGATTACGACTTGGATGATGCAACCGACGCTGCTGAAGTTTGGGGTGAACCGGATGTCTTTTGGCGCTCAAAGCAAGCTGCAGAAGTCCTTCAGCGCATCCCCTTCGACGAGGTTCTAAACAGCAGTGCAAAAAGCGCGCTTCTCGACTTCCTTGCTAGTGTTCTCGACTGGACTAACCAGAAGAATGCACCGCCTTGGGTGAAGCCCGGACGTCGTGATCGGTCGGCGACCCAAATCTTTGAGTGGACGCATACGCTCGGCTCAAGGCTGGGACACGTGGCTGGCCTAATGCCGCTTGCCGACTTTCAGGCCCGCTTCCTTGATCCGATTTTGGACCTCGAAGGCGACAATTGCTGGTCTCTTCTTTCGCCATTCACGAGCACCTATGTCTGCGCTTACGTGTACGACGCGCCGGTCGTTCCAGTCGATACAGTTGCGATACTCGATCTCTGTCTAACGCGGCTCCTTCAGGACCGTACATTCAAGCGCGACACCTACCGGAGCGGAGAATTTTCAGGCTTCGATCAACCCGAGCTTGTTCGTACGTTGATGTTTGTCTCAGTCGACTGCGCCGATTTGGCCGCGCGCTACGTGAATGGCGACTGGTCCGAAATCAGCCGCATCCTGCCCTTGATTGATCGTTTTATTCGCGCCGGCGGATGGACTGCTTCAGTGATGGACCCATTCTTGACGCTCTGTGAACGAGCAAGAGCCAACTACCCGGCCGGTGCCTTCGCAGAGCAAGTGCTCGCAATTATCGGCGACGGTCCCGACAGCCTGAAAGGTTGGCATGGAACATTCATCCCAGCGCGCATTGCAGAGCTAGTGCAACACTTTGCACATCGTGACGCACCGATGACGCTGACCTTGGCACAGAAGTTCCTGCGAATCCTCGACATGCTAGTCGACATGGGAGATCGGCGAAGTGCGGCGCTTCAGCTTGGCGAGGCGTTCCGCGAGATTCGTGCAACCAATTAGTCCGGTGGGATGCCTAATAGGCTTTACCTGCGCGGCCTTTGATTCTGACCGATGTGGTGGTAGAGACCGGTATACTAGTCGACAACCTGAAACCTATATACGATGCCGCTAGGTCGGATTCTCGTCGCCCACGGCCGACCTGATTTGACTATCGAAAACTCGCTTCGGGTGTGTTGCGGGCTTTTATGATGGCTTGTAAACCACCCCACCCACCGAATAGATTTTCCATCGTTCCTCGCTACTGATTCTCGCAATATGCCCTGTAACAACACACGGGAGCAGCAGTGCCATGCAACGCCATCTCTGGCTACCTACTTTTCTGATCATTGGCTTGTTCATCACGCCTGCGGCCTTCGCCGATGCAGACGCCGAGCGCGATGCGCTGGCAAAAATCATCCATGAGCTGAATGCCCTTGAACCCTTGATCAAGCAAGCCGAGGTCAATGCCGATAAGGATGCCCGTGTCCGTTTTAATTATGACTGGCTGCGCCAGGACCTGAAGCAAATCAGGGACGGCGTTCAGTCACACATCGATGCGCCTCGTGCCCAACCACGTTCCTTCCCGCCCCTGCGCGGCGATTACCGTCGCTAGGTTGCGCGATGACAGGGGCACAGCAAGCAGCTTTCCAAGCCGGTTCCGGTATTACCCCAGCGACGATGCTGACAGCGGTCGCGTCGATGGTCCTGGTGCTGGCGTTTGTGTGGGTGATCTGGGTTGCCATCGGCACCTTTCGGGCTTGGCAGGAAGGTCAGGCCACGGTCTTCGACCTGACCTGGAGCACCTTGCGGGCAAGCATTGTGTTGATGGTGTTGGGTTTCTATTTGCGGTGAGTCGATCGAGAAAGCCCGGTAAGGGCAAGCGGCGGTGCATCGCAGTGGGATGCGGGGATAGGCCCCATTTTTATCAGCGTTACAGAAGAGGACATTTCTTATGGGTACATCAACTACAGAAAACGGGCTCGGCAAAAAGTCCGTTGCCATTCGCAGGCCGCTATTGGCAACGGCCGCGGTGTTTTTCCCACTGCCGCTCTGGGCGGCGTTGCCGACGCCGGTCGCGCCGAGTACCGCTCCGGGTGCGGGTGACTGGATCGGACTGATCCAGGGCTACATCAAAGACGGTGGACTGGTGCTCGGACTCGCTATCGCGGTTCTGGGTTTTCTCTGGATCGCTTATCTGGGCTTCGCCAAATTCAATGAAGCCCGCCAGGGCAAAGCGGAGTGGGCTGAAGTGGGCGTCTTGGGCATCGTTGGTGCCATCGTCCTGATTTTCGCCAGCTATCTGCTGACCGAAGCGGCCGGTGTCATCTGATACCTGACATCAATAGCAGCACGTGGCAGGAGGTGTGGATGTCGAAAGACCATGAAATCCTGGCGGACCGGCTCAATGCCGAGCCCGTCATCTTCAAAGGTTGCTCGTCCTCTGAGCTTGGCATGATTGTGGGGTTGGCCATCGTGATCTGGCTGCCCCTCAGTCTGCTCCTCGCCTGGATGCTCGGCGCCATCACCATGGGTTTCGGTATCGTCGGTGTCGGCGTGGTCGCCACCGTCGTGGTGATGGCGAGCATATTTCAGCGCATCAAGCGCGGGCGGTCTGACGGGTACTACCAGCAATGGTTGCGCATCCGCCTGCAGTCGACGGGTCTCTATCGCGCGCCCTGGGTGTTACGTACGGGGGCTTGGGATATCGGGAGGACGCAGCATGCGCCGCTACCGTCTCGAAATCGATAACGTACGCGCCCATTTGCGTTCCTTGTGGATCATCATTGGTCTGCAAGGGCTGATCATCCTGGCGCTCTGGATCGGCTGGAGCCAGGCGCCCAAGCAATTGCGTGTCTACGTGCCGCCGGATCTGCGCTCCGGTGCGGTCCTGGCGGCCGAGGAGGTGCCTCCGGCCAATGTCTACGCCTTCGCGTTCTACATTTTCCAGCAACTCAATCGTTGGCCCGACAACGGCGCAACGGACTACGGCAGCGCGATTTTCCGCATCTCACCCTACCTGACGCCGCGCTATCGCAATGACCTGATCGCCGACATGGAACTCAAAGCTCGCCGCGGTGAATTGACCTACCGGGTGCGCGGTGTTCATGAAGTGCCGGGGCACGGTTATGAGGAACGTCGCGTCGATGTGCTGTCACCTGATGTCTGGGTCGTCTGGCTGGATCTCGACCTGTTGGAGTCAGTAAAAGGCATGACCGTGAAGCAAACCACGATTCGCTACCCGATTCGCGTGGTACGCCAGGCCATCGATCCGGAATCGAATCCCTGGGGGCTGGCACTCGATGGGTACGCCAGTGATGGCCCGCGTCGATTGAACGAGGCCGAGCTGGCTGAACCCGGCGTGACTGGCGCCACTACAAATAAGGAATCATCCCAATGAATCCCCGTCATTTCGTTGCGCCAGTGAGATGGATCGCCTTGCTCGGTTTCTGCATTCCGCTGTTGTCCTTTGCACAAGTCGATACAGCATCAAATGCGCCTGAACGTGTTGTCTGGAACAAAACGCCCATCGCGATTCCGTTAGTCGTCGGCGAAGAACGTCTGGTGCATTTTCCAGGCTCGGTGAGTATCGGTCTGCCGCAGGCACTGACCGCGCTGCTGCGCAGCCAAAGTGTCAACGGCACCCTGTACCTCTTGGCCAGAGAGCCATTCGACACCACCCGCATCATGGTGCGATCGGAAACCGAGGGGCCGATGTATGTTCTCGATGTGTCAGCAGAGCCTGCCGAGTCCGGCAGCCACACACTTCCCGATGTGCAGATAATGCTGGATTCGGAACCGGACACGGATGCTGCCGAGTCGCTATCTAACAACCAATCGCTGTCTTGGGGATATGCCGCCTTAACCCGGTATGCCGCGCAACAACTCTACGCACCCACACGACTGATTCCTCGTCAGTCCGGTGTGGTCGCCATTCCGGTCAGTGCCGAACCGGTCGAGCTGGTGCATGGCGCACGGATCGAAGCGGTCCCCGTCGCCGCCTGGAAGGCGGGTTTACGTTATGTCACTGCCGTCAAGTTGACCAATCGAACCCAAAGGCCGGTGGTGCTGGATCCGCGAGAACTTCGCGGGGCCTGGTTAGCAGCAACGTTTCAGCACAACCGCTTGCTACCTGCGGGCAACGAAGACGATACCACCGCGGTCTATCTGATCTCGGATCGGCCATTCGATGTGGCGTTTTAAAAGAGGAGTGGAATCTACCCCATGTCGATGGTCACCAGTAATCGCTTATTACCTCTGCTTGCCGGCTCTGTTGTCTTGATGGCGGCGCTGGTTGCAGTGAAGTCCTGCTCGCCGGATGAAGAGCAGGCTCAAGTCTTGGAGGCGGTACCGCAGGCGCCGAAACCGGATGCCGATTCGCCGGCAGACACCATCAAGACCCTGACCGCCAATGTCAGCGCCATGACCTCGGAGTTGAATGCTCTGCGTCGGGACAACACGGCGCTCAAACAAGAAAACCGCGACTTAATCGAGGACCGCAAACAGATCGAAAACAACGTGCTGACCCGAGTGCAGCAATCCCTGGCAGCCAAACGGAGCGACACCGCGTCACCGGAGACGACTTCAGCCATTGCGGCCTTGACCGCCAGGGTGGACTCCCTGACCAATCGCTACGGCCAGTCTGCAAAACCTTCATCGGCTGTGGGCTCTGACATTCCCGTCGGGCTCGGTCTGGATGGTGTCAGCGCACCCTCTGCGAACTCTGAGTCGCTGGTGTGGGTCAATCCTATGGAGCTCTCGCCATCGCCTGGGGAGGACCAAGAGACGCTGCTCAACCGCTTCAGTCGCACCGGTCGCAACGCGCTCGACAGCGCGGGTCCGCCGGTGCAATCGCTGGTCTCCAAAGGCTCCGATGTCCTTAATAGCACGCTCCCGGTCTACACGGTGCCTCGCAATGCCACCCTGATTGGATCCACCGGCATGACAGCCCTGGTGGGCCGGGTGCCTATCCAGGGGCAGGTGCGCGACCCTATGCCGTTCAAGGTGATTACCGGTAAGGAAAACCTGGCCGCCAATGGCCTACGCATTCCGGGCATCGAAGGCATGATCTGGAGCGGCACCGCGATCGGCGACTGGACCCTTTCCTGTGTCACCGGAAAATTGGAATCGGTGACCTTCGTGTTCGAGGACGGCACCATTCAGACCCTCGCCAGTGATGACAATCAACGGGGTGGTTCCAGTGGAAGCAGCGCAGGGGGAGGCAATAACCGGCCGCTCGGCTGGATTTCCGATGCGCGCGGTATTCCCTGTATCACAGGTGAGCGCAAGACCAACGCGCCTGCCTTCCTCACTCAGCGCATTGGAGTTATGGCGCTGGAAGCGGCGGGCGAAGCGGCCGCGCAGGCGGAAACCACCACCCTGATCAACGATGCCGGTACGGCAACGAGCGTCGTTTCCGGAGAGACCGGCAAATATGTGTTGGGCAAAACCCTGAGCGGCGGCAGCGAGGAAGTGGCCCAGTGGCTGCGGGAGCGCCAGGCGCAGAGTTTCGATGCGGTCTTTGTCCCCGCCGGCGTCGAGCTGGCAATCCACGTCGATCACGAAATTCCCATCGATTTCCATTCCAATGGCAGGAAACTTCATCATGACGCGAATCTATTCCAACATGCGACGACTACCACTGGTTCTGGTTTGGACTAGCCTGTTGATGGTCGGCTGCGCGAGCACAAAAGAGACGGTGTTGCCCCAGGACGGCCCGACTATGAAGTCCATTTACGACCAGCACATGGTGGACGTTCAAAAGCCCGACCATCGTCGCGTGATCGGTGGTCAGCCGTTACCGCAATCGGGTATCGAGCACTACCGCGGCTTCGTGCGGAAAGCGGCCAACGAGATCGATACCGTATTTCCCCGCCTGCCCAACCCCACGCTGGTGATGTACATCTTTCCTCACCTGTCGGGGAGTGAGCGCACCCCGATACCGGGTTATGTGACCACCTTTCCCCTCTATGAAACGGTGGAGTACGCCCTGCCCGGGGAAGTGTCCGGCGAGATGCCGTCTGACAACAGTCAGTCACCATCAGGCCAGTAGGGGTACACATGGCAATCAATCAACCCGAGAACGCGGATGCATCCCCGCTCACTAACGCGACTATCAAGCGGCACTACGACCGCCCACCGTCGTTTACCGACCTGTTGCCCTGGATGGAATACATCCCTGAGTGCAAAGCCTTTGTGTTGGAGGACGGTGTCAGCCTGGGGGCGCTGTTCGAAGTCACCCCGGTCGGCTGTGAAGCACGCACGCCGGCGTTTATGGCGCAGCTGCGAGATACCATCCAGACCGCGATCAATGAGGCTATTCCTGAACGCGACGATGCGCCCTGGGTATTACAGGTCTATGTGCAGGATGAACCACGGCTCAATCAGTTCGACGCCTTACTGGCCCGTTATCCGATGCCGAAAGTTCGCGCATCGGATTATTCACAACACTATCAGGCCGTGATGTCGGCGCATTTGCAGGCGATCTCCCGCCCGGGCGGTTTGTTTGACGATACCACGGTCACGGGTTCGCGTTGGCAGGGCCAGCAGCGTCGGATTCGGGTGGTGCTCTACAGGCGTTTGAAGCACAACGGCAAAGCCCCGGCAGGCATCGAGGTGGAGGAGGCGCTCAATGATGTGGCGACTAAATGGATTGCCGCTCTCGCTTCGGCAGGGATCCATATCCAGCGTGCGGATGGCAAGGCGTTTTATCACTGGATGCTGAGCTGGTTTAACCCCAAGCCAGCATTTGCCGAGGGAAGCCCGGAATCGTTGCTGCAGATGGCGCCCTATCCGGGTGACGACGATCTACCCTTTGGCTACGACTTTGCGGAACAGTTGACGCTGTCGATGCCGCGTTCCGACGAGGCTTCGGCGAGCTGGCACTTCGATGATTTGCCGCACACGGTTGTGACGATTCAAAGCTTGCGGCGGGCGCCGGACATCGGCCACTTCACAGCGGAGCGCCAGGCCGGGGATCAGGTGTTCTCGCTCTTTGATCGTCTGCCTGAGCACACCATCATGGCAATAACACTCACGCTGAAACCCCAGGACACTACCCGCAATCACATCGCGCAAATCAAACGTGCCTCGGTAGGAGACTCGGCGGAGGCGTCGATTACCCGAGAAGACGCAGAGCAAGTGGAGCGAGAGATGGCGCAGGGCAACAAACTCTATCCTGTCAGCCTGGCTTTCTATGTGCGCGGCGAGAATCAAAAGTCCCTGCGTTACAATTTGAATCGCCTGAACGCACTGCTTCTTCCCAACGGATTACAACCGATTACCCAGGAAGCGGACTTGCTGGCGCTCGATAGCTACATCCGCAATCTGCCCATGGCCTATGACGCGGATCTGGATAAATCCCGGCGACGTTCGCGGCTGATTTTCTCTCGCCAAATTGCCAATCTGTTGCCGTTCTATGGTCGTTCGCGTGGAACCGGGCATCCTGGGTTGGTGTTCTATAACCGCGGTGCCGAGCCGCTGGTGTTCGACCCGTTACATCGGGAGGATCGCAAAAAGAACGCGCACATGCTGATTCTGGGGCCAACGGGTGCAGGGAAGTCGGCGCTACTGGTGTATCTGTTGCAACAGATGATGGCACGGCACCGACCCCGTATTTTTATTATCGAAGCGGGCGCGTCGTTTTCGCTGCTGGGGCAGCATTTTGCGCACCACGGATTGTCGGTCAACCAGATCACGTTGAACCCCAATGTCGATGTCAGTCTGCCTCCCTTTGCCGATGCGCTGCGCCTCCTCGATCGGCGTCATGCGCTGAATCCGCTCGATGCCGATGACCCCTCGTTGGAGGAGACGCTGGACGAAGACGATGAGATCGAAGATGAGGGCGGCGGGCGCGATATTCTCGGTGAAATGGAAATTGCCGCGCGCATCATGATTACCGGTGGCGATGAGCGTGAGGATGCGCGCTTGACCCGTGCCGACCGGTTGCTGATTCGCAATGCCATATTCCTTGCTGCGAAAACCGTGAAAGAGGCCGGTAATACCCAGGTGGTTACCCAGGACGTGGTCGATGCTTTTCAGGTCATCGCCACCAACAAGGAATTACCCGAGCATCGGCGCAATCGCGCACTGGAGATGGGCGATGGTATGGCGCTGTTCTGCTCAGGCCTGGCAGGCCATTTCTTTAACCGACCTGGGCAGTCTTGGCCGGAGGCCGATGTCACCATTCTTGAAATGGGCATGCTGGCCCGGGAGGGCTACGAGGACCAACTGACTGTCGCTTACCTGTCGATGATGAGCCACATCAACGATCTGGTTGAACGCTATCAGCACGATGACCGGCCCACTCTGGTCATCACCGACGAAGGTCACATCATCACCACCAATCCGCTGTTGGCGCGCTACGTGGTCAAGATCACCAAGATGTGGCGCAAGCTCGGTGCCTGGTTCTGGATTGCCACCCAGAATCTGGAAGACTTCCCGGACGCGAGCCGTAAGATGCTCAATATGATGGAGTGGTGGCTGTGCCTGGTGATGCCCAAGGAAGAGGTGGAACAGATCGCGCGCTTCAAGGATCTGAATGATGAACAGCGTAACCTTTTACTTTCGGCTCGCAAGGAACCGGGTAAATACGTGGAGGGAGTTGTGCTGGCCGATAAGGTTGAGGCGTTGTTCCG
The DNA here is from genome assembly GCF_003457605.1 of Seongchinamella sediminis. Classification (GTDB taxonomy): domain Bacteria; phylum Pseudomonadota; class Gammaproteobacteria; order Pseudomonadales; family Halieaceae; genus Halioglobus; species Halioglobus sediminis. Next base: position 9,947 of record NZ_QRAN01000041.1, read on the forward strand.
CAATGTTCCACCTGCTTTATCGCTGGCATTGGCCATGACTGAAAAGCATGAGAAGGCCGAGCGCGCCGCCATTATGCGTGAAAAGCATTGTTCAGAGCTCGAAGCCGTTTATGAGGTTGCCCGGCGTATTGAGCAGTCGCGTTAGTGTCATTCAGGTTGGCTGTTTAGCGCAGCTGTACCACGCCACGGCAGGCCGGAAAGGTCGCGCATCCCCAAAATTGATTGCCCGCATTTTTTCCACTCTTGGTGGTACGAAGCACCATCTCGCTGCCGCACTTCGGGCACTGTTTTGGACTTTGGGGTGTAGCAGAGGGAGTGGCTGATGGCGTGGTGGAGGGCGTGACTGGGGGTGCGACAGTCTGCTTCTGACGCAGATGGCGGACGTGTTGGCGGTTGGTGGTCAGCCCGCGCTGCAATCGCAGTTGCTCGATCTGTCTGATCACGGCATCGATGTCGGCCTGACTGAGTACCACCTCGCGCTTAGCTTTAATGTGGCGAATATAGCCACCGGCATAGGTCACGTTATCGGGCATCTCTGTCTTGAACGTGGAGTCACCGACAAACACCACCAGCGAGTGAATGGCGGAAGACGGAATATCCAATTGGGCTTCAAGCGTTTTGACGTGTTTGTAGTTCTGATGCAGTGGGTTTTGAAACTTGTTGGTGTGCTTATAGATTTTCTGCGTCCAGGTCTTCTGGTTGGCCGAGCCGAATATCCATCCCCTAATGTTCTTGGTTTCAATTACGAACACGCCATAGCGCGACACGATGATATGGTCGATCTGTGTGGTGCCATTCTCTGATTGTAAGGTAACGTCCTTGATCAGGTGGTACTCGTCCTTGGGGAGAAATAGCCGAGCGGCTGTGTTCACCAGAAACTCACCGGTAATCCCTTTGAACCAGGGGGATTTGAGAATGCCAGCCAATATGGCCAGTGGAATGAGATACCACAGCGCGCCGTAGACTTGCTGGATGATAGGGCTGAAGTCCATTTCCGTATTTTGTTTCCGCTATCGATTTCCCTTGATTATAAAAACGGTGCTGTTTCTGTTCCAGAAACTTCGACCGCTTCTGTCTGAATAAACCGTGTTTCCCTAACAGGCTGCTGAAAAAGGCATGATTTTGATGCACTTAACTTTCTCGTCGTTCCAAGGCCCAAGTTTGGTCAACGGCGAGTCGGATTTGTGGCAGCTTCGCCAAATTGGGGATTCGGGACCGA
>NZ_QRAN01000042.1 GCF_003457605.1 Seongchinamella sediminis
CCTCCAACTCCGGAAGGCCTAATATTAATCCTGCGTGGGACATCGGTGTACTCTCCATTAAACGAACTTCGCAAATTCAGTTTAATGAACATCGGTGTCCCCCGTTAATGATGAAGAGCCATATCCTCTTTTCCATCACCGTGGGACCGTTTTGGGACCAAACGCCAAGCCCCCCCTCCAAAAAAATCGCTCTGACACAACCTGCGCGATCCCGGTCGCGTCCGCGGAGATCCATTTCCCGCAAAGTTCATCGATCTGGCAAGCCTTGATGAAAAGACGAGTCTATGGTCCACCAGGGCTGATAATCAGGTCCCCCCAATCGAGCTGTGTCAACGATTCTACGACCCGCTTTGAAAGACCTTCTTAATAAATTCAGTAGCAACCTTCATTTTTGCCGGCAAGTGGTCTCTATGGTGATAGCACATGTACAGTGGGTACTGATAGCAGGTGTATCTCGGGAGAAGCTGCTCCAGCAGCCCGGACTCGATTTCCTGGTTGATTGTGATGTCTGGCAGGAGCGTAATCCCGGCGCCAAATATTGCGGCCTCCTTCACGGCCAGCGCGTTGGAACTGACGAAGTTCCCGGCTGTTGGTGTTTTGTAGCTCTTGGTGCCTTTTCGAAACACTAATTGGTTGTACGACTTTCTGTCAGGACTCCGCCAAGCGAGGTAATTATATTTTTCTAAGTCTGTGGGGTGTGAGGGTCGGCCATGCTGGTCGAGATAACCGGGCGCGGCACATAGAACTGAATTAACTATACACAGCTGCTGCGCGATCACACTCGAGTCGCGCAGTTCTCCGGTGCGAATCGAAAGATCAAAGCCGGTGTGCTGCAAATCGCTCTCGCGTTCCGTGAGCTCCAACTCGATAGAAACCTCGGGGTACCTGGACAGGAAGTCTGGCAACTGGGGTGTCAGTTTGGTGTGCGCCATTAGCGGCGGCACGCATATCTTGACACTACCTCGGGGTATTTCCTTGAACCCACTCGCTTCAAGTGAAATGTCTTCAATTTGCTCCTTGATGCGTGCGCAACGCTCATACAGTTTCTGCCCTTCCTCAGTCGGTTTAAGGCTGCGGGTAGTGCGATGAATGAGGCGCACGCCCAGACTGGCTTCCAGAACCTGCATGCGCTTGCTCACCGACGAGTTGGCGATGCCCAGGCGCTGCGCGGCTTTGGAGAAACTGCCCGACTCGAGCACCTGAGCGAAAATCATCAGATTTTGTGCGTCTTGCATGGGGTAACCAATTATTTCGTATAAGAAAAAAAGAAATCCGATTTTACCTATTATCGTCATTGCGTGTTGTCTGTACACTTTTTTCTCATTCAGGATAAGAAAGGTGTTGAGCCATGAGTCAAATGAGCGTTACAGAGGCGGTCACTAACCGCCGGGCGGTCAGAGCATTTACCGATCGGCCAGTTGCTGAAGCCTTGATCAAAGAGTTACTTGGCACCGCGGGCCATGCGCCGTCAGGCAGTAACATTCAACCCTGGAATGTCCATGTCTTTACCGGTGAAGCGCTGCAGGCGGCGCTCCAATCCATTCAGGGCCGTCTGTATTCTGGCGAGATGGAAGTGCCGGAGTTTCCCACCTATCCGGAGCCTCTGGGTGAGCCCTACCGAGAGCGCCGTGCCACCTGCGGCGAGCGCATGTACACCGCGCTGGGTATCCCCCGTGAAGATAAGGGCGCGCGCATCCAGCAAGTCATGCGCAACTATCAGTTCTTCGGCGCCCCCGTTGGCATCATCATTACCATGGATAACAGTATGGGCGAGTCCCAGGCGCTGGATATAGGCATCTTTGCCCAAACCCTGATGCTGGTTGCCAAGGAGCGTGGGCTCGACACCTGCCCCCAAGTCAGTTGGACGTTGTGGCCCAAGGCCGTGAAAGAGGCCATGAGTATTCCCGCGGCCGAAAAAATCATGGTCGGTATTTCCCTGGGCTACGGAGAACCGGAAAACCCCGTCAACTACCTGAATCACCCTCGTGCTGATCTGGAAGATTTCGTCCAGATTAAAGGTTTCTAGCCTACAGAAAGTCTGTCGAGCAGGAGGAGATAAAAATGGAAGTGCCGTTGTACGATTACATCATTATTGGCGGGGGCTCCGCCGGCTGTGTGTTGGCGCAGCGGTTGTCACGTGAAGCCAGCCACAGGGTCCTGTTGCTTGAGGCAGGTGGGCGCGATCGCAATCCGATGATCCACATTCCTCTTGGGGCGACAACCCTGCAAGGTTCCAAGGCGGACTGGTGTTATGAAACTGAACCAGAGCCGGAACTCAATAATCGCCGTATCAAGTGGCCCCGTGGCAAGGTGCTGGGTGGCTCAAGCTGCCTGCATGGCATGATATATATTCGCGGCCAAAAAGAGGATTTTGACAGCTGGGCAGAGGCGGGCAACGAGGGCTGGTCCTACAAAGAACTACTGCCGTACTTCCGTCGCCACGAGCACAATACCAATGGAGAGAACCGCTATCATGGTGTGGGTGGCCCTCTCTGGGTGGACAAGGTAGCCGGGCAGTTCGATATGGCCGGGCAATTTGTCAAGGCGGGGGAAGAAGTGGGTATCCCCTATAATCCGGATTTTAATGGCGAGCAGCAGGAGGGTATTGGCTACTTCCAGGTCAATATCAAGAATGGCATTCGCCAGAGTTCCGCCGCCTCGCATTTGAACCCGAGCCGCAAGCGCCCTAACCTCACTATTGAGACCCACGCGCTGGCAACACGTGTGTTGATCGAGAATGGCCGCGCGGTAGGTGTAGCCTACCAGCGCAAAGGCGAGCGCCTAGAGCAAGAGGCACGCTGTAGCGGAGAGGTTGTCCTCAGTGGCGGTTCCATTAATTCACCGCAATTGCTAGAGCTGTCCGGAATCGGTGACGAGGCCCTGTTGCAGCGCCACGGTATCGAGGTGAAGAAGCACCTGCCGGGAGTGGGGGAGAACCTCCAGGACCACCTCACCATTAACGTGTGCTACTACATCAAGAACCACTCCACCTACTACGACGAAATGAAGCCCTGGCGTTTTATTCGCCACATCTTCTCGTACCTTTTCAAGCGCCGCGGCATGCTCGCCTTGCCGGCCGCCCAGGTCGGAGCGTTCTTCAGGACGGATGGCACCTTAAATCGTCCGAACGCGCAGATTCATTTTGCACCTGCCGCTGCCAGGTACAACGACAAGGGCGCAATGGTGCCCCAGCCGGGATCCACAGCCACCGTGTGCTACCTGCGACCCAGTAGCCGTGGCTCGGTGCACATCCAATCCAAGCGATACGATGAGTACCCTGCAATCAGGGCCAACTACCTGGCAACGCAAGAGGACAGGCAGGTCACGATCGCGGCGGTGAAGAGGACGCGGGCAATTTTCAAAGCGCAGTGCTTGCAGGCGTACGGTGGCCATGAGATGACTCCTGGTCCTGAGGTGCACTCTGATGAGGAAATCCTCGAGTACGTGCGCAAAGATGCCGTGTCGGTGTACCACCCAACCAGCACCTGCAAAATGGGGACCGATGCTCTGTCGGTAGTAGACCCGGCCCTGAAAGTACACGGCATCGACGGCCTGCGCGTGGCAGATGCTTCCATCATGCCCACCATCGTATCCGGCAACACGCATGCGGCCTGCGTCGTTATCGCCGACAAGTGCGCGGATATGATCCTGTCGGACCGGCGCACCGTTACAGCGCCCGCTGAACTGAACGAGGCTATCTCTCATGACATATATTGAAACTAGTTCGGCTGATCTCGCCCGCATTCTCCAGAACCAGCGTCGCGCCTTCGAGAGTGAGGGACCTGTGGCACTGGAAACTCGTGTGGACCGGATAGAACGCTGTATCGCCCTGATCGTCGACCATCAGGATGCACTTTGTGCAGCCGTCAATGAGGACTTCGGCGGTCGCTCCCAGCGCGTGACTCGGATGAGCGACCTGTTCACCTCGGTGAACACCCTCAAGTTCGTCAAGAAGTATATCCGCAAGTGGATGAAGCCCGAGCGGCGGCGTGCACCTTTCCCCATGAACCTGCTGGGAGCGCGGGCAGATATCTACTATCAGCCCAAGGGTGTGGTTGGCATTATGAGCCCGTGGAACGTTCCCATCAACGTTGTCTTCAGCCCGTTGGCGGACGTCCTGGGGGCGGGTAACCGCGCCATGATCAAGCCGTCAGAATTCAACCCGAAAACAGTCGCTGTGCTATCGGAATTGTTCCGCCAGTACTTCGATGAAACTGAAATCGCCGTGGTCAGCGGTGGTGCTGACGTCGGGTCAGCATTCAGCTCTTTGCCCCTAGATCACATCATCTTTACGGGCGCGGGGCAGGTGGGAAAGCTTGTGATGCGCTCTGCCGCACAAAACCTGACGCCGGTAACCCTGGAGCTGGGTGGCAAGTCACCGGTGATTGTCTCCCAGGGTGCCAAGCTAGAAGAAGCGGCGGAGAAAATCATTGCGGGTAAGGCCATGAATGCAGGTCAGGTGTGTATCAGCCCCGACTATTGCTTTGTGCCCGAGGAAAAAACGGAGGCGTTTATCAGTCACTGCCAGCAGACCATTGCCAACCAGTACCCGACCTTTATGCATAACGACGATTTCGTTTCACTGATCAATGAACGTAATTTCGATCGTGTACAGGGCTATATCACCGACGCGAGAGCCAAGAATGCGCGAGTCGTCACCTTGTCGCCCGAAGGAGAGGACTGGAATGACAGGGCTCGCCACCGTATGCCCATTCACCTGGTGATCGACCCCAGCGACGACATGAAGGTGATGCAAGAAGAACTGTTCGGCCCGGTTTTATGTGTGCTTCCCTACAGCGATCTGGGTGAAGTTATCGTTAATATAAATCGTCGTCCACACCCTCTGGCCATGTATTACTTTGGCCATGAGAAAAAGGAACAGGAATACCTGATTGCCAACACAACCGCCGGTGGGATGAGTATCAATGACATCGGAGTGCATTTTGCCTGCGACGACATGCCTTTTGGAGGCGTTGGCGCCAGTGGCATGGGCCACTTCCACGGTCGTGAAGGGTTTAAAACCTTCAGCCATGCGAAGTCGGTATTTCGTCAGGGGTTCCTCAATCTGCCTAAATTGTCCGGTTCCCTGCCACCCTATGGTGACAAGGTTGATCGCATGATGGATGCAATGATTAAGAAATAAACAATTAATATGCTAACAATATGATTTGGAGAAACGTAGCGATGTTACAACTTGGATTCTGGCACCTTGCCCAGCAGAACCCCGATGCACTTGCCTTGGTTGATCCTGAAGGCAGGGAATGGAGCAGGGGAGACCTTTTTAAAGAATGTAATCGTATCGCTCATGGCTTGCGCGCCCTAGGCTTGCAAAAAGGCGATAGCGTAGCTGCGCTTCTACCGAACTGTGCGGAGTTTTTGGCACTGAACCTGGCGGTTACGCAATTGGGTATGTATCTGGTGCCGATCAACTGGCATCTGGCAGCATCGGAAGTGGCCTATATCCTTAAGGACAGTGGCGCCAAGGTTTTCGTTTCTCACGCGCGTATCGAGGGTGTTGCCAGCGCCGCTGCCACCGAGGTCGGACTTGCCAGCGAGGCATGTTTCTCCATTGGCGATTTAAAAGGCTTCAGGCACTACCAGGAACTGGTGAAAGACCAGCCGGTGTCACTGCCGGAGGAACGGCTGGGCGGCATGGTGCGCAACTACACATCGGGTACCACCGGCAACCCCAAGGCGGTGGTGCGCGCCGCCTGGGAAATCGACCCGGAAACCATGGCGCAGAGCATGACCGGCATGCTGGCCCTGTTCGGTATCGCGCCGGAGGATGACAACGTGCATTTCTGCGGCTCGCCCCTTTACCACACCGGGGTGATGGTCTGGGCCATTAATTCATTGCACTTCGGCCATGCCGTGGTGATGGTCGAAAAGTGGGACGCGCAGGGCATGCTGGCAGCTATAGATCGCTACAAGGTGACGACCAGCCATATGGTGCCCACCCAGTTCACCCGCCTGTTGAAACTGCCGGATGAAATTAAAGCGCGCTACGATGTATCCAGTACGCGCCACATGATTCACGCCGCAGCGCCGTGTCCACCCGACATCAAGCGCGCAATGATCGACTGGTGGGGCTTGTCAATTTTTGAATACTACGCGGCCACCGAGGGCGGCGGTACTCTGGTCGGCCCTCGGGAATGGTTACAGCACCCGGGTACGGTAGGTAAGGCCTGGCCAGGTGCTGATATAAAAATTGTGGATGACGAAGGGCAGGACGTACCGACTGGCGAGAAGGGTACGGTGTATATGCTCATGTCGGATGTTGGCCGCTTCGAGTACAAGGGGGACAAAGCCAAGACCGAGAAAGACCGGTTGGGTGATTACTTCACGGCCGGTGATGTGGGCTATCTGAATGACGAGGGCTATCTGTTTCTCTGCGACCGTAAAATCGACATGATTATTTCCGGGGGCGCCAATATTTACCCGGCAGAGATCGAAAATGTGCTGATCCTACATCCCAAAGTGGCTGATTGCTGCGTGTTTGGTATTCCTAATAGCGACTGGGGCGAAGAGATCAAGGCGGTTGTTCAGCCGGCAAGTGGTGTGCCTACTGGCGAAGACCTCTCTAACGAGCTGATCACATTCTGTGCCGACAAGTTGGCCAAGATGAAACTGCCGCGCTCCTTCGACTATTTGAAGGAACTGCCTCGAGATCCCAACGGCAAACTGTACAAGCGTCGCCTGCGTGACCCGTACTGGGAAAAAGAAAACCGGCAACTCTAACACGACCTGACAAGGAGTCAGTATGCCCTATAAGTACATCAACATTGAGACAGAAGGAAACCTGTTCATTCTTACCATCGATCGCCCTGATGTCATGAATGCAATCAGTCCGGCTGCGAGCTACGAAATGGCCGAGGCGCTGGACCGGTTCGAGGCCGATGACAGTCTTTGGGTGGGTATTATCACCGGCGCGGGCAGCGATGCTTTCTGTGCCGGTGGTGATATCAGTGTAATGGCCGCCGCCAAAACCAATGAAGATTACCAGATGCCTCCCAGTGGCTACGGGGGAATGACTAACAGGACCAGTTGTAATAAACCGATTATCGCTGCGGTTAATGGTATTTGCTTTGGCGGGGGGTTTGAAGTGGCGCTGGCTTGTGATCTGGTGATCGCCTCAGAAAATGCCAAGTTTGCCTTGCCCGAACCGAAAATTGGAACCGCTGCAGTTGCCACAGGTATGCACCGTCTGGCTCGGGAAATAGGGCTAAAACCCGCGATGGCGATACTCCTGACAGGGGATACCGTTGACGCCGAACGGGCTGGCGCTTTGGGGCTTGTTGCCGAGATTGTACCGGAGGGAGAGGCGCTCACAGGTGCCAAGAAACTGGCAGAGCGTATTCTTCGATGTGCTCCATTGGCGATTCAGGCAACCAAACAATGCGTGTTGGGCGGTCTCGATCATGCCGGTGTTCCCGCAGCCCAGAAGGCTCAGGAGGCTGGGACTTTCCCGGCCCTGCAGACAATGATGGAGAGCCAGGATATTGGTGAAGGGCTCAATGCGTTTCTGGAAAAGCGGAGACCACAGTGGAAGGTGCGCTAAATTCGACATCAGGGCAAGGTCACATTTGATGCTTCCAATCTTTTGCCGTTGGTCCGGTAACTACCGAGTTGGCCAGGGACTTTTCGGTTTTTTTTGAGTGAGTTGATGCCCACTCCAGTAAAATGTCAGCCAACAAAATTTATAATGGATGGGATAGCTAATGAAACTCTATAACTTGGCTGTGATTAGCTTGCAGAAACTTACCGTTGCCTTGCTGCTTCTGATTGCTAGCATTAACACTGCAGTGGCTGCAGACAGGCCCAATATACTGGTTATCTGGGGCGACGATATCGGTATTGGTAACATCAGCGCCTACAATCGAGGCATCATGGGTTATAGCACGCCAAATATCGACCGTCTGGCTCGGGAGGGTATGCTATTTACGGACTACTACGGCGAACAGAGCTGCACAGCAGGGCGTTCTGCATTTATCACCGGTCAGCACCCTCTGCGCACCGGCCTGACAAAGGTGGGTTTTCCCGGTGCGACTATTGGTATCCAACCGGGTGATCCGACGCTGTCAGAACTGCTGAGGCCGCTAGGTTATACCTCCGGGCAATTTGGCAAGAACCATCTTGGCGACAGGGACGAATACCTGCCGACCAACCATGGCTTTGATGAGTTTAAGGGCAATCTTTATCACCTGAATGCTGAAGAGGAGCCTGAGCATGAGGACTATCCCACTGAACAGTGGGTGCGAGATATGTTCTCACCGCGCGGTGTGATCCACTCGTTTGCAGACGGCAGAATTCAGGACACCGGCGCCTTGACGCGCAAGCGCATGGAAACGGTGGATGAAGAATTTCTGTCCGCTGCGAAGAAATTTATCGACAAGGCGCATAGCCAGGAAAAGCCATTTTTTGTCTGGTTTGCCTCCTCCCGAATGCACCATAAAACACACGTCAAGAAAGAGACTCTGGGCCGTTCCGGTCAGGGTTTTTACAACGACGCGATGTTGGAGCACGACGATCATGTCGGTGCTTTGCTGGATCAATTGGACGAACTGGGGATAGCCGATAACACTATTGTTTTTTATTCTACTGACAACGGGCCGCATTTTAATTTTTGGCCCGATGGCGCGATAACACCTTACCGCAGCGAAAAGAATACAACCTGGGAAGGCGGTTTCAGGGTGCCAGCCTTGGTGCGCTGGCCAGGTAAAATTGCAGTAAATAGTACCTCTAATGAGATTATGTCTCACCTGGACTGGGTACCCACTCTGATGGCAGCTGTTGGGCAGAATGACATCAAGGGCAAGTTACTCTCGGGGCATCAGGTAGCTGGTAAGACTTTCACTACCCATCTTGATGGCTATAATTTTCTTCCCTACCTCACTGGGGAAGAACCCAGTGGCCCGCGCGAAAACTTTTTCTATTTTACCGATGGCGGCGAGCTATCAGCGGTTCGGATGGGAGACTGGAAGGTCATGTTTTCCGAGCAGCGACATCGCCGATACGACCTGTGGCGTGAGCAATTTGATGTGTTGCGTCAGCCGAAGCTGTTCAACCTACGCCGCGATCCCTATGAGCGAGCTGATACTGATTCCAACGCCTATAACGAATGGGTTATGGAGCGAGTTCCAATTTTTTACAAATCGGCGGTGGTGGTTGGAAAATTTATGAAGACTTTTGAGGAATACCCACCGAGCCAAAAGCCACAGAGTAGCGACCCAGAGAAATTTCGTGACTGATAGGTTAGGGGACAATTCGAGTGCGGGACAAATCAAGACGATCTACAGGCGGTGTCTTGCATTTTTAAATGCCTATAGTGTTCGAAGGCTTGCCAGAAGGACCGGAGCATTGGGTGAAAATACACAGATTTAGTTACAGGCTCCAAACCGCTCTTTAAAACCTTTGAGATACTTGTCACGCTGTATTTTGCCGTGATGTTTCAGTGTGTATCGGCCAATGTCTTTCAAGTCGTTTCTGGCAGCTTGGCGCAGTTTATATTTTAGGTTCATCCGGCATTCGTGTGGGTCACAGCAGCAGGATATAGGTTCAAACCGCCACAATGAAAGAACACGGCAGTCTTAAAATGCTCAGGATTTCGGAAGCCGCAGGCCCTTTTC
>NZ_QRAN01000043.1 GCF_003457605.1 Seongchinamella sediminis
CATCCCAAGGCGCCGTCAGACCCAGCATCTGCCGGTACATTTCTTCGCTGTGCATGGCAAATCCTCCCATCAGGATATGCCTCTCAGCTTAGTATGGACCCACAGAAATGTCTGAAGGACCGAATTTTATAATAGAGCTTTGGTTAAAGGCGTTCCATTGCTGGTATTCGCCTGGCGCAACAGCGGTCATTGCTGTGCAGCATATCGGCGATTCCTCCGGTTTCGGTGTTAGTCCAGCCTGCTGCCCATAGCCTGCAGGGTGCGCAGGCCACCGGGGTCGCCGGTGGTGGCCGGCACCAGGCATATTTCGTCGGCACCGGCGGCGCGGTACTCTTCGAGCTTGCGATCGATCTCCGCCTCGGAACCCACGAGCCCAATGGCAGAAACCAGTTCGCCTGGCATGGCGGCGAGCAGATCCCGGGGATGGGGGCGAGTGCGCGCATATTCCACCAGATCGCCGAAACCGGCGGCAACGAACATGTCAGAGTATCCCGGCGCCGCCAGGTAACCCACCTTGGCGCGTAGCAGTTGTTCGATGGTTTCGCGCTGTGGCTCAACCGCGCAGCTCAGCCACACGGCCAGCCGTGGTGCGGGCCGCCCGGCTTTGGCTGCGGCATCTTCCATCTGTTCTCGCAGGCGTGCGACGCTGGCCGCATCGCACATGTTGAGCAACATGCGATCGGCATGGCGCGCAGCCGCGCGCACGGCGGCGGGGCCGAAGGCGGCTATGGTGATGGGGCTGCCCGGCGCGTCCAGCCGCAGGTGGTAGCCCTTGCACCTGGCCAGTTCGCCCTCGAACGAGACTTTATCGCCATCGAGCAGGCCGCGTATTATTTGCGCCGTCTCCGCCAGATGGGTGGCGGTGCGCTCCCGCACGCGCCCGTGCCACTCCTCAACTACCACGACACTCGAGGCGCCCAGGGCCAGTTGCACGTCGCGACCAGTCAGGTCGGCGACCGAGGCTGCACCTATGGCCATAGTGGCCGGCGTGCGCACTGACACTGCAAGGGGACCGATACTCAGCTTGATCTGGCGGGTTTTGAGCCCGGCGGCGGTGGCAAAGGCGAAGGCATCGTAAGTTGCCATTTCCCCGATCCACAGTTCGGGGAATTGCAGTTTGTCGGCATTGATTGCGACTTCAAGGTTGTCCGCCGCGGGGCGGTCCTGCCACAGGGGGGTGACGACACTGTAATGCACGCTCGGGACTCCTCTCTTGATGCATTAGTTTCTTTTCTAGACTTTAATTATAGAACCTGTTGTTGCTAACACAAGTACCCTGGCTATACTGCCGCAGCGCACTAGCGACAGCCGGGTGCCTTTGGTTGGCACCTTTGAGTTGCCGGGCATAACGGGCTGATTCAGTCGCGTCCATCCACTCCATCCGCTCCATCCGCTGCACAGGCGATAACCGTGCGGCAATGAACAGGTCTGCGCCTGCGCACATTGCCAGCACCACAAGTTCTGCTTATGCTAGGGCCAACTCAGGTAGTGTGAACAGGCCCTAGTTATTTTGTCGCAATCATTGCAGGGAGCGCGAAGATAGTGTCCAAGGCCGCGAGCAAGCAACAGCGACCATTTGTCCCTGTGTCGTTAATGCGGACGCTGGATGTTGTGGGCGACCCCTGGGCCCTGCAGATCATCAAGGAAGCATTTCTCGGGGTGCGCCGGTTCCAGGATTTTCAGTCCCGCCTGGGTATCACCCGGCAGACACTCATCCTCCGGCTCAACCGGTTCACCGAGGAAGCGCTGATGTACAAGGCGCCGGTGCAGGACGGGCGCCTGGTGCACGAGTACCGACTCACGCCCAAGGGGGCCGATCTCTACAGTTTCATCATCATGGTCTGGCGCTGGCATAGTCACTGGCATGCGGACGCCAGCATTCTTCCGGCGCGTCTGTATCACAGCAACTGCGGCAAGCTGTTGCAGCCGGAGATGTGCTGCCATGCCTGCCAGGGGGAGATTGCCATTGAGGACGTCACTTTCCGGTCCATTAACAAGGCCGCAGCCGTTGCGGGAAGCAACGGTCGCAGGCCCCGAATCGTGAACAAACTGGAAGACCTGGGCTCCGACTACCTGGCGACCGTGGTGATCGGGGATGGCTGGAGCATCCAGATACTCACCGTCATCATGCGTGGCGTCTACAACTACGACGCGATCCGCAAGGTCCTGGGCATCTCCAGTAACGTGCTTTCTGCGCGGCTGAAAACCCTGCTTTCACTGGACCTGCTGCAGGTACAGGGCGATGACAGGGACGGTCGCCTGGTGAGCTATCACCTGACCGAAAAGGGTCGCGGCATCTTCCCGATGATCCTCGCGCTGATGCAGTGGGGCGATCACTGGATGGCTGGCAGTACCGGCCCGGCAGACTTGCTGCTCCACGACGGCTGCGGACACATTCTCGAACACCGGGTGCAGTGCGCCCACTGCAGGGAGCGCCTGCGTCTGGAGGATGTCTCCTTCACCAGCCCACCTTAGCCCGGCTCGCTCCTGTTCGGTGGCGATGAGCATGCACGCTGTTGATCTGCAATTCAGCAATGTAGTTGATCAGACGGCTGGCAGACGAGGTGCTCGCTACCGTTTTAATCGAGCTGGAAGAGCGCCTTGCTCCTCCCTGAGTGGTCAGTAGTCCACCTCGGGATCGCCCACCACCAGCCCGGTGAGTTCGCCGCTTCGCAGCAGGTTCAGCAGCATGGTGAGGCGGCGGTCCAGGGGGGCGTGTTCACGCAGGCGCGGGTTGTTGATGCACAGAGTGCTCCATCCGACCAGCATCACCAGCACCAGTTCAGCGGTTTCCTGGAGTGGCACCGATGCCGGTATTTGCCCTTCATCCCGGGCTACCTGGACGTCACCAAGTAATTGGTCGTGGACCTGCCAAAAGGCTGAGCGACTGCTGTCTGCGACTCGAGTGTCACACGAGGACTGCTGCCAGAAGGCCAGGCGGGCCTTCCACTCGTGCAGAATCTCCTCGCGGTAGGGAAGCAACTGACGCAGGCGGATTTCCAGCGCTGCGAGCCCCCTCTGGTCGCCTACAGCGCGCCGCACGCGATCCAGGTAGGTGCGGTTGGCCCAATCCGCGGCAGCTGCCACCAGCGAGGCCTTGTTGCCGAAATAGTGTTCTACCAGGCCCTTGGAGCACCCGGCTGCTGCCGCGACGGCACGCACGGTCAGTCGCTCGATCCCCGAGCGGGCAATGACAGCAACCACCGCTGCTTCGATGTGCGCGCGGCGTTCATCGCCCCCTTCCGTTGCGCGGGGAAATTCAACTTTGCTCATTTCGCTCCCGTTTTCTTGCCTGGCCACGCCCCGGTATTCAGTGGGCGCCATGCGTTTTTGCGCAGCGCACGCTCAACCCGTGCACTGTTTCATACCTCGCGGTCCGGAGTCTATCACGGGACGTATGGCTTGCTAGTAAGCCAAATGTCCCGTTAAAGTGGTTTTGTTCAAAATTTGTCACCAAAACCATCAGGGGTGCAGCATGCAGTGGGAACTTGCCAGCAGGACACTAATCAGCGCTATTGCGCTGGCCACACTCGGGAGCGCGGCGCCTGTCCTGGCGCAGGGTATCGAGGAGGTCGTGGTCACGGCCCAGAAGCGTCAGGAAAGCAGCCAGGACGTGCCCATTGCCATCACCGCACTGGGTGCAGATACCCTGGAGCAGCGCGGCCTGGAAGTCAGTTATGAATACTGAGTCCGGCACCGGTATCCGGCGCCGCAGCTGCGTCAAGGCAGGGCTGCTCGGCGTTACCGGCGGCGCCTTGCTGTCGGGCTGCGAGAGCGATGACGGGGCCACCCCTGCACATCCGGGGGCCGCCTGGCAGGTACCCGCACAGCGGGAGGACCAGTTCGAGCAGGGAATGTCGCCGCTGGAGGGCAGTGGCTGGGTCCCCGAGGTGGCGCGCTATCCGGCCCTGGCGCAGTCGATCGAGGCCGATGTCTGCGTGATCGGCGCCGGGCTCGCCGGCAGTTCCCTGGGCCTGCACCTCGCCCGGGCCGGTCTGGCTGTTGCCGTGCTCGAGGCGCGACAACCGGGCTGGGGCGCTTCCGGACGCAATGCCGGCCACGTTCTGCCGACGCTGCGCAGTCGCAGCGTTTTCCAGCGCTTCCCGGATGGGGGCAGGGCTTTTCTGGAGGCCTTCCGTGAGCACCACACCATTCCCTTCGATCTCGCGCGGGAGTACGCCATCGACTGTGACGCCATTCGCAGCGGTTACCTGCATGCGACCCAGCGAGAGGGGACCTTCGAGGAGCTCAAGCAGCGTTCCCGCTTCTGGCGCCAGCTACAGGGACAGGCTGTGGATTGGCTGGGCGCAGTCGAGATGCGCGAGATGACCGGGAGCGATTACTACGCCCACGGTGTGCTCTACCGCGACGGCGGCCGGGTCAACCCCTACCTGTTCACCAACGGTCTGATACGCGCGGCCATCGGGCACGGAGCGCGGGTGTTCGGTGACAGCGCAGCGCTCCGGCTGCAGGCGGAGGGGCGGCGCTGGCGCGTCAGCACCCAAGCCGGTAGCGTCATTGCCGGGCGGGTAGTCCTTTGCACTAACGCCTATCCCGGTCCCATCGAGCCGCGCGTCAGGGACAACTTCTATCCATTGACCGCCTACGGCATAACCACCGAGCCGCTGCCCGAGGCCCTCGCGGAACAGATCATGCCCGGCGGCGCGACCCTCGCCCAGGAGCCCGTCGACCTGCATCCCTTCCTGATCGACCGACACCGGCGCATCGTGGTCTCCAGCCTGCCCACAACGACGCGCCCGGCGGACGGCGACTGGCATTTCGCCCAGCACCTGCGCTGGATACATCGCACCTGGCCGGCGACCCGCGAGGCGAATATCCGCCTGCAGCACTACTGGACCGGCCGCGTGGCCCTGCGGGACGAGGAGTTTCCCGGTGTCTTCGAGTTACATCCGGGTGTTTACGGCCTGATGCACTTCAATGCCTGGGGCAATGTCATGGCGCCGCTGATGGGCAAACTGCTGGCCGAGGGCCTGGCGTCGGAGCGGCTGGATACCCTGCCTTTCCCGCTGAGCCGGCCGCAAGCGGTGGGTAATCCACGCAAACAGCACCTGATCATACGCCGCCTGCTGATTCCCGCAGCGCGCCTCGCACAGCGGATGGGCATGCTGTAATCCGACCTCAGCCCCCGTCGTATCGCGACAAGCTGCTCGATCCGCTGCAATGGGGCACAGTCCCGGCACAGGTTGGCATCCACAGGTCTTTGCCGCTTGTGCTGCTTAAGTGCTTGCCGGCTCTCTCTTGATGCGCCTGACTCGTCAATGTGAGCACACATTCCTGGTTGCAATAAATTGCTATTTCACTATTCGATGCCGTCTGTAAACTTTGGCTTCTGAACACAGAATATTTCAGGCCTGAGCTGGGGCTTCCGCCAGCAGAATCAAACAGCCACTGTGCCTCTTGCGATGCTGACGCTTGCCATGCGTTGAGGTAGCATGATCATGGATATTCAGGAGTAAAGGACGAGTGCTCAGTATCACTATCCCCGCGAGAAAGTTCCAGTTACTCATTAGCTACCTGGCGCTATTCGAGCTGGATGTGGAGGCAATCATAAGCACAACTGGCCTGACAACTGATCAGATCATGTCGATGCCAGCAGAACAACAATTGCCTGCCAACTACTATTCCAGAATCTACAAAGCAGCAGCTATTAAATTACAACAGTTTAGCCAGCCGATTATCTGGGGCGCTGGTGTCGGAAGCGAGTCTTTCGAGATGATGTGCTATTGCCTGATAGGTGCGCGGACTTTGGGTGAGGCGTTACAGCTTGCCAGCCGTTTTGAAAGGCTTCTGTTTTCTAAAAATTGCTATCAGACAACACTTATCGAAGATAAAGAAAGCTCAATGGTAAAATTGAGTTTTACGCTTGACCTTCCGGAAGGGGGTACCCCGCTGGTGCCCAGCACGTGGGACAGGGCGGGTTATACGTTGACAGTAGCCAGGGCATCGGGCCTTCGTACCTGGCATGCACTTTGTGGCTGGCTGATTGGTGAGTCGATACCTGTCGCGGATTTATCCATTGATGCGCCGCCAATCGATAGGAAATATCGGGAAAGTCTTTCCAGAATCTTCCAGTGCCCAGTGCGTTTCAACGCAGGAGAGAATACATTCACGTTCCACCAGAGCTTATTAAAGCGTCGAATTGTTCAGACACATGAGTCGCTTGTCGCATTTCTCAACAACAGTGTGTATCAACTGATTGAGCAGGATGTCGTGCCAGCGAGTACCAGCCGGGCTATTCGGTCATTGATTGTTATTGAGCTTGGAACTCGTATGCCTTCAATCGGCGAAGTGGCAGCTATGCTCTACATTTCCGAATCGACTCTCAGACGGAGATTGCACGACGAAGGTACAACTTACCAGGCGATTAAGGATGAAGTGCGTTGCGAACTTGCTATCGGCAGGCTTCTCAATGAAAAGCTAAGCATCGTCGAAATAGCGGAATCACTGGGTTATACCGAGTCAAGTACCTTCGTTCGCTCCTTTAAACGATGGACCGGTCTTAGTCCAAGTTCATACAAACGAAAATATCGACCGTCGATTACGCGCGAAACCCCGCATGACAAAAGTTCGTAGCAATTGACACAGAATTTCTGACATTCCCACTCAGTAATTCCGCCAACGCATTTTGATATGATCCTGCCTGATAGCAATCTGCTGCTTGCGTTCGTCACTACTTACCTCTGGATAGCTTTCTGGAAGGGAATGAGGCAGTTCTGACAGCTTGACACGTTTGGCTGTCAGCCTGGGCAAGCTATCTGCAGAAGGACTTTCCTTGAAAACGAAACGCATCGTGTGAAACCCTTTTTTCAGGCCTGTTGTATCGATCCAGCCCTGAACACCCGGGTCTTGCGATGAAATGATATAATAACGGGTTTGGTCACCAACCACAGGGTTCTGAGCGCCCGTTAAACTACTCACAAAGTTCTGCTGGTCTGGACCCTCCATCCATAGATTGTTCAATTGGAACCCGGTGTAGTAGGGTTCCACGGGTGCCAGCATTCTGATGATCAGAGCTTCATCATCCTCAAGATCAAAAATCCCTGAAGCGTAGAGTTGTTTGGCTCCGGCGACGCCACCTGCAGTGAAGGGAGGCGATGGTTGGTTAATGCCATTGATCGGTAAGGAACGCTTGCCGTCATTATTAGTGTCCCCGCTCATCTCCATGGGACCAGCCATTAGTAGATTCCAGAACCGTATCTGGTTTTTGACCTTATCACCCAGTGTTTCCAGAATGGCTGCCAAATCGCTGCTGGACAATGGTGGGCGGTTAAGGCCAATCGAATCCAGGCGGGTTATCTTCATATCCAGAGGGACTTCGTGTTCCCAATCGGAAAATACCTCTCTTACCGAGAGCATACTTGCGCTTCGAATAGTGGTGTTGCCGGTCGCCTCACAGCTCATTCTCTTGCGTGAAAGGAGAAAATTGCCCGTATAGTCATCCGGCCGACTGGGTCCGATCAGGATACGGTAACGCCCGAGAGAATCAGCGTCTAGTTCGGCTCCAGTGATAAAGTCCAGAGTCTGATTGCGACAATCCTTCATTTCTTTCAGTTCACCGCTGTATCCCGGCACACTGGTGATGGTCTGAAATGTGACCTGTCGAGGCGCTTTGGCACCCGAAACGAACGTCTCTGCTGTCCATTCATTGGTGTTTTCCGCCTGAATTTCTACCTGATAGTAAGCGCTGGCATCGATCGGGGCTTTTAAGTACATGGCGTCGGGGTTTTCGCCTGTCCATTTCCTTAACATATCCATGGATCGGAAAAACTCTGGAAATAGGGGGTCAGCGCGAATGGCATACTCGATTTCCCGGTTGAGGTGGGCGAGGAGGTACCGATAGCCGTCAGCCATCACCCGCTCGCTGGGCGCTGGAGGGTAGTGCTGCGGCTCTCTCAGTGTTGCTTCTGCCAAATTCAGGTCATCACTGAATGCCATCCATGCCTGGTGCATTCTGTCAGCAACGTTTTCCCCGGCGCAGGCGGCCGAAATTGCCAGGTTTGTCAGTAGTGCGGTAAAAACCGCCAGCGAGCCTGCGCGCCCGCGATATGATCGTTCAGTTTTCATCACTTGGTCTCAACCTGATTGTAGTTACCGGGAGAATAGCGTTTCGAAGAAGCACTTGCTCAACCTTCCTCACTATAAAGATGCTCCGCCCATAGCATACGACAATAGCCGCCAAGGGCACTGTCATTAGCACCCAAAAACACCGGCGCAGGCTTTTGAGCGCAAATGCTAATTATCCTGACTGCGATCGTCATTTTCCGGCGATGGGCGGCGCCTGATACTGGTTTAGCACTGGCCGAAAGAAAGCAATCGGCTAATGAGAATAATTATGGGTCTTCACCAAATCGAGTGGGTAGATTAGCCTTGTCCTCATGAAAGATACACAGCTTTACAGTCAGATTCTCGGTATCCAGAAGCCCTGGAAGGTCACCTCGGTAAATGTGTCGCTTG
>NZ_QRAN01000044.1 GCF_003457605.1 Seongchinamella sediminis
CAAGCGACACATTTACCGAGGTGACCTTCCAGGGCTTCTGGATACCGAGAATCTGACTGTAAAGCTGTGTATCTTTCATGAGGACAAGGCTAATCTACCCACTCGATTTGGTGAAGACCCAGCATTTTTTTGCCCCGGGCTGCCGACCATGTGCTGGTCGGCCGGGTCAGCGCCTGAACGCGCCGGTGCGCAAAAAGTGCTCGGCCTGTTCCCACACCAGCGGGTTCCAGATCATGAATGTGTGCAGAACCGGCATTTGCAAAAAGTCCAGCATACCGGGAACCACCGTTTCCGCCACCGAGACCGTGCCATCGCTGGGCCCCTCGGGGAAGCCCGGTAACAGGGTTGAGTCCCTGAGATTGCCGGCGATTATGCCCAGCTGGAAATCCACTGGCCCCAGCTTCAGCGGCACAGACGCCTCGCCGGCGGCCAACTGCTCAATCGCCGGCGGCCGCAGGCCGTCCAGCCAGTCCAGGCCGGCAAAGTAGGCCGCCACCTGGCTGCCCTGGTTGGGCGGCCCCAGCATCACCACCCGGGTATTGGGCGCCAGGGGGTGTCCGGCTGCGTACTGCCTGACCAGCACTCCGCCCAGTGAATGGGTAACCAGGTGAACCCGGCCTGCTCCCATGCCATGACAGGCAGCCAGCCCTGCACCCACCGACGACTCGGCAAGCACCTCGATGGAAGCGGAGAGCGAGTTGTAGCCCTGGTTCACCACCTGGTAACCCGCATGCTCAAAATACCATTCCATCGGCTTCATCGCCGCCGCAGAGCGAAACAGGCCGTGCAGCAGAACCACGCACTCCTCACCGCCATCAGCGCTGGCCGGTGCCGATTGACACAGGGCGACAAGCATTAACGCACGGCAGAGTAGAAGACGGTACATGGGTCGGCGATCAGGTCCGGCAAAACCAGAGTATACACCGGGGGGAATGGAACACAGTCTGTAGGCTCCCCCGGGAGAAAATTTTGCTATCATTGCCGCCAGCGCGCTATCCGGCGCCTACGCTCGAATAAAAAGCTTCCCGGGACAATTGATGAAACTACCCGTGTACACGGCAGGACTGTTATGCGCTCTCGCCACCGGCGTGGGGACGGTTCCGGCTGTGGGCCAGAATGGCAACAAGCCCGCGACCGAGTTTTCGGCGGAAGTGGGCCTGGGTGTCGAATACGACAGCAATGTCACCGTCGATGAGCTGGATGCATCCAGCAACCAGAGCGACTACTCGCTGGTGCTGGATGCGGAACTGAAAGTGGAACATCAGTTCAACGACTCCCTCGATCTGGCAGTCACCTACGACTTCAGCCAGGCAAACTACGAGGAGTTCAGTTTTGTCGACCGCCAGACCCACCTGCTGGGGCTGGACCTGGGCACCCGCTTTGGCAAGGTCAACGGCGGCCTGACCCTTTACTACATCAATGCCCGGCTCGATGGTGACGACTTCCTCGAGTACTACCGCGGTTCCCCCTACCTGTCCGGTTTCCTCTCCAAGCGCTGGTTCGCGCGGGCCGCCTACGTGTACTCGGACAAGACGATTGAACAAAACCAGTTCCGCAACGCCGAGAGCCACGCCGGCGAGATGGATTTCTACTTCTTCCGCCGCGGGCTGCGCAGCTACTTCAACCTGGGCTACAAGTTCAAGGATGAGGACGCGGTCGCGGATCGCTACGACTACAGCGCCAACAACATAAAGCTACGCTACATTCACCGCTTCGAGGTGCTGGGGGAGGTATTGAAAGCGGAGCTGTCCTGGCGCTATGAGGACCGGGATTACAGCGGCATCACCCCGAGTATTGGCGAGGAGCGCGAGGACCGGCGGCACCGCTGGAAAATCGACCTGGAGTACCCGGTACTGGACCAGGGCAGTATCAGCCTGTACGGAGGTTACGGGGACTACGATTCAAACTACCCCCGATCGGACTATGACCAACATGTGATCGGCACACGCCTGTCCTATCGCTGGTAATTCCTATCCGGCCAGGCGCCGGCCAATCAGATACCGGTGAGACGCAGCAGACCGTGACCGTAAATCTCGTCGCGCCCGGGCGGCCCCAGGTCCTCGGCGGACCGGTACAGCAGGGTCATCACGTCGACCCCCGGTTGCTCGCTTAACAGCCTGGCGGCCGCCGTGGCGGCAAAGGGCACCGCAAACGAGGTGCCGGAAGACGCCACATAGCCGCCCCCTGCCCTGGCGTGCAACAAACCCACCCCGGGTGCTGCGATATCGAGATAGGTGCCACGGTTTGCCAGCCTGAATACCTGGCGGCCCTCATCCACCGCGGTGACCGCCACCACACTTTCATAGGCCGCCGGGTACATGGGCTGGGCCACCGGGCCGCCATTACCCGCCGCGGCCATCACCAGTACCTGCTGGCTGGCGGCGCGCTTCAGCGCGGTTTCCAGCAGCCGATTGGGGGGGCCGGCGAGACTGATATTGACCACGTCGACCTCGCTGGAGATCAACCAGTCCAGCGCCCGCAACAGACTGACGGTGGAGGCGATTTCCCCACGCTCTTCATCCTGTTCGAACACGGCGGCAGCGTAGAGTTGGGCGTCGGGCATCAGGCCCTGGTAGTCCACATCGTTGGCGGCAATAATCGAGGCGATGGCCGTTCCGTGGAAGTCGGGGAGCTGCCCGTCACGGGAGACAAATGACCGGCTCTCGATACTGGCCAGGGCCAGGGCCGGGTGGCTCACATCAACCCGGCTGTCGATCATGCCAATACGTGGGGCATTGGCGGCCCTGGATTCGGGGAGGCTCAATGCCTGCCGGGGAGCGATGCCGGTTTCGGTCGCCACCAGTTCCGTGCCCGCGGTGTAAATATGGTTGAGGTCGACCTCGGCGCGGTCCTTGCCCACCACATCCAGCACCCCGCGGCGGACCTCGGTAATATCAAAGCTGGAGGGGCCCGCCACCTCGGCCAGGCGCATGCCCAGCGCAGGCAGGTCGGTTACGGTGTCAAACAGGTAGCCTTTCTCCGCCAGTTCCTCGAACACTTCCGGCTCCGCCATCACCAGCCACTGCTCCCGGGCAATCCTGTCCTCGTCTACCTCGAGGTCGCTTTCCAGGGTATCGAGAATATCGTCGATCTGGTTCTCGAAGCGCTCCTCAACCGAGTCGGCCACCTGCACTTCAGCTGACATTTCAACCGTCTGGGCGATGGTGTCTTCCACCGAGGATTCAACTCCTGCTGCAACGGTCTGGGCAACGTTCTCTTCCACCGAGCTTTCAACCCCGGCCTCAACGGTCTGGGCGACGCTCTCTTCCACCGAGCTTTCAACCCCGGCCTCAACGTTCTGGGCGACGTTCTCTTCCACCGAGCTTTCAAGCCCGGCTTCAACCTGTTCCTCCACGCCGTCCTCTACTGTCTCCTCGACATTGTGGGCGACCTCCTCCTGGACGGACTCCTCAACCTGGTCCTGAACACTGTCCTCGACGTTCTGGGCCACGGTCTCCTCAACCGCATCCTCCACGGTTTCATCGACGTTCTGCTCGACATCTTCAGTAACCGTCTCGGTAATCTGCTCTTCCACGGTCTCCTCGACCAGGTCCTCTACCGTCTCCTCGGCAATTTGCTCGGACTCGTCTTCAATGGTCTCCTCGACGGTTTCTTCGACCTGGTCCTCGACCTGGTCCTCGACCTGATTGCCGATATTGATGTCTACCCCGAGGGTCAGGCCGTCTTCTACAGCCTCCTCAACGGCATCCTCCACTGATTCCTGGACATCCTCGTCTGTCGCGTCCGCCACCGAATCATTAACCGAGTCTTCTACTTCATCCTCGATGTCGTCCTCGACCTGCTCCTCGACTTCAGTGCCGGTCAGTACCCCGGGTACCTGGGCCTGAACGATCCCGGCGCCCAGCATACACAGGCCAAGCACAGTGGCGGCGACCGCAGACCGGGCAAAACTCCGGATTATTGTCAAAGTTATCAATAACTTGAAAGAAAGCATGCTAGTATTCACCGTCACGACAATGCGTCGTCTAGTGTAATGATGACGAGCCGCGCAAAGAAAAATTCCCCCTGTCGGAATAAAAGGCGGAATAAAATCGCGCGCCCAAACGTCCCATATTTTAACAGGATTCGTATGCCAGCGCTCAGCGATTCACAACGTGAGGCTCTGATGGCCGAACTGGGTGGATTGCGCCGGTTCTGCTACTCGCTTACCGGCAATGCCGCTGATGCTGACGACCTGTTGCAGACCACAGTGGAGAAGCTGCTGCTCAAGGGTATGCCGGACGACGCGCATACCGCCAGGTGGAGCTACCGGGTCTGCAAGAATGTGTGGATCGACGAATTGCGGTCCCGGGATGTGAGACAGCGCTACCCCTCCATCGCCGATGAGGAAACGCAGTCCCCGTCCACCGAGGCCATCGCTGACGGAGAACGGGAAATTGAAGCGGTGTCAGCGGCCCTCGACAAGTTAGCGGAAGAACAGCGCCTGGCGCTCAGCCTGGTAACTATCGAGGGCAAGACCTACGCCGAGGCGGCGGAGATCCTGGAGGTGCCGGTGGGCACCATCATGAGTCGCATCGCCAGGGCGCGGAAAAATTTACTGCAGCACTACAGTCCGCAGCGCGATCAGGACTGACGAGAACACGCTATGAACGAACAGGATTTTCAACTGCTCTCCCAGTACCTGGACGGTGAACTGGATGCTATCGCCGCCCGCCAGCTGGAACAGCGGCTTGCAGCCGAGCCACAACTACAGGCCACCCTTGACGACATGAGCGGGGTTGAAGGCCGGATAAAGCGGGCTTTCGCCGGCACCGACAGGGCCCCCGAGGCGATCGCTGCGATGCTGCGCCCCGCGTCCAACGTGGTTGGCTTCCCCAGCCGCAAGCGGCGCCCCGCGTGGCAGTATGCGGTGGCGGCGTCACTGGTGGCTGCGGTCGGCGCCCTGCTGGCACCGCAGTGGCAACAGAATACTCCCGCAAGCCCGACACTGGCAGACCTCCTGGAATCCACCCCTGCCATGGCAGAAGAGTGGCAGACACTTGCCGATGGCAGTTCGGCCCGCCCGGTGCTCAGCTTCCAGTCAATTGATGGCAGCTGGTGTCGCGAGTACCTGGTGAATATTGCAGGCGAGGGGCAGCGTGGTGTTGCCTGCCGCGAGGCCGGCCAGTGGACGACCCGGGTGGTCGCCGCAGCCGAGCTCCCCGGCAGCGCCTCGGAATTCCGCCCCGCCGGCGCCGGTGACGCCGATGCCGTGGCCGACTTCCTGGCCGAACACGCCGCCGGTATCGCCCTCGGCGCCGCTGATGAGCAGGCCCTGATCGACAGTCACTGGCAATAGCAGGTCCATAGCTTGCGCGTGGCCCGGTACCGACAGGTAACCGGGCTTTTTTGTGCCCGCAACCCCTGGACCAACAGCACGGAAAACGCTTCAACAACACAGGCTAACTGATTGAATTAAAGAGATAAACGGTAAATCAAAAAGAGAAACAGGGCCCGCCACCCCATGTAGATGACGGGCCCTGAAGTTCAGTGCGGAGGGCTAGCGGTCCCCGCTCTGGGAGGCATGAGCCACGAAGTCAGGGCTTGCCTGCACTCGGTGGCGAAAAAGGTGAGGTCTGCAGTGACTGCCTCGCATTCTGTAACGGCCTTAAGGCTCTTCGATGCGTACCCAAATGGCAGGTCACCCGGTACCTCCAGGTGGTGTTTCACTCCACTTTGATTACATGACGGCTGGGGAACAGAACTTATTCCCCATTATTGGAAAAAAATTTATTTATTTTGCCCACCGCCCAGAATTTCGTCGGCCACTACAGCCCCGGGTCCTGGTGCTGGGGCCGTTCCCCGGCCGCAAAGGCACTGGGAGCAATCCCGGTCCAGCGGTGAAACGCCCTCGAGAAACTGCTGCTGTCGGAAAAACCGAGCAAGAAGGCCACCTCCGCCAGGGAGGGTCCGCCCGCCTCGCCGAGATAGGAACGGGCGAGATCGCAGCGGGTCTCACTCAACACCTGGTTGAAGGTGACGCCCTCCGCGCTCAGTTTGCGCTGCAGGCTGCGGCCGCTCATCCCGAGAATCCCGGCATAGTCCTCCTGGGACTTGACACCACTGGGCAGGTCGGTGGCCAGCAGGGTACGCAGGCGAGTGGCGACACTGCCTATTTCCAGGCGCGCCAGATACGCCTCCATCACCCGGTCGTTGGAGCGCGCCAGTTCGTCGTTGCCGCCGGCGAGCGGTCGCTCGAGCTCCCCGGTAAGAAACTCGAGTTCGTAGCCCGGGTGAGCGTACTCCACCTCGCAGCGAAAGAAATCGGCGAAGGCCTGCGCCTGTTCCGGTTCGGGCCGCATCAGCTTGACTCGCAGTGGCGAGAAGTCGGGCCCCAACAGGCGCCTGCAGGCGCGCAGGATGGCCGATATCACCGCCTCCATCGCCTCCGGCGCCGGCTGGGTGGCGCCCGGCCGCAGGTGCCAGTCGATAACGCTGGTATCGGCGCGCCGGGCGAAGCTCACTTCCGCCACGTCGCTGACGGTGGCATTGAATCGCACCACCCGTTCCAGCGCTTCCCGCAGGTTACGGCTGGCCATGAAGGCATAGCCGAGGGCGTGGAAGGTGGTGTGATTGGAAAACTTTGACACCCACAGCCCCAGGGTCTCTTCCCGGGTTTGCTCGGCGGCCAGCTGCCACAGGCGGGTCGTGGCCGCCAGTGGAAAGCGCCTCCCCGGCTCGGCGACGCTGGCCGGATCAATGCCGGCTGCCAGCAGCAGCGGCCGGGTATCCAGGCCGCGCTGTTCCAGCGCCGACACCAGGACCTGGGTCCAGCTGGACAGCACTGTGGGCGGTTTGCCCTGATTAATTGCGGTTGCTGGCATCTTCGGTCATGAATCTGGCGTGCTCAGTCATGCGGGTCGTGTCACCCGGGCGTAGTCTCATTACTGTCTTGTAGCTATTTCCTAACCAACAGAGCGAATACCCATGAAAGCCATCCAGATACCGCGCTCGCCGGACAACGATTATACACAGCAGGCAGCCGCCGAACGACGCCAGTTTATCGAACAGCAAAGCGGGGCCAGCCTGCACCACGTGGGCCAGTACTCCTTCGACCCCGGCTCCCTGCCCGGCAATATTGAGAATTTCACCGGCATTGTACAGATGCCCCTGGGCTTCGCCGGTCCGGTGCGGGTCAACGGCGAGCATGCCCAGGGCGATTTTTTCGTGCCCATGGCAACCACCGAGGGCACCCTGGTGGCCAGCTACAGTCGTGGCATGAAGCTGACCCGGGAAGCCGGGGGCATCACCACGACGGTAGTGGACGACGCGATGCAACGCTCACCGGTGTATGTCTTCGAAAACGCGCGCCAGGCGAGGGATTTCGCCCACTGGCTGCTGACCCGCTTCAGCGACATCAAGGCCGCCGCCGAGACCACCACCAGCGTGGGCAAGTTGCGCAACATCGAGCAATATCCCGCCAGCAAAATGATTTACCTGCGCTTCAACTACACCACCGGCGACGCCGCCGGCCAGAACATGTGCGGCAAGGCGACTTACGCCGCTTGCCAGTGGATCAATGCACACTACAAGGGCCCCATTTCCCGCTATTTTCTCTCCGGCAATATGGATACCGACAAGAAGCACTCGCAACTCAATACCCTGCACAGTCGCGGCAAGCGGGTGATCGCCGAAATCACCCTGCCGCGGACACTGCTGCAGGAGCGGATGAGGACCACGCCCGAGGCCATGTACGCCGCCCGTATGGCCTCGCAACTGGGTGGCCTGATGGCTGGCGCGGTGCACAATGGCGTGCACCCGGCCAACGGCATTGCCTCGGTTTTTATCGCTACCGGCCAGGACGAAGCCAATGTGGCCGAGTCGCACGCCAGCCTGGTGTATGCGGAAATCACCCCGGAAGGCGACTATTACTATTCGGTCACCCTGCCCTCGCTGATCGTTGCCACCTACGGCGGCGGCACCGGTCTCGCGACCCAGCGCGAGTGCCTGGAGACCATGGACTGCTATGGCGCCGGAAAGGCGCACAAGCTGGCAGAAATTATCGCCGCCACGGTGCTGTGCGGAGAAATCTCATTGGGCGCCGCGGTGGTGTCTGAAGAGTGGGTGAGCAGCCACGACGAACTCGGTCGTAATCGCCCCTGAACCGGTGCCAGCAATGGCCCCCATAACTATAAGCCGTAACAACGAGGGATACTCATGAAACGCAATCACATCAATGTGTTGAGCCAGGCCACGCTGGCCGCTGTTGTCAGCCTAGGGGCCGGTACTCCGGCGGCGCAGGCCCAGCAAAGCGGTGCCCGGGGCAGCTCGGCACTGCTCGAAGAAGTCATCGTCACCGCCCGCAAGCGCGAGGAGGGTTCGCAGGACGTACCCATGTCCATCAGCGCCTTCAACGCCAACCAGATCGAGGCCCTCAAGGTACGCGACCTGAC